>JBGGMJ010000197.1:0-75750 GCA_041288095.1 Myxococcota bacterium
CCAATCCCCCGTCGCCCTCACCCACCAACCTTAGGAACGCGATTGTCGCGGCCACCATGCTCCGCGAGACCGAGGACGAGCCTCGACATCACGCGCTGCAATTCGCCTATCGCGTCGATCTCGCCGATGGCTTCACTGACCGCGCGCTCGGCTTTCACCAGCTCTTCGTTCGGCTCGGCACCCGCGGCGCGTGTCCGCAGAGCGTTGCGTGCGTCACGCGCCACGCGGTAGTCGGCGAAGCCTTCGAGCATCAGCTCCCGCGAAGCCGACAGGAGCTCTTCGGCAACGCCGAGCTCCTCGGGCGTGACGCCATCGCCATCGTTCGCGAGCATGTCGATGATTCCCTGGAGCTCGGTGTCGTCGACACGTCGATCGCCCGCGTAACACTCGGCGAAGCGATCTTGAATGCGTTCGGCGATACGCTCGGCCGGGCTACGGCCTGCCATGATGCGCGCGCTCATTAGTTGATCCTGCCGCGGCGATCGTCTTCGATGGCACGGTAAACCTGCGACAACGGACTGTGCTGTGCGTAGGCGTAGTTGAGCTGCGCCTCGACGGCGGCGGCCCGGACGCGCAGCGCCCCGATGCGATCGGCCATCCCGGGGACATGCTCGTGAGCCTGAATTTGCGCGCGAAGCTCGCGGAACCGTGTCTCGAGCTCGGGGGTGCTGTCGCGGGTGTCTTGCAACAGACTGATGACCGCGAACGCCTCTTCGTCCGTGATGACGTCGTCGCCCTCACGGAGCTTCGCCAACATGGCGGCCGCCGCGGACAGCGGAATCGTGCCCTCGCTGGCGTTGTAGGCGCCACGCAGGACGCCATCGATGTTTTCACGCGCGGCAACGACTGCCGGGTCGTTGCGTGAGGGAAGCGGGATCGCTCGAATATTCGCGGTCATGACACCAATCACCTGAGCGGCTAGCTCGTTGAAGTGTTCGGACTTATCGGCGGTGACACCGTGTCGTTTCGGAAATGAGTGACACGTTGGCACTTTTTGCTACCCCGGCGGGCGCGAGTGCCACGACAGCAAACACCAGCCGGCGAGTGAGTCCGATAAAGCGCCAACATGAGCGCATGGAATCCGCGAACGACCTCCCGACCTTCGAACGACCACTCGCTGGCGGTGGCTGAGCGACCAGTTGCGCTACCGCTGCTGCAAGGGACCTCTTTGGGTGAGGTCGTGCCGGTGAGAGATGGACCGATCTCCGCGGCCGTCCACGAACGGGCGTGCGAGCTTGCGACCACCGCCGCGCGAGACGCCGACAAGCTCAAATGGACGGTTGGTCCCGCGGCGAAGGCTCGAGGCTTCGACGCTTGGCTGCTGGAGGACGAGCCGGGTCCAGCGGTGGTCAAGGTCGGCAGCGCAATCGTCGGCGCCATCGCCTGCCTCGCCGGTAGTTGCTTGTACGGCTTGGACGGCGTCGTCGCCGGCGCCCATCTTGCCACCGGCGGAGCGGCCGCCCTGGCGTTCGCCGCTTGGACGAGCTCCGTCAAATGGCGGGTCGAGCGTGCCCTGACCAAGGCACGCAGCCAACGCGTCGAGTCGGCTCAGATCGACAAGCTCCTCCGGCCCTTCCAAGGCGCCACACCCGAAACCCGCGCCATCGCCGCGAAGGCAATGCGGGAGGAGCTCGCGGCCATAAACACGACATTGTCCGCTAAAGCAGTCGAGCTGCGCGACAGCGTCCTTGTCGTGCAGGGAGCGCTCCCGGATATCCAGCGTGCCGCCCGACTGGCGGAAGCCCTGGCTACATTGTTACGCAAAGACGCGGGCTACCACCGGAGCAGTCACGCGATCACCACGATCTCCGCCTGCCTCGCCGAGGCGACACCAGCCGAGCGGCGCGAGATGGCGACCGCGATCGAGCGTTGCGCATTCGACGGCGAACAGCCGCGCTTCGCGGTGAACGACGCCCTCGACCTCGAACGCCGCCTGTATAGCGCGATGCGCGCCGCCGAGAACGGCGAGGCCCCCGCGGTGGATGGATCGCGCGCTATCGCCGGCTAAGCTCGCCGCCGGTCGCGCTTCTTCTTGTTGGCCGAGACGTCGCGCTTCACCTTCTCGACGACCGACGGACCATCGTCCTCGGGCTCTCCGTTGTTCGGCTTCGGAGGCTCACCGGGCTTCGCCGTGCTCTGACCCGCGATGGGCTGCGTCGAGGTCGTCCGTGACTGCATGAGCTGCCGCTGGCGGTCGCGCTGCCGCTCGAGCCGTGCCTGGTACTCATCCTCGGTCTCCTGCGTGATGACGACGCGGAAGGTCTTCTGCAGGACGTCGCCCGTGATGGCGGACATCATGTTGACGAAGAGGTTGTAGCCCTCTTTCTTGTACTCCTGCTTCGGATCCTTCTGAGCGTAGCCGCGCAGCGAGATGCCTTCGCGCAGGTGGTCCATGTCGCGCAGGTGCTCTTTCCAGAGCTGATCGATGGTCTGCAGATAGATGATGCGCGAGACGCCGTAATAGCTATCCGAGCCGTACGTCGTTTCCTTCTCGAGCAGCACCTTCTCGATGCCGGCGAAGACCGTCTCTTCGATGACCTCGCGGGTCACGTCCTTGAGATCGAGGAGCTTCATCTCGACGTTGAACTGCTCTTTGAGCATCAGCTCGAGCTCGTCGAGCTTCCACTGGTCGATGTTGGTCTTCTCGGGGCAGGTCCGCGCCACGATGTTGATGATCACGTCCTCGATGGCGTCGAGGACCAGCTCCTTGGTCGCCGCCGCGTCAGCGGACAACACGCGCCGGCGCAGCTTGTAGACCGCGATGCGCTGATCGTTCATGACGTCGTCGTATTCGAGCAGATGCTTGCGAATGTCGAAGTTGTGGCCTTCGACGCGACGCTGCGCATTCTCGATGCTGCGGTTCACCAGCGGGTGCTGGATGACCTCGCCCTCTTTCATGCCGAGGGTTTCCATGATGGCGGTGATGCGCTCGCCGCCAAAGATGCGCATGAGGTCGTCTTCGAGCGACAGATAGAAACGCGAGGTACCCGGGTCGCCTTGGCGGCCCGAGCGGCCACGGAGCTGGTTGTCGATACGCCGTGACTCGTGGCGCTCGCTACCGATGACGCACAAGCCGCCGGCGGTACGCACTTCGTTCTTCTCGGCGTCACATTGCGCTTGGTACTTGGCGATGAGGGCCGGGAGCTGCGCCTCGGTCTCCGGCGTCGCTTCTGCCTTCGCCAAGAACTCGGGGTTACCGCCGAGCAAGATGTCGGTACCGCGGCCCGCCATGTTGGTGGCGATGGTGACGGCGCCCTTGCGCCCGGCCTGCGCGATGATCTCCGCTTCTTGGCGGTGGTACTTCGCGTTCAAGACGTTGTGCGGGATCTTGAGCTTCTTGAGCTCGCGCGACAGCACTTCGCTCTTCTCGACGCTGGTGGTGCCGACGAGAATGGGCTGCCCCTTGGCGGTGCGCTCCTGGATGTCCTTCGAGATGGCGCCGAACTTCTCGCGCTCGCTCTTGAAGATGAGATCGTCGGCGTCGTCGCGAACCATGGCGCGGTTGGTCGGGACCGCCACGACCTCGAGGTCGTAGATCTTCGCGAATTCTTCCGCCTCGGTCATGGCCGTACCGGTCATGCCGCCGAGCTTCATGAACATGCGGAAGTAGTTCTGGTAGGTGATGGTCGCGAGCGTCTGGTTCTCGTTCTCGATCTTGACGCCCTCTTTGGCCTCGACCGCCTGGTGCAAGCCGTCCGACCAGCGGCGCCCTTCGAGGACGCGACCGGTGAACTCGTCGATGATCTTCACCTTGCCCTCTTCGACCATGTAGTCGACGTCGCGGCGGTACAGGGTGTGCGCGCGCAAACCTTGGTTCACGTGGTGCAGGATCTCGATGTTGTCGGGCGCATAGAGGTTGTCGACGCCGAGCTTCTTCTCGGCCGTCTCGATGCCGCGCTCCGTTAAAACGACAGTGCGCGACTTCTCGTCGATGGTGTAGTCGACCTCGCGCTTGAGCGCCGGGATGGCGGCGTTGATGCGGCCGTATTTGTCCGTCGACTCTTCCGAGGGGCCGCTGATGATGAGCGGCGTGCGCGCTTCGTCGATCAGGATGGAGTCGACTTCGTCGACGATCGAGAAGTGATGACCGCGTTGCACGTAGTCGCTCAAGAAGAGCTTCATGTTGTCGCGCAGGTAGTCGAAACCGAACTCGCTGTTGGTACCGTAGGTAATGGGCAGCGCGTACATCGCCTTGCGCTGGGAGTCGGAGAGCCCGTGCACGATGAGGCCGGTCTCGAGGCCGAGGAAGCGATAGAGCTGACCCATCCACTGCGAGTCACGGGTCGCGAGGTATTCGTTCACCGTGACCACGTGCACACCGCGGCCCGCGATAGCGTTCAAGTACACCGGCAGCGTGGCGACCAGCGTCTTGCCTTCGCCGGTCTTCATCTCCGCGATCTTGCCTTCGTGCAGCACCATGCCGCCCATCAGCTGGACGTCGAAGTGCCGCATGTTGAGCACGCGCCTGCCCGCCTCGCGACAGACCGCGAAGGCTTCAGGCAAGATGGTCTCGAGCGCCGCGTCGACGAGCTTACGCTCGGCCTTCACCTCGGCCTTGGGCCCCTCGGTGATGATCTTCGTCGGGTCGCCGCCGAGCTGCTTGAAGGCCTGCTCGTATTTGGCGCGCAGCTCGCCGGTCTTGGCGCGGAGCTGGTCATCCGGCAGCGCCCGCATCTTGGCGTCGAGGGTGCTGATGCTCTGCACCTTGGCCGTAAGGCGCGTGACTTCACGCTCGTTTTTGGTCGGAATCAGCTTTCCGATGAATCCCTGGCGCCACCACGACATTGTCTGCTCCAAAAACGCGCAAAAGGCGCGCGAAGCTACGCGCCTGGCTATCTAATGGTCAAGGCGTCCCGGCTATGCCGGCGACGCGATCACCCGCTAGCGGGCCACCTTCTCGTGTAGCTCTTCGACGGTGTCGACCAGGGCCCCGTAGAGCTCGGCCTGGCGGATACGCTCGGCGACCGGGTCCTTGCTCTTCACTTTGTACTTGGCCTGGGTCGCGTGCATTTTCTTGTAGAGCACGAGCGCGCCTTCCATGCGCGACAAGAGCGACGGGTCGGCGGTGACCGCCTTCTCGATGGCGTCGATGTGCTCGTTGAGCTCGGCGAAGGTGGGCTTGCCGCCGCTGCTCTTCGGCGTGGCGCGCACGACCTCTTCGGCGCGACTGGGCGGCGGAGTGTCACTCGTGGTCACAGCCGGCCTGGCTGTCGGCCGATCGGCGCTCACGGTCGTGGGCGGACGATCGCTGGTCGTGGTTGTCGGCCGCGCGCCCTGCGGGTCGGCCTTTGGCTGCGCGTCCGCTTTAGCAGTCTCGCCGCCGCTATCGGCACCAGCGCTCTTGGCGCGCGCTTCGGCCTGCGCTTGGAGCTTTGCGGCTTCGGCCTGAGCGGCGGCCACGGCCTCCTGGGCTTTCTGAGCCTGGGCGGCGGCGTTCACGGATGCGACGCTGGCGCGCACGAGGCCGATGGCGCTCCAAGCAGTGCTCGCGACGAGCAGCACGCCTAAGACCATGATGATCTTGGGCACGAGGTCCATCACCCTGAAGTGCCCGTGCCAGGCATACATGATGTAGAGCGAGACCAGTCCGGCGCCCGTGGTCAGCACCAACGGCACGATTTGGATGAACGGCCCAACGACGGGCACACCCGCCAAGAGAGCGAACAGAACTCCAACGCCCGCGACGATCTGAGTGAGCGCGACGCCGGTATAGAGCGCCACGAACATGTTCGTGCGGCCACGCGGATTCGACTCTCCTTTGAGCAGGCGAATCCACCAATCGACCAGCGGGTGCCAGATCCAGCCGGCGACGACGCAACCGATGACCACGCCGATGGCGCCGGTGATGATCGGGCGGATGATCGCGCCGACCCCGAAGGTGTGCGTCACAAGCGACAAGATGATGGTGGCGATCAGCGTGATAATGGCGCCGAGGATGAGCGGCGGGGCCGCCCAGACGACGAGGTCCATCTTGTCGAGCGGCGGGAATGGTTGCTCGGCGATGAGTTGCTGCGTGGCGCGCACCGGGCCAAAGACGAGCTTGGGCACCGCGCCCATGTAGTAGGCGAGGGCCTGCCCGAAG
The DNA here is from genome assembly GCA_041288095.1 of Myxococcota bacterium. GTDB lineage: Bacteria > Myxococcota > XYA12-FULL-58-9 > XYA12-FULL-58-9 > JALHOP01 > JALHOP01. The sequence goes on from JBGGMJ010000197.1 coordinate 6,083, forward strand.
CCGCCTTGAACGTCCCTGCTGTTGAACCCCGCGCCGAGACTCGAGACCTCACGGTCGTCCTCGGAGAGCTCGTCGTTCATCGAAATTTCGCGGCGCCGAGGGCCGCTCTCGCGGAGCGAACCCGAGTCGCGGCGGCCCTCGAGCGAGCCCGAGTCGCGTCGCTCGTCCGAGTCCGAGTCACGCCCCTCAAGAGTGTTGGAGTCGCGGCGGCCCTTGGCGCGCCGGGGCGATTCGCCTTCGGCATCCTGGGCCACCGGCGGGTGGCGGTGAATCGAGCTGCCTTCGGCCAGCTGCTCCGCGTCGAGGGGGTCCTCTGGATCCTCCTGCATCACGGTGCGCGCTTGCTGCATGGCGCGTGGGGCTTCGCCCTTGGGCGCGGCCTTGCCGGCATTCTTCTGCTCGTAGAGCGCGGTCGCCTCGCCCGCGCTGACGCCATTGGTCGCGACGGAAACGCGGAACTTGTACTTGTGCAGCGCGATGACGATGCCGTCTTTGAGCTCGAGCTCGCCGCGCAGGCGTGTGCCTTCGACGAAGGTGCCGTTCGAGGAGTTGGTGTCTTCGATGAAGTAGCGGCCGGAGCGCGCGAAAATGCGCGCGTGCGCACCGGAAACACCGGGGTCCGGAATGGTGATGCTGGAGCGGCGCGAATCGCGGCCGAGGGTTGCGCCGGCCGCGTCGATGGTGTGCGACTCTTCGGTTTGCAGGTCCTCTAGGCGGAGCTCCATCGCCGGGAGGTTAGCCGACCTAAGCCGCTAATAACAAAGAAAACCAGTGCGACGCACTGCGTTAAAAAGAGCTCGGTTTGGCGTAGCGGATCGGCCGCCTAATTTTCCTCGCGCCGTGTACGTGCCGACCGCACGCTCGACCACTGGTCGCCCTCGAAAATATCGTCATCGGTGGCAACGGCTTCGACGGCGCTCTCGTGCGCGGCGAGGATCGCCTGGTAGGTGTCGCTGTCGAGCTGACCGCTCCGCGGCATGTCGTGCTCGTCTTGGAATTCCGCTATCGCGTTGCGCGTCGCCGGGCCCCAGACGCCGTCTATGCCGTCGCCCCCACCACCACGGCCACGACCGCTGACGTCGTAGCCCAAGGCGACGAGCGCCACTTGAATATCGTGCAGGCGCAGACGCGCTTGCTCGAGGTCATTGGGGTTCGCTTCGCTGGCTCGCAGATAGCCACTCGCCGCGGCGCCGATGCTCGTCGCCATCATGGCGACATCGGTGAAGCCCGGCGGCTCGTCGTCGATGCGGTCGTCTGGGAGCTCACGTGAGCTAGGCAGCTGGGAGATCACTGGCCCCCCGGAGTCTGATCGGTCGTCGAGCTTCCCGTCGCGGTCGTTTCGGTGCCGTCCCATGTGCCCCTCCGTATATCAAGGTCGCCATCGAAGACCGGAAGCGCAACCGCCACACGTACTGTACCGAGATGTAAAGCCGATGCTATGTCATGCGCTATGCCAGGCTCCGCGAGCGACGATTCTGCCGCGATTCTAGCGCGCGTTACGCGCAGCGGCGAGCCAGAATCGCTCCATCGCGGCAGCGTCGTCATCACCAAGGATGACGCGGTGTTGCATGCATGGGGTAACCCCGACACGCCGGTCTTCACACGGTCGGCGGTGAAGCCCTTCCAGATGTTGCCGTTTCTCGAGCGTGGTCTCGCTGACCGCTATGGCGTATCACCGGCCGAGCTCGCGGTGCTCGTCGCGAGCCATAGCGGCACTCCCGAGCACGTCGCCATCGTACGCGGCTTGATGAAGAAGCTCGGGGTCGAAGAAGGCGAGCTACGCTGCGGACCGCACGCGCCGTACGACGTGCAGGCGAGCATCGCCATCGCTCGCGCCGGTGAGAAGCCGAAGCCGGTGCACAACAACTGCTCGGGAAAACACGTCGGCTTCGTGCGCTTGGCGCGCGAGCTGGGCACCGACGTCGAGCGCTACCTCGACCCCGCGACGCCCGCGCAGCTCGAAGTGAAAGCGGCGGTCAGGACCATGACCGGCGCGGCCGAGGGTGATCTGTTCGTCGGCATCGACGGCTGCGGTGCGCCCACCTTTCGTATGCCGCTGGTGGCGCTGGCGCGTGGCTTCGGACGACTCGCGACGCCGACCGGCTGTCCGCCCCAGCGCGTCGCGGCCCTGCGCGCGATGCTCGGGGCGGTGACCGCCTTTCCTCGCGTGTTCTCGGGCGCCGGGCGCTTGGAGGAGGCATTGCTCACCGCCCTCCCCGGCAGGATTTTCCCCAAGAACGGCGCCGAAGGCATCTACGCTATCGGCCTTGCCGGCACCGGCTTAGGGGTAGCCATCAAGGTGGACGACGGTAACGAGCGTGGCTACTTCCCGGTGGTCGTGGCGCTTCTGCAGCGCTTGGGCGTCATCTCCGACGTCCCCGAAGTCCTCGAGCGCTTTCGTAGACTACCGATCGTGAACACTCAGAAGTTGGTCGTCGGACACGTCGAGAGCGCGCTCTCTTGAGAGACCCATGAAGCCAAATATCCAGGAAATCGCTCAACGCATCGATGCCGCTTTCGCGGACCGAACCAAGCTCGACGAGGACACACGATGGTGTGTCCGCGAGGCCATGGCCATGCTCGACCGCGGCGATCTCCGTGTTTGCGAGAAGACCAACGACACTTGGACCGTCAACGCCTGGGTAAAACGCGCCATCCTGCTCTACTTCGCGGTGTCGGAGATGCAGGTCATGGAAGCGCCGCCGTTCGAGTACTTCGACAAGATTCCGCTCAAGAAGAACCTGAGGGAACAGAACGTCCGCGTCGTGCCACCCGGCGTTGTTCGCTATGGCGCACATTGCGAGGCCGGCGTCGTCGTCATGCCGGCGTACGTGAACATCGGCGCCTACGTCGGCGCGGGCACCATGGTGGATACATGGGCGACGGTCGGGTCGTGCGCCCAGATCGGCAAGCACGTGCACCTCTCGGGTGGCGTCGGCATCGGCGGCGTGCTCGAGCCACCACAAGCATCGCCGGTGATCGTCGAGGACGGCGCCTTCATCGGCTCGCGCTGCATCGTCGTCGAAGGCGTGCAGATCGGCGAAGGCGCGGTGCTCGGGGCCGGCGTCGTGCTGACGGCGTCGACGCCAATCATCGACGTCACGGGCAGCGCGGAAGTGATCGTGAAGGGTCGCGTGCCACCGCGCAGCGTCGTGGTCCCCGGCACGCGCCCGCGCAAGTTCGCCGCCGGTGAATACAACCTGCCCTGCGCCTTGATCATCGGCCAACGTAACGCCTCGACAGACCTCAAGACCTCGCTGAACGACGCGCTTCGCGACTTCGCCGTCGCGGCCTAGAGCTCTCGCTTGTCCCGCCTGGTGCTGCTTGCTGTCCGTTGCTTCGCGGTGGCGCTGGCCATGCGGGCGCACGCGGCCGAGGCCAGCCTCGCGCTCCCCGAGCCGCTCGTCACCTTGCTGGCGAGCGGCAAGTGGGACGCGACACCGCGCGGCTTTCGCATCATCACGCTGTCGTTCATCGCGGACGGCTGCGCCGCCGAAGCACGCGCCGGCGCCGCCAAGCGCGCCGCCGCGACGCGCTGCATCGACGACGCGCTCGAGCTCGCGAAAAAGGACAGGCCCAGCGGGCTCGACGTCGACCGCGCCGACGCCGGGCTCTGGCTCGCCCACTACGCGCTCATCCTCGGGAGCCGCGATACGGCTGCCGCAAGCTGCGCCGACGCCGGTGAGCATCGCCGCGTCACCGATGCCTTGGCCAAGCGCTCGCTAGCCGAACCGACGGCGCATGCTCCGTCGTTCGCCGGCAAGCCAGAGCGCTATCCAGCGGATCAAGCCGCGGTGCTCGCGGCCCTCGCCCGCCACGACCGCGCCCACGGCACGAGCCTCGCGACCGAGCCTGCCGCCCGCTACGACGCCTATCTCGTCGAGCACACCGACGCCGAGACCGGCCTCCCTTGGTCGCAGGTCGCCGGCAAGTCGGCTGCTGGCAAGCTCCCGCGCGGCTGCGCCCTGTCGTGGCAGACCCGCTATCTCGCCGAGGTATTGCCCGCACGCGCCGCCCGCGATTGGCAACTCTACTTGAAGCACTACCTTTTCGACGCCGGTGTGCTCGTCGGCATGCGTGAGTGGCCTCCGGGGCGCGACCGGCCGGCTGACATCGACTCGGGGCCAATCGTGCGCGGTGTCGGCACGGCCGCCAGCGCCCTCGCCATTGCCGCCGCCCGCCGCATGGGTGACGACACTCTAGCGTTGCGCCTGGAAGCCTCCGCTGCGAGTGTCATGGCCCTGGCCGCCGCCGATCCCGCGATCACCGCGAGCAGCCACACCAAGATCGCCGAAGCCATCCGCTATCTCGGACACGTGGAGAGAAAGGACTAACCGTCATGTCGAATCACGACGATCAGCTCAAAGGCAGCGAAGCGCGCTTGTGGCGGCTCATCTCCGAGCGCAGCCAACCTGGATCGGACCCGCGCGAGATCGACGAGCGCATCTGGGACCTGTTCGGCGACGACTGGTCGATCATGTTCACCGACCTCTCCGGATTTTCGCGCCAGGTCGCGAAGTTCGGGATCATCCACTTCCTGCAGGTCATCCACGAGCAAAAGGCGCTGCTCTTGCCGATCGTCGCCGACCACGACGGCATCCTCATCAAGATCGAAGCCGACAGCTTCCTCATCATCTTCAAGCGAGCACGAACCGCCGTGCAGTGCGCCATCGCCATGCAGCACGCCTGTCAGAACTTGAACGCCCGCCGCGCGCCCGAAGAGCAGGTGCTCCTGTGCGTCGGTATCGGCTCCGGACGCGTCCTGCGCATCGGCGACGTCGACGTCTACGGCGCCGAGGTGAATGCCGCGAGTAAGCTCGGCGAGGACACCGCCAAAGCGAACGAGATCCTCGTCACACAGAAGGCGCGCGATCAGGTCCAGGATCTACTGGGCGTGACCTTCGAGCCCATCGACGCCGTGGTGCCCGGCAGCGAGAAGAACTTCAAGGTGCTCTACGAGCACGCTCGCTAGTCACTTTTTTTCTGGTTTGCTGTCGACGTTGGCGTGCAACACGCTCACGCCCGCCGGAATCGTGAAGGCGAACTTGGCGTCGGCGACCTTGGCGCCGAGATCGAGGTCCTTGAAGACGTATTCGGTGCGGTTGCCGAGGGGGTCGACGACGATCGAGCGACGCACCTTGCCGCTGCCGCCGTCGGTGTCGAGCTGGATCCGATCCACCGCGGCGATCGGCTCCTTCGGCGTGAGGACGATCGACACCGCGTCGCCGGCCGCGATGCATTTACCGTCGCACGCCTTGGGCTCGAAGCTCTTCACCAGGTCGCCCTGCCCCCACAAGAAGCGCATCGCGCTCGCGACGGGGCTGTCCTGGAACTTGTCGAAGACGGTGACCTGCGAGTTCTCTGGCTCGTAAAAGTACGCCTGCTTGCCGTCGAAGACGAAGTCCTTGCGGCTAGGAGTGCGATAGCTCCAGCGCACCTTGCCGTCCTTCTTGGCCCAAAGCTCGCCGCTCTCGATCTTCTTCGCGCCGCGCATCTTGTCGACGTAGGTCTGCTCGAACTTCGCGGTGACGTCGCCGCCGTTCTTGTAGGTGGCCTGCACCTTCGCGAGCGTATCGCTGGGCGCCACGGCGGCGAGGACAAGAGAAACGACGAGCATCATGCTGTTAGACCGATCCGAGGCGCGGGTTATTCGCTGCAGCCCGATAGTCCCGAAGACAGCGCCCGGCAAGGCTCCACTAAATCGCGTTCACCAGCACTTCGCGCGGCTTGGCGCCGTCGGCTGGGCCGACGATGCCTTCGGTCTCCATGAGCTCGACCATGCGCGCGGCCCGGTTGTAACCGATACGCAAGCGGCGCTGGATCATCGAGATCGATGCCTGCCGGGTCTCGGCCACGATGGCGACCGCCTGGTCGTACATCTCGTCCTTGGCCTCGGCCTCGCCGCCCGCGCCACCCTCGAGGTTCTCGTCGCCGCGCGGCGCCAAGATGGACTCGTCGTACTGCGGGCGCGCCTGCTGCTTCCAGAATGCGACGGTGCGCTCCACCTCTTGATCGGAGACGAAGGCGCCGTGGACGCGCTTGATGCCACCGACACCGGGGGAGAGAAACAGCATGTCGCCGCGCCCCAAGAGATGCTCGGCGCCGTTGCCGTCGATGATGGTGCGCGAGTCGTGCTTCGAGGCGACCTGGAACGCAATGCGCGTCGGGAAGTTCGCCTTGATGACGCCGGTAAGCACGTCGACCGACGGACGCTGCGTCGCGAGGATCAAGTGAATGCCCGCGGCACGCGCCATCTGGGCGAGGCGCATGATCGAGCTTTCGACCTCGCGGCTCGCGACCATCATGAGGTCGGCGAGCTCGTCGACGATGACCACGATGTACGGCATCGACTCGCACACCCGCTCCTCCTCGCCTTCCTTCTTGGCGGGGATGACCACGGACCTGCCGGCTTCCTTGGCGGCAGCGAGCTTCTCGTTGTAGCCGTCGATGTTGCGCACGCCGGTGGCCGATAGGACCTCGTAACGGCGCTCCATCTCCTCGACCGCCCAGCGTAGCGCCAAGGCGGCCTTCTTCGGATCGGTGACGACCGGCAACAGCAAGTGCGGGATACCCTCGTATACCGAGAGCTCGAGCATCTTGGGGTCGACCATGATCATACGCACTTCGTCGGGCGTCGCCTTGAAGAGGATGCTCATGATCATCGCGTTGATGCTGACCGACTTACCGGTGCCGGTGGCGCCGGCCACCAACAAGTGCGGCATCTTGGCGAGGTTCGCGGCGTAGGCGTTGCCTTCGATGTCCTTGCCGAGCGCCATGGTGAGGCCGGCCCCGGACTTCTTGAAGGCATCGTGCGCGACGATCTCCTTCAAATAGACGGTCTCGCGCACCTCGTTGGGGATCTCGATACCGACCGCGCCCTTCCCCGGGATGGGCGCCACGATGCGCACGCGCAACGCAGCCATGCTCATGGCGAGGTCGTCGGCGAGACCGGCGATCTTGGAGATCTTGATGCCGGGCGCCGGGACATATTCGTACATGGTGACGACTGGGCCGGGACGGATCTCGCGCACCGAGCCTTCGATGCCGTACTCCTTGAGCGTCTTCACCAGGCGCTGTGCGTTATCGCGGAGCTTCTCCGGGTCGATGACGGAGCGCTCGCCCTGAACGTAGTCGAGCAGCGAAACCGGCGGCAGCTCGAGGGTCTTTGCCTTCGCGTCCTCTTCGACGGCGGCGGTGCTCGCTTGGATGATCGCCTGGGCGTCGATGTCGGGACGCACGTCGACAATCTCGGGCTCGCCGAGCTTCGCCTTCCTCTCGCGCTTCGGCTTGTCCACCATGGCGGGCGCGGGCTCGATGGCCGCCAACGCCATGACGGCGGCCTTTTGCATCTCCGGGGGCGGCGCATCGACGAGCGCCGGCGGTGGGACGGGCGATGCGGGAACGCGTTTCTCTTTCTTGCGGGGACTCTCGGGGAGCTTCTCGACACCGCGAAACGGCGCTTCAGCGGCGCGGATCTCGGGCTCCGAAGGTTCGTCGGCGTAGTCGCCTTCCATGATGTCGAGCGTCGGCGCCAGCACCGGGACGAAATCTTCCTCGGCGCCGAGGTCGATGGTGCTGTCGATCGCCACCTCGGGCTCCGACGGCGGGGCGCGACGCGGCCTCTTATCGACCTTCTCGCGCTTGGCGGCGATGTCGGCGGCACCAAGCTCCTGTCCGCGCTGGCGGGCAGCCTCGACGCGCTTCTCGCGCTTCTCCTTGCGCTCGACTTCCTTGGCGTCGCAGGCGTCGTCCCAGCCCCAGGGGTTCGAGATCATATCGTCGCCGCCACCACCCGCGAGGGCGGGTACCGGCTCGAGGGTGCCCATGCGGCGCGACTTCAAGCGCTCGACGACGAGCGCCCACCACGACTTCACGTGCGACGCGGCTTCGCCGGCGGCGGAGGCGCCACGCATACCGAGACCGTGCAAAATGCCGTCGGCGGTCAAGGCGAGCGACAAGAGCACGAAGGTGCCCGCCATGATGTACCCGCCCAAGACGGCGAAGTGGGTGCGCAGATAGTTACCCAAGAGCGCGCCCGCGACCCCACCCGCGGGATAGGAGCGCTGCACACTCGCCAAGATGAGGTGCGCGAGCGTGCCCGAGCTGACGACGAGCAGGCCGACGCCGATGGTCTCGCGCGCACCCGGGCGCACGCGACGACCGACGAGGGCCCGCCACCCAGCGAGCACGCATCCGAGCCCCAAGGCGTAGGCACCGATGCCGACGAGCTGCAGCATGAGGTCGGCCCAATAGGCGCCGGCGGGTCCGATCCAGTTGGAAACCGCCGCACGGCCGCTGGCATTCAGCGAGGTGTCACGGGCGTCGTAGCTGACGAGCGAGAGCAGCGTAATGATGCCCACGCAGGCCAGGATGACAGCGAGCGGCTCACCGTGCGTCCTGCGGCCCGAAGCCGCTTTCTTGGCCGAGTTTTCTTTCTTTTCGGAAACGGAGTCGGCCGGTGCCTTTTTGCGCCGGTTGGCCATGGTCGAACTGCCCCTCTGTCACTAGCCGACTCACCCGCGCAGGCGCGTCGTCCAGGTTCGATTCGACCTTAGGGCCGGGATCTTGCGCCGTCAAAAAACTAGCTGCGGGGCGGTCCTGGCAGACAAGTGGATGTTGACAGCATCGCCGATCGGTCACTAAGAAGCCGAACCGAACTCACGAATGCGTGTGGCACGCCTTTTGTACGCGTGCCTGGTTGGGACGATCATGAAACTGTACCGCAAGGTCATTCCGAAGATTGCCAAAGACATCGTCCGCTCGTTGCTCGCCAACCGCGCCATCGAAGTCGAAGACGGCCACCGCGACGAAGCAGAGCTCGACCTCGCGGCCGTCCTCGTCGAGTACATGAACGCCGTCGACCAGGTGAGCACCGATGCCAGCGAGGCCATGCAGCGCCACGGCTTCTCACACACCATGCTCGGCAAGGTGAAGAAGAGCATCGCGGACCAGCGCAAGGTCGTCATCGGTGAAGACGCCGAAGAGCACCTCGTCAACCGTGTCATCCACTCGCTCTTCAACTCGAAGCACATCGAGGAAGTGTTCATGGAAGATCACGAGCTGCGTAAGCTCGTGACCACCGCCATGCGCAAGTACGTCGGCGTCGACGAGGAGCTCGATCGCGAGGTCCGCGGCCGCCTGAAGAATCTGCGCGAGGGCACGGCCGAGTGGGAAGTCGAATACGGCCGCCTCATCGATCAGATGCGCAGCGCCAAGCAGGCCTGATCTAGGTCAGCTCGAGTGCGTTAGCCTTGCTGCCGTAGTACTCGAACCGCGCCGTCACGTGGAGTCGTCCGTCCACGTTCGTGATGCGGAGCTCGCCCGGTCCGTCACCGCGGTCTTCGCCAAAGCGGACAACGAGACCGTTGCCTTCGCGGAACAGCTCGTTCGCCAAGCTATAGAGGCGATTGCTCTTGCGGTCGTAGACCAGCTCTTCCGGGAGGACCGTGCCGCGGACGAGCAGTCGCGCAAGCTTTTCGCCCTCACCTGGCGCGAGGGCACCGGCGAAGGAGCGGGCCGCCTCGGGCAGCACGCCCATGGCGAGGCGCGCCCGTAGGACCACCCGGTCGGTCGGCACGCCGTCGTGGAAGGCAAAGGACACGTCGGGCTGGCCGGCGCGCGTGAGTCGGTGCACCGGGCCGTCGCTACGATCGGTCGTCCCCGTCTTGGTGATGAGGATGCCGTCGCGCGCAAGCTCTGCCACGATGAGGCCGTGGCGGTCCTTGGGGGCGGCTTGGTCGACGACTTGGCCCGCGGACGGACCTTGCACGGATAGACTCATGCCCACTTATCGGGGCGACTCCTTCGCGGTTCCTCGAACCGCCCTGCCGCCATGTCGGCCCATCAGCGTGGGTGTGCGGCAAATCATTCTCGGGAGCACAGGAGTGGCGCGGAACGGCCGGGTGGCTCTGGCGATAACGCAGCACCCCTATCCCGTGAGAGATTCATGAACGTCGGCTCAATCCGTCCGCCGCGGCAGACTATTCCCACATCTTCCGTGGCACCGACTATCGCCGCCGCTCCCCGCGACACCGTTGAACCGCGCTACAACTGGAACAATCGCATCGCCATCAAGCCGCGCGCCTTCTACGAGCCCTCGAGCGAGGACGAGGTTTGCGCCATCGTGAAGCACGAGCGCTCTGTCCGCTGCGGCGGAGGGCTGCATTCGTTCAACGGTGCCATGGCGCCCGACCCCACCGGTGCCTTCATCGACATGCGGCGCATGAACCGCATCGACAAACCGGTCAAACACGCGGACGGCAGCGTGACCGTGACCGCTCAAGCGGGCTGCACTCTCAAGCAGATCGGCACCTACCTGCGGGGCTTGGGCCTCGCGCTCGAGAACCTACCGACCAGCGCGGACATCACCTTGGGCGGGGCGATCGCCAACGGCGTGCACGGCTCGGGTCTCACCTCTCCCGCCGTGCTCGCCGAGCAGGTCGTCGGCATGACGACCGTCAACAGCGCGGGCGAAAAGGTCACGGTCGCTGAAGCGGACTTGCCGCTGTACCGCATCAACATGGGCCTCTTGGGCGTCACCACCAGCTTCACCCTGCGCGTCGTGCCCGACTTCGATCTGGTGATCGCCGATGACGCCGTCACCGGCGAAGACGAGGTCATCGCACGCCTCGAGCCTTCGCGCTTGCGGCGCGAGGTGAGCCAGTTCCAGAGCGCAACCTATCTCATCGACTTCAACCTCGAGGATCCCGCCGCCACCAGGCTCAGGCGCAACCTGCTCGTCAAAGTCACCGACGAGAATCGCTCCGAGATCGAAGCGCGCAAGCTGCCGCGCAAAGAGGACTACGATCTTCCCCCCGAAACGGTGCGCCGAGCCTATCAGCAGGCCTTCGAGGCCGCGGCCGCGGGCGGCACGAGCGCGCGCGGCAAGGAGCTGTCCCGCAAGATCCGTGGCGGTTTCGCGCAACCCAAGGAGCCGCGCATCGGCCGCTCGTCGCTCATGTACCAGATCTGGCTCGACCTGCCGGCGCACGATGTCAGCTATGGCGTACCGTTCGAGAAGGCCCAAGAAGCCTTCAAGCGCGTCATGACGGAGCTGCGCTCGCTCGGCTACGAGGCGATGGTGCCGTTGTCGATGCGCTTCCTATCCGGCACCGACAAGACGCTGATGGGCATGAACAGCGGCCGCGACGTGGTCAGCTTCGAGCTACTCACCTCGACGGCGACCGACGGCAAGGGAGGCGTGCTGCGACCTGACGTGCTGGCCGCGCAAGTGGCCTTCGAGCGCGTCATGGCCGAGATGGGCGCGCGGCCGCACTGGGGTAAAGAGTACGATGTGAGCCCGCGCGACCGCTTCGCCCCCGAGGTCTGGCAGCGCTTCGCCGACGAGGCGAAGAGAGTCGGCGCCAAGTTCAAGAACGCCTGGTCGGCGGCCTTTACGCCGTAGCTACTTCGCGGGCGGAACCTCGTACATGTGGACGCGCGCCTCGAGCGGCTGCTTGCCCTCGACGCGCATCTTGTACGGCAGCCGGGTCGCATCCGTCGCCATCCAGATGGTCGCGGTGATGGCCGTGCGCTGTTTCTCCGAGGCGTAGCGCAGCTCGTATTTGTCCGCCGGCTTGCTGCCGACCGGGGTCCTCACCGACTCCTGGCCAATGTGTTTCACCCAGACCGTGTAAGCGCGCTGGTTGGCATAGAGGAGCGCGCAGCCGTTGGTCTCGGCTGGGAAGCTGCGCATCACGTAGTACGCGGACACGAAGTCGATGGCCGGCGAGGGGAAGCTACGCTCGTCGACCTTCTTTTCGTTGTTGCGCAGGCGCTTCGACGAGAGCCCCTTGCCGCCGCTCGCGTAGGTCACGTCCTCTTCGAAGTTGTTCTTGTCGGACTTGTAGCGGTTGGTCGAGGTCAGCGGCAGATGCGAGCCCAGGTCGACCAGCGACGCGGCACGGCCCTCGGCGGGCACGAAGCTCGCCACCAGGCTATCGAGCTTGAAGAGGCTGCGATACTCGGTGACCAGCTGACCAGCGTAGGTACCGACACGCTCGATCTTGAAATCGATGGTGCCCACCGATAGGCCGTTGACGTCGACGAGGTAACGGATGGTTTCGCCGGCTGTCTGCGGCAGCGGCCCCTTGGCGTCTAGCGCTTTGGTACATTGCGGCAGGTCGGCCGGCGTCTTGGGAAGAGCGGCGCTGGCCGTCAGCGCCTGGGCAGGCGGAGCGGCGACGAGCAACGTAACCAACAACGACAACACGATGGTCAATTTATTACCCCGACTTACCCCCACGAGCCACGCGCCCTGAGCCGCGTCGTCATCATTGGTCTGGACGGCCTCGAGCCGAGCCTCGCGCTCACACGCTTCGCCGGCGAGCTGCCGGTGCTCCAAAGCCTCGTGACCAAGGCGCGGCTTGCGAGCTGCGAGCCCCCCATCACGGTCCCGGCGTGGGCTTGCATGGTCACGGGCGTCGACCCGGGGATGCTCGGGCTCTATGGCTTTCATGATCGCTCCGCTTGGGACTACCGGTCGCGCCGGCTCGCATCGTCGCACGCGCTCACCGAGCCACCGCTCTGGGCCCTGGCCAACCGGGCGGGTTTGCGGGCTCGCATCATCGGCGTGCCACCCACGTATCCCGCGCCGGCGCTCGATGGGGCTCTCATCTCGTGTTTTCTGACGCCCGACGAGGAGGCGATATTCACCCACCCGGAGAGCCTCGGACCCGAGGTCCGGCGGCATGGCTACGTGTTCGACACGCCCGAGTTCCGCGTCGCCGAGGACGCTAAAGCGGACTTAAAGGTCGATATCGAGCGCATGATCGAGCGGCGCTTCGCGCTAGCGCGCGAGTGGCTGCGTAAAGACGATTGGGACCTCTTCATGATGGTCGAGATGGGAAGCGACCGAGCTCACCACGCCTTCTGGCGCTACCTCGATCCGGCCCATCCGGAGCACATCCCTGGCCACGCGTTGGCGTCCGCAATCCGCGACATCTACAGGCGCATCGACCAGGAGCTTGGGCGCGCGCTCGAGCTCTTGCGCCCGGACGATCGGCTCCTCGTGGTCTCCGATCACGGCGCCTGCGGCATGTACGGCGGCTTTGCCATCAACGACTGGCTGGCCGCGAACGGCTTTCTCACTCTTGTCCCCGAAGCCCGGGGCCGCTTCTCGCCCGAGCTCGTCGATTGGTCGCGCACCACCGCCTGGGCGGACGGCGGCTACGTGGGACGCATCCACATCAATCAGCGCGGCCGCGAGCCGCAGGGCATCGTCGGCGCGGAGGCGGTGCCCGGAGTGCTGGAGGCCATTCGCTCGACGCCCGCCCCGACGGCGCTCCGTTTCGCCGCACCGAGCGCCATCTATCGCGCGACTCATGGGCACGCCCCCGCGCTTCAAGTCGAGGCGAGTGACCTGCATGTGCGCTGTCTCGCATCGGTCGGACATGACTCGCTCTTGGTAGCGAGCAACGACACGGGTCCCGATGATGCCAATCACGGCCGCAACGGCGTCGTGCTCTCCAACATGGCGCTGGCGCTGGACACGCCGGCGAGCCTCTACGACATCGCGCCGACGGCGCTCGCTTGGCTAGGCATCGCAAGGCCCCCGACGTTCATCGGTAGAAACCTCGCCAGCCCTCAGAGACACTCGATGGTGTTGCCGACGAGCAGGGCGCAGTAGTGGCTCAAGTAGCAGCCAACCGTGCGTACCGGCGGGTGTGAGAAACGCTGGGGTTCCTCGGAGCTCAAGGTCGCGGTCGAGAAGCCCGAGACGTTGCCCGCCCCGTTGATCCAGCGCACGTCGCCATTGGCCCAACGCACGAACGTCCGCGAAAACGACAGCTTCACCTCGACGACGTTGGTAGCGTCGGGGACGAACGCGGTGCGCGTCACCGTGTGATTGGGGAAAGGCCCCGGGGCATCGTCGGGGTTGACGAGGCTCTCGATGGCGATGAGGTCGCCGTTGCCGCGAACAGCCAAGACGACCGCGTGCAGTCCGTCGAAAGCGCGCAGGTCCGGCCAGGTGGCATACGGCTGCGGGATGCTGTTCGAATCGTAAGGGAAGAACGGGCTCGGCGTCAGCGTGACCACGCCCGCGGCATCCGCGGTGAGCGCGAACGCTTCGAGCATCGGAAGCCCGACGTGCCGGGGCGAGGTGGCAACGAGGGTGGCGACGCCGCCTGGGGTCATGCGCTTGAGCGTACCGTCGGCGTAAGACAGGTAGGCCTCGTAATAAGACTCCCGCATCCCGACGATCTGCGCGGCGTCGGGGTCGGTGACGGCATCGACGTCGACCACGTGACCGTCGTCGGTGATCTGCAGGGTCTCGGTGACCATAGCGAGGAGTACGTCGTCGGTGGATTGCGCAAACAGCAAGCCAAGCCCGCCGGTGGCGATGCGCGCGAGCGGTGGTAAATCCTCGTGCGTCAGCGCCGTCCCCGCCGCGCTCGGACAGCCCTGCGCGGTCAGCACAACACCGTCATGGCGGAGCACGCGACCGTGATAAGCCGTCGCCGCGATGTCCTTGATGTCGGTCGCGCGCGGGGTGATCGCGAGTGATCGGACCGTCGTGCCGCCGTCCGCCGAAAAGGACAGAGACAAGGCGAGGGCTTCGGCGAGACCCGCGGTGCCGGTGGCGAGCGTCGAGCTTGCGACGAGCTCGCCCGTGGGGATGACCAGGGTCGCGTCGCCAACTGGCAACTCGCCGCCGAAGCTCGAGCTGCTCACGGCTGCGTACTCGAGCTGCTCCCCGCGGCCGATGCTCCATACGACCGTCGTATCCGCCGACCGAGCGTTGGTGAGACGCGCCGTGACGACCAGAGCCTCGCCGATCGCCAGGGTGGTCGGCGTCTCGATGGTCAAATCCGAGAGAATCGTGCTCTCGTCGGTTGACCCGCCGTCACCATCGCCGGGGCCGACGTCGGTCGAGTCGTCGTCGCTAACCTCGGCGCCGTCACCTGGGTCCTCCTCGCCGCCCGGGCTGCCGTTGACGTTGCTCGAGCAGCCAGCAAGGAGGACGAGGCAAAAAATGAGGCGTCGCATCGCCGGGAAATGGCACGCGAGCTCTGCCCTGTGAACCCCGCGCCGCCTGACAGCGTAGCGGGGCGCGACGGACGCGGCAAACTAGCGGCGCAGCCGCGAAACAGGTGCCGTACGGCGAAAACGGCGTCAGCCGTTTTCACCGTTGCTCGCCGCTGGCGGACGCACCACGATGTCAGGGGTCACGGGCGGGGGACTCGGGATGTCACCGGTGTCACCGCCCACCATCTCGACGATCGTGTCGCCCGAATAGACCGAGAGCTCGCCGACACAACCTTCGCTTTCCGTGAGCAGCTGGTCGACCTTGCCGCGAGCGATCGAGATCTTGTCGTACTCGTCGCGGCCGGTTTCCTCGTCGCGCCGCGCCAGAGCTTCTTGCATCGAGACGTCCGCTTGCTCGGACATCTTGAGCAAACCCTTCACGGCGGTGAGCTTTTCGTTGACGCAGTTGAGCTTGATGACGTCGCGCTTCTCGCGCGCTTCTTCGAGGTATTTGAGCACCGTCTTCAAGACCGAACGCATGCGCTCGAGATGCGAGGCGCCGCGGGCCACGCGCTCGGGCGCGGAGAGATTCTGCTCTTCTTCGGAGCGCGGCAAACCGAAGCGCGGCGCCGGAGTCGGTTGTGGCGGGGGCGTTTGCGCGGCGGCGATGGACGCGGCGACCAGAGTCGCGCCGAGCACGGCGACGACCTTTCTGGACACACGTGCACCCACACCAAAGAACCCCAGCATGTCTTCAAGGCTAACGGTCCCGACTGCGATCGTCAATTGCAACGGTCGCTATAGGCGACGGTCTTCCCTTGCCTTTTCGAGATCGAATCTGATTACGTCCGGCCCGCCGCCGCGAATACTCGCGCTGCACACGTGTTGGAGGGTCGAAAGTGCGTTTCGAGCAGCCGCTTATCGAAGCTACGTTGGTCCGCCGCCAGAAGCGTTTCGTCGCCGATGTCCGTCTGCAAAGTGGCGAAGAAGTATCCGTCCACTGCGCACATCCCGGGAGCATGATGGGATGCTCGGAGCCCGGCAGCAAAGTGCTCATCTCCTCCCACAACGATCCGCGCCGGCGCTTCAAGCACCAGCTCGAGATCATCTACTCGGGTCGTACGCCGGTCGGCATTCACACCGGCCGTCCCGCCTCCGTCGTTTACGAGGCGATCATGGCGGGCAAGATCGGCGAGCTCGCCGGCTACGCCCAGATCCGTCGCGACGCGCGTTACGGCCGCGACAATCGCATCGACCTGCTGCTCGAGGGCAATGGGCTGCGCTCCTGCTACATCGAGGTCATCAACGTGACGCTCGGGCAGGACGGCACTGCCTTCTACCCAGACACGGTGATGCCCGAAGGCGCCATGCACATGGATGAGCTCACGGATCTGGTGCGCGAAGGTTGCCGCGCCATGATCTTCTTCGTCGCCCAGCGCGGCGACGTCGAGCGCTTCCGCCCGGCCGATCACATCGACGCGGAGCTCGCGCAAGCCATGCGCGACGCCTTCGCGCGCGGCGTCGAGCCGGTCTGCTATCGCGCCAAGGTGGCCCGCAAGGGCATCGAGCTCGACGACAGACTGCCGATCGAGCTGTAGCCGACAAGCTACGCTAAAACGAACAGAGGCCGCCTTCGAGCGGCCTCTTTCATTTCAAGCCGCTGACTTTGACGTTGGTGAACTTGCCGTTCGTGATCTTGAGCGGCTCGGTGTAGGCGTTGCCTTCCTTCTTGGCGTGCAGGTAGGCCATCTCACCCTGGAAGGTGCCGGAGATCGTGCCTTCGCGCAGCGGCGAGTTCGCGACGTCGTGAATTTCGAAGTCGGTGATCTCGACCGTCAGCTCCTCTGCCTTGGCCTGGTAGCCGAACTCGTGGCCGGCGTCGTCCTTGCGGGCGTACGCGGCGGCGACCACCGGATACTTGCGAGTGCCGCCACGGAACCCGTTGATCTGGATCGAGAACTGGTGCCGCGTCGTGTCCGGCGCCACCGCTCCATGCATCACGATGGTGAGACTGCCCGTCGGCTCGACGTAGCTCGCGGCAGCGGGGAAGTTGTCTTCGCCCGAGGGAGCGGTCGATGCCGCCTTGCCGTTGGCCTCGAAAGTGACCGTGGCTTTCGTCGGGTCGACGGGTGCCGACCCACCTCCGCTGCAAGCCGCCAAGGCCAACAAGGCCGTCATCAGGATCTTCTTCATGGTCTCTCCGTTTTAGCGGATATGTTTCTCGATGGTTTTCAACACGTCGATGCGGTGCACCAAATCACTCAAGTAGTCGAGCTGATCGGTCTCGAGCATGATCACCGGGGAGCGCTTGTAGCTCGCAAACCACCCTTCATAGAGCTCGTTCAAGGCCTTCAAGTAGCTCGCGGGTATGCTTTGCTCTTCCGGGCGGCCACGCAGCTTGATGCGCTTGTTGATCGTCCGCAGCGAGGCCTTCAAATAGATCATCAAGTCGGGCGGCTTGAGCGACGTGAGGATGGTCTCGTAGAGCTCGCGGTACATCCGCCAGTCACGCTTGTTGATGAGCCGGCGGCGGTAGAGATTCGCCGCGAAGATCTCGGCGTCTTCGTAGATGGTGCGGTCCTGGACCACGGTGCGCTGGCCACGCTCGAGCTCGAGCTGCTGGTGGATGCGGAACTTGTGGGTGAGAAAGTAGATCTGCGAGTGGAAGCCCCACTTCTTCATGTCCTCGTAGAAGTCGACGATGTACGGATTCTCGGCGTTGGGCTCGAAGAAGGGTTGCACGCCGTACTGGCGGCAGATGAAGTCGACGAGCGTGCTCTTGCCGCAGCCGATGTTGCCGGCGACCGCGATGTAGCGTGGCGTGCTCAAGCTTTGGCTACCGCGGTTTGCCAGCGTGCGATTGTCTGTTTTAGCGAATCGTCATGCGCGCGCGGCTCGTACGTCTTGTCGATGGCCCATACGCGCGCCACCTCTTCGGGTCCGTTCAAGATGCCGGCACCAATCGCCGCGAGATAGGCGGCCCCGAGCGCCGTGGTATCGAGCACCGTCGGCCGGTGCAGCTGGACACCCAAGAGGTCGGCCTGGAACTGCATCAGCAGGTCGTTGGCGGCGGCGCCGCCGTCGACGCGCAGCACGGAGATTGGTCGGTTCGCATCACCGCGCATGGCGCCGAGCAGGTCGTACACCTGCAATGCAATACCCTCGAGCGTGGCACGGGCGATGTGCGCCTTGGTGGTGCCGCGAGTAATGCCGGTGATGATGCCGCGGGCGTCCGGGTTCCAGTGCGGCGCCCCAAGGCCCGAGAGCGCCGGCACGACGGTGACGCCGCCGTTGTCCGGCACCTGCGCCGCGAGCCCTTCGATCTCCGAGCTGTCGTTGATGAGGCGAAGGCCGTCGCGCAACCACTGCACGGCGGCGCCGGCGATGAAGACGCTGCCCTCGAGCGCGTAGGTGACCTTGTCGCCGATCTGCCAGGCAATCGTCGTGAGCAAGCCCCGGCTCGAGACCATGGGCTTGTCGCCAATGTTGACCAGGGCGAAGGCGCCGGTGCCGTAGGTGCACTTGGCCATCCCGACCTCGAAGCAGGCCTGGCCAAAGAGCGCGGCGTGCTGGTCGCCGGCGATGCCGGTGATGGGAATGCCGTCGGGCAAGAAGTCGAGGCCGCGGGTCATGCCGACGCGACCCGCGGATGGGACGACGCGCGGCAAGAGCGAGCGTGGGATGCCGCCCAGGAGGGTGAGCAGCTCGTCCGAGAAGGCCCGGCTGTGGATGTCGAAGAGTAGGGTGCGCGAGGCGTTGGTGACGTCGGTGGCGTGCTCCGTCCCGTTCGTGAGTTTCCAGATTAACCAGCTATCCATGGTGCCGAAGCGAAGCTCGCCTTTTGCGGCGCGCTTGGCGAGCGTGGCGTCGTGCTCGAGCATCCAGGCGAGCTTGGTCCCGGAGAAGTACGGATCGAGGACGAGGCCGGTGCGGGCGCGGACGTGCTCCTCGTGGCCCAAGCGCTTGAGCTCGGCGCAGCGCTCGGCGGTGCGGCGATCCTGCCAAACGATGGCCCGGCCCGCGGGCTTACCCACCGTGTCCCACAGGCCGGTGGTCTCGCGCTGGTTGGTGATGCCGATGCAGGCGATCTCCCGGCCCTGCACGCGCGCCTTGGTGAGCGCCTGGGTGATGGCGGTGGCGGTGGCGGTCCAGATTTCGTCGAGGTCGTGCTCGACCCAGCCGGCTTTAGGGAAGTGCTGGGGGATCTCGGCGTAGCCGCGCGCCACGACGCGTGTCGCGGCTCCGTCGATCGCCACCGCCAGGACGGTGGAACCGGTGGTTCCCTGATCGATCGCGAGGACCATCTTGGCCATGCCGACGGGTCTACTACCCTTGCTCTTTCGCGAGCAATCCCCGTAGCATCATGGATATGTCGCGCAGTGCAGTATCGGCGCCGACGCGGCCGACTTCGCTGGTGTTCTTGCTGGCAAGCAGCCGCGACGTGATCGAAGAGGTGGCGAGCTCGCTCGCTATTGCGGACAACCCCGTCGAGATCCACGTCCTCCACGATCGCGGACGACTGGACGCGCACCTGGCGCGGGTCACTCCCGACATCGTCATCCTCGACCGCCAAAGCTTCAGCGGCGCCGAGAATCTGCTCACCACGGGTCCATTGGCGGGCACACCGACCTTGGTGCTCGACGACCAGGTCGACACCTCGGCGCAGCAAGCCGTCATCACCGCCGGCGCACGCGCGTACCTGCCGCGCTCGCCGCAACGTGGTCACGCCCTTCGCGACGCCATCAACGCGGCGAACCGCCGACCCGCCCTCGACCGCAAGCTCGAGGAAACGCAGCGGCACTTCCATTCCATTCTCGAGGCATCGAGCGACGGCATCATGGTGCTCGTCGACGGGCGCTTCCAGTACGTCAACAGCGCCTTCGCCTCCGCCTTGGGCTACGACGCCGCCGAGCTGGGCGAATTCGGTACCTTGGTCGCCGAGGGCAGCCGTGATGCCGCGCACGACGCCCTCGGGCGCGTCGCCATGAGCGCGGGCTCGCGCGACATCTTCGAGACCGTGCTCCTCGCGAGGGATGGCCGTCAGGTGCGCTTCGAGATCGCTTGCCGCACCTCGACCCTCGACGGACACCGGGCCGTGGTCGGTGTCGCCCGCGACGTCACCGCGGTCCGCGAGCTACAAGGCGAGATCGAGCGTTCGCGCCAGCGCGCCGCCCATGTCGAGCGCTTACGTGCCCTGGGCGAGCTCGCCGCCGGCGTCGCCCACGACTTCAACAATGCGCTCGAGGCCATCCTCGGCCGTATCACCATGGCACGCACCCACATGGAACGCGGCGAGTCCGCTGAAACGGACATTGCGGTCATCGAAGCCGCCGCCAAAGACGCGGTCGAGACCGTCAAGCGCATCCGCGAATTCACGCGACCCTCGCACGATACGACGTGGAGCGATTGCGATCTCGGTATGCTCGCGCGCACCGCCTTCGAGCTGGTGCGCAGCCGGGCGCATGGCGCGGTGAAGGTGGACCTCGAGGTGGAGCCCACCCTGCCGGTGCGGGGCAACGCCGCCGAGTTGCGTGAAGTGATCATGAACCTGGTTTCGAACGCCTTCGACGCGGTCGGCGAGCGCGGCAACATTTGCATCCGCACCTGTCAGGAGCATGGCGCGGCCACCGTGATCGTCGAAGACGACGGCCCGGGCATGCCCGACGAGCTGCAGAAACGCATCTTCGAGCCGTTCTTCAGCACCAAAGGTGAGCACGGCACCGGCCTCGGCTTGTCGGTCAGCCAAGGCATCCTGCGGCGGCACGACGCGCACCTCGAGGTCGAGAGCAGCGTGGGGGCGGGCTCGCGCTTCCGCATGGTCTTCGCCCCTCCCCCGCAGCTCGCGCCGGCACCACCGCTGCAAGCACGACCTGCGCACCTGCGCGTCCTCGTGGTCGACGATGATCCCAACGTCGCCGACCTGCTGCGCGACGTCCTCGGCGAGCAGGGCCACGACGTCGGTCTGGCGAGCAGCATCGAAGACGCGCTCGCCTGGCTCGACGACAACCGTTGCGACGTCCTTGTAACCGACCTCGACTTACGCGGCACGAGCGGCTGGAAGCTGGCGCGCAAGGTTCGCGAAACGCACCCGAGCATCGTCATTGGGCTCATCACCGGTTGGCCGCTAGGAGCCCCCGATGGCGAGCTGAGGGCCCGTGGTGTCGACTTCGTGCTCACCAAGCCGTTCACCGCGGAAGCCTTGCTCGAGGCCATTGCGCGCAGGACTCACGGCTAGGACCGTCCAAGCCTGCCCTCGGGACATCCCCGGAACCAGGGAACACTCGGCGGATTTGCCGATACTGGAGCCGATGTTCGACATCGGCCCACCGCCCCCTCCGTCACAGCCCAAGCCGGCTGCTCCCCGCGAGCTGGCGGTGTCGACGCTCTTGCCCCGGCAGGCCGTCGTGAAGGTCGCCGAGCCGCCCAAGGACGTCGTTCAAGTCCTGCTCCAACCGCCGCCCGAGCCGCCGGTCCCCGGCACCTTCTTGGGGCCGCTCACCGTGCGCGTCGACAACGCCCTGAAGCCGGTGCTGCGCCTCGGACCGCCTCTGATCTTTCTGGCCGGCACCGCCGCCGGCGCGCTGGCCTGCGTGGCCGCGGGGAGCATCGCGGCCCTCGCCGGCTACGATCCACAGCCTTTCTTCGCCGCCACGGAATACGCAATGCCGGCCGGCACCATTGGCTTGCCCGCTGCCCTGATCTTCATCGGCTTTCGCGCCGAGGCGGTTCGTAGGCGCTATCGCGACGCTGGACGCATCATTTAGCCCTGTCCGGGCCCGCTTCGAAGCAGCCGAGCCCGCGTAGCTTAGCTCAGCAGCTTCTGCGCGACCTCGAGAGCCTTGCGCGTGCGCACGAGGATCTCCGCCGTGCGTTGACGCTCTTGGCCAGCGGTGTCGTGGGCATCGAGCGCCTTTTGGTGCTCCTCTTCGAGCTGCGCTTCCAGCTCGGTGATGCGCCCCTTGTTCTGCTCGGCGGTGGCGCGCAGCTTGCTGATCGCCTCGTCGCGCAGCTTCACGCTGTTGGTGAGCTCGCCGGTGCTCTCGTGCATGCTCTGCTCGAGCTCCTTGGCTTGCTCGCGTGCCGCCTCGAGCTCGCCGTTGAGCTCCTTGACGCGCGCGCGTTGACCAGCGACGTCGTCTTGCAACGTCGAGATCGACGACTCGCGGTCGGAGATGGTTGCCTCGAGCTCCTCTGCCTTGCGCTGAAGCTCGCTGATGCGCGCGTCCCGACCCTCGATGGTTTGGGTCATCTCGCCGACCTTGGTGTCGGTCTCGGCGCGCAGATCGCTGATGTCGGTGCGCAAGGCTTCGAGGTCGCCCGTTAGCCGGTCGATCTGCGTATCGCGATCCGCGATAGCGGCCTTTTGCTGTTCCACCGCGTTCTTGAGCTTCCCGATCGCTTGATCCCGGAGCTCGATGTCGGCGTGTGCCTGATCGCGCTCGCCCTGCAACGCCGTGTACTCGTCGTTGCGGGTGCCAATCTCCTTGGTGAGCGCCTCGATCTGCTCTTGCTTCGCGGCGATCTCGCTGTCGCTCTCCCTCTTGAGCTCGGCGAGCTGATTCTCGAGACCGGCGATGGTGTCATCGCGCTCGGCGATGGCGGCCCGCTGGGTCTCGATGGCGTTCTTGAGCTTGTCGATGGCGGCGTCGCGGGCTCCGACTTCGTCGTCGAGCTTTGTCTGGAGCTCGACGCGCTGGCGGTCCGCCTCTTCGCGCATCGCGGCTTTTTCGCCCTCGTAGCGCTCCGTAAGCTGTTGCCGCTCGGCGGCGGCTTCGTTGCGCGCATCGGAGAGATCGGTCTCGGCCGCCTCTTTGAGGTTGCCGAGCTCGGTCTCGTACCGCTGCTTGAGCGACGTGAGCTCGCTCGAGTGTTTGCTCTCGAGCGACGCCACCGTTTGCTCGAGCTTGGTTTCGAGCGCGTTGACCTGGTTTTCGTTCTTGCTCTCGAGGACCGCGAGCTCGCCTTCGTGCTTCTGGCGCAGCGCCGTGAGGGCGCTCTCGTGGTTCTCTTTGACCTGCGCCATCTCGCCTTCGTAGGCTTCCCTGGTCGAAGACAGCTCCGACGAGGTCTGATCGCGTAGGGCCTCGAGCTCGCCTTGGCTCCTCTCGCGCAGCGCGGTGAGCTCACCCTCGTACTTGTCGGTGAGCGTGCGCACCTGCAGCGCAGCATCGTCCTTGGTCTGCGAGATCTCGGCCGAGCTCGACGCGCGAAGGTTTTCGAGCTCGCTGTTGAGCGCCGCGACCTGACCCTCGAGGTCCATCTGATTGCGGGTGGCCTCGTCGGTCGCCTGCGATAGCTGGGTCGAGATGCCGTCGATCTGCTCGTCGCGCTCGATGATCGCGGTCTTCTGGGTCTCGATGGTCGACTTGAGCTTGTCGATGGCCTCGTTGCGCACCGCGATGTCACGCTCGAGCGTGTCGCGGGTGTCGAGCAGCTCCTGACGAACGTGCTCGAGCTCGATGCTCAGATCGCCTTGCTTGGTCTCGAGGTCCTGGATGCGCTCGTCGCGCGTCTGGATTTCGCGGCCGGCAGTCGACTGATCGCGCTGGGCGGTGTCACGGGTCTGCTCGAGCTCCCCAGTGAGGGCATCGATCTGACCAGCGAGACCGCGGATCTCGTTGTCTTTCTCGTTGATCTCGGCGTCGAGCTTCTCTTGGAAGCCGGCGATCTGCGCCTTGAGGTCCCGCTCGGCCTGATCTTTCTGGGCGAAGGCGGCTTGCACCTTCTGGCCGTAAGCTTCGAACTCGCGCTTCTTCTGGTCGAGGAATTGCTCGAGGGCGGCGAGCTTCTGGGTGAGCTCGGTGGTCTTGCCGGACTCGCCCTCGGCCTTGTTGCGCTCTTGCTCCATGAGCGCTTCGAGGACGTCCATTTCCTTGTCGCGGACCTGCCAGGCCTCGCGGAAACGGGCCGTACTGGCCTCGGAGCGCTTGAGCTTCTCGCGGAAGTATTCGACTTTTTCCTCGAGGCCGCCCCGGCCCGCGGGTACCGCGGCGGTGTCGGTCACGAAGAGGTCGTCAAAATTGGTGCGGCCGTTCCACTGGGTCGGCAGCGTGCCGGTGTCCTTGGTGGTCGAACGGCGTGCCGGCCTGCGCGGTGGCGGCGGCGGCCCCGGTGGACCGGCGGATGGACCAGCCTCCCCACCGTCAGCGGACATCGTGGGCGTAGCTGCGCCGTCGGATTCACCGTTCGTCGCGGCTTGCTTCTGCTTGTGAGACAGACCATCGAGAGCTGCGTCCAGCTCGTCGAGATCGAGGCCTGCGCCTCCCATGCCAACTCCCGTAGCAATGAGACTTCGGCCGAGTCTATCAGCCCCCGGGGGGCTGTCAAACCGAACAACCCACATTGCGCGCACTACACGCTGATTTCTCCGCGTGCTAAGGGGCCGCGCTATGGTGAACGTTCGGCCCGAATTGCCCCGCGTCGTCCTCGTTGGGGTGCAGATCGACGGCGTCAGCGACGTCGAGCATGCGGCGCATCTCGCCGAGCTAGGCCGCCTATGCAGCACGCTGGGGTGGCGCGTCGTCGCCACGGTGACGCAAAAGCGGCAAGCGCTGTCGCGCGGCAACGTCTTGGGCGAAGGCAAGCTGCAAGAGCTCGCGAAGATCACCGGGGGCACCGGCGTCGTCGGCTCACGCGCACCCAAGCGAACGTCGAAGGCCAAGGAGAAGTGGCAAGCCGACGGAGAAGACGACAGCGCTGAGACCGCTGAAGCGGACAACGCCGAAGCGGACGAATCCGATGGCGGCGTGGAGACCAACGGCGAGCAGGCCACGATGGTCGTCGTCGACCACGAGCTGTCGCCCAACCAACTCTCGAACCTCGAGCGCGCGACCGGCGTCTCCGCCATGGACCGCAGCGGCGTCATCGTCGAGATCTTCCACCGCCACGCCCGCAGCCGCGAAGCTCGCTTGCAGGTCGAGATAGCCCGCCTCAATTACTTGGCGCCGCGCTTGCGCGAGTCAGCCGGATCCTCCGAGCGCCAGCAAGGACGCGGAGCTGGTGACACCGCGGTCGAGCTCGATCGCCGGCGCATCCGTGATCGGCTGGCGGAGCTACGTCGGGAGCTCGACTCCATCTCCGGCGACCAAGCAAATCGGCGCTTCGCGCGCCGCGATCAGCTGCGCGTCGCGTTGGTCGGCTACACCAATGCCGGCAAGTCGTCGTTGCTGCGCGCGTTGACCGGCAGCGAGGTGCTCGTCGCCGATCAGCTCTTCGCGACCCTCGACACCACGGTGCGCGCGCTCCATCCCGAGACCAAGCCACGCATTCTCGTGTCGGACACGGTCGGGTTCATCCAGAAGCTACCGCACGATCTGGTGGCGTCGTTTCGCTCGACGCTCGACGAGGCGATGGAGGCTTCACTCTTGCTGTACGTCGTCGATGCGTCGGACCCGACCTTCGAGAATCAGCTCGCGGTGACGCACGACGTGCTCGGTGAGATCGGTGCCTCCGAGGTGCCGAGCAGGCTGTTGTTGAACAAGGTCGATCGCCTGAGCGCCGAGCAGAAGGATGATCTGCGCCGCCGTTACCCTGATGCGATCCAGCTATCGGCGCATGCCAAGGAAGACGTCGCGCGCTTGCGCGAGCACATCATCGCTTACTTCGAGGAAGCGATGCTCGAAGAGGATTTGCTCATTCCTTATTCGCGCCAGCAGAACATCTCCGAGATCTACGCCAACGCGCGGGTCATCTCGGAGAGCTTCGATGAAGAGGGGCGAACGCTGCGGGTGCGGGCGTTGCCGGCGGCTTTGGCGAAGTTGCGGTTGCTGGCTTGAAGTGAGGGGGCTCGAGAAGCTCGTGTCCCTACCCTTCAATCCGCTCCGGCACCAACGCCGCTGGCGCCTCCAACACGAACACCGACGCATCCAACTCCGGATCGATCGTCAGATCCTTGAGCCTGATCTCAATATCCACTTTAGCGGACGGCACCCGCATATGCAGCCGCGTCGGAATCCCCGAGCCATCATGATCCCCAACCTCGACATCCGACAGCACCACCTCGCCGCGTAGGGCCTGCAGCCGCTTCACATGGCCGGTCGCCGGATCCACGAATACCTGCCGCGTGACCTCGTCTTCAGTCCAGCGCGCCGCCCAAAGCGTCCCGCGCGCGCCGAGCTCGGCACCAGCCGGCACCGGGATGTCGCCGAAGAGCATGCCGACCCAAGCTGCCGCCGATTGATGTAGCGGCGCGAACTGCATGAGCTTGTCCAAGGTGTCCGGAGTCGCCGGGCCGTAAACGAAGCGGTTGTTTTGGAAGTCGAGCAGCTGCAGCTCGAAGCCGTTGGTCGCGAAGGCCTGGATGACCCCTTCGTGCGGCCCATGGAGCTCGTAGCGCATCGATGCCGGGCGGACGACGGCCAAGGTGGCGCCGGCCTTGGCGCGGCCTTCCTTGCCGAAATAGGTGATGCGCACGTCGGCGCTGAATGCCTTGTGCGGTGAGCGTCCCCGTTGCATCGCGTCCGCCATGACGGCCACCGAGGGCGGCGGCTTGACGTTTGGGGCACAGGCGGCGGCGAGTACGGCGGCGACGAAGACGATACGTTTCATGAGCTCACGCGCGTGCCCTGCACGAGTTGTTCGAGCCGCGCCTTAAGGGGCCGCGAAGGATGCGCGGCCAAAGCTTTGACGAAGCACGCGTGCGCTTCTTCACGCTTTCCCCTGGCGCGGTAGGTTTCACCAAGGTGCAGCAGAATCTCAGGATCATTCGTCGAGCCCCGCATGGCGCGCACCAGCAAGCGCTCGGCGAGCTCGTAGCTCTGCTTGCGGAAGGCCAGCCAGCCGAGGCTGTCGACGATGAAGCTCTCTTCGGAGCCCAGACGATAGGCGTGGCGCAGATGCACTTCGGCTTCCTCGAGATCGCGCCCCGCGTCCGCCAAGGTGAAGCCGAGCGCGTTCAAGCGCGTCGCGTCCTCGGGCTGCTCCTCGACCATGGCGCGCAAGATGGTTACCGCCTCGTCGAGACGCCCGTTGCGTGCCAATGCGTCCGAGTAGCGCATGCGCAGGTCGGCGCTGCTCTTGTCGACGGCGTGCAACGCCCCGATGAGCGCCATTGCCTCGGCCTCGTGCCCGAAATGCTGGGCGAGGGTTGCCGTCGCGAGGCCTTGCTCGTGGTTGCCGAGGCCCGGCGCCTTGAGGAAGAGCGCGAGCTTGCGACGCGCGACCATTTCGTCGGGCTCGAGCGCCAGCACGCGCGAGGCATCGAGCGCCATCTCGCGACGCGAAGCCCCGGCGCTCAGGGCGCGCTGCAAGAGCGCTAGAGCTTCGTCGATGCGGCCGCTCTCGCCAAGACAGCCGGCGCGCGTGCGCACGACGTCGAGCGTGTCGCCCACGTGCTCGAGCTCCGCCAGACATTGCTTGGGATCGCCACTCTCGCGGTACGCCTCGGCGATGAAGGCGGAGAGCTGCGCCGGCGACGGTCCCAGGCCGTCCGCCGTGGCGGTCTTGCGCATCTCGCTGACGAGGGTGAGCCCGGCCGCGAGATTTCCTTCCGCGATGTCGCCGCTCGCGACGACGCCGCGGGCAATCAGGTCGGTACCGGCGATACGCAACGCCTCGACCCTGTACGCTTTAGCAGACGATGACCCGGCGCGTTCGTAGAGGCGAGCGACCTGAACGTACAACCCGACGTCATCCGGCTCGTAGGCGAACAGCTTGGCAAGGCTCGCGGCCGCGTCGGCGGGCCGCCCCATCAGGTCGAGGACCCGCATCTCGCCGAAAGCTGCGTCCCGCGACCCAGGCTTCTGCTCGCGCGCCCGTTGGTAAGTAGCGAGCGCCGTGCCGAGGCGCCCGTGATCCTCGAGGACGCCGCCGAGCTGGGCCGCGAGATCGTCACGACCGGGATAGGCGTTCATCAAGTCGATGACTCGCCCCTCCGCTTCAGCGGTCTTGCGCTGCCAGGCCAAGGCGTCGGCGAGCCCACTCCCCGCCACCAGAACCGTGTGCTCGTCGGCGAGGCCGTGCATGAGCAATGCGACCGCCTCACCGTAGCGTTTGTTGCGGCGGGCCAGCTCGCCCGCCATCGTCGTCAGGTAGGGATCGGTCGGCGCCCGCGCCAATCCGTGCTCGAGCACGTCGCGGGCACGATCGAGGCGCCCTTCCGAGACCCAAGCCTCGGCGAGCTTCTGATGCAGGTAGCCGGAATCGGCGTCGTACAGCAGCGCCAGTCGGAAGTGCGCGATGGCCGCTCCCGAGTAGCCATTCTCGAGAAAATACAGCCCCTGCATGACATGGGTAACGCCGGCCGGCGCGAGCTGCGCCGCGTCAACCGGAACCGCGATGAGGTGGTCACCGCTCGGCGCCGGCCGCGGGGCGGGTGGCGTCGCGGCGCAGGCCACGAGCAAGGACACGACGAGCGCCGGCGCCGCTCGGCACATCAGTTCTGAGTTTCCGGAGCCTTCGTGGCGTCGTCTTCCGGCGTCGGATCGACGGGCGGCTGGAACGGTGGCGGCGCTCCACGAATGATCGTCGGTGAGTCTGGCGGGGTTTGGATCTCGGGAGGCGTGCCGTCGCGCGGCTCAGGCGGAGGCGTCGGACGCGGCGCTGGGTCGCGTCGTGGCTGCTGCTCGGGCTTCGGCGTCGGGGGCGCGGCCGGCTTCGGCGGTTGGGGCGCGGGCTCCGTCTTCGCTTCGGGTGCCTTCGCGGTCTCGGGGGCCTTCGCCGTCTGCGGGCTCTTGCCGCTGGTCGGGGTCGCCGGCGCTTCGGGCATCACGGTGAGGAGGTCCTTGGCTTTCCGATGGTCCGCGTTCGCGGCCAGTACCTCGGTCGCGAGGTCGCGGGCGCGGCCGACCTCACCGCGTGCCGCCTCCAGCCGGGCGAGCTCGAAACGAGGCCGCTGCCAACGTGGCTCGAGCGTCATGGCGCGTTCGAGTGCGGCGCGCGCGCCGGCCGCATCACCTTCGAGGTTACGCAGCGTCGCTTGCAGGTACGCCGCATACGCCGTCGGCGGCGGCGCGTCCTCGGTGGCGTGAGCGAGACGCATGCCGCGCAGGTATGCGTCGCGCGCATGTGCCCGCTGATCCTCGTCGAGGGCGTAGTAGATGCCGGCGGTGAAGGCGAGCTCGGCGCTCTCGTCGTTCTTGCGCGACAAGACGCGGCGCGCGTGCGCGAGCTCCGCCGACGCCGTGGCGAGCATCTGCGATGACTGCACGACCTCGCCTTCGGCGACCATGTTCTGGGCGGCGGCGCGCACATCGACGCCACGGAACACCGATGCGATGCCATAGATGACGCGGGCATCCGCGTTCGAAGGATCGATGTCCAAGATGTCGTTCGCGGCCTTGGCGGCGTCGCGATAGCCGACGTCGGTGTCTGCGAGCAGCGCGGTGCGGGCGTTGGTCGTGAGCTCCTGCACACGCGGGTCACTCGGGCCCCGGATATGCATGATCTGCAACACCGACTTGCCGGTGAGGAGGGGCATCATTCCCAAGACGAGGGCGACGATCAGCACGAGCCCGGACACACCGAGGATGGTGTTGCGGTGCTTACCGCGCAGCCCGATCTTCGAGAAGACGCTGTCCTCGTCATCGAACTCGCGTGGGTCGATGCGCGGGTTGCTGTCGCGACGCATGCGCGCGACGTCTTCGTCGTCGAACGGCGGCCGGCGCGTCTTGGGCCGTCCCTTGCCGTCACTGCCGGTGCGAACACGCGAACGCATGACCGCCTGAGGATCTGGAGCGCCCCAGTTGGTGGCACCGGCACGCGAGCGCTCGTTGACCGCCATCGGCACGATGGCGCGCGGAGCGGTCTCGTCGCGCGACTGAACGACGGTCGGCGCGTCGTCGAGGACTTCGGCGTCTTCGGGGCCGGGGCGCACACCCGCCGCGTGAGCGAATGGCTTGGTGATCTCCTCGGGAATGGGCGTGTCGATGGGGCCCGAGGCGGTCGGACCTTCGGCGATCGATTCCCCGAAGCTCGGCCTCGCGTCCGTCGCGGCGGAGCCGGGCGCGTCCACCGTCGTCTCTTCGTCCGGATCCATCATCGACGCGCGCCCTGTTTCGGTGGCGAGCACCCGCCCCACTTCAGGCTCCGAGCTCTCTTCGTCGAGCACTTCCGCGTCGAGCGGACGCAGCAAGTCGACCGCCGCGGGAATCGTGTCGTCGTCGTGCTCGATCGAATCAGGCGGCAGCTCCGCCACAACGTCCGGATCACCGACGCGCGTCAGCCGGAACGGGTTGGCGCACTGCGTACAAGGCGCTTCGACCCCACCGCGGGGAATGTCATTGGCCGCGAAAGCGTACACCGTTTCGCACGCGGGGCAGGCGATGCTGAACTGGAGCTCGGTAGCCTCGGCGAGGCCGGCGTTCGTCGAGAGGCCGCCTCGGCCACCCACCGGCAGCACCGTAACCGTGGCGGGGCCGTCACGGCCGGCGCGTGGTTTTTGCCGCGGAGTGACGTCGGTGACCATCGGCGCCGTGCCCACGCCGGTCGCGGCACGACTCGCGGTGGCCTGGGATGCCACCGTGCGTGCCGACTTGGGCGCCAGGGCGGGAGGCGCGAGCCAGGTGTCGATCATCGACATGCTCGGCAGCGCGATCGGCGCCTCGTTGCCCGAGGCGTCGGGTGCGACCACGAAAATGCCGCTGCAGTTGGCGCATTGCGCGTCGTAGCCCGCCTGGGGAATGAGCGAGCGCTCGAACTGATAGCGCGCGCCGCAGTGCGGGCATGTGACCTGCATCAACATCATCGGTTCACTACAATCTCAGCGTATTCGCGCATGAAGCAAGAATTCGTGGTTCCCTTTGGCTCCCAAAATGGGCGAATCCATGCTGGAAACCTGGGTATAGCCGTTCTCGGCCGCGATGGCTGCCGTGCTGTCTAGGGCCCGCTTTCGCGCCACTGGGTCGCGAACGATTCCGCCCTTGCCGACGTCGGCGCGACCGACCTCGAACTGCGGCTTCACCAAGGCAACGAGCTCGCTCGGCCTCGCCGACAAGCGGACCACGTGCGGCAACACCAGGGCGAGCGAGATGAAGGAGACATCGATCACCGTGAGGCTCACCGGGTCGGGCACGAGCGCGGCATCCAAGGCGCGAATGTTCGTCTGCTCGATCACCACGACCCTCGGGTCCTCACGCAGCTTCCACGCCAGCTGATTGGTGCCGACGTCCACCGCGTAGACCTTGGCGGCTGACCGCTGTAGCAGACAGTCGGTGAAGCCGCCGGTCGAAGCACCGACGTCCATGCAGATCTTTCCCGCGGGATCGACGTGAAACCGGTCGAGCGCCGCCTCGAGCTTCAAACCGCCACGGGACACGTAACGCAGGGGCTCGCCCTTCAAACGCAACATGGTGCCGTCGGTCAGCAGCTCGCCCGGCTTGTCCACGCGCCGTTCGCCGCCACTCTTGGCGTCGACGGCGACGATGGAGCCGGCCAAGAGCAGCGCCTGGGCCCGCGAGCGCGTCTCGGCGAGCCCTTGCTCGACAACCAAGAGGTCGGCGCGCTGCTTCGCCACGGACGGCCTTAACCCTCGTCGACTGCGAACGGCTGGACGCGGTCACCTTCGAGCAGGATTTCGAGCTTCTTCTCGGCCTCGTCGAGGCGCTTGGTGCCGACCTTCGAGAGCCGGACGCCCTCCTCGAAGAGCGCGAGCGACTGCTCGAGGCTCGCGTCGCCCGATTCGAGACGCTCGGCGATGTCCTCGAGGCGCTGCAAAATGGCCTCGAGTGAGGTCGGCTCGGATGTCTTGTCGGCGTCGCTCATGTGTCCTCGTCATCGGCCGGGGTCTGTCGCGGCCCCAAGCGCTCGACCCGCGCCTGAATCTGCCCGCGCGCCAGGCGGATGTCCACGTGGTCACCCACCGTGAGCTCACGAACGTCGCGCACCACGGCGCCCGAGGCGGTCTTCACCAAGGCGAAGCCACGGTCCAGCACGGCCAGCGGCGAGAGCGCGTGCAACCGCGCCGCCACTTCGGCGAGCCGCGCTCGGTGCGATTCGACTCGGGCACGCGTGCTCGGACCAAGCCGCGCCGTGAGAGTCGCGAGCTCGGCGCGCTCCGAGGCGAGGCGCGAGCGCGCCGGCGCGGTCAGCCGAGCCTTCAAGCTCTCGAGCTGGGCGCGCACGCCGGTGAGCCGGGCGCGCGGGTGCAAGCGCGCGAGACGCCCTTCGAGCCGTTGCAGGGCAAGGCGCTCGTCACGGCAGCGACCGAGGCTCGCTTGGCGCAAGTGCGTGTGCGCGCTCGCCAAGCGCTTGCGCTCACGGGTGACGTCCCGCCGCAGGGCGCGGCTCATGCGCAGCAGCGGCCGCTCGAGCCGCTGCTCGAGATCGGCGGCGAGAGGAAAGACGAGCTCCGCCGCCGCGGACGGTGTCGGCGCCCTCAAATCGGCGGCGAAGTCCGCGATGGTGGTGTCGGTCTCGTGACC
This sequence comes from Myxococcota bacterium, assembly GCA_041288095.1. Lineage (GTDB taxonomy): Bacteria > Myxococcota > XYA12-FULL-58-9 > XYA12-FULL-58-9 > JALHOP01 > JALHOP01. The sequence continues at coordinate 38,407 of JBGGMJ010000197.1, forward strand.
CACGCCGGAGACCACCGGTACCGAACACGCCGCGATGGCGCGGGCGACGCGCTCGTCGTTGAAGCCCCAGAGATCCTCGAGGGAACCGCCGCCACGAGCGACGACGACCACGGAGATGCCGAGCGACGGCGCGAGTCGCGACGCTCGTTTCACCGCCGCGGCGATCCAGGCCGCCGAGTCCGCGCCTTGCACCTTGCTCGGCACCACGAGGATCCGCGCCTTGGGAAAGCGCCGAGTAGCGACGTTCACGATGTCCCGGATCACCGCGCCGGTGGGGCTCGTGACCACGGCGACGGTGGCGGGAACCAGCGCGAGCTTGCGCTTGCGGCCGGCATCGAAGAGGCCTTCGGCGAGCAATCGCGCCTTGGTCTGCTCGAACGCGGCCTGCAAGGCGCCGGCGCCGACGGGCTCGATGCTCTCGACGGTTAGTTGGTAGCGGCCCTGCGGCTCGTAGACCGTGAGGCGGCCGCGCGCCACGACTTGCATGCCGTCCTCGAGGCGGACCTTCAAGGCGCGGTACTCGCGGCCCCACATCATCGCCTGGACCTGCGAGCGTTGATCCTTCAAGCACATGTAGCAGTGGCCGTTGTGCACGCGGACGCTCGACAGCTCGCCGACCACGGCCACCTGCGGATAACGCTGCTCGAGGAGCTGCCGCAGCTGCGTGGTGAGCTGCGACACCGTGAGCGGCGCGGCTTGACGACCCAAGGCCAGCAAGGCCGGATTGACGTGCTTGCTCACACCACGCGCTCGCCCGTCAGGGCGACTGCCCCTCGTAGGCCTTGAGCAGCTCTTCCACCTGCCGAGCGTCTTTGGCGTCGGGCATCACGCGCAAGTACATGCGGTAGTACTTCGCCGCCTTCGGACCGTTCTTCTGACGGGCGTAGGCGATGCCCAGGGCGCGATAGCACATGCCTGCCTTGGTGTCCGCTTTGACGCACTTGTCGAGCAGATCGATCGCCTTGTCGGTCTCTTGCGACTGCAAGGCTTGCAGCCCCGCGGTGTAGTAGCCCTTCGCGTCCATTGGTGGCTCGGCCGCCGGCTTCGGCTGCGGCGGAGGAGTCGGACGCGGCGCTGCTTGTTGCGGTGCCGGTTGCGGCGGCGTGGGCGCGGGTTGCGGCGGCGGCGTAGGAGTCGGCACCGGGGTCGGTTGCGGCGCGGGCACCGGCGGCGGCTGCTGCACGACGAGGGGCGCGGAGGCCTTCTGCGGTTGCTGCTTGGGGTCGTTCTTCGCCCGATCCTTGGCGCGGCCATCGCGGTCACGTCCGTCACGCGGCGGCGGAGTTGCCTCGCGATTGTCGGCTACGAGCTCATGACCGCCACCACGCTCGAGCTCCGCGACCTGGCGCTGGAGGCCAGGCAGCTCGGGCGAGAGCGGATCCATCTCGTTGATCTCGTTCAACGAGCGGCGAGCTTCCGCGACCTGGGCCGCGGCGATGTAGCGCTTGGTCTCCTCGATCTTGGCGATGACCCGGCCGGCGCGAACCTGGCCACGCAAGCTCACGGACTGAGTGTGCGCCGAGGTCGACTCCGGCACCTCCGACAGCGAGCGCCAAGCGTCGTCCCAGTTGCGAGCTTCGATGGCGCGCACGGCGCGGTCGAGCGCGTTCTGGCCGATGATCTCGTCGGTGGCGCGCTGCTTGATTTCTTGCGCCTCGCCGTCGGCGGGGTTCAAGACGAGGAGCGCGTCCGCGAGCTTGCGGGCCTCGTTCCACTCGCGTTGCAGCATCGCGGTCTTGGCGCGTTGCCGCATGTCCTGCGCGTCGGCGTTCGGTGTGTTGTCGACCTGGCGAATCGGACGATCACCGGTGCCCGCGGTCACGGACCCGCTATTGCGGCCGCTGATCGAGAAGATCGCGATGCCGCCGATGATCACCACCGCGAGGGCCGAGACCCCCGCGACGATGAGCGGCTTCATGCGCTTCTTGGTGTGGATGATCGAGAGCTCGTCGCTCCACTGATTGATGGCGGTCGGCGCCGTCGAGATGATGCCGCTGAGGTCGCGGTCCGACGATTGGACGGTCTCACGCGCCTGTGGTGGCGCCTGGATGCGGCTCTGCGCGGCCGGCGGCAGCGCACCGCCTCCAGCCTGCCGGAGCGCCGCGACCTCTTCGGCGTTGAAGTCGTAGGTCGCGCCGGGCGGCAAGAAGCGGAACTTCACGTGGCCCAGCTCGATGAGATCACCGCGCTTGAGCTCGGTCTGGGCGTACTCTTCGCCGTTGACCAAGGTGCCGTTCGCGCTCTTCAAATCCATGATGCGGTAGGAGCGCTGATTGACGACGATCTTGGCGTGGTGGCGCGACACCGATCGATGGTCGATGGGGATGTCGTTCTCGTCGGTGCGGCCGATCACGACCTCGGTCTTCTCGATCTCGTATTCGGCACCCGCGAACTGAGTGCTCACGCAGATGAGCTTGGCCTTCTGGCCCGCGAGTCCCGAAGCCTCCGCCCTGCCACGGCGCTCGCTGTCGCCGTGATCCATGCGAATGAGCGCCGTCGGCTCGGGGCGGTTGGCGTCGTCGTCCACGACCGGCGCGCGGCCTTGCGGCATGTCGACACGCGACAGCCCATGAGCCTCGGCGTGCGCCGCTCCGTTCGAGACGCTCCCCGCGTGGCTGGGCGCTCCCAGCGGCGGCAGACCCTGCGTTGACGGCGATAGCGGACCGCCGTTCATGGCGTGCTCGAGGCGAATGTCAGGTCGCGTCGGCTCGGAGCCCTCGCCTACCATGGTACGTTGAGTGGTCTCTTCGACGCGGCGTTGCAGACCTTCGCCACGGAGCTCGAGCTGGAAGTCGCCGACCCGGATGGTGTCGCCGTCGTGCAGCTCCTGGCGCCCCTTGATGCGGTCGCCGTTGATCCACACACCGTTGTAGGAATCCAGATCCTCCGCGAAAATCCCCATCGGATCGCGGACGAAGCGCGCGTGACGTCGGGAAACATTCCGCTCGTTGAGGCGGATGGTGTTGCCCTCTTGGCGCCCGATGCTGATGCCGTCGCTCACACTGGACACATCGAGCGGCACGACACTGCGGCGGCCTTCATCGTCTTCGATGATGAGCTTGAAGCTCGAGTTCTCGCTCACTTAGCGGTCCTTCGGAATCGTCGACGCGGAGACTTAGTTCCTACCATGTCCTTGCCACATGTTCGAGTCGCCATACACCCCCCCACCAGCCTCCCTTTGCGTCCTTGCCCGGAGTCGGTATGACGTTCACCTTCACCGTCAGGAACCTCATGGATAACAACGACATCATCCTCGGGGGTGACGAACAGCGCACTCTCGAAACCTTTGGCTTCGACCGCACGTCGTTCCAAGAGCTTGCCGCAGATTTGGCCGCAGGCAAGTTCCCCGCGGAGCGCAACCGCATCCAGGGACGCGTCGAAAAACCGCAGGCAGGAGACATAGTTAAGTGGCCCGGCGAAGGTACGGCCGAGGCCCGGGAAGCCGAGCGTATCGGCCGCGCCGCCATCGCCGGCGGTGAGGTCGCGGTCGCCATCTTGAACGGCGGCATGGCGACACGGTTCGGCGGCATGGTGAAATGCCTGGTCAAGGTGGTCGAGGAGCACACCTTCCTCGATCTCAAGCTCAAGAACATCGTCGACCTCGACGCGCCGGTCCCCGTCTTCCTCATGAACTCGTTTGCGACCGACGGCGACACCCGTGCCCACTTGAACGCGCGCGACTACTGCGGTGTCGCGTCGGAGCGCCTGCACGTCGTGGCGCAGCACGTCTCCTTGCGCCTGACGCCGGACGGCAAGCTCTATCGCGACGCAAACGGCCGGCTCTCGCTCTTCGCTCCGGGCCACGGCGACATCTTCGACGTGCTGGCGAACGCTTCAGCCTTCCGGCGCTTCATCGCGGGTGGCGGCAAGTACGTATTGGTGAGCAATGTCGACAACCTCGCGGCGACGCTCACACCCAAGGTCGTCGGCTTGCACATCCTGGGGAAGAAGCCCCTCACCGTCGAGGTCGCGCCCAAGGAGCCGGGCGACCAAGGCGGTGCGCCGGCGCGCGTCGACGGCAAGCTGCAGATCGTCGAAGGGTTCCGCTTCCCGGCGAGCTTCAACCAGGACGACATTCCGGTTTTCAACTGCAACACCTTCATCATCAACGCCACGCACGTTCGCGCCGACTATCCGCTGACCTGGTTCCGCGCCGACAAGAAGGTCGATGGCGCCTCGGTGGTGCAGTTCGAGCGACTCATGGGCGAGGCGACGGCGTTCGCGGACGCGCAATATGTCGAGGTGCCGCGCGCCGGCCACGAAGGACGCTTCTTGCCGGTGAAAACGCCCGATGACCTGACGAGCGTACGCGACCTCGTTCGCGATAGACTGTTTCGCAAGGAGTAAGAGGTATGCGGTATGTCGGCACAGTGGTCGTATGCTCCGCTATCGCGGTTGCGTGTGACCGGCCGAGAGACGCGGGCCCGGTGGTTCAACCAGAGACCCCGGCAATCGGCGACGTCGACACCGGCACCACCAGCGCGCGACCAATCGCGACCGCCGAAGCGGACACAGACATCGTCGTGCGACCGGCGACGCCTTTGCCACCGCCGGCTCCGGCGCCCCCCACCGACGTTGCCGCGGGCGCCGATGCCGCCGCGCAACCGGCGACCCCGGTCGCACCCACCGTGCCGGGAAACGTGCTCGTGCCGCCGGGCTACGCCGTCGGTCCCAAGCCCACCGAGCTCTCGCATCCCGAGGATGCCCCACCGTCCGCCGAGCCGCGCGCCGATCTCAGCGCCCGCGTCGTCCTCGACGCCGGCCAGATGCGCTACGAGCTCTACGCGACCGCGCCCAAACCATGGGTCGTCAAGAGCGAGACCCCGTTCAACCTGACGCTGCGCCCGAGCAACGGCGTCCGCCTGCGCAAGCAGGTCTACGACCGCCGTGACTTCGCCGACCCGCGCGCCGAGGTGAAGCAAATCAACGCCGAGCTCGAAGCAGGGCCCGGCGAGCACACCATCGAAGCCGCGGCCGAGCTCTACGTTTGCTCGGCGGAGCTCTGCAAACGCATCAACCAGAAGTTGCGAACGGCGTTCACCATCCCGAAAAGTTGATGCCGCCGAGCAAGTAAGGAATCGCGCGGCTCACGTCTTCGCCAGTGCGGTATTTGCTCGCGATGTACCACTGCGTCGTCAGGAACAGGGTCGGCTCGCGGAACTTGCCGGTCTTCTCGAGGCTGAGCTTGTAGGCGATGATCGGGCCCATGCGATCGGTCGGAAGATTGTCGGGGTCGCGATCCTCTCCGGGGAGGAAAACCCAGTCGGGGTAGATGGCGGTGATCAGCGTGTTGCGGACCCCCACGGTGAGCCGGTCGGTCACCAACCACAAGAAGTCGCTGTCGTTCTGAATGACCCAGCCGCGCTTGGGTGTGGCGATGTCCCAGACGAAGTCGTAGTACACGGTGTCGCTGCCCTGGAGATTGGCGTGCAGGTACGAGCCGACCGTCTCCGAGCGCACGACGAAGCGCTTCACCTTCATCTGCAATAGCAGAGCGATGTTCCACTGGTGGATCCAGGCGGAGTACGAGGGGCGATTCTCGGCTTGGCTCGGCCGGTAGTCGGCGTTGGGCGACTGAAAGGACTGCAAGCTGTCGAAGGTGCCCCAGTAGTAAATGGGCGTGTACGAGGCGGAGAGGCGCAGGATGTTGATGGGCTGAGCGGTGATGCCGACGCCGGGGCCGATGGTCGCGGGTGAGGCGAAGAGAGTGGCTTCGGCGCGGACGTAGGTGCCGGCCCAAAGAGGATCGGTCTCGTCGGCCGAGGCCAGCGGCTTGGTGAGACGGAGCTGGAATTGCTCGAAAAGGCCGAGCGGATTGATACGGGCGCCCGTGGTGCTGGAGTAGGTGGGGACGAGCTCGGCTCGCGCGGGACTCGCCAGGAGAAGCAGGAAGGCGACGACCGAGAGGCGAGTGCTACCGATTGCCGACATCCGATCTCCGATCATGACTTGTCCGCTTTAGCGAGCTCGTCTTCGATATCGATGCCGTATTCCTCGAGCTTGCGGTGGATGGTCGAGCGCGAGATGCCGAGCGCCGATGCCGCATCCGTCTTGTTGCCCCGGTGTTTCACCAGCTCTGCGACGATGGTGCCGCGCTCGACGTCAGCCAGCGTACGGCCGTCGCCGCTGCCGCCGCCGGTTCGGGCCTTCGACGTGCTCGGCGGGAAGACGACGTCGGTGGTCGTGAGAACATCAGCGGTGCGCATGAGAACGGCGCGCTGCACGACGTTGCGTAGCTCGCGGACGTTCCCCGGCCAGCGGTGGCCGTTGAGCAGGCGCATCGCGGCGTCGTCGAAGCGCACACGCTCGCCCTCCGGCACGAGCTGCTCGAGGAAGAAGGCTACGAGCTCGGGAATGTCCGCGGCGCGGTCGCGTAAGGGCGGCAGCGGCAAGGCGAGCACATGCAAACGGTGGAAGAGGTCTTCGCGAAAGCGATTGGCCGCGACCTCTTCCTCGAGACGTCGATTGGTGGCGGCGATGACGCGAACGTCGACCTTGACGTCTTCGTTGCCGCCGACGCGGTGGACCTCGCCAGTCTCGAGGACGCGCAAGAGCTGTGGCTGCAGGTCGGTGGGCAGCTCACCGATCTCGTCGAGGAACAACGTGCCGCCATGGGCTTGTTCGAAGGCACCGGCCTTGCGCGACACCGCGCCGGTGAACGCGCCTTTCTCGTGACCGAAGAGCTCGGACTCGATGAGCGTTCGCGAAAGCGCTCCGCAGTTGATGGCGACGAACGGTTTGCCGGAGCGTTTGCCGTGCGACGCGATGAGGCGGGCCACGACCTCTTTCCCGGTCCCGGTTTCGCCGTGCAGCAGCACCGGCGCATCGTTCGCCGCCATGCGCTCCGCCAGGGTCCGCACGCGCAGCGCCTTGTCAGAACCGCCGACATATCCGGATGCTGGAAGCTCGGTGTCCGCTTCAGCGGTCGCTGGCAGCACCTCGATGTCGATACGGCCAATGCGCACGGTCGCTGGCGGAACGACCTCGGCGGCTTGCACCTTTTGCTCGCCGATGAACACACCGTTGCGGCTGCCGACGTCGTGGACCATGCAGCGACCGTTTTCCAGCACGACGCGCGCATGGAAGCTCGACACATAGGGGTCGGCGAGGACCACGTCGTTGCTCACGTCGGAGCCGACGGTGACACCGCGCTTGCCGATGTCGTGCGTGCGCTCACCGACCTTGAGCACGAAGGCAGCGCCCGCCTTGGTCTCCCGGTGCAGGGTACGCGTGCCTTCTCCAGATGGGTTCCCGCCGCGATAGCGGACGGTCGCGGTGACCGGACCGAGCTGGATCACGTCACCGTCGGCTAGGCGGGCCTCGCTGCTGACGATCTCGCCGGCGACCCGCGTGCCGTCTTTCGACTCGTCCACCAGGACGAGCAGCGGGCCCGAACGGCGCAAGGTGCACTGGAACGGCGCAACCGCCGCGTCCGGCACCGAGAGATCACAGTCGGGGTTACGGCCGATGCTGAACAGAGGCGTATCGATGCTGCGCCACAATGTGTCGCGGCCGCCTACCGTGAGCATCAAGCCGACCTGCATCGGCGTGTCTTAGCGCGAAACCCGGCGTCAGCGAAATGCGCTTGCGCGCTTGCGCCGCGCCCGAAAGGCACGGAGGCGCCGCCATTGGTGGATGCCCCAGAGGATGGCGCTGCCGACCGGCCGCCGCAGGACCGGCACGTCTTGAGCGATGAGCATGAGCCCGAGCGGCAGCATGTAGAGACCAAGCACCGGCAGGAACCAGAGGAAACCCGCGACGATGAAGAGCAGAGCCAGCGGGATCCGGAGCTTGCGGCTCTTGGGGTCGCGCAGCCAGCGCAGCATGCGGGCCAGGCGCTCCGGCACCTCTTCTTCGAGCCGGTCGAAGGCCTGGTCCAAGGTCTGTTTTCCGTCGTCGCCTTCAGCCATCGACCTACGATGCGCACCCCAGACAGCGCCGCCACGCCACCATGACGTTTTGTCATGTTTTCACGAAACGAAAGGCGGGGGTCGGCCGATAAAGACATAGATCCCCAGAAACTGGGGATTTTTCGGCTTCCGGGAGTCGCGCTTGAGTGATTTGGCGCCAGATCGAGTGGGAGCAGCGCGTCACGTCCGCGCAGTCAGCACCACCGAGGCCGAGCAGCCGGCGGCCCGTCCCCGCCTGGTCGAGCCGAACGCCCGTACCGTCCGCATCCCGGCTTCCTACCAGGCGCGCCTTCAGGTCCCTGGATCGCAGCGCCTGACTCGCCTCCCAGGCAGCGCCCCGAACGATCAAATCGCGCGCCGCGTCGCGCAAGCCGCGAGCGCCGACGAGCTCATCGAGATCTTCGCCGGCATGCCGGCCCGACAACGGGCCGAAGTCGCGCAAGCATGGCTCGCGCAAGCACAGCGCCGCCGCGTGCCCGGCGACCAGGCACTGGCGGCGCTCACGGAGCACGTCGGCCGCTTCGGCAACCGCGCCGAGCGCGTGCTCCTCGAAGACATCGTCCGCCCGGAGAACCAGAGCGGCATCATCTCCGACGCCGCGACCGTCCACCTCGACCTGCAAGGCTTGATGTTCTTCGAGCACCTCGGAATCGGCGCGCCCAACCACGAAGCAGCCGCGATGTTGCTCGAGCGCCGTAGCCAGCGCGAGATCGATGCCCTCGACGGCGATCTCCGCAACCGCTTCGGCTCGACGCTCGCACAGCGCGTCGACGCGGTACCCGACGCACGCGGCCGGGCACGCCTGCAGTTCCTCACCAACCGCGCCAACCGAGACCGCAACGGCGAGCTATCGCCGGGCGCCGTCGACGCCTGGTCGGTGCGTGAGGGTCTCGGCGGCTTCAGCTTCATGGAGCGCTTCGAGCGCTCGCTCCCCTGGAACGACGACAACTCCCGCGCCGCCACCATCCAGCAGATGTTGACGATGACGCCGGAGCGCGCCACGGCGATGCGGCGGCAATACGCCAATGTCCGCGGTGACGGACCACGCATCCCGGAGCCCACCGAAGAAGTGCGCGGCCTCGGCGACTACCGCTTGCGCCAAGCGGCACGCGGTCTCGCGCTCGATCCCGATCGCACGCACAGCAACACCGTCATCGAGGATCAGACGCGCCAAGTCGCGCGCTACATCGCGGCGACCATCTTGCACCGGGAGCAGCGCGGCGCGACCCGCGCCGAGGTCGAGCAAGCGGTTGCCATGGTGCGCCCGAACCTCGCATCGGGCCAGCAACGCGACGGCCGCGCTAGCTTCGATGACGTGGCACGCGCCTACTACGAGATGTCACACGAGGTACGTGGCGAGCGCCCGCAGCCGTGGCGCGGCCAGGGTGGCTTGAGCGACGCCGAGCGCGCCCGCTGGAAGCAGAATGTCGGTGCGCGGATCCAGGGGGACGTCCCGCGCGCGGACGTCGACGGTCTGCTCGCTGGTCGTGGAGCCGATTCACCGCAAGCGCGCGCCGGCCGCATCGCTCGCGCCGCTGCCGGCAACTTCGTCGGCCCCTACCTCGACGAGCTCAACCGCGCGCTCGACCTGTCACGCATTCCAGCCGAGCAGCGACCGCGCTACCTCGCCGAGATGCGCGCGACGTTCCGCCAAGGCGGACGCGATCTCGACACCATCGTTCGTGAGCGCGCCGGCCGCCCCCTCACCCTCCCCACCGGCCGCCAAGTCCCTTCGCAAGCCATGGCGACGCTCGCGGCCAACGGCACGCTCAGCGACGAGCAACGCATCATGTACGCGCTCCACGACAAGGGCCCGATGGGCGCCGGCCGCCCGCGCCTCGGTGACATCGGCGCCATCGGGACAGAGCTCACCCCGCTCGACCGTCACCTCGCGCGCCAGCGCTACCAGGCGCTCACCGGCGGCAACTTGCTCGAGGACCTGGGCAACGTCCAGGGCTACGAGGCCCGCCTCGCCGAGTCGGCCTTCCACATCTCACCGTCCGACAACAACGCCATCGCGACGCAGCTCATCACCATGACGGTGCCGCTCAGCGCCGAGAACCTGCCGCCGGGCGTGAGCCTCCGCCAGGCCCAAGCCGCGCGCGACCGCTACTGGGCAACCGTTTTCCCGGACCGCGCGCAACGCGAAGCATTCCTGCGCCCCTTCCAAGGGCCGGGTGCTCCGCAGGCGGTCATGGATTTCGCGGCGCGCGCCATCGACCGGCCCGAGGTGATCACCGGCAGCCTGCAGCGCTTGATCGGCGAGGCGGAGGGCACACGCTTCGCCGCCGCGGTCACGAGCATCTTCGGCCACCGCAACGCCCGCGAGCTCGCCAACGGCAAGTATCAGACGGTCCGCAATCTGCTCGCCGGTGCCGCCGCCAACGGTTGGCGCGAGCAGGACCTGGCGACCATCCCGCCACAACAGCTCGCCGGCCTCATCGCCGAGGTTCGTGCCCGCGCCCGCCAGCAAGGCGTCGCCGTCGACCGCTTGAGCGACCAAGCCGTGACCATCATGACGCTCGCGGCGCTTGGGCTCGGTGGCGGCTTGAATCCGCTGGCGGCCGCCGGTCTCACTGCTCTCGCCCGGGTCGGTGCCCGCGCCGCGACTGGCCGCTTGAACGGACAGCTCATGCGCGAGGCGATGCTCGGTGCCTTGCCCGGCCTCACGTTCGGCGTGGCCCGCTATTTCCCGACCGGTCTCGTCGGCACCTCGCTCGCCGGCGGCTTCGCCTACTCCGGCTTCAATCTCCCCAATCACATCAGCAACGCGCCACTGCACGACCCAGCCGTGGCCTTCGAATACATCAGCCGTAACTCGGGCCGCGACTTCGTCTTCGGCACCGCGACCACCGCCGCGTTCTACGCGGCGATGCGGGCCATGGTGCCCAAGCGTGAACGTCCACCGACGTCGCAACAACCGGGAGGCAACCAGCCGACCCCGGGCCGCGGCGAGCCGCCGCTCGATCGCCCAGTCACTCCGGATCGCCCGACCAACCCCGGCGGTCGGCCCGGCGTCGGCCCGACGCAGACCTCCACGCCCGGCGGTCCCCCGCAGCGGCCCAGCGTACGCCCCGATGTGCAAACCGGCACGACGCGCCTTCCCGCCGAACGCGTCAGCAGCGGTGTCCGCCCGAGCGGATCAACTCCGGCACGCGACATTCCCGCGCGCACCCAGCCCGTACCGCCGCGGACCGGCCAGCACGGAACCGTCGGGAGTCCGGTCGGCGAGCGCGTCGGTAGCGGCGTCGTGCCCGCGGCCCGTCCGGGTGCCCGCTAAAGCGGCCTACATCACTTGCGACAAGCGCCCTTGCTGGGTTGCGGTTTCTGCACCGTGCCGCGCAACGGGATGTTGATGGTACCCGAGGGATCCTTCTGGAACTGGATCTCCGCGAGCTGCATCGCCGAGCGCACCTTTTCGTTCTTGGCGAGCCACTCGGGATCGGCCTTGAGCTGGGCGCATAGATCGAGCGTCGACGTGTCGAACTTGGGCCGCAGGGCCATCTCGCCACCGAAGCCGAGCGTCAGGTTGCCGCCGCTGTTCTCGAACTTGGTCACTTTGGCTTTGCCGTCCTTGAGATCGAGGACGGCCTTGAGGTTTCCGAGCGTCACTTGCGGCACCGTAAAGCCCAACACGGCACCGGGCCCGACGCTGCCGCCCTTGAGCTCGAGCTCGAGATTGCCGGTGGACGCGTTGGGTTGCTCGGCGAGATAGATGCTGCCGCTGGCGTTGAGCTTTCCGGCGAGCGGAATGCCCGCGAGCTTGGGGAGCAGCGGCGGCTGCGTGAAGTCGACATCGTCGATGTCGAAGTCCGCGTCGATGATCTCACCGCGCTTCGAGAAGTCCGCGTGAATGACCCCGTCGCCGAGCTCGAGCTTCGCGTGCACCGCGGTGCGCAGGAGCAAGAGCGGCAAGATCTTAACGCGCGCGGCCACCTGATCGAAGTCGAGGATCAGTGGGTCCTTGCCGTCTTGCAGGATGGTGACCTTGACGCTCGACAGCGATACTCCGCTGAAGCGGTAGAGCGAGGCGTCACCGAACGAGAAGCTGACCTTGCCCTTCGACTGCTTCTGCACCTCGTGCGCGAGGCGCTGGCCCACCGCTTCCGCTGGGAAGGTGAGGTAGAAGGAGATCAAGAGCGCGCCAAGGCCGAACGCCACGTAGGCGAGGGTCGTGAGCAGCTTCTTGTTCTGGAGGATCTCCATCAACCTTGCTTCGTCTTGTAGGTGGTGAGCGTCAGCTCGACGTCGACGGTGTCGCGCTTGTAGGGCCGCTGTACCTTCAAGCGCCGCGCTATCACCAGATCCTTGGAGTTTTCGATCAACTCGAGGAACTTCTGCAAGCGATCGGCGGAGAGCCCCGCGACGCGCAGATCGACGCGCGACTCGACGATGCCCTCGGCGTTGGGCTCACCGTCCTCGGGTTTGAGTTGACCGATCTCGACGCCGGCTTGCCGCGCGAAATCCTCGACGATCGACACGAGCCGAACGTTCGAGCGTCCGAGCTCTCGCATCTTCGCTTCGCGCTCTTGCTGGCGTGCTTTGTATTCGCCCTGAAGCTGCAGCACCTGCGTGAGCTGGTCGGTCTTCACCTTGACGCGATTTTCGGCGCGGCTGATGGCGCCCGACACGAACATGCCGACCATCGCGAAGACGGTGAGCACCACGGCGGCTGCGCAGCCCAGCACCATGAGCTGTTCACGCTGCGTGAGGCGGCCGAAGGCTTCGCGCGCCAGAGCGATCTGTTCCTTGAGACGATCCATCATTGCTCCGCCTGCGCCGTCGGAGCCGCGCCGGTCTGGCCGGGCAGCACGCCGATGGGACATTGCACTTGTACGGTGAGCGCGAACTCGACGCGGCCGGCGTCGATCTTCTTCTGGCGCGAGACGTCGACGTCCTTGACGCAACGGTCGAGGCGCAGCTTGCTCGCGACCTCTTCGACCACTTCGAAGCTGCCGGCGTCACCCTTGCCGGTAACGCGGTCATTCTGATCGGCGCGGCCATCCACGCGCATCTCGAGATCGGCGAACTGCACGTCGATGCCCTCGAGCGACTGCGACATCATGGCGAGCAGCGACGAGGCGGAGTAAGCCGGCACGACGACACCATCCGCCGCTCCTGGCGTCTGCTTGATGATCGCCATCACCGCATTGGGGTCGCAAACCTCGCGGCCGATGATCTTCCGCGAGGCGTCGCAGAAGCCCTGATTGATCTTCCGCTCCTCGGCGGAAATCATGCTATAGCGGACAATCGAGCCGAGGATCGCGAAGAGTAGCACCGCTCCGAGCCCGACGGCCATGCGGGTGAACTCGCCGCGATAGACCTGCAAGTCACCGTGGTAGGAGAGATCGCCGCGACGGAAGTTCAAGGGAATGCCGCGCCCTCGGCGTAACAAGGACGCCGCGAGCCCGACCGCGACGGCGTACTCGGGCCCGATGGCGTTCGCTCCGACGTCGACGGGCGCGACCCCGGCCACGATGTCGAGGAGCTCGACGGGCAACGACAAGCGCATCGAGAGATCTTGCGCGACGCCCGCGAATCGCGAGCCGCCGCCGGTGAGCAGAATGCGCGTCGGCTGCATGGCGGGTGGCAAGGCGCGCAACGTGGTGGTGAGCTCGCGCGCCAAGACCGTGAGGTGCGCCTCGTTGTGGCTATCGAGCCCGATGCGCAAGGTGCGCGCGAACTGCAGGCCGCGGCGCACCAGCGCGAAGTGCGTGGTGGTGGTGTCGATACAGACCACGGCGGTGAATTCGTCGGACGCGGGCGTGAGCTCCGCCAAAGCGGCCGAGGGCAACACGACCGCGCGCGGCTCGAGGCCGACCGTCGCCATCGCATCGATGAGCCCGCGTACCGTGTCCTTGGCGGCGAGCGCCGCGACCGCCTCGGTGCGTCCATCGGCCGCGTGGCCGACGTGCCAGGTGACGGCGGTCTTCTCGAGCTCGTAAGGGATGACGCTCTCGAGCTCGAACGAGACCGCGGCGTCCACCTTGCGCGGGTCCACGAACGGAAAGCTCAGCGAACGGGTCGAGGCGGCGCGGCCGTCACTCGACACCACGACATTGTCGACCTCTTTCGGGACATAATCGCGGACGAGCTGCCAGAGACCCGCGGCATCGGTCTCGGCCGGGATCGGAACCGTGGTCACCATGGTGACCTGGGCTTTGCGGAAGGTCGCCTCGAGCGCCACCACGCGCACGGCGTTGGTCGAGACATCCAATGCTACGAGTCGCTGGCCCACGGCGCGTCACTCCATCCTGAAATAGTAAAACTGGCCTTCGGTCGATTGCAGCACGGCCCGCAGCGTGCGTGAAGCGTTTCCCACCTTGCCCGTGGCGGTCAGGCTGTACCACGTCGTGCCCGGGCGGTCGGTGAATACCTCGCGGATGCGCTGCACGTCGATGAGGCTGTCGAGGCCGGCGGCCGAGACCAATGAAATCAATGTCTGGACGTTGAGCTGGGCCATTCCGGGGACCGGCGAGGCGGCGCGCATGTCGGCAATCGAGCGCATGAGGTTGCCAACGCCGGTGACCAGCTGCTCGGGCGGTACCGCGACACGGCGAGCCGCGAGCAGGCCGAAGAGGATGCGCTCGGGCGTCGCGGTCGACAGCTCGATGGCGGTGCCGTCCGTATAGATGGTGACGTGGTCGCGGAGCACGGCGTAGATGTGGTCGCTCACGCCGTGCACGAGCTGCAGCTCGGAGATCGAGTCGAAGGGCGCGTTCTTCGCGCGGTAGGAGTCCTTCAAATACGAGTAGCGTCGGTCTTCGTCACCGCTGGTGCCGGTCTCGCTCTTGTCGCGGTCGACCCAGTCCGCGATAGCAGCGACGAGCTGTTGCGGGTTCTCGGCATGCGACCCGCTCTTGTCGTCGCTCTGGAAGTTGTCCTCGAGGCGTGGGTCGGAGAGGAACGACAATAGCATCGTCTGCACTTGCGCCGACGTGTTGTTGGTGACGTTCGCCAGCATGTTGAGCGAGATCTTCGAGTGCTCGCTTTTGCTACTGGCGCTGCACTCGCCGGGAAAGAAATCGTCCTTGGCCTTGCTGTCGAGGCGGGCGTCCTCGGCGTCATCGTTCTTCTTCAAGACGGTCGACAACAAGCCGCAGGTGATCGGCACCTGCTCGAGGATCTGGCCGAGCGGCAGCTTGGTGTTCGCGTCACCGGTGAGCGCCTGCAACATCGACGACATGCCGGCCTCTAGGGCCCGGCCTTGGCGCAAGAGCAAGGAG
This sequence comes from Myxococcota bacterium, assembly GCA_041288095.1. Classification (GTDB taxonomy): domain Bacteria; phylum Myxococcota; class XYA12-FULL-58-9; order XYA12-FULL-58-9; family JALHOP01; genus JALHOP01. Next base: position 53,543 of record JBGGMJ010000197.1, read on the forward strand.
CGCAGACGCAAGGCCGCCATGGCGTTGTACTCGGCCTGCAGCTCGTCGCGGGCGTTGTAAGCGAGCGTGAGATCCACAGTCGCCGAGTACTGGAACTCGACGATGACCGCGGCGAGCAGCGCGATGGTGATGAGCACCATCATGATCGCCACGCCGCGTTCCTTGCCCTTCAATCGGCGCATCTGGTGAACCCCGTGCCGGCGATGAGGATGGCGTTGCGCAACATGACGCGCGTCTTGGTGACGAAGACCTCGTCTTTGCCTTGCGGGTCGACGACCGTGAGCTTGATCGACACGAACATGGGCATGCGGTCGCGGTAATCCATGTTGGTGGTGTTCCACTCGTCGACCCAGCGATCTTCCTTGGAGTCGTAGAACTCGAACTCGAGCTTCTTGACGTTGGGCGCGAGCACTTGCTCGACGCCGCCTTCACGCGGCTCGTTGTCGACGCGAGGTTGCGAGCGGCGGATGAGCGCCATGTTCTTCTTATCGTCGGGATTGTCGTCGACGTAGTAGGAGAGCTCCTCTTCGTCGGACTCGTTGGCGTCGGCGCGCACCTTGTAGTGCGAGAAGGCGGTGAAATCGAGGCGCATGCCCCCGGACGCGTTGGCGGAGGCGAAGATCGACCGCGTTCGCGGATCTTCGCAATCGCGGTGCGCGGTCACGTAGGCCATCTCGATCTCGCGCGACATGCGCAACATCGCCTGACGGACGCCGTGATAGTGCGTTGTGATCTGCTCGGCGCGCTCGCGACCGTCCATCGAGCGGCCGACGACTCCGAAGGTCAGCATGCCGATGAAGCCGAGAATGCCGACGGCGATCATGATCTCGAAGAGAGTGAAGCCGCGCTGCCTCATTTGACCGTGCCCGTGCCGGTCTGCGGCGTCGTCCCGCCGCTGCCGGTACCAGTGCCGGTGCCGGTACCAGGAAGCCCCGGCACGGCTTGGCCGGGGAGCTGGCCGGGTATCACGTTCATGTCCTCGCGCGTGACCAAGGTGCGCAGCTCGACCTTTTCGCCCGCGCCCTTCGGCCCGTTACCCGGCATGGTCACGGTGAGGTCGACCAAGCGCAGCGACTGACCGATGCCGCTAGCGAGCTGCTCGAGCGGACCACCGAGGGCGCTCGTCATGCGCTCACAGGCGCTGCCGTCGCCGCCGCCGGTCCCCTCTTCCTTGTCGGCGCCGTAACCCTCGCATAGGCCCTTGATGAGCGAGAGGTCGAGCTCGACTTCGCTCACCTTGTATTTCCATTTGACGTTCTCGTGGCCCTCCTCGCCAAAGTCGCCGTCTTCGTCGAGGTCGCCGGCGGTGAAGCCCTCGTCGACGAGACGCTTCTCGATGTCGATCATCTTGGCGCGCGCGAGCAGCGTCGCCGTGGTGATATCACGCGAGCGCGAGGCGGCGGCCATGGATGCGGACTGAGAGGTCAGGAGCACCGTGAGGCTCATCGCGAGGATGAGGACGGCGATGAGAACTTCGAGCAGCGTAAAGCCACGTTGAGCCTTCATGGGGCCTCCACGTAGCCGTCGGTGATGGTCGGCTTGCCGGTGAGAGGCGCGAGGCGAATGCTGATGACGCGCTTGTCGTCGTCGTTCGTCTGCAGATGGACGATGGCGTCCTGCGTGTAGCCGTTGGGGAAGAAGTAGATGTAGGCCTCGCCGGCGTCGACCGGCTTGTCCATGCCTTCCGTCCAGATGCTGAGGAGGCGCACGTCGAGATCCACATCGACCGTTTTAGCGGCCTCCTTGAAACCGGTGTCCTCGCCCTCCTCTTCCTCATCGTCGTCGTCACGGCTGTTGGCGCGCGCGCCGTCGCGACCACCGGTGCCGAGCACCTTGTCGATGGCGCTCGCGGCGGGCCCGTCCAGGGCCGCGAAGCCTGCCTTCGCGTCCACGCCGCCGGTCGGCGCGTTCATCGTGGCGAACTCGTCCCACGAGAGTGAACCGCCACCAGAGCCGGCGAGCGCGCGCGACAACGTCGAGGTCTCGGGATCGAAGACCAGCATCTCGGGCGATGCTTCGACGCGAATCGCCTGTTTGTCGTTCTTCTTGGGATCCCCGATGGCGAACACGAGCCGATAGGTCTGCCCGGACAAGGCGGCGCTGTCGTAGGCGGCGCGCATGGTCGAGGCGACGACGCCGGATTGCTTGCGCAGCTCGGCGCGTGTCGTGTTGTCGGCGGCGACCGCCACGACTCCCACCACCATGCCCACGATGGCCACGGTGATGACCATTTCCACCAGGGTGAAGCCGCGCCCGGCGTTGCGTCCACTTTCGCGGACATTATGCGCCGGGCAGTGCTTCATTGCGCTTTATCGGTCTGGCCGTGGACGATGTCGTCGTTGCCCTGCGCGCCGTCGGGTCCGTAGCTGTAAAGGTCGAAGCCGCGCGAGTTGTTCTGACCGGGGTAGATGTAGACGTAGTCCTTGCCCCAAGGATCTTGCGGCACGGTCGCCATTACCGCCGAGCCGCCGTCCTTTGGCGCCGCGAGCGCCTGCAGACCCTCGGCGGTCGACGGGTACTGGCGGTAGCTCAGCTTGTACATGTCGAGCGCGTTGGCGATCTGCGCCATCTGCGTGGCAGCGGTCTTCTGCTGCGCCTTGGTCAGCTGACCGAAGACGGCGACGCCGACAACGCTGGTGACGAGACCGATGATCACGACGACGACCATGATCTCGACGAGGGTCATACCGCGCTCGGATTCGCGGATGACTCGGGTAAGCTTCAATTCGGTATTCTCACGCATGACGAAGACTCCGTCCGGGCTAAGCCGGATCACTTGGCAAAGGACGCTAGCTGCAACATCGGTAGCAAAATCGAGAAGACGATGAACGCCACCACACCGCCCATGAGGACGATGATCATCGGCTCCATGATGCTCACCATCGCGCGCAAACGAGAGTCGACCTGCACCTCGTAAGCTTTGGCGATATTGCCGAGCATCTCCTCGAGCGTGCCCGACTTCTCGCCGATGGCGATCATGTGGGTGACGATTGGCGGGAATTCCCCGGACCGCTTGAGCGGAGCGGCGATGCTGTCGCCCTCTTTCACCGCGTCGCGCGCGACTTCGATGACGTCCAGGAGCACCTTGTTCTGCAAGACGTTCTTGACGATGTCGAACGCGGTGAGCAACGGGACGCCGGAGCCGAGCAACGTCGACAAGGTCTTGCTGAAACGCACGATGGCAACCATGCGCACGAGCGGACCGAAGAGCGGTGCTTTGAGAATGAAGCGATCCCACTTGGGTCTCCCCTTGCCGCGAAAATAACGCGTGAGCCCCATGCAGGTGACGATGAATAGAGGAACGATGATGAAGGCGTAGTCGCGCGCGATGGTGGCGGAGCCAATGAGGATCTGGGTCGGCAGCGGCAGCGACACCTTCTGCGATTCGAAGATCTTCGAGACACGCGGAATGACCACGGTGAACAGCATGGCGATCACGCCAACCGCCATCAGCAACATGATCAGCGGATAGACCATGCTGCCGATGAGCTTCGAGCGCAGCTCCGCCTGCGACTCCGTGAAGTCCGCGAGGCGCGACAATACGATGTCGAGCGCACCCGAGGTTTCACCGGCGCGTACGAGGTTGACGTAGAGGCCCGAGAAGATCCGCGGATGCGCGGCCAACGCGTCACCGATGCCGATACCTTCGTTGACCTTTTGTTTGACGTCCGCCCAAACGGATCGGAAGTGCTCGCTGTCGAGCTGATCGATCAATGCGTTCAAGGCCTCGACGAGCGGGATGCCCGCGCCGATGAGCGTCGAAAGCTGGCGTGTCGCGACCGCGAGCTCCTGCGAGCTGACGCGCTCCTGCAGCCGTCGCAGCAAGGCCGAGCTGCTGCTACTCGGTTTTGCGCCCTTGGCTCCGGCCTTGTTTCCGGTCTCGCGCAGCTCGGTGACGAAGATGCCTTCGCGACGCAACAGCGCCTTCACGGCGCGCTCGTTCTCCGCCTCGCGCGTGTTCGCGACCGACTTACCGACGGTCGTGTAACCCTTGTAGGCAAAGACGGGCATTAGGCGCTGTCCTCACCCGTGACGCGTAGAACCTCCGCCGACGAGGTCATGCCGACGAGCACCTTGCGCGCTCCGTCTTCGCGGAGGGTACGCATGCCTTGGGTCATCGCCTTCTTCTTGATGCTGTTGGCGTCGACGTTTTGCAGAATCAGCTGACGAACTTCATCGGTGGGCAGCATGAGCTCGTAGATGCCGATGCGGCTGCGATAGCCGGTGTTCAAGCAGTTCGGACAACCTTTGCCGCGCCAGAACTTCGGATGCGCGCCGACGACGTCGACGGCGAGGCCGAGCTCTTTGACCTCTTCAGCGGACGCCTCGTAAGGCTCCTTGCATTGTGGGCAAAGCGTGCGGACGAGACGTTGCGCCAGGATGCCGATGACCGACGATGCAACGAGGAAGGGCTCGACGCCCATGTCGACGAGACGCGTGATGGCGCCCGGGGCGTCGTTGGTGTGGATGGTCGAGAGCACCAAGTGGCCGGTTAGAGCGGCCTGGATGGCGATCTCGGCGGTTTCGAGGTCACGAATTTCGCCGACCATGATGACGTCGGGATCGTGACGCAAGAACGAGCGCAGCCCGGAGGCGAAGGTGAGATTGATCTTCGGATTCACCTGCGTCTGCGACACGCCGTTGAGCTGATACTCGACCGGGTCCTCGACGGTGAGGATGTTCAGATCGGGTGAGTTGATGGACGAGAGGGCCGCGTACAGCGTCGTCGTTTTGCCCGAGCCCGTCGGGCCGGTGACCAGGATGATGCCGTGCGACTTGTTGATGAGCCCGTTCATCGTCGCGTAGTTGTCGGGCGAGAAGCCGAGGTCCTGCAGATTCAGCAAGATGTTCGAGCGGTCGAGCAAACGCATGGTGATGCGCTCGCCATACGACGTCGGCACGGTGGCGACGCGAATGTCGATGTCCTTGCCGGCGATCTTGATGCGAATGCGGCCGTCTTGCGGCAGACGCTTCTCGGCGATGTTCAAGCCCGCCTGCACCTTGATGCGGCTGACGATGGGCGCGTGCAGCTTCTTCGGCGGCCGGATCTTCTCGTAGAGGATGCCGTCGATGCGAAAGCGCACGACGATGTCTTTCTCGGTAGGCTCGATGTGAATATCGGAAGCGTGCTCTTTGACGGACTGGGAGATCAGCGAGTTGACGAGCTTGATGATCGGCGCTTCGTCCTCGGAGTCGAGGAGGTCGACCGCTTCTTCGATGTCGTGCGCGAACCCCTGGAGCTCGTCGTCTTCCTCGATCTGCTCCATGGCGGCGGTCGCGTGCGCCGTGCCGCGGTCGTAGGCGAAGTTGATGGCCTCGAGAATGGAGTTGCTCGGCGCCAGCACCACGTCGAGCGGCGCGTGCACGAGAACGGCGAGATCATCGAGCGCGGCGATGGCGAGAGGATCCGCCGTGGCGACACGCACCAAGCCCGCCTCGCCGGCGCCGAGCGGCACCACCTTGAACTGCTTGGCGAAGTTGATCGGCACCGCGTTGATCAGCTCGTCTGGAATGGCCTTGTGATCGATCTTGTCGATGAGGTTGAAGCCAAGTTGCTCGCCCAAGGCCTCGAGGAGCTGCTGCTCGGTGATGGTGCGCTGGCCCAGGAGGATCTCGCCGAAACGGCCGCCCTTGTCGCGTTGCGTTTCCAAGGTCTCCGCTAAAACGGCTGCGTCGATGACCCCGCGGCGCATCAGGATCTCGCCGATCCGCGGCGCCGAGAGTTGATACCCCGGCGTCGTGGCTTCCATCGCTTCAATCCCGGCTGCCATGCGCTACTCCTGAATCGGCGGTGCGTCGTCCACGGGCGAGTCGTCCTGCATCCGCACCGGCGCCGTCTTGCGGCCGCCATCCGGGTCGAGGAGGTTCTCACCGCGCGGCAACGGGTCTTCGCCCGGCGATACCGTGCCCGGCGCGCCCTTGGGCTTGATCACCATGTCGCCATCTTCGGTCTGACCGTTCTGCGCGCGCTCTTTTGCCTTGGCGATCGACTTGGCGAGCCGCGCCAGCGGACCGGTCTTCTTGCGGTAGTCGATGTATGCCCGGTACTTGGGGGTCGCTCCGTAGTACTCCGCCGCGAACTCCTCGTACTCGCGCACCTTGCGCTCGAGGATGCTCTGGAAGTCGTCGGCGCTGCGCACGATGTAAGGCGTCAGCACGAGGATGAGGTTGATCTTCTGCGTCGACGTCGTCTTCGACTTGAAGAGCCAGCCGAGCACGGGGATGTCGCCGAGAATCGGAATCTTGTTCTCGCCCTGCGTGGTGTTGTCACGCATCAAGCCGCCGATGACGATGGTCTGCTGATCGTCGACGACGACGACGGTCTTGGCCTGGCGCTTCGACGTGATTGGCGTCGAGGTCGCCGGGTCGGTACCCGCGACGTCTTCGATATCTTGATCGATCTCCAAGCGGATGCGGTCGCTCTCGTTGATCTGTGGCGTCACCGTGAGCTTCAAGGTGACGTCGATACGATCGACGCTGGAGAACAGCGAGCTCGCGCCACCGAGAGCGCCCAAGGCACCCGCGGCGCCCGCCGCCCCCCCCGCACCCGCGCCGCCCAGTCCCGCAACCCCGAGAGCCGGCAACGAGGTACCACGCCGGAACGGAATTTTGCGGCCGACCTCGATGGACGCTTCTTCGTTGTCCATCGTGAGAATGTGGGGCGTCGAGAGGATCTGCACGTTCGACTGCGTCTGCAGCGCTTTGAGGACGATGCCGAAGCTCGGCAAGGTCACCGAGTTGTCGCCTACCGGGATGGTGACCGCCTTGCCGACGAGGCCGACGATCGAGCCGTTGGCGATGGAGAGCAGCGAGGCGGGATTCGAGAGGTCGGTGAGGGTCGGCGAGATCTGGCCGGCGCCGGGGTTTTGAAAGAAGCCGAGTGAGCCCGGGCCGCCGACACCGCCGGGGAGGTCATCGGCGCCGAAACGCGTCGGCACGTGCCACTGGGTGCCGTAGTTTCCGGTGTTGTCGACGCTGACCTCCATGATGGCGGCCTCGACGTAGACTTGGCGCCGCGGGATATCGAGCTGCTCGATGATCTTGCGCAGCGAGCGGAAGTCGCGCCCTGACGCCAAGACGAGCAGCGAGTTGGTCGCCTTGTCGGCCGTGATCTTGATGTCACCCTCGAAGAGCGAGGCGGTCTCGGCGCCCTGGCGCTGGCCGGGTGCGTTACCGCCCGCGGGCGCGGCGGGATTGTTCGGCTGGCCACGGCGATTGGTTTGGCTGCCGGCGGCGCCACCAGCGTTGGGCTGACCCTGCGCTAAAGCGGACAACGTCGACGAGAGCTCCTCGGAGGAAGCGTTCTCGAGGTAGTAGACGTGAACGCGGCCTTGTTCGACGTCCGAGACCGGGATGTCGAGCTTCGCGATCAGGCGGCGGATGGCGTCGAAGCTGCGCTTGTTGGCCTTGATGATGATCTGGTTGGTGCGGTCGTCGGGCACGATCTTCGAGATCTGCACGTCGGAGTCGTTGTCGCCGCCGGTGGCTTGTTGATTGCCGCCCTCGGGATTGTTCGGCCGTGGCGGCACGACGCCGCCGGTGGGACGGGGCTGATTACCGCCGCCGCCTCGACCCTGAACTTCGAAGATCTGGGTGATCTTGTCCGCTACTTCGGACGCGGTGGCGTATTCGATGTCGACGATCTGCAGCTCGTCCTGGAAGCCGGGAACGTCGAGCGAGTCGATGATGCGGCGAACGCGCTGCAGATTGCGGGCGTAGTCGCTGATGATCACCGCGTTCGACGGCTGGAAGAGCTGGATGTCGCCATCCTTGCCGATGAGCGATTTGAGCACGTTGTTGAGCTGCGTGCCGTCGACGTAGTTGAGCCGGATCATCACGGTGATCATCTGGTCGCTGTTCTGCGGACAATTGTCGTCCTCGCCGATGCACGTCGGGATGGGCGACTTGATGGCCTCCTTCGACTCGACCAACTTGTAGAACTTGCCGGCGCGCACGACCGTGATGCCGTTCGACTCGAGCGCCGCGAGGAACACCGAGTAGGCCTCCCCCGCCGTAATCTGGCCGGGCGACAGGATGGTGATCTTCTGGCTCTTCACCTTCTCCGGAATGATGAAGTTGCGCTGGGTGAGGTTCGAGATGGCCTTCACCACGTCCATGAGATCGGCCTTCGAGAACTCGAAGTTGAACTTGCCGGTCTTCAGGCGCTCGGCGACGTCGACCTCGGACTCCTTCTTGGCCTGCTGGCGCGTGCTGCTCGGGGTGGCGGCTCCGGACGGCGCCACGGTGGGAGCAGGAGGCGTGACGGGCGGCGGTGGCGCGGCCGGCTCGGCGATGGCGTCCTCGGCGTTGCCGGCACTCGGGTCGGGGGTGGGCGCCGGCTCGTTCCGCGAGGTGCCACGCGGCAAACCTCGAGGTCCACCCAGCGGCAGGTTGCGAGGTAAATTGCGCGGGCGCACGACTTCGTCGGGTTGCTGCGCGAGGATGAGGACTGGAAGCAAGAGGGCGAGCACGCTTTTACCTCACCGAGAGTTTGCACTGCAGAGTAGTGTCCGCTTTCGCGAACGTGATCGATTGTTTGGAGATGCGGCGGACCAAGACGTCGCCGGCGGGGGCGCTGATGGTTTGAGCGGGCGTGACCATCTGCGAAGCATCGTCCCAGGCGATGATGGCGAACGGCGAGTCACCGCTGACGATGGCGCGAATATCCGGACAAACCAAAGTCACCGGATCGGCCGCTCGGCTATCGGTGATCGGCAATCGATCATCGGCCATCGGTGATCCGCCATCGGCGACCGGCAGTCGGCCATCGCCGTTCGGCGGCTCCGGCATCGCAACGACCGCCAACCCATACCGTCGCGGCAACGCCTCAGCCTCCGCCACGGCGGACAGCTCCCTCGGCCCCTTCTGCACCGCCGCCGCCGCCTCCGGCGCGAATGCCGAACGCATCACCGTCAAGGCAAACGGCATGGCCACGAACACCGCCGCGATGGCGAGCCCACGGTTCATCGCTGCACCGTGTAGTTCATGTTCATGTCCTTGCCGCGACGCTTGAGATCGATCTGAATCGACTGCGAGTCCTTGAGCTTGGCGTAAATCTCCAGCGCCTTGTCGGGGCTGTTCATCTCGTAGCCGTTGATCTTCGAGATGACGTCGCCGTTCTGCAGGCCAATCTTCTGGTAGATGCTGTTCGGCTTGATCGAGAAGAGCTTGAAGCCGTTGGCCTTGCCGTTCTGGAAGCTCGGCACGATGCGCGCCTGGGTCGCGACCTCGTTCATGTCGCCGAGCGCCTTGTCGATCTCGCTACCGGCGATTGTGTACGACGTCTCCGACGTCTTGGTGACGCCTTCGCCACCACCCGACTCGTCGGTGGGCGCCGGCGCCGCGGTGATGACCGGCGGCGCGTTGCCCTCGGTGGAGCACAGCTCGAAGTGGTCGCGGCGGCGGATCACCACTTCGCGATAGCGGATGTCAACCAGGGTAGCGTCGTCGGCGATCTGATTGCTGCCGGCGTTGATGGAGTAGACTTCCGGCTCGTGGGTCGTGTTCGACACCAGAACCGCGAGCGACCACTCCGGATACTCGCCCGACACCAGTGTCGCCGAGACGACCGCCGGAACGGTGCACGGCTTGAGATCCTTGCCGTCGAAGCTCACGGCGTCGGTGAGGGTGCCGTCCTCGGCGGGTTTCGGATTGAGCTCTTCCCGCTTCACGTTGAAGAGGTTGCGGCTCGCGATGGTGGTGAGCGGTACCTTCGGGCGCTGCGAGATCTGCGGACGCGCGCTCTGACTGGCGGCGACGTCCTCGACCGTCGGCACCACGCGGATCGAGCGCGCGACGATGGCATTCACGGCGCCCGCGACGAAGTAGGCGGCAAGGCCGATGAACACCAGGTTCAATCCCCAGCCGTAATCCTTGAGCAACGCTGCGATGCGGGCGCTAGACATCGGTAACTCGGTCTCAGAGCAAGAGGCGCGCCATAGCGTGAGTCATGCGTAAACCGCCAGCTTTCGCCGCCTTCCACGTCCTTTTGACAATTTGGCAATTCACCGCGCGACGCGTCGTCGATTGCTGCCAAGTTGGCGAGCGATCTAAAAGGCCGCGCATGCCATCCGCATTGCTTCTGGCGCTCGTTCTCGCGGCGCCGCAGACCGACAAAGCCCGCTTCGATACGCTCATCCACGCCGAATGGGAGTGGCTGCTCGAGCAGTATCCCGAGCTCGCGACCGACGTCGGCGACGCGCGCTACGACGACCGCCTCGTCGACCTGTCGCCCGAGGCAGTGGCGCGCCGCAAAGCCCACCCGGCCGAGTCGCTGAAGACCTTGCGGACCATCGACCGCGGCAAGCTCGATGCACATACCCAGCTCGACTACGACGTCCTGGCTTTCGACCTCGAGACCAACGTGGGGTTGACGCGTTTCCCGACCGAGTACCTGCAGATCGACCACATCTACGGCACGCATACCGCCTTAGCGTCCTTGGCACAGACCGCCCCGCACGCCACCGTCAAACACTACGAGAACTTCTTGAAGCGCATGGAGAAAGCGCCGGCGCATATCGCGCAGTCCACCAAGTGGCTGGAAAAAGGAGCGCTCGCCGGTATCACCATGCCGCGCATCATCATCGAGCGCGTGCCGGCGCTGGTGCGCCAGCAAACGCCGAAGGATCCCAAGGAGAGCCCGGTCTACTCGACGCTCTTCGCCAACATGCCCAACGACATCGCCGCCGCCGATCAGGCGCGGCTGCGGGAGCGCGCGCTCACCATCCTGCGCGAGCAATTGTATCCGGCATACACCGCTTTCGCGGACTACATCGAGAAGCAGTATCTGCCACGTACGCGGACGGCCATCGGCTGGACACAATTGCCGGACGGCGAGGCCTGGTACGTGGCGCGCATCCGCGACCAGACGAGCCTGACCAAGAGCGCCGACGAGATCCACGAGCTCGGGCTGCGGGAGGTCGCGCGCATCCGCGCCGAGATGGAACGCGCGATGGCGCAGGCCAAGTTCACCAAGGGACTGCCCGCGTTCTTCGGCTTCCTACGCACCGACAAGCGCTTCTTCTACACCGATAAAGCGGACCTGATGCGCGGCTACAGCGAGATTGCCAAGCGCATCGACGGCGAGCTGCCCCGCCTCTTCGGCAAGCTCCCGCGCCTCACCTACGGCGTGAAGCCAATCCCCGCCTACGCCGAGAAGGTGCAGACCACCGCGTACTACCAGCCGGGCTCCGGCATCGCCGGCCGCTCGGGCACCTTCTTCTGCAATACCTACGATCTCGCGTCGCGACCGAAGTGGGAGATGGAAGCGCTCACCGCGCACGAGGCGGTGCCGGGCCACCACCTGCAAATCGCGCTCGGCGAGGAGGTTGAGGGCGCGTCGGAGTATCGCAAGCATGGCTTCAACAACGCCTATGTCGAGGGCTGGGCGCTGTATTCGGAATCCCTGGGCGACCAGCTCGGTCTCTACCGCGACCCCTATTCGAAATTCGGTCAGCTCACGTACGAGATGTGGCGCGCCATTCGGCTGGTCGTCGACACCGGCATGCACGCCAAGGGCTGGAGCCGTGAACGTGCGATTCAGTTCTTCAAGGACAACACGGGCAAGACCCCACACGACATCGAAGTCGAGGTCGACCGCTACATTGCCTGGCCCGCTCAGGCCTTGGGCTACAAGCTCGGCGAGCTCAAGATCCGAGCTCTCCGCGCCAAGGCTCAGGAAGCCCTCGGCGACTCCTTCGACCTACGCGCCTTCCATGATCGGGTTCTCGATGACGGAGCCCTACCGCTAGACGTGTTGGATGCACATGTAAGTAGATGGATCGAAGATTCACGCGGAGGGCGGGCGACAGCACCGCGGCGTTGAGGCGGGAGAGGCCGACCCGTCCCGCCCGCAGCCGAGTCGTGGCCGCAACGCCATCCGTCCGCAGTAGCGAGGATTGTGGCGTCGGGTTCCGCGTTGCCTTTGCGGAACTCGACCTTAGCGCCGCCCCCGCGGCGCGGTAAGAAACGGTTTGTAATTCGCGCCCGAGAGAGGGAAGCTCAACGTCATGCCGTCGAAGTTGCAGCACTTGGTCGTCGCCGATCCGAATCGCGACACGGCGCAGACCATCGCCGATTCCTGCGAGCGTCTCGCTGACACACGTCAGGTCGTCACGAGCGGAGAAGAGGTCGTCAACGTCATCGCGGACAAGCAGCCGCAGCTCCTGGTGATCTCGCTCGAGATGACCCGGCCAGACACCATCGAGATCATCCCGCGCTTGCAACGTATCGCCGGGGACCTGCTGGTGATCGCCACCTATCGCGAGCTCTCGGTTCCGCTCATGGAGAAGCTGTCGCGACTCGGCCTTTCGCACTTCGTCCCACAGCCGGTCGAGGTCACCGAAATCTTCCGCGCGGCCTCGAACCGCTTTCAGATGCACTTTCGCCGACACGACCGTCACAACGTGACCGTCGAGGTCTATCGCGCCGACGGCGTGCTCGTCGGGCGAACGCGCGATCTCTCCGAGGGCGGTATGTCGATGGACGCACTGCACCCGGTCCACCCCGATGAGTCGCAGCTCCTCGACTTGATGATCGCCGACGGGGCGTCGCGGCCACTGCGTGTGCGCAGCCGCGTCCTGCAGGTCGATGGCACGCAGCCGGCGCCGGTGCTCGCGCGCATCCAGTTCGAGCGCCTCTGGGGGCCCGACCACAAGCGACTGGCCGACTATATTCAAACCTTGGTCAAGGCGGACAAGCGCGCGTGAAAGTCCTGATCGCCGACAAGCTCGAGAAGGAAGCCGTCACCGCTCTTACCGCCGCCGGCATCACGGTGGACTACGACCCCGAGGCGGGAGCGAAAGGCCTGACCGCTCTGGCGGACCACGACGTCTTGGTGGTGCGTTCGAGCAAGGTCTCGGGCGATGTCATTCGTAACGCCAAGAACCTGCAGCTCGTCGTTCGCGCGGGCGCCGGCGTCAATACCATCGACGTCGCGGCCGCGAGCTCGCGGGGCGTGTTCGTCACCAATTGCCCCGGCAAGAATGCCATCGCCGTCGCCGAGCTCACCTTCGCGCTGATGCTCGGCCTCGACCGCCGTGTGCATCGTGCCTCGAACGACCTCACCGCCGGTCGGTGGAACAAGAAAGAGTACGCCAAAGCAGACGGCGTCTTCGGTAAGACGCTGGGCGTCGTCGGCCTGGGTCAGATCGGCCGCGAGGTCGCCGCGCGCGCGGCGAGCTTCGGGCTGAATGTCGTCGCTTGGTCACGCTCACTCACCGACGAGTCGGCCGCCGAGCTGGGCGTCGTACGCGCTCCCGATCTGCTGACCCTCGCCGCCAAGAGCGACATCGTCAGCGTCCACGTCGCTCACACCGCCGACACCAAGCACTGCATCAACGCGGCGTTCCTCGCGATGCTCCCGGAGCACGCCATGCTCATCAACATGGCGCGGGACGGCATCGTCGACGAGCAAGCGGTCACCGCCGCGATGAAAACGCGCGGCCTGCGCTACGCCTCCGACGTATTCGATGGCGAGCCCTCGGCGGGCGAAGGTCCGTTCGTGCACGCGCTGGCCGGCGACCCGGCGGTACTTGCGACGCCGCACATCGGCGCCTCGACACAGCAGGCACAAAACGCCGTCGCCGCCGAAGCGGTCCGCATCATCACGACCTTCACACGCACCGGACAAGCGCTCAACTGCGTGAACCTCTGCAAGCAGTCGCCGGCCCAGTGGCAGCTCAACGTCCGCCACCTCGACCGCGTCGGCGTGCTCGCGAACGTCCTCGGGTCCCTGCGCGAATCGAACATCAACGTCGAAGAAGTCGAAAACGTCATCTTCGACGGCGCCGAAGCAGCGAGCGCCCGCATCCGTTTGGGTGGCGAACCCCCGGCCGACCTGGTCGCGAGGATCGGGCAATACGACCATGTTCTCGACGCGCGCCTCGTGCGCTTGTCGCAATAGTCGCGCAGGACGGTCAAGCCGCTCTGCACGAGCTCCGGCATGGGGGCGGCGAGAATGACGAGGAGGCACAACCACATCACAGTACGCCATAGCGGACACGCAAAGATGAGCGTGTCCCCGCGTCGATTTTACATACCGATGGCGGCGAAGTTGAATGGATAGCTGACGACGACCTCGCCGCCGCGTGGCTGCGGGAACTGCCAGCCTTTGACCGACGCGAGCATGCAATTGACGGCGGAGGACGATTGCAGCGTCGCGTCCTTCTGGCGCGACGACTTCACCGCGCCGCTGGTCGCGACTACCCACTCGAGGGTGACTTTACCGGCGAGGGTCGGCGTCTTGAGGAGCTCACGCTCGTAGCAGCGCTGGATCTCGCCGATGTGCTTGTTGACGACCTTCTGGATCTCTTCGCGATCGAGCGAGCCGCCCTGCGCGTGCATGCCCTGGGGCATCTTGGTGACCAGTGACCGCACCTGGCCCGTGGTCTTGCCGCTGAGGACGCCGGCGCCACCACCACCACCGCGCAGCAACGCCGCCGCGCCCTTGGTCATTGGACCACCACCACCGCCGCCGATCGACAGATCGGAGGTCGGCAGCTTGCCGATGAGACCCGAAACCTTGTAGCCGCTCGAGCCGGTCGGCGTCTTGGCCGCCGCGAGGTTGGAGATCGCCGCGACAGCCGCGGCCGGACCAGGCGCCTGCGTCGGGCCCTTCTTGTTGAGCAACCCGAGCACGCCGACCGGCGCGGGGTTCGGCGGCGCGGGGGCCTCGGCGGCCACCTTCGGCTGCTTCATCCTCGGCTGCTTCACCGGCGGAGGCGGCGTGGGGGCGGGCGGCGTCGGCTCCGGCGGCGGAGGCTCAGGAGGCTTCGGCGGCTCCTCGAGCTTCATCTCGGGCTCGACGGTGACCTCGATGAACTCCTCCTGCATCTTCTCTTTCATCTCCGGCGGACCGGCGAGGAGCGTCATGAACGCCATGATGACGATATGGACGACGAGGGCCGACATGCCCGAGGTGAGCAGGAGCTTCTCGGGGCGGATGCGCTGGAGGAATGGTCTGTCATCGCGGAGCGGCGCCGGCGCGATGACTTGGCGAACGTGATAGGTCGTGGGGCCGTCGGTGACTTGAGCGATCTCGCCGCGCGACAGACCCATGATCTGCGTGCCGCGCCGCACCTGCTTGCGACCCTGCCGCCCCTGGACCGAGCCGAGCTCGACGCTGCGGCCGCCGCGCACCACCATGCCGCGCGAGTCCTTCTTGAACTCGACTTCGACCTCGCCGGGGCGCTTGTGTTTCACCAGCTCGAAGCGCGGGCCGGGCTTGTAAGGCGTCCCGCCTTCCTTGTTGGCGGCCTTGGCCATGAGACGGCCGATCGCCGACTCGGGCCCGACCCAATACGATTCACCGGGCGCGAGCAGGGCAACGCTATCGACGACATCGTCGCGCACGGCGAGGACCTCGACGCGCGGCACGCCGTGCTTGGGAGGCATCTCGTCGCCGAGAATGTGCTGAGCGAGCGAATACGTGGGGACGTAGTCGTCCTCCTCGTCGTGATCGTCGTCGTGGGTCACGTCCGCGTGCGGCTCGAAGGCCGACATCGGATCGCTGTCGAGGCCGAACATGTCCGGCGGCTTCGGCATGCCGCGCGCTTGCACCGGCGCGGCGGAGGGCATCGACTCGGGCTCGATGTCACCGCGCGAAACGGCGGGCCCATGCGCGTGCGGATAGGCGCGGCCGCCGCCGTTCATCGACTTGCCGTTGACACCTCGCGAGCCGTCGCGGCGGGGCTCGTCGAGCTCGTCGGGGTCGAAGCCGCTGATGTTCGTTCGCGTCGCGGCGCCTTCGAGCTCGGACTCCAGCTCCGCGAGGCCGGCGCTCTTGCCGCCGCGGCGCTTCGAATCCGAGTCACCACGCGCCATCGGCAGCGGCGAAGCATCGACCGTCGTCGGGCCGTTGACGCCGGGCTCGGAGATACCGATGCCGGCGAGCATGTCACCGAGCTTGTCGCGGTCGACCGGCTCGTCACGCTTGCGGAACTCGGCGCGCGGCGAGCTGCGGCCGATATCGTCGGTCGGATCGTCGGGGATGTCGTCGAACTCCGAGAGATCGCTCGCCGTCGCCGGCATCCGCGATCGCGGAGCGTTCACTTCCACGCGGGACGCTGACTGCGGCGCCGGAGCAGCGGCTGGTCGAGGCGCGGTGCGCTCCTCGCGCGGCAACGCCGCGGGCCCGCCGCCCTTCGACATCGCCTGGATCTCACGGGTCGAATCGCCCGGACGGCGCTCGAGCTGCGGCACGGGAGCGGACTCCTCCGCGCCTTTTGTCTTCGAAGCGAACTTCAGCTTGAGGGCGAACTCGCCGATGCGGATCTCGTCGAGACGAGTGACCTCCACCGGAGTCACGACCTTGTCGGCATTCAGGAAGACGCCGTTGGTGCTCCCGGCATCGCGAACGGTGACACGTCCGCCCTCGTTTTCGATGATGGCGTGGCGCCGCGACACCTGAGACGACTCCAACACGAGGTCCGCCTCGTCCGGGTCGCGCCCGACGACAATCTGCCGCTCGGCAAAAACATCGGTGCCCAAGAACTCGCCGTCACGAAAGATGTGAACTTGGAGGACGGCTGGGCCGGGTCGGTTCGCCAACGGGGTCTACTCCTCGAACACGCTTTTGACGATCTTGGGTCGGAAAGTGCGTGCTTTGGTCACCAGCGAGCGGATTTCGATCTGCTGCCGGTCGTAGATGTAGACGGAGTCCGCTTTGGTGGTCTGTCCTTTGATGAGGCGATCGTCGAAGTCCACGCGTGTTGGACCGCGGTACCCGCCGGCCGCCTGCGCGTATGCGACGGAACTATCTGCAAGCACGGCCGTTACCAGAACGGCCATGAACGACATGAGCGTCAAATTGCGTCGCATGTTCTTCGATCCTCGAGCTTTGGCCTAACGTAGGGTGATGGAAGGCTTACCCAAGTCCACCTGTGTTTACCGTAGGTGGGCGTGACACGCCATGTTCTTGCTTTGGTAAGCCTCCTGACAAGCAAAACCTCAACATCGGGCTAAAAGAAGGTGGCCTGGATGATGGTCCCGCCGGCGCCAATGAGCCAGAAGCGGGCGAAATCGGGCCGCGGCACGTTCGGGTCGAGGTCCTCCAAGAGCTGACCCGTCGAGAGGATCTCGTCGTCGGTCAGCGGCGCGAAGGTCCGCCAAATCGCGAAGAAATTCTGGTCTGTGTTGGTCGGGATCGCGGTCAGAGTACCGCCTTGCTGCTGCACGAGGACGCCCTCGTCGCCGACGATGAACGAGCTATCGCCGCCCGTCGGGAAGATCGCCGAGAGGAACCCCTTGGGCGCCCCGAGCCGCGAGGCGATGTCGCAGCCGCCGCCGTCGGTGCCACGGAAGACGGCCCCGGCCGCGCCGATGATCTGGAAGGCGCCCCCCGCGGCACGTACGGCGGTGAGCAGGGGTTTCTCGTCGAAGGGCGCCGGCGGATCCGGACAGCTCGGAGCGCTCCAGGTGAGATTCACGTCGGTGAGGTCGCCGTAGACGATGGTGCCGCTCGCACCGACCGCGGCGATGGTGTTGTTGTCCACCGTGACGCTGCGCAGCGTCTCTTCGAGGCGGCGGAAACAATTCGGGCAGAGCGATGAGCAGTTACCGGTCGCTGGATTGCAGGCGTTAGCCGCCGGACCGTCAGGGCCCGAAGCGCCCGTGCTGGCGGTCGTGTCGCAACACTGGCCTTGTGCGACGGGACACGTGCACGTCGTTTTGATCGGGTTGCACTGCGCTTGGCAGGTCGGGGGCAAGCGACCGTTGTCGCAAGCTTGGCCAGCCGGAGTCGCGGGATCGCAGTCGTCGACGAAGCGGAACCCGAGATTCACTTGGGCTTCCCAGCCGCCGGTCGCGGTGACCGGCTGCATCATGCCTGAGGGCAAAGCGCCAGCGGAGAGGCCAGTGAAGTCGGCGAGCGCGCCCTCCTCGCCCACCGCGATCACGCGCAGGTTGTTGCCATTCGCGCGCATCCACACAGAGAAGAGGTGTGACTCGAAGCGCGGCAGGTAGCTCGGCAAGAAGTCGTCGTCGTCGCAGGTGAGGCCGACGCCGTCGCTGTCATTGTCGACCTGATCCCGTGACAGGTCCGGCACCGAGCCGGGACCGACGCAGCCGGTGCCGGTCGAGTCGGTGAGTGGGCGCTGGTTACCGTTAGCGACGATGCGACAGTTGTCGTCACAATTGGCGGTCGCGCCGCCGACACAGATGTGTTGCAGGCCACCGGTGTTGCCTACCCAACCGTCATCGTCACCATCGTCGCCCCGGCCGTCGCCGTCGGTGTCGGGGCAAGCGGGGTCTGGACGCAATAGCGGAGCGAAGACGGGCAGGCTCTGGGTCGCCGCGTCGGCGAGCTGACCAGTCACGGGATCGCCGGCGCTCGCGATCAGGGTCCAGACTCCGTCCTCGGTGAGAGGATCGGTGTCGGGATTCGGGTGGTAGTGCAGGATGGTGCCGTGCCAGCCGACCGCGACCATCTCGCCGTGCGCCGCGGGCAAGCCGAACACGCCGCCGTTCTCGACGCCGCTGATGGCGGTGAGATTGACGTTCGTCGGCGAGGGCATGCGCTCCCAGGCGCCGGTGCGGTTGGTGAGGATGACGCCGCCCCAGCCGACCACGAACAGCTCGTTCATCGAGTTGCCGTAGGTGCCGGTAAACGTCGTGTCACCCGTAGGTTGGCCCTGGCGGACGAAGTGCCAGCGGGGCTCGCGGGTCGTGAAGTCTTCGGTGACACGGCGGTTGTTGTCGCGGCATTGCGCGAGGAGGAGCGCTACCGCGGTCAAACCGAGGATGACGGGGGATCGCCGGAACATCTCCGGAGAGTAACCGACCGCATGGGCCTGCACCAACGTCGCTCGTGACGATTTCACTTCGCGTGGTACACTGGGGGCATCGTGAAGCGTCTTGCTCCCCTCCCCCTGTTGTTCGCACTGGGATGCACCGGTTCGGACCTCTACGTTCAAAATGGCAACAATCCGCTGATCCCGGACCGCATCGCGCTTACCGGCGAGGTCTGCTCGGAGAACACGAGCGGCTCGCAGTTTCCGGTGAAGGTGCTCTTCCTGGTCGATACGTCGGCCGAGATGCGCCAAGCGGATCCCGACCAGCGTCTCATCGACGCGCCTGGCGGCATCGACGCGCTGGTGCAGGCAAATCGCAATCAGCTTCACGTCTCGTTCGGCTTCGTCGGCTTCAACTCGACGGCGCGCGCCTTCCCGGACACCGTCGGCCAGCAGTTCCTGCGCCCGCAAGACCAGGATCTCATCGCCCTCGCCGAAGCCCAGCTCCGCGTCGCGCCCAGCGACCCACGTCGCGATCTCACCACCGCCATCACCACGGCGGAGTCGTTCATTTCGGCGGACGTCTCGCGCTCGGCGCCGGGCGACGTGTTGCGCACGCGCTACGTCGTCTTCTTGCTGGTCGCCGGCCCCGCGAACCCAGACATCGACACCCCCGAGATCGCCGAGCAAGTCGCGCACCTGCGTGACCTCGTCTACGACTACGGCGCGCTCGAGTTCCAGCTCAACATCGGCCTCTTGTACTTTGGGCCGTCGACCATCGATCAGGGCGTAAATCAGTCGTTCAATTGTTATCTGCCGCTGGCCACCCCGCCGGCATGCGACTGCATGAACCTCGCGGGCGACCTCTACTGCACGACCGAATGCGTGCTCGCGGCGGCACCAACCCCGACTTATTACGACGACCAGTTCGCTGAAGCGGTCACCGTTTACCAGAACATCAAGACCGTCGGTAACGGCACGCTGCGCACGTATAACTGTCCGAACCTCGTCGACATCAAGCTGCCGATAGCCTCGGGCTCGGTGAACTTGGTGCGCAAGGATATCCTCGCCTTCAACCGCAACGTGCGCATCTCACCGGCGGGCCCCGAGCTCGACAGCGACGGGGACGGTCTGCCCGACACGCAAGAGGTCGGACAGATCGGCACTGACCCGTACCTCGTCGACACCGATGGTGACGGTCTCGGCGACGGCATCGAGTCGCGCAGCAACAAGAACCCGCTCGATCCCCTCGACCGGCCCTCGTCGTGCCCCAATCCGCAGGACGTCGGCGAGCTGCCCGACAGCGATCTCGACATCTTGAACGACTGCGAAGAGGGCATCATCGAGACCTCGGCGTCGAAGCCGGACACCGACGGCGACGGGCTCACTGATTTCGTCGAGTTCATGAGCGGCACGTTGCCGACGAACCCCAACGACCGCTTGCTGGACTTCGACTCCGACGGCGTCTTGAACGGCGACGAGGTGCTGGCGCACACCGATCCGCGCATCAACGAGTCGGCCGTGCGCGGGGTCGAGGGCTACCGCACCGGCATCGACACGATAGGTTTGCGCACCATCGCCTCGATGGAGGACTCACCCGAGCTCCGCGCCGTGCAGTTCGTCCAAGGCTCCGGCAACATCGCCGCCGGCCAGGCTGACCTCACTTGGGATCCCGCCGCCGGCACGCTCTCGTGGGTCGACGCGCATTCGCGCTTCCCGCCGTTCTGGTCGGCCGTCCCCGTCGCCATCAACGGCAGCGGTACCTACCGGCTCACGGCCCGCGCGCCCAACGGCGAGGTCGCCTACATCGACGTGGCTGTCGACGTCGACCTCTTGCCGGGTGAGATGGTGCGTGTCTTCCCGTTGATCTCGATAGCGGACCGCAACTGCTATAACGTACGCATCAGCAACATCAAGCTCATGCAAACGGGCTCGTACGACCCGAATCTCGTCGGCGTCAACAACATCTACGTGTTCTTCACCCAAGCGCCGGCGGACCGTCTCACTCAGCCCGGCATTGCGCAGGTGGCGACGTTCCCCGTGGTCTTCCGTTGCAGCAACACGCGTGATCTTTCGAGCTGCGCGCGCAACCCCGACGACGCAAGCGTGACCATCACCTCGGAGCAATTCGTCACTGCCCGTTAGCTATTTCACCCGGCCGCTACTTGAAGCAGCCCCCTTGTCGATGAGAGAGCCCTGCAAGATGTCGCGTTGGTGGATATTGCCTTTGTTTTGCATGGCGGCGACCGCCTGCGATCCGAATTCGTCGCGTTCCTTCCAATCAGGCCGCTCGCAGAACCCGTGCACGGCGACGATCCCCGCGTGCGCTGAAGCAGCCGCCGACTGCGAGCTCGACGAAGCGCAATACATCGAGCAGCGCTTCCCCGGCGACGTTTCGTTCTTGGTGCAGGCGCGCGCCGAGGACGAGATCAAGGTCGAGCTCTTCGTGCAGGACGTCCTGGATGTCGGGCAGCAAACGATCATCTACTGGAACGAGCCGGGCTGCTCCGACTACTACGTTTGGGACAGCGCGGGTCGGGACTTCGTGGCGGAGTCGCGCGATACGAACATCTATTCGGAGACGCGGCGGGTGCATGAGCCGGGGCAGCATTTGATCGAGGTGTTCAGCGATCTGAATGGAATTCTGCTCGTCGGGATCGACATCATCGAGGCAGGGTCGCGGTAGACGAGCCACATCGACGCGAGGGGTCGAAAAGCTCGAGTCAGTCGGCAAACGAACAGTTCCGCGCCTGACCGACGCGCTTGCGGTTGAGCTCTACCCCGATGGCGTTGAGACCGAGCTCATTGGCGGCGGCAAGGATGCTGCCGCGCCCACAGAACGGATCGATGATGGTGTGCGAGGTCGTGTTGTCGACGACGAAGCGGCAAGCCAGGCGACACGCCTCCCGGCCCATGCCACGCGTCCACACACTTTCACCGGGATCGGCGAGCACGTCGGGCTGAGACCGCGTCATGTTGAGGCGCACCGCGCGGGAGAAACCCACGAGGTGCGCGTAGGCGGGCCGTCCGAACGCGAGGGTGCCGGGTGGCTTGCGACACACGATCTTGTGCAGCAACGTGATGCAGCCATGGTCCTCGGCGGCGCGGCTACACAGATAGCCCTTGTCGATCCACTCGCCGTTCACCTTGACGTCGGACTGATAGAACAAGGCGACGCCATCGTCCGGCAGTCGCGACAGGATGGCGCCGGCGGCGTTGCGAAACCACGGCTTCCACGCGTCGAGCGTCATGCCGCCCAGCTCCGAGACATCCGGCAGCGAGGTGATGAACGAACAGCCGGGAAAGGGGCCCGCCTCGGCAAGCCACTGGAGCGCGTCGCCGTAATGCACGATGCGTGTGGGGGTCGTGCTCATGGGAATGGTCGATGCCATGGGACTGGCCCGTCGCGCTACGCGGTCCGCCCAACTTGGACTCACATCGTGCGCTGGCCGAAGCCAACCAGCAACGAGATCGCCGGGT
>JBGGMJ010000198.1:0-26981 GCA_041288095.1 Myxococcota bacterium
ACGTGCGCTGAAAACCCGAGTCATCGCCTTCGTGGCGATCGCGGCGGCCTTGATGCTGGCCCTCGTGTGGTGGGTCGGCGACTTCAGCCTGTCGCGCCGTGACGAGCTGCTCGTCGACTTCGGTTACACCGGCGCGCTGCAAGTGGGCGGACCGGTCCGCGTCAGCGGCGTCAACGTCGGCAAGGTCCAAGACATCCGTTTTCTCGGTGCTGGCGAGACTCCCGAGGTCGCCGAGCGCCCCTCTCTGGGGCAAACCCTGCCGCCGCTGGTGCGGGTGCGCATGACCGTCGATCATGACCTGCACGGCCGCCTGCGACGGGATGCCATGGTGTACGTCGCCATGCAGGGCTTCATCGGGGAGTCGTATGTCGAGATTTCCCCCGGCACGGCGAGCGAAGCGCTGGTCACCGGCCGAGCGGTGCGGGGAGTCGATGCGCCGCGTTTGCACGTCGTCATGCTGCAGGCGGGCTATGCGCTCGAGGTCATCACGACGTTGTTGTCGCAGTTCCTGCCCGCCGAGACCCTGCGCAGCGACGGCGTCGCGGCCAAGAGCGGTGGCAGCGGCTCGGGCGACTTTTTCGCGGCGCTCACCGAGTTGGTCCGCGGGAACAGTCAAAACGTCGGCAAGCTCCTGGACGAGCATGTGGCCTTGGCCGGCGATCTGCGGGTTGTCGTGGCGCGCGTACGCGAGGCCACCGAAAACGGCGAGCTGGCGACACTTCTCGACAACGGTAACGCCGTGGCAGTTGTCCTGCGGCGCGAGCTCCCGCATATTCTCGAACGGACGCAGACGAGCTTGGACGACTTGCACGTCTTGGCGTCATCTCTGAAGAGCTCCGCCGTCAAAGCCCCCGAGATTGTGGCGCGGGTCGATCAGATGACGCAGGCCATGCAACTCACGGTGGCCGACGTGCAAGCGATGGTGCACAACGTCCGGCGCGGCGAGGGCACCATTGGTGGGTTCGTGAACGATGCGCAGATCTATGATGATGTGAAAGAGTTGATGCGGGACCTGCGTCGCAACCCGTGGAAGTTCTTCTGGAGGGATTGAGTAATCGTGGCTGTAACCGCGCCGTACAAGACGCTGATCGGCAAGTCGACCGAGCCGGTCACCATGGAAGTGGAGAAGGGCCAGATCCGCCGTTTCTCCGCCTCGATCGGTGAAGACGCCAACATCCACTACGACGAGGATGCGGCCAAAGCGGCCGGCTTCCCGTCGCTGGTTGGTCCGCCCACCTTCCCCGCCGCATTGCACGCGACGCGCGAGCTCTACGACGAGCTCGGCCTCGACGACAGCAACATCATGCACGCGGAGGAGGAGTACGAGTACTTCCGAGCGATCTGCGCCGGCGACCTCATCACCGTGACGCACGCCATCGCGGACATCTACGACAAGAAGACCCCGACCGGGGCCCTGGTCTTCGTGGTCATCGAAACGCGCGGCAACGACGCCAAGGACCGCCCGGTGTTCAAGGGCCGTCGGGTCCTCGTCGAGCTCAAGAGAGATTAGACAAATGCCCCTCGATTTCGAAACCATCGACAAAGGCATGCCGCTCGAGGGCATCTCGATCCCCGCGCTCACCCGCGCCACGTTGGCCCGCTTCGCCGGCGCCATCGACGACTACAATCCGATGCACCTCGACGACAAGGTCGCGACCGCGGCCGGCAAGGCCTCGGTGTTCGCGCCGTCGCAGCTCGTCATGGGCTACATCGGCCGCATGGTCGAGACGCAGTTCAAGGGCTGTGCGCTGCGGCGGTACGGTCTGCGCGTCCTGAAGCTGGTGTGGCCCGGCGACGTGCTCACGTGCCGCGGCGTGGTCATCGACAAGCGCGAGGAGAACGGCGAGCACGTCATCGACGCGGACGTTTGGGCGGATAACCAGCGTGGCGAGACCGTGGCCAAGGGCCGGGTCCTGATCGTCGTGCCAGCGAGCGGCGCCAAGGGTCTGACGAAGAGCGAGGCATCGGTCGGCGTCGTCTACGTCGACATGGGACTGCGCCCCGGCGGCAAGGCGCCGGCGCCCGCGAAGACGCGCAAGAAGCGCTGATCACCGCGAGCCCTGACGAAAGCGACAGGCGCCGCAACCGCCTCGAAACTCCGGCGATAACTGGCACATCCCAGTCCGGAGCAGTCGGTTGCCCATCAACGAGGTGCGTTTTCGCCACCTTGTCTCGGCGGAAGTACCCGCCGGCAAGGCCTTTCCGCGCGAAGCTCCGACCGCGCGGCGGATGCACCGGCCTGCCACGGCCGCACCCGGCGACGGGCTCTCGGTCAAGACGAGGGCCACGCTTCCCACCCGCGACGTGACCTTCATCTACGACGCCGGCCCCCAGCGCGACGTCGGCAACGTCCGTCTCAACGGCAGCTGGGACAAGACGACCGGCCGCTACAGCCCCGAGTGGGGGAACGCCACCGTCCCCATGCGCTACCTCGGCGACGGCCGCTGGTCGGCAACCGTGCGCGTGGTCGACGACGGTGCCGCGCATCCGTGGGAGTGGGGTGTGCTCGCGGACACGCCGGCGAAGAAGGGCGCCTGGGTCGTCCACGCCGGCAACAACCTGCGCTTCGACCCCGGTCTCGGCCAGGCCGTGTATAGCCCGACCACCTATCACGCGATGGGTGCGCGCAAGGGTCCTCAGGGCGATCTGAATTTCAAGGTCTGGCTGCCGCACGCGAGCGAAGTCACGGCGCGGGTCACCGGCCGCGACGGCACGACCGCGCATTATCCGCTGAAGCGGACCGGCGAAGACTGGGTCGCCTCGGTCCCGGCGGCTTTCGCTCGTCATGTCGGCTCGAGCTACATGTACGAGATCGTCGACTCGAAGGGTGAGCGGCGGACCATTCCCGATCCCTACGCGCTCGAGGTCACTGGTGAGCAGCTCGGGCTGTCGCGGGCGTGGTTCGACCCAGTGAACGGCGCCGAGGTGCACCAGTACATCACACCTCACCGGCAGTTCATGCGCTTCGAATTGCGCGACGACACCGGCGCCGAACGAGCCTGGGTGGTGCTGAAAGACGACAGCGGCAGAGCCTTGAGCAAGAGCGACGTGGAGGCGCGGCTCGGCCCTCTCGATGGCGGGCTGCGGTCCGCTATCGCGGGGCATCGCAAGATCGACGATCTGGCCGCCATCGACGACCAGGGCCGCCTCGCCATGCGCTTTACCGACGGCACCTGGACGACGCTCGTGCACAACCCGGAAGCCCTGCACGGGTTGCGCTACGAGATGGTGCTGTCGAACGGCGGCCGTGCCCAGGACCCGTGGAGCGACCGCATCACCGCCGACAGCGGCGTGTCGTTCCGCGAGTCGCTCATCGTCGACGGCATCCGCTCATCGCAGCGGGTGACCACCCCGCCCACGCCCTGGAACAAAGCGGTCATCTATCAGATCCACGTGGGCAGCTTCTTCTCGTCGGCGAACAACTCACGACGGTCCACGTTCGCGGACGTGTGCGAGAAGCTCGACTATCTCGAATGGCTCGGCATCAACGCCGTCGAGCTCCTGCCGGTCACCGAAGAGCAAGGTGTGCGCGGCTGGGGCTACGCCATGGGTGTGGTCAATTTCGCGACCGAAAGTGGTCTCGGCTTCATGCACGAGGGTCGTTGGGTTTCCGGCCGCGAGGCGCTGCGCTTGCTGCGCGCCGAGATGCAGAAGCGCCGCATGAATCTCATCGCCGACGTCGTCTATAATCACGCGCTCGACAAAGAGAACCCGCTCGCCGACGTCGACCCCGCCAATCCGTACTACAACTGGGGCAGCGTCGAGCAGCCGCAGCTGCGCAAGACGCCGTGGGGACCGATCCCGGCGTTCAACAATCCGCGCGTGCGCCAGTTCCTCATCGATCACGCGGTGGCGCAGATCCTCGAAAACGGCTTCGACGGTCTACGCCTCGACTTCACCCAGCCCATCTACCAGGAGGGTGGCCATGAGGGGCGCGCCTTCCTCGTCGAGCTGGTCTCGCAGATCCGCGAGGTCGCGCCGCACGCGCTGCTCATCCCCGAGGACTTCTCGTACCAGCCGTGGATCGTCGAGCTGATGGGGACGCTCTGGTACACCGAGTTCCAGCACCGTCTCGTGCATGACCACAACCCGGATCGACCGGGTCTCGTGCAAGCGGCCGCGCTCGGCAAGCCCACGAACGTCGACGCGTTCTTGAAGCTGCTGACGAGCCCGATTGGGCTGCACGCGCTGACGCAGGCGATCACGATGATCTCGAACCACGACGAGGTCGGAAACGCCAACCGCACACCGATCGTGGCGCAGGGCACGAGCCCCACGGCGGACCCGCCGCAGTGGGCGCGCGACGTCTCGCGTCTCACCATGCTCATCGGCCTCATGAGCCCGGGCGTACCGTTCATGTTCATGGGCGACGAGTTCCTCGCCACCAACGGCTTTCGCTGGGGCAAGCCGTCGACGTGGGACATGGGCTGGACGTGGTTTCGGCTGGGCAAGAGCTGGGACTGGAGTGCGCTGCGCTACGACGACGACGTGCGCAAGGTCTACGAGCGGCTGTTCACGTTGGGCGACGCGGCCTTCGCCGACCCCGAGTTCATGAAGCTCGCCGAAGCGGACAAGAAGGTCTACCGCGACCTGCACGCCATGAGCCCCGAGCAGCGCGCCACCGCACTCGTCGATATCTCGCGCAAGCTCGCCACAATCTTTGCCAAGGACGCCATCGCCCTGCGCCACGCCAGCGACGGCCTCGCCGCTGACGTGCCAGCGAAACCGCTCTACGCGCACAACGACGATGGTGTCTTCGCCTTCACGCGTGGCGAGCACGGTCCCGACTTCGTGGTGGTGGCCAACGTCTCCAAGGAGATCCGTCGCGGTTACCGCATGCCGCTGCCCGAGGGCAGATTTCGTCAAGTGCTGAGCAGCGATGATGTCCGGTATGGCGGACGTGGCGTGGGGCCGAGCGCGGCTATCCTCGTGGATGGCGCGACGCTCGACTTGCCAGCGGGTGGCGCTCTCTTGCTGCAGCGCCTCCCCGATTGACGGTTACAACGACGCGGCAAGCGCGTCGACAGCATCACACTGTTCGCTGCGAAGCCCGGCTGCCGCGGTGATGTCTTCACCGAACGTGAGATAGGGATCGCTCGTGTCGTAGCGCGGCCAGGTGATGTCGCCGGGGCCGTTCACGTCGCCGCCGCCGGCAAGGCGCGTCCAGTAGCGCTGGGTGGCCTCGGACAACACGAGATCGTCGGGTGTGGGGCTGTAGCCGAAGGCCTCGAACTCGCGGAACACGAAGGGTAGCTCGATGCCGTGCGTCGCCCCGACGATGGCTCCGCCAATGCCCGGCCCATGCCACGTGAAGTAGTAGCGGTAGACCGGCTCGCTCTGATGCGTCGCGGCCGCGAGCGCGAGCGAGCGCGCGGGACAGGTCCAGATGACGTCGGTCGTCAGGCGCACCAAGGCATAGCGCGGCGATGGGTAGTCGGCGGCCGGGTAGATGGCCAGGAGCTGGTTACCGAGCGTCAACCCATACTGGGCACGCACCGCCGCGGCGTATTGCTCCGGCGTCTCGACCGCGGCGACCATGCGCGAGGTCTCTTCGGCGTTGGTGCCGATGACCAGGGGGACGTGATTGTGCGTGCCCGAGGCGAGGGCGTCGGCGGCGTTCATCGGCAGCACGTAGCCGTCGACCACGGGGCCGTAGCGCATGCCTTCGCCTTCGAGCGGACCGATGGCGCTGGGCACGCCGACGATAGAGTCGACCGTCCGCCCGCGCATACAAGCCACTTCGTCGATGGCGTCGTCACAGTCCACCGCGGCGACGAGCTCCTGCATCGCGGCTTGGGCGTCTTCGATGGTCGTGCGGTAGACGCCGCCACTCTCGACGATAGCGGCATGGAACAAGCCCGCCGACAGCGGCGACGCGATGTGCACCAACGTATTCTGGCCGCCGGCCGACTCACCGAACAGGAGGACATGCGTCGGCGAGCCGCCGAAGGCCGCGACATTGGCCTGCACCCAACGCAGCGCCGCTTGCTGGTCGAGGATGCCGTAGTTACCGGAGACCGCGTGCGTGCTCTCGGCGTCGAGGCCGCGATGCGTGAAGTACCCGAGCGCGCCCAGACGGTAGGCAATCGTCACGACGACGGCCCCGGTGCGGGTCGCGAGCTCGTGACCATCGTAGAGGGGGTCGGAGGCCGTGCCCTGCGCGTTGCCACCGCCATGCACGAAGAACAGCACCGGCGCGTCGTGCGCGTCTTCGCGTGCCCAGACATTCAGCGTGAGGCAATCCTCGTTGCCGATGACCGTGCCGTCGGAGAGCTGCGGACAAGTCGGGCCGAAGGCGCTCGCGAAGACTTCGGTTGCGACGCAGCTCGCGGGCACCGGTGGCTTCCAGCGCAGCTCGCCTACCGGTGGTTCGGCATAGCGGACACCCTTCCACGACCACGTCGTGTCGGTCTTCTGGCCGGTGACGGCGCCGCTCGTCGTGATCACGGTGCCCGGACGCGCCGCGACGGTGGTGCACGCAGGTTGGTCATCGTCGGCCGGGGCGTCGTCGTCGCCATCGTCCACGTCGTCGTCATCGCCCCGCAGCGTGTCTTCGTCGCTGGGCGGCGGCCCGTCGGCCTCGTTGCGGCCGCAGGCGCTGGTCGCGAGGGCGAAGGTGCAAAGGGTCAACGCGCAAGTGAACCGCCGCATGATGATCTCCCTCGATTGGTGCTTCCTGGAGGGAGAAACCGGGGTCGCTTACGCGGGTTGCGATGCGGGGGCCTGACGCCTTGTCAGCGCCGGTTCTTCTTGCGCGCCTTCTTCTCGGCTTTACGCTTGTCTTTCGACTTCTGCTTGGTCTGGCTGTCGACCTGGCGCGGCGCCATCTGACCCATGCGGGCCTTCAGGAACTGCTGGTACTGCTGCATCGAGACGCCTGGCGGTAGGCCACCGGGAGGCAGAGGCATGCCACCGGGCGCGCCACCACCCATGCCGGGCAAACCGCCGGCGCCACCGAGCCCGGGCAGACCACCCGGGGGCATTCCGGGCATTCCCGGCATGCCGCCGCCCAGGCCCATCTTCTGAGCCATCTGGCCGAGGTCGCCCATGCCCATGCCGCCCATGACGTCGTTCATGTTCATGCCCTTGAGCTTGCGCAGGGCACCCAGCTGCTTGAAGCCGGGGAGGTTGCCGAGCAGGCCGGGCTGGGCCACGAGGTTTTGCATCAGGCCTTGCATCATGCCGAAGCGCTGCACGAGGTCCTTGACGTCCTCGGGCTTGCGTCCGCTGCCGCGGGCAATGCGCTTGGCGCGGCTGTCATCGATGATCGCGGGCTTTTCGCGCTCGGCTTTGGTCATCGAGTGGATCAGCGACTCCATGGCAACGAACGCTTTGTCGTCGACCTGCGCACCGTCCGGGAGAGAGTCGCCGAAGATCGGAAACTTCTCGTAGATGTCCTTCATCGAGCCGACCTTCTGCAGCATCTTCAATTGCTGCAGAAAATCGTCGAGCGTGAACTGGCCGCGCAGGAGCTTCTTGGTGTCGCGCTCGGCTTGCTTCTCGTCGACGACCTGCTCGAAGTCCTGCATGAGGCCGACGATGTCGCCCATGCCGAGGATGCGGCTCGCGAGACCTTCCGGACGGAAGCGCTCGAGCTTGTCGAGACCTTCACCTTGGCCGAGGAACTTGATCGGCTTACCGGTGATCTCCTTGATGGAGAGCGCCGCGCCACCGCGGGCGTCGCCGTCCATCTTGGTCATGATGAAGCCGGAGATATCGAGTCGGCGGTTGAACTCGGCGGCGGTGCGCACCGTGTCCTGACCCGCCATGGCGTCGCAGACCAAGAAGATGTTGTCCGGCTTGGTCTTCTGCTTGATTTGCTCGAGCTCTTGCATGAGCGCGTCGTCAATCGCGAGGCGGCCCGCGGTGTCGAAGATGACGACGTCGCGCTTCTTCTTCTTGGCTTCTTGCAGGGCGTCGGCGCAGAGCTGCGGCGGCGAAAGCCCGGGCTGCGCGAACACCGGCACACCCAAGCGCTCTCCCAAGATCTTGAGCTGCTCGACGGCGGCGGGGCGGTAGATGTCGGCGGCGACGAGGAGCGGTCTGCGCTTGTCCGCTAAAAGATACTGAGCGAGCTTGCCGGTGGTCGTCGTCTTACCAGTACCCTGGAGGCCGACCATCATGATGGTGGTGAAAGGGCGCTTGAACTTGATCGGCGCTTCCTCGACCGGCCCCATGAGCTTCTCGAGCTCGTTGTGGCAGATGAGGATGAAATGTTCGCCCGGCGTCGCCTCCCGCTTCTTGCCGTCCTTCTGCGTCGCGAGCTGGACAACCTCGCCCAGGGCGCGTTGCTTCACCCGGTCGACGAAGGTGCGTACGACGCCGAGCTCGACGTCGCCTTCGAGGAGCGAGACGCGGATCTGGCGGACCGCCTCGTCGATGTTTTCTTCGGTGAGCTCGGCCTTACCGGTGAGCGCGTTCTTGGCGGACTTGAAGCCCTTGGAGACAATCTCCAGCATGGCGCGCTCTCTAGCTTTTAGTGTCCGAGAAGGGAAGCCCGGTTGGCAGGTCGGATCGTCGTGCTTAGGTTGCCGACCGGACGCAGTACTTTTGGTGGGGGACGATCATGGGGATGTTCGATTCGATGCTCGGTAACATGGCGAAGAAGTCGCAGGCGACGCAGGGCTCGCAAGAGCGCTTCACAACGCTCAAGCAGAAATACCAGCCGGTCTTGAACAAGATCGAGCAGAGCGGTGTGCAGCTGCAGAATCTCCACGTGGAGAACGACAAGCTCTTCGTTCGTGGCATCGCGCCGTCCGAGACGGTGAAGAACCAGATCTGGGACGAAGTGAAGCGTATCGATGCGCGCTGGGCGGACCTGCAACTCGAGCTGACGACGAGCGGTGGTGGCGCGCAGACCGAGGCGAAGTTCGAGCGCTATACGGTCAAGGCGGGCGACACGCTCTCCAAGATTGCCCAGCAGTTCTACGGCGACAAGATGGCCTATCAGCGCATCTTCGAAGCCAACCGCGACATCCTGAAGGACCCGGACAAGATCGAGGTCGGTCAGGTGATCAAGGTGCCGAAGCTGGCGATGGCCTAAAGAGCCACGGGCGGGCACGCGTCGTAAAAGCGCGTGTCCGCTTCAGCTTCGCAGGAAGATCAGCATGATGTGGCTGGTCACGCCGAGCAGACCCCACAACAAGAGGTACAGGGTCACATAGCCGCCGACCGTCGCGCCGACGACGAGGTGCCGCGAGGGGACCTGCAGCTCCTCGAGCCCGACGTGCAGCAAGTAGATGCCGTAGCTCGCCGCCGCCACCACCGCGAGGCGCGAGATGATGAACAGCCAGAGAAACTCGTCCGGCGCGAGATAGAGACAGCCCGCGAGCCAGAGCGGAATGGATGCATAGGCCGCGAGCAAGAAGCTCTGGGTCTCGGTGAGCGCGCCGTGGAACTGGCGGACCACGGTCGGCAGGATGAGGGCGAGGCCGATGAGGCAGCCGACCTGCAAGACGAAGCCGCTGGTGCCGAGGACCATTGCCGCGATGGGATGACCCGTCATCACGGAGGCGAGGAAGTCGGCGATCGGTCGGATGATGATCAGCGGCAGGATGATCATGACCACGAAGGCCGGCCACGATGGCGGACTCGTCAGCCGCTCGCGCAGGAGATCGCGTGGGCCCTGGACCAGAGCGACGACGTCGTGTTTCAGGCTCATGATGTGCTCCGTGGCTCGAGGGCGTTGAAGCACAGGGTCAGGAACGTGAGGGTGAGCGGCACGGTGATGAGGGCGCCGACGAAGGTGAGGAGCCCCACGAGGTTCACGAGCACCGCCACCAGCGCAACGACGAGCACGACCCCGGGCGCGCGTCGGGTCAATGCGAGCGCGTTTTTCAGGCTCTGGGCCGCGAGATCATCGGTGAGCGCGAGGTACCAGAACGCGAACATGCAGGCGATCGCGAGGAGCACTCCCGGCAAGACGAAGGCGACCATGAGGATGAGCACGCCCAAGCCATAGACCAGCCAAGCCAGGATCGCTGCCGCCGGCCGGTCGAAGCCCAGCCCGAGGTGCTGAAAGTCGATGGGCTCGCCGGCGAGCGCCCGGCGCACCATGCGGATGTAGCCGATCAGCAGGGGCGCTGTGAGGATCGTCAGCGAGACCACTGATCCAGCGACCAAAAGTACGCCGGCGCCGATGTGAACCAACGGGTCTGAGAGGACCAGGGAGATGGCACGGCGGCCCAACGCGACGATGTCGACGTGGGTTCCGATCGCGCCCGGCTGGTTTTCGCCCAAGTTGGCCATGTGCTGAGGCAATTTTCCGTTACAGGGGTGTGGCTTGTAAAACTTTTTTGAGTGTAGGCTAGGTGGGTGATGAGAGCTGCCATCCTTCTGACCGTCCTGTCTGCCGTTGCGTGCAAGTCGGAGTGGTACGGCACGAGTAACGTGTACGCCTGGAACGGCACCGACCAGATCGTGAAGCTTCAGCTCGAGGGCACCGATGACCTCGACTTGACGCTGCGGCCCCAAAGCGGGGAGCTGCTACGCGACGTCGTTGCCGGACCCTATACGATCGTCACCAAGCGAGAGGGGCAACCGGATGCTTCGGCCCGCACCGAGATTCGCAAAGGTGACCTTACCGTGCTCAACGTCGACGGTCTCGGGTGCTTTGCCCGCGCCGACGTCGCCGGCAAGTACTCCGCCAACATGCGCTTTCCAGTGCAGGTGGTGAGCGAATACTCGAAGGACCAGGTCATTCGCATCGACACCGCGATCGACGTGTTGCCTGGTGAGATTCTGCCGAAGAACCGGCCGAAATCCGCGTACGGCTTCTACCGGGTCAGTCAGATTCCTTGTGAGCTCATCGGTGACCGCAACAAGATGGCGGAACACCTGAAGGAGCAGCGGTAAGCTCAGTTGCGTCACGGCCGGTTCGAGCATTGGTCTTGTCGGGCGGCGGTGCGCGCGGGGCGTACGAAGCCGGCGTGCTCGCCTACATTTTCCAGGAGCTGCCTCCTCGGCTCCTCGCAAACGCGCCCGTGAAGGTCCTGTGCGGCACCTCGGTGGGCGCGGTCACGGCCTGTTTCCTCGCCGGTAACGCGCACTTGCCGCACATGAACACGGCGCGCCTGCTCGACCTGTGGCGCCGGTTGCGGCTCGACAAGACCATGCGCTTGTCGATTACCGACCTCCTGCGCATGCCCTTGGAGCTGCGCGCGACGTTCCGCCAGGAGGCCGCGGGCGTGCTCCTCAACTCGGCGGTCCTGC
This sequence comes from Myxococcota bacterium, assembly GCA_041288095.1. GTDB lineage: Bacteria > Myxococcota > XYA12-FULL-58-9 > XYA12-FULL-58-9 > JALHOP01 > JALHOP01. The sequence continues at coordinate 11,212 of JBGGMJ010000198.1, forward strand.
AAGAGATCGTGGTCCGCGAAACCCCGTGGGTGCAGATCCGCCATAACATCCGAGCCGGCGTGCTGTCCGCGTTGACGGTCAGTGCCACGCACATCGCTTCGGGCCGCACCGTGGTCTTCGTCGATCGGACCGACGGTACGACGCCACCCTGGTCACGTGATACGCGCGTCGCGGCGCGGCCGACCCGTATCCGCCCCGCGCATGCCATGGCATCCGCCGCGATTCCCTACCTGTTCGCGCCCATCGCCATCGACGGCGCTTGGTACTGCGACGGCAGCGTCCGCCAAAATACGCCCCTCTCGCCGGCGCTGCGTTTGGGCGCCGACCGCGTGCTGGTCTTGGGCCTCCGCTATGACGGACCGGATCAGGATTGGCCGCCGAAGCTCGAGGAGCCGGCGCCGCAGCCCTTCGAGTACATGGGCAAGCTCCTGAACTCGTTGATGCTCGACAACCTCGACTACGATTTGAAGACGCTTCAGGGCTTCAACGAGCTGCTCAAGGCCGGCAAGCTGACCTTCGGTGACGCGTTCCTGCCGCACATCAACGAGACGACCACGCGGTATCGCGGAGCGGGGTACCGAGAGGTGCAGGCGGTGTTCATCCGGCCGTCACGCGACATCGCCGAGCTGGCGAACGAGTTCGTCAGGCTCGTGCACCCCAACATCGGTGGTCTGCCGGGCTGGATTCTCTCGAAGATCGCGCAGACCCAGGTGCAGCGGTCGGACATCTTGAGCTACCTGCTCTTCGACGGCCGCTACGCGCAGACCCTCATCGAGCTGGGCATGCGCGATGCCGACGCGAATCGTGAGCGGCTCATCGCCTTCTTCCGGGACGATTGAGCCGGGGTCTGTGCGCGTGGCCACACTGGGCGGGTCGCCCTGGCTCTGGCCCCGGCGCAACTCGGGGGAGGAGGCTGCCGAGACGTGGGCATGCTTCCTCGCCTGAACAGCAGTGCCGCCGCCGAGCATTTGGCCGCGGCCCTCCGTTTCAAGACCATCGTCGTAAGCCCCGAGGGCCCGGTGCCGAAGGCCGAGCTCCAGGGCCTGCGGGACTACCTCGCGAAGACCTTCCCGCTGGTGCACCGGCACCTCGCGGTCGAGCAGGTCAACGAGAGCCTGCTGTTCACCTGGAAACCCGCTCAGCCCTCGAGCGAAGGCGGCCTGCTCTTGATGGCCCACATGGACGTGGTGCCGATCGAGCCGGGCACCGAGACGAAGTGGACGCATCCGCCGTTCGCCGGCGTCATCGACCAGGACCTCATCTATGGGCGCGGCGCCATCGACGACAAGGCGCGGCTGGTCGGTACCCTCGAGGCCGTCGAGAGCCTGCTCGCGGCCGGAGTCACGCCCAAGCGCACCGTGTATCTTTCCTTCGGAGCGGACGAGGAAGTCGGCGGCGCCACCGGCGCGAAGGTCATCGCCAAGACGCTGCAAGAACGCGGCGTCAAGCTCGACATCGTGCTCGACGAAGCCGGCGCCGTGACGCAAGGCGTGAATCCCAACGTCCAGAAGCCGATTGCCAGCATCGGCATCGCCGAGAAGGGCTACGTCTCGTTCGAGCTGACGGCGAAGGGGCCGCCGGGCCATGCCGCCTTCCCGGCCAAGAACACCGCGATAGCGGTCTTGTCCTCGGTCATCGACGATCTCAACAGCAACCAGATGCGGGCGCGCATGACCCCGCTCTTGCGCAACACCTTGAAGGCGCTGGGTCCGCACATGCCGTGGCCCCAACGGCTCGCCGTGCGCGCCGGCAAGTTGGGTGAGTGGCTGCTTCTGCGGACGATGGACGCGACCCCGACCACGGCGGCGCAGATCCGTACGACCTTCGCGCCCACCATCCTCAAGGCGGGCATCAAGGACAACCTGGTGCCGTCGATGGCGACGGCGGTGGTGAACTTCCGCATCTTGCCCGGTGAGACCGTCGCCGACGTGGAGGCGCACGTGAAGCGCGCCATCGGTAACGCGCCGGTGGCCGTGAAGGTGCTGGCCGGCGCTCATGATCCTCCGGGAGTTTCGTCGTCCGCCGACGCGGGCTTTCTCGCCATGGCGGAGGCGGTGCGCGCGACCTTCGGCGAAGACGTGGTCATCGCGCCGACCCTGGTCGCTGGCATCACCGATTCGCGCCACTTCGACGCCATCGCCAAGAACACCTACCGCTTCACCCCCGTGCGGCTGACCGCGCGCGACGTCGCGACCATTCACGGTACCGACGAGAAGATCAGCGTGAACGCTTTCGCGGACTTGGTGCGCTTCTATCAGCGCATCATCACGAAGCTAGCGCTCTAGCGGCAGACGTAGTCCGCGGGCATCGTCGAGGCGATGCCGCTCGCGGCGATGTTCTTCAACGTCTGCGGGTGCACGGCGCCGCCGATGAATGGGCTCTTGAAATCGTAGCTGCCGGCGTAGACCAGGTCTTTGCCGCGCACGAAGGGCGCGTCTTCGAGGCGGTAGCGGCTGCCGAGGCGCGCCGGGAGTCCTCGGCCAAGGTCGAAGATCTCGAGGTCGCCCTTGGCGAGATCCATTTCGGGGCTCACGACCCACCAGCGGCCGTCCTTGGGGTAGGCGACCATGGTGTGAACGATGGGACGCTGGGGACCGGCGGGTTCCGCGCTCGGTCCACGCGGGCACATGGTCTGGTAGCCGGCGACGTCCATGACCACGAAGAAGCGAAGCTCGAGCGACGGGTCACGCAGCCAAGCGCGATGCGCCGTGGCCTTGGCGTAGTCCAGGCAGTTGAGGAAGGTGCGCTCGGCGAAGGCCTGTTCGCCGGTGCGCGCGAGCTGCATGCCGGGCAGATCCTTGGTCGCGGCGCGCGGCGCGGCTCGACTCACGGCCTGTTCGTAGCGGCGGACGCTCGCGGGCGCGAGGAGGCGCTCGACGTCGTGGCCCGCCGCGGCGAGGGCCTTGCGGATCGCCGCTTGCTCGCGCTCGCGGACCACGGGGTCGGCGGTGAAGAGGTTGTGGTACGCGAAAGCGTACACCTCGCGAACCGGCACCTCGTTGTGCGCTTGGGCGTTGCGAACGTCGCGCAGTGCTTCGAGCAACGCAGGCGGAAGCTTCGCGGCGGACGCTCTGCTGATCGGCGTGACGCACGTACCCGATACCGCACGCATCCCGCCGGCGCTGGTGACGCTGATGCTCATCGTTTGGCGCGCTCGCGCTCGACTGCTTGCATGATGCGACCGGCGAGGAGGCCGGCGCGGTCCCCATAGTGGCGCTCGCCCCAGTTGTAGCGGCGGATGGTGATGGCGTTGGGTCCGCTAAAAAAGGCTTCGGGATTGGCCTCGGTGCCGAAGCGAAAGACACGGCCACGGGCGCTAGCGGGGAACGAGCTCGGGATGCTGAACCCGGCGGCGCGGAGCTGCGCCACCGTCATTTCTCGGTCATCCTGCAGGCCGCGGATCGCCGCGGGCGTGCCTCGCAGCTCGACTCCGATGGGTTGACCTTGAGTGTAGCGCTCGCCCGGACGGTCGCGGCCGACGTTCGCATAGAAACGCGCCGCGAGCTCGGCGCTCTGCACCGGGTGCCAGGGGTCGAGGTCGCCGGCGAGCAGCACCAGATTCGAGGGCATGAACTGGCACCAGCCGAGCGCTCCAGCGGACGAGCCACCGAGCGTTGCGAGATCCCAGTTGCGCTCACGCGCGACCCGCACCAGCGCGCGTAGCTCACCGCGGAAGAACTCGGTGCGCTCGCCGTCGAAGGCGCCGCGCACGATTTGTTGGAAGGCGTTGTGGCCGCCGGAGAAGCCACCCATGTTGGTCTCGCCGCGTAACGTGCCGTAGATGGCCGCTACGTCGATGCCGTGCCTCCTGGCCGCTTCCTCGGCCTGCGGTCCGAACTCGAGGGCGTACGCCGTGCCCCGCTGAATGCCCGATTCGAGATAGGGCCGCACCGAACGCTCGAACGAGGTGCGCGTGTCTGGTGGACGTGCGCCGGGGGCGACGTTAGCCGTGGCCCGCGGCAAGGCAACGCGCTCGACCAGCGCCATGAGCCGCTGCTGCTCCGCCTGGTCGCCGCCGGCGATGTCGCGGATGAGCCGCTGGACTTCGGGGCGCTGGTGGTACGGGCGCCCGACTCCTGGCTGGCGCTGCGCTTCGGCTTCGGCCTCGCGCCAAGCCTGCAGGCGGCGCTCTTGCTCGACGGGATCATTCGAGCGCGGCGGGAAGGGCACCAGCTGGCCGACCTCGACGCGCGGAGGTTGCATGGCGGCGGCCCAATCGAACGCCGGAAGCGCTTCGCGGGGCGCTTCGGTCACGGCCCGCTCGGGTGGGGGCAGGGCGAGCGGTGCGGTCACCGGGCCTTGGCTCAAGCGCGTTGGGCCCGCCGTCAGACGGTCGCGGTCGTCGGTCGGAGACACGGGCGGCAAGACGGCCTCGTGCTCGGCCGTTGGGACGGCGATTTCCTGGCCCGCTTGGACCGCTCGGACGGTTGTGCTCATGCCCAGCCGTTATCGCCGTGCAGGCCATTCGAATTGCTCCGGAAGGACTGAACGCCTGGCAAGTCGCCCGATTAGCGGCGGTGCTCGAGCCTCCAGCTCGTGAGCGTGCCGGTGGTGCCGGCGACCCGGTCGGCGACCTCGAGCTGCCAGGTGCCGGCGACCGGGTCGCCGTGCAGGCCAAAAAGGGTAGGCGCGTTCTCGACCGTGTAGGTGACATCCACGACGCCGGCGACACCGGTGACGCTCGAGGACAGGATGAGGCGCTCCCCGGCGGGGCTCACCAAGCGCAGCTCGAGCTGGCTGGGGACCGCGTGGGTGACCCGTACGTGGACGCGCAGGTCCTCGACGCGCTGCCAGGGCGGGGCGGCGAGCGTGGCGCTGTTCGTGAAGGTGCCGTTGTCGACGAGCGCAAGTCCGGTGCCGCCGACGGCGGTGTCGAAGGGCGTATCGACCGGCATGAGTCCGCCGCCCGAGGCGGTGACCTCACCATCGAACCAGCCCACGTTCGCGTCCCAGTTCGCGCACGCGTCTCCACAAGCACGTGGCGTGATGTTGGCCGGACGGTGGCGGACGATGTCATCGCTGGTGCCGAAGGCGAGGTCGGGGCCGCGGTTCACAACGAAAACCCCAAAGATGCCGAGGACGCCATCCAGGGTCGGCGTCGGCTGCTCGGCGTAGTACGCCAAAGAGTCGCCGACGAGCACGGGCAAGCGCTCGTCGGTTGGGCTGGCCGTGATCGAGACAGTTGCCCCGCCGAGCGTGTGCATGCGCACGTCCCAGTCGCCGTTGAGCTCGGAGTAGAGCACGATATTGCCTTCGATGCGCAGGTCGGCGCGGGACATGCCGCCTGCCGCGATGACGGTGCGCGCTCCGCCAATGGGGAACGTGGCGATGGAGGGCATGCAATTCGTGTCGGGCGCGCTGCCGCGCGTGCCGTCGCATAGGTCATTCGGATCATCGGCATAGTCGGCGTAGACGATGTTCCCGAGCGAGATGTCCGGGCTCACCGCGCGCGTGCCGGCCACAGTGAAGTCGTAGGGCGTGTCATCGCCGCCACCGACCCACCCGTCGGGCCCGAGTGCTACGCCCTTCAGGCGACTGTCGAGGTTACCGTCGAACCAGTTGCCACTGGGATCGAGAGACAGATCTCCCCACACCACGACACCGGCGTCGACGCGCGGCCAGTGGAACGTCCCCGGACCCGCGAGCTGCGTCGGCCCTTTGTCGTCGCTCGTGCCCGGAATACCGTCCGCTCCGGCGTAGTAGATCATGACCGTGCCACCAGGTTGATCGATCCATACGAAGTAGCCGTCGTCATCGACGTCCATGTCCGCTAAAGTGGTCACGTTCGGCTCGAGGCGCAGAAAGCCACCGGCCTCGGCATTGAGGAAGACGGGGCGGCGCTCGTTGGCGTCGAGGAAGGCGTAGAACCTGCCGGCGAGCGTTCCGCTGGGACCGCCCTCGCCGGAGCTATCCGCGACCTGGAAGGTGAGTGGCTCGCCATGGACGGAGTAGGTCGCCGGCCGTGCCTGCAGGCCGGGATAGGTCAGGCCTCCTATGATCATCGTGCCGCTCGCCGAGACACTGCCGAGGTCGCCACCGGTGAAGGCAGCGTTGGTGAGCGGCAGCGTCGTCCCCGTCGTCAGATCGCGCATGCCGTCGGCGGTCGATGTGAATGACGTGAAAAACGCCTTGTCGCCGTTGGCGGCCGTGAGGGTCGGGATGTCGTACAGGTGCACGACCGGAAGGTCGTCGCCATTGCCGAACACGTGGTCTGGGCCGGTGTCGTAGATGTCCCAGTCACCACCACCGACGTCGATGAGGATGCGGTCGTCGCCGAGCAGGACGTTGTCTCCCGGTGGAATCAACCACTCGCCGCCATCATAGCCGCCGCCCGGTTTGCCGTCGTTGCCGAGGTTGAACACGTAGTCGCGTGTCCCGGAGCGCTGATCGGTCCACAGCACGTGACGCGCGCTCGCTTGCAGCTTGCACGGGTGGAAGCCGAAGACGGATGAGGCAGCGGAGACCACGACGGCTCCCTGGCCGGCGTCCATGATGTCGGGCCGTCGATCCGCGCCGTAGTTGTAGAAGGTGAGGCGGTTGGCGTTGCTGCCGTTGCCGAAGAATACGCCGGTCGGCGTGCCGGTTTGGCACGTGCTCCCAACGATGCCGTTCCCGATGGTGACGATGGCGCCGTCGTCTACCGTCGAGAGCGCCTCGTCCGCTCCAACGTACATGGCCTTGATGACCGGCGAGAGCTGAGTGCTCAGGTCCGCGAACGCGAGCACGAGGCCGCCCATGTTCGGTGCCTGGAGCATGAAGTTGCCGGACCTGTTGGTGTAGACGATCTTGCTGCTGCACTCGAGCGCGTCCGCGCTCGCGCGCCTGCAGAGGTTGAGCTCGTGATTGCGGCAGACCTCGGGCGCCGACCCACACGCCGGCTGCGTCTGGTTGGTGGTGAAATTCTGCGTCGTAAACGTCGCCAGGCCCGAGCCGGCGTGGAAATCGCTGTACGTGCAGTTGACGCAGGCGTTGGGGAGGGCCCGGAGGGGAGTGTCGGCGACGGTGACGGTAACGCCGGTGCTGGGGTTGCCGGCGCGATCCACACCGCGGATGACGTAGACCGTGCTGCTGCCCGAAGCCGCGCCTGGCAAGACGATGCGGGGCTCGGTGGCGACCGCGGTGTAGTCGGCGTATGGGCCGCCCAGGATCTCGTACGTTACGAGACCCCCTCCGGGCTCGCGCGATGCGCCGAGTAGGACACCAACCTCGCTGGTGAGCAACCCGGAGACAATCTCGGTGAACGCGTGCGGCGCGCTCGGCGGCTGCGAGTCCTCGTGGATGCTGAGAACGCCTTGCGCGGCCGGCGACGTCATGTTGCCGAAGACGTCGCGCTCGCGGATCCACAGGGTCGTCGTCGCGTCCTGCGCGAGCGTCGCCAGCGCCAAGGCACCCAAGGTCGACGTGGACGTCCACGTGGTGCCGTCGGTCGAATAGACGTAGCCGTCGAAGTCGTCCGGCACCGGCACCATCGAGTGGAAGAACACCGTGAGGCTGGAGGCGTTGACGAAGACCTCGGGTGGCGTCGGCGTGTCGATGACGACGTTGCCCGACGGCGTTTGCGTGTCGAGCGCGAGAGCCAGTGGGACGGCTGCGACGTTGCCCGCGGCGTCGGCGAGCAGAATCTGAAGCAGCTTGGAGCCGTCGCCCGGGGTCAGCGTCACCGGCAGCGTTTCGGCATAGGAGACCTCGAGGGTCGCTGGCAGATCGCCGCTCACCGTGGCACTCGCCGGCACCTCGCCGCCGGCGGGGAGGATCGGCCGCAGGGTGATCGCCAAAACATCCACCCAGGTAACGCCGCTCGCCACGACCGCTTCGTCGACATCGATGCCGTCGACGATCGGCGCGGTGTAGTCGAGCGTGACGGTGCCGATGGTGGCATCGCGGGTGACGCGACCCTGCGCATCGGCGAAGGTGCCGCGGATCGTGGCGTCGCCCTCCGCTTCGCCGCCCGTGGTCTCGTACGAGAAGACGAAAGGCCCGGTTGAGCCGCCGGATTCGTAAACGAGCGCGCCCGCGAAGGCGCCGCTCACGATGCTCAACGTCGGCGCTCCGATGAGCGCGTGATCCGTCGAGAACTCGACCCTGATGCGGCGGTTGGCGCCGGCGACCGGAGGGGTGATCGACGGAGTGCCCGCGACCTGCGCCCCGTCACCGGTCGCTGGCGTCGTCGGCAAGCACAGACCCAGTCCGCCATCGCAGACATAGCCGTTGGGACAAGCCGGGGTTTGGACGCTACAGGTCACCAGCGCGGAGCTGGGGACACCGAGGTCGGCAAGACAGGCGGGGAGGGTAAGTAAAGCGAGGACCGGGGCGCGTAATCGCATGCGGCGGGGAGCATGCGCGCAGGGGCGGGGGCTCCGCAATGACCAGCGTCACACCGGGCGTCGCGTTTGCCGCGACGCCCGGGTGTAAGCGCTCGAGCTACTTGCCGACGTTTTCGAAGCCGGGCAGCTCGTCGAGCTTCGGCATGAAGACGATCTCGACGCGGCGGTTCTGCGTCTTGTTCTCCACCGTGTCGTTGGCGACCAGCGGGTCGAACTCGCCGTTACCCGCGGCGGAGATATTCGCCGCCGGGACGCCGGCTTGCACCATCAGCTTGGTGACCTCGACGGCGCGCTGGGTCGAAAGCTCCCAGTTCGACGGGAAGCGGGCGGTCTTGATGGGCGCACCGTCCGTGTGACCCACGACCTGGAACTTACGGTCCGGGAACTCCTTGATCGTCTGTGCGAGCTGCTCGATCGCGGCCTTGGCTTCGGGCTTGATGATGATGCCGCCCGGTGGGAAGACGACGTCGCTCGACATCTGCACGACCATGCGGCCGTTGCGGATCTTCACCTGCAGGGTGCCGGCGTCGATCATCTTGTTCAGCTTCTCCATGACCTTGCGGTACTCGGCGTTGCACTGCTCGGCGCTGGCGCGCAGGCGGCGGAGCTCTTCGACTTCCTTGGCCAGGGCGGCCTTCTCGTCACTGACGGCCGCCTTGGAGGCGGTGAGCTCTTCGACGTTCTGACCGAGGGCCGTGAGCTTCGAGACCATCTGCGCGTTTTGATCGCGCGTCTTCACCAGGTCGGCATCGCAGGCGCCGCTCTTCGTCTGGCAGCCGGCGAGATCGTTTTTGAGCTGATCGCGCTCTTTGACGACGGCTTCGTGGGTGCCGCTGCCTACGCACGCGGTTGCAAGGATGGCAGCAAGGCCGAAAGCGCTGCCGGAAAGGACATTTGAACGGATCTTCACAGTGCCTCCCAAAGGGGTTTGTAGGGCGTCAACTAACGAAGTTGCGAGAGCCGCGCAACTTCGATGGGGGTGTTGCCGATAGTGAGATCAAGAAAGACGAACACGGGGGAGTATTGCCATGTCGGCACTCGCACACGAAACGCGCAACGCAGAAGCAGCCCAGAACATTGGGGCGGCACAAGCCCGTGCAGTCGACAACTACATGTCGGCGGTGTCGTCCGCCTCCCAGCTCGCGGACATCGGTGAGCTCGAAAAGGCGATACGCCTCCTGCGCCGCAGCCTCACCTCGGCCAAGAAGGCCGGCTGCATGCTCGACTACGCGGCGCTCGAACATCGCGCCCTCATCATGCAGCGCGAAGGGTACATCGCGGCCGTCGATCGCCAGCTCGATCGCGCCGAACGCCGAGCCGCCAAGGGTGAGCTTGCCGAGGTCGAATCGTCGGTCACGTTGCTGGAAGAGTACGCGGTCAAGGCACGTGAGCTGGGTGGCGTCGTCGTCATCGACAGCGCGCGCGTCGACGCGGCGCTCGCCAAGGCACGTCAGCTCGCCGCCGTCACCGCGGAGCGCGATCGCATCATCTCCGAGCACCTGAACAAGGTCGGCGAAGCCTTCTTGTCGCTCTACGAAGCGGCGACCGGCGATCCTTCTTCCGACAAGTAAACCCGTTTGCGGCTATAACCGGGTCCCGTGAGCGACAGCACCTTCCATCCGTTTCGCGCGGTACCGCGCACCGGCGTCATCTTCGTTAGCGAGGAAGCCGCCAAGCGTGGCTTCCGCCCAGGCGACGCGACCTGGAGCAATCTCGGCCAAGGTCAGCCGGAGAGCGGTCCGCTGGACGGCGCCCCCGAGAGGCCGAGCTCGTTGCCGCTGCTCGCCGACGATTTCGAGTACGCACCGGTCGGCGGCCTGCGCGAGCTGCGTGAGGCGGTGGCCAACCTCTACAACACGATCTACCGGCCGAACGCGCGCTCGAAATACAGCGCGGAGAACGTCGCAATCGCGGGCGGCGGCCGTGTGGCGCTGACGCGCGTGTTGAGCGCGGTCGGGCAAGTGAACGTCGGCCATTTCCTCCCGGACTACACGGCGTACGAAGAGCTGCTCGACGTCTTTCGCGCCTTTCATCCGACGCCGATCATGCTGGAGCCCAAGGCTCAGTATGTGTTCGGAGCCAACGAGCTCGAGCGTGAGATCATGGGCCGCGGCTTGGGCGCGGTGTTGCTGTCGAACCCCTGCAACCCCACGGGGCGCGTCATCGCTGGGTCCGCGCTGGCGGACTACGTGCGGGTCTCACGCGAGACCGGGTGCGCTCTCATCGCCGACGAGTTTTACGGCAACTACATCTATTCGCAGGACGGCGCGACGCGGACCGTTAGCGCCGCCGAGTTCGTCGACGACGTCGATCGCGACCCAATCGTCATCTTGAACGGCCTCACCAAGTGTTGGCGCTTTCCCGGCTGGCGCGTCAGCTGGGTCATCGGGCCACGGCCGCTCATCGAAGCGGTCAACAGCGCCGGCAGCTTCCTCGACGGCGGCGGGGCGCGTCCGCTACAGCGGGCAGCGATCGAGCTGGTGTCGCCGGAGCGCTTCTCGCGCGAGACCGAGGTCGTGCAGAAGGTCTTCGGCGCCAAGCGTGCGTTGGTCCTCGACGCGCTCCAGTCGATGGGCGTGCAGGTCGAAGCGCCGCCACAAGGCACCTTCTACGTTTGGGCGAGCCTTGCCTCGTTACCGGGGCCGCTGGCGGATGGCATGGAATTGTTCCGCCGTGCCTTGGCGCGCAACGTCATCGTCATCCCTGGGGAGTTCTTCGACGTGAATCCCGGCAAGCGACGCAACCGCCGCCGTTTCCAGAACTACGTGCGCATTTCGTTCGGGCCCGCCAAAGCGGAGGTCGAACGCGGCCTCTCGGTGCTGGGCGATCTCATCCGTGAGCACCGCTGAGCCATGGTCCGCACACTCGCCGTCTTCCTGCTCGTCCTCCAGGCTGCTTGCGCCGGAGGCATGCGTCAATCTCGGCAGGCCGAGGCCGACGCGGCTCCGATCCTCGGTTACATCAAGGACGGTTGGCGCACGCTGACGCGCACGCACAAGGACATCGTCGCGGCGGCTGAAGATCCGAAGCTCAGCCACGGCGCCCCCTGGTTGGTCTACGCCCCGGAGGGTGACCTCGAAGCGGCGAGCACGCTGGTACGCGCGGCCTTGGGGGAGAAGAGCGGTCAAATCGAGGTGCGCGCTCTCGGCAGCGAGGTCACCGAGCCGGGGCTCTTGTATCTGCCCAATCCGTACGTCGTTCCCGGCGGCCGCTTCAACGAGATGTACGGCTGGGACAGCTACTTCATCCTCTTGGGCCTGCTCCGCGATAACGAAGTGGATCTGGCGCGGGGCATGGTCGAGAACTTCGTCTACCAGATCGATCACTACGGCACGATCCTCAACGCCAACCGCACCTACTATCTGACGCGCTCGCAGCCGCCATTCCTGACGCGCATGGTCCTCGAGATCTACGCGCGCACGCAGGACCGCGCTTGGCTCGCCGCGACGATGCCCGCGATTCAGAAGTACTACGACTTCTGGACGGCGCCGCCACACGCGATCCCCGGGCTGGGGTTGTCGCGATACTACGATCGCGGCATTGGCCCAGCGCCCGAGGTCGTGTCGGGCGAGATCGAGAACGGCCTCACGCACTACGAGCGCGTCCGCGCCGAGTACAAGGCGCATCCGGAGCTGGTGGAAGGTTATCCTCTGGCCGACATGTACGACGCGGCGACCGATACGCTCTTGCCGGAGTTCTACGTGGGCGACCGCTCGATGCGCGAGTCCGGCTTCGACCCCTCGGGCCGCTTCGGCACCTTCAACATCGGGGTGACCCGCTACGCGCCGGTCTGTCTCAACACCTTGCTCTGGCAGATGGAGCGCGACACCGCCGACATCGCCGAGATCGTGGGCGCCGACCCAACGCCATGGCGGACACTCGCGGACCAGCGCCGCGCCGCCATCGATGCGACGCTCTGGGACGAGGCCCGCGGCTTGTACTTCGACGCCGATGTCAGCAACGGCCAGCGCCGCGACTATCCCTTCGCCACCGCGTTTTTTCCGCTCTGGGCCGGCGTCGCGAGCCAAGCGCAGGCCGACAAGGTGGTCGGAAACCTCGCGATCTTCGAGCGCGCGGGCGGCATCGTCACCAGTCCCAAAAACACCGGTGCCCAGTGGGACGCGCCTTTCGGCTGGGCACCGCTACAGATCGTCGCCATCGAGGGCCTGCGGCGCTACGGCTACATCGCCGAAGCAGACCGCCTGAGCGTCGCCTTCCTGTCGCTCGTGCTGCAGGAGTTCAAGGAGCACGACGCCATCTTCGAGAAATACGATGTCGAGGCCCGCGACTCGGCCGTCGCCGCCAACGTCAAGTTCGGCTACAGCGCCAACGTCATCGGCTTCGGTTGGACCAACGCCGCCTGGACGACTCTTTGGGACAAGCTCAGCACGGGCGCGAAGAAGAAAGTCATCGCAGCGGCCGGTGGTTCCCGCTAGCTGTACCGAAGTGAGTGACCCCAACGGGAATCGAACCCGTGTTGTCGACGCGAAGCGGAGACGAAAGAAAACGTCGCCACGCGAAAACACGGAAGTGAGTGACCCCAACGGGAATCGAACCCGTGTTTTCGCCGTGAGAGGGCGACGTCCTAGACCGCTAGACGATGGGGCCTGAAACGGAGCCGGCTTGCTAACATCCCGGAGCGGGGCTGTAAATCCAAAAAAAGCCGGGCTTCGTTTTGCCTAGAGCTTCGTGCCTTGGGCCTCGTCGTACAGGCGTCCGCGGTCGGACATGCCGAGACCCAGGCGGAAGCTGCTGTTACCGCGCTCGTAGCGCGAGAGCATCTCGCCGTAGCCGGTGAAGTACTGCGCGTACAGGTAGACGTTGAGCGGCCAGATCATCGCCGCCAGGGAGCCACGGCTCGGGTGCCACTTCGCGTCGATCTGCATGGCCCCCTTGTCGAGGCCACCCTTGAAGCCCTTGCGGACCATCACGTTGATGTCGCCGTAGCCGTACCAGCGCCCGGTATCTTCACGGCCGGCCGTCAAGGTCAGCTCTCCGGGGCCCGTGAAATCGGGCTGCGACGGGTTTTCGCTGATGCCCCACGGGTAACCCCAGACATGTAGCGTCGCGCCGATGTAGTTGCCGTCCGCGAAAGCGCACAGGCCGGTGACTTCGGCGTAGGTGCGGTTCAACGACTTCGACGTGCGGTCGGCCTTGCCGTTCGACTCGTGCTCGACCGCGATGCGCTCGCGGTACAAGCCGCACCCCGGGCGCAGCTCTTCATCGGGCGCGTAGTGCATGTGCGCGTAGAAGAGCTCCGGGTTGTAGTTCGCCTCCTCGAAAGGAAACGACTTGTCGTAGAGCCGCCACAGCGACCGCTCGCTGAACGCCAAGTAGACGGCGTGCGGGCCGCCGGTTTCGTCGTTGCTCGCCCACAGCTCGTACTTCAGGCTGATCTGGAATTTGACCTGATCGTTCTCGTTGAAGCCGAGCAAGAAGTAGTTTGGCTTGTAGGCCGACAAGAACTGGTGCCACGGCCGCTTTAGCGGCGCGGGCTCGACCTCCTGTGCGCGCGCGGGCTCGACCGCGCCGAGCAGTCCGACAAGGAGGGATAACGCGATGACTTTCATGCGGGGGTGGCGGGAGATACCACTACCGCGCCGCGGGGCTCTAGTCGCTGGGGCCGCGGCCCATGAGAGCGTCGACGATGTCTTCCACCTCGGCGCCGCTGCTGATCGGGCGCGCGTCGGCATGCGGTAGGCGCCCGTAAGGGTCTAGCTTGTTGAACACGAGCCGTTGCTTGTCCGCGAGCGTCGGGAGGACCGCGAGCGGCGCGAGCGCGGCACAGTCGCCCGTCGCCGGCTTTGCGGGGTCGTCGAAGGCGTAGACCGCGAACCTGTAGCCGATGAGGGCCAGCTTGGCGAGGCGGTCCTCGATGCTGGCGCGGCGGGCGCCGCTGATGTCTTTCAGGTCGTCGCGGAAGGTGGCGCGCTTCTTCTCGACCTCGGCCGCGGCCCGCGTTGCTCTTTCGGCTTCGTCCTTCGCTTCGGCGTGACGCGTCTGCGCCGCGGTTCGGAGGCTCGAGCACTCCGCGTCGGCGGATTGGATGTTGGTCACGGCTTCGGCGAAGCGGGCACGGCTGGGGGCCGACAGAGCCGCCGTCGCACCCGCCAGCGCCGCGGTGTCGAGTCGCGTCTTCAAGCCCGCGAGTATCGCAATAGCGGAGGCGCGCGCCGCGTCGTAGGGTGTGAACAGCTCCTCCCAGCGATGCGGTGCCAACTGCAGAAGGTAAGAGTTGTTCGGGAGCCTGCGGTGCACGTCCTTCAGCGTTTCGAGGAGCAGTGCGCTCTGGGCGAAGGCGCGGTTCGCCTCCACGATGTTGGGATCGACCGGCGTCGGTGGCGTCTTGTCGAACCACGAAGCCCAGAAACCGCGCTGCGGTGCCTCGGTGGTGACCAGCGCCGTGCTCGACGTGGGCAGTGGCTCGAGCGCGGGCACCGCTTCGGACGAGCTTCCGACCGGCACGAGCGCTTGTGCCCTCACGGTGTCTGCGATGCTGGCCATTACTCGCGGCTCCTGTCTGGGCCACGACCCAGGATGGTGTCGAGAACGTCCTCGAGCTCGGCGCGCGAGGTGAGGCGCTTCCAGCCGCCGAACTGGAGGTAGACGGTGTTGTTCGGGAAGCGGGCGTTGAAGTCGACCGCGCCTCGGAGGCCGAGGGTGGGGATGACCATGTTCGCCGGCAGCGCCTCGTGGTCGGCGTTCTCTTTCCAACCCGGCGCCGTGTGGCAGCAACGCGCGAAGCCAAAACCAAGCGCTGAGACCGCCTCGATGCGCTCCACCAGTTTGTCGCGTTCGTCGGGACTGAGCCCCCTGATCTCCTCGAGCTTGCGGGTGGCGGCGTGGGCGAGCTCTTCGGCCTCCCGCGCCGACTTGTGGGCGGCCTCTTCGGCCTCGCGCGCGGATTTGTCGGCGGCGGCTTTGATGCTCGCGTGACGCTCGCTGGCTGTCTTCTCCAGCGGACGACGTTCCGCGTCCATGGCGCGGAGCTCGACGACGATGCGGGTGAACTCGCGCCGGCTGTGACCGAAGGTCGTCGCCGTCGCGCCAGAGGCCGCGGCGACATCGAGGCGATGCTTGCGCCCGCTGAGCGAGGCGACGAGAGAGGCGCGGAGCACGTCTGGCGCGGTGAATACGTCGCTGGCTTGCGGCAGCGTTACGAGCCACGCCGCGTTGTTCAGATTCGCGTGGACGTAGGTGAGCTGATTGCGCAGGCTATTGAGCTGCCCGCAAGCCCGGAGCACGTCCGGCCAATACGGCTCATCGGTCGCCTTGGGCGTGGCCGCATTGGAGCTCCAGACCTTCCACCAGGGCGCGGTCTGCTGCGCGTTCACCGGCGCCAAGGCGCGCGACGCGCTTTCCGGCAGGGGCTCGAGCTCGGGGATGTCGTCCGCGGGCCGCGGCGAGGCGCCGGGCAGGGGAGCAGAGGAGGCCGCGACGGGTCGA
>JBGGMJ010000199.1:0-11803 GCA_041288095.1 Myxococcota bacterium
GTCGACGCCGAAAGCGATGCCGTTGCTCGCGGGATTCGCCTTACCGTCCGGGTTGAAGATCTCGAAGTAGGTCTGGTCGCCGTAGAAATAAATGCCGGTGTAGGTGATGTCGCCGCGCTTGGTGGTGCGCTCCTCGAAGACACCGAACTGTTCCTTCAGGAGCTTCGAGTCGCGAATGGCCGCGTAGGTCGCGGTGTCGAGCGTCACGTAGAAGTGATTGAGGTTGAGCGCCGCGAGCGCGCCGGCGCGGGAGGCTCCGGCGCCGGGTAGAGCCTTGGTCGTCCGCACGTTTGCTGGCGTGGGAAAGGCGGAGGAGCTGATGGCCGGCGGGGGGTTGGGTAGGGCCGGCGCGGCGTTGGCGGCCGCGAGAAGCGGACAGAGAGCCGTGCTGATTCTTGCGAAGGAGATCATGAGCAACAGCATCGCTCGAGGAGCCGTCTTGGTGCGAGCCGAGGGGGCGCGCCGGCAGTGCGCCTGATCACTCGGTATAAATGGTTAGTGTCCCCCTTTTCCCGCGCGATAGACGTGGACGCCCAGGCTTTCGACGTCGTCGACGAGGCGGCCGTCGATGAGGGGTAGGGTTCGTCCCTCGAAGAGGACGTCCGCGGAGGCGGCGCCGGGCAAGCCGTTCACCGCAACCTGGATGCTCGCGTCTTCAGCGGAGCTGACGACGATGACGAAGACATATCCATCATAGCGGACGGCCAAGAAGTCCGCGCTCGGGTAGTCCATCATCGCGGCGTCCGGCTCGTCGGGGAGGAAGGGGGGCGTTCGCGGCGGTCCAGCGAGGAGGTCCAGCGAGACGCCTGCTTCCTTGGTGCCGTAGAGCAGCGCTCCCTCGAGATTCTCGGGACCGGTGAGGGCTTTGGCGGCGTTGCAAAGGGCCGCCCACGAAGCCGTCAGCTCCGGGGTGACGTGACGGTAGACGTGCGCGTAAACGATCAACGCACGCGCCCCGGAAACGATGGCTTGCCAGAAGTCGTGGACGCTGCCTTGCGCCGTGGTCGGGCGGGTCGGCCAGGAGACGCCGCTGTAGTCGAAGAGCTCGAGATACGCGGCCACCGTCTTGTCGCCGTGGAGATAGTCGCGGCCCACCGATGCGCCCGCCTTGGCGATGGCTTCGACGGTCGACTCGACGCGCCAGCGCGTCCAAGCGTGAGGCTGCCCTTTGTATTGTGAATAGATGCTGGCCGGGACCACATCGAGAGCCGGGACGTACTCCGCTATGGCGTCCACGCCGTAGTGCCCCGGGATGTACATGAGGTTGGGGCGTTGGGCGGGGTCATAGACGCGCGTCCAGGAGGCGTAGCTATTCACCACGTCCATCTCACCCGCGTACCAATAGCGCTGCTCTTCGGGCAGCGACCACCACACCATGGACCCCTTGGCCGCGCGCTCGGCGATGACTCCGCTCATGTACGACTCGGAGTAGGGAAAGCACCCTCCGGAGGCGCCGCAGCCGGCAAAGTAGTTCTGTGCGTCGAGCGCCGCCCAGGCGAGGAACCCCTGGCTAGCGGCCTGGTCGATGAACGCCGGACTGATACCACCGTCAGACCAGTAGCTACTCCAATACGAGTCGGCGACGTTCCACCCCGCCGCCAGCGCTTCCTGCATCGCGGCTGGATCCGTGAGCTCCGCGCTCAACAACACCAAGCCGAAACGCTCGCCCTGCGGATAGATGCCTCCCTCGAACGCGCTACGCTTGCTCTCCACCGAGAACGTCATGGCCGCGCTCCACCGTCCGTGGCCAACGTCATTCGCGGCGCGCACCCACCAGGTCGCTGATCCCATGCTGAGGGCGAGGTCGGGTGTGAGGCTGCACGTTCCGGCAACACAGTGGGTGTCGCCAGGGTAACCCTCCTGCCAAAAGATGTTTCCAGTGCTGCTCTCGATGACGAAGAGCTCGTAGAAGCTCGCGCCGCTGGCGGCTTCCCACTGAAACGTGGGCCGAGGGCTCGCTCCGCTCCCCGAAGGTGCAATGAGGACTGGAGCCGGCGGCACGTCAGCCGCGAACATCACCATCGGCGGGAGGCTCGTGAATGCCCCGTCCGGAGCCTCGATCCCGCTCGAGCAACGCGTTAGCCCAAGCGCGAACGCGCACATCCATATCGGCACCTGTATGCGCATGGTCGGCTCCCAATGCTCCATGCAGGTGGCCTGGGAGACTTTCCTCGAGGTCGTGACGAGGTGTCCCCGTCGCGGCCAGCTGATTTGCGAATCAACCGACCTCTGACGGCGATAACCGAGCTGAACGCGAAACCCGATAGTCGGCGGTTTGTCTTCCGCGCGGAATACCAGGTGTGACGGCGATGGATTTGGCGACCTTTCTCGGCAAGTGGGACAACGGCCTCGGGGTGCGGGCGCGGCAGAACGACCGGGCATTGCACGCCTCGGAGATCGATCGATCGGGTGGCGTCGCCGCCTTTCTCGGTGACCTGCGGCAGCTCAGGCCGGATGAGCAGCAGACCGTCACGCGCATGCTTCAGGACGTCGCCATGCGCGACCAAGTCGAGGGTGCGCTCGACCCGACTCTTGCCCGCTTCCTGCAAGAGTTCGACCGCAACAACAACCACGCTCTCGATGTCTCCGAGGTCGGCGGTGCTGCCTTTCAGCGGTTCCGTACGGCGGCGTCGGCTCTGTCCCCGCAAACGCGACGACGGGTCGCTGAACGCATCTCCGACTCGGTCTTGCAGCAGGTCGGCCCGACAATCGCCGAGGCATTGCCCGAGACATTCAACCCCCATGACTTCGGGGCGCTGCGTTTCATCGACCGCGCCGACCGACAGCTCGGCGAACGCGCCCGCGCCTTCTTGCGCGAGACGCTCCACCTCGATCCCGCGGTGCTCACCAGCGGACTACGTCGAGAGCACCTCGGAGCACCGGTCATCCCCGCAACCCCAGCGCAAGCGATCGTTCGCGATCTGCGCGCCGAGATCGGCGAGCGCTCCATGAGCCTCGTCGAGCTGGGTCGCTTCGTGGCCGCGCGCGCCGACCGACGGACGGTGACGCTCAGCGTCGCGGACCTTGCCGAGGGACTCGCTCGGGAGCCGCAGCGCTTCGAGGGCAACCGTTTCGAGGTGAGCGGCTACGCTCGCGAGATCTCCAGAGAGGAGGGCAAGTACCTCAGCTACAGCTTCTTGAAGGAGAAATGGGTCCGTGTGCCCTACGTCGAGGCGGTTGCTCGCCTAGGCGAAAGCCCCGGAGCGAGCGGTCCTGGCGTCGAGGTGTTCGAGCGCCAAGACGGAAGCAAGCTGCTCTCGGGTTTCTGGCTCTCGATGTCCGACCCGCGGCCGACCGCCCGCGATGCGAACCAGCGCATGAGCGTCGTCGGCACGATCCGTCGATCCGAGGGCGGTGCGTATCGCTTGTTCGCGGAACGCTAGGACTGCCCTAGGTCAGTCCATCGCGCGGGCGAGCACGAGATCGATGGCCCGACTCATCCGCTCACCGACGATATCATGGAGCCGCGCCACGGCCTTCGCATCGAGCACGGAGAGGACCTCGGTTGCGCCGCCGTAGTCAGCGCTCGAGCGGAGCAAGTACTCCGCCCATGCGCCGTCGCGCTCAGCAATCGCGTCACTCAAGCGCTGGTACAAAGCGTGGTTGCGAATGGCGAGGGCAAGGACGCGCGTCTGCGGCTCGATTTCGAATGGGTCTCCATCGAAGACCGCTAAAGCGGCGTCGAAGTCGGCATCGCTGACCCCGCCGGACACGGTCTCGCGCAGCTTGGCGCGGCACGCGGCGTCGAGGGGGGCTGGGATCAGCTCCTCTTGAATGACTTCAGGAGCACTCGTCTCGGGCGCACTCGGCGCCTCTACCCAAGCTTCAAACCAGGCCATCCGTACCCCTTTGGCTCGTGGGGGTTCATTTATCGGCAATACGACCGGGGAGTTGCCTCGACGGGTGACACCAGCAGCTCGAGGACTGGTGCACTGCGGCGCAACTGCATGGCGACCCCGCCGATAGGGGCTGACATGAATACATCGCCTTATAAGTCTGTTTCCAACACTGACGCCGCACAGCAAACCGCCACGAGCAGCACTGGTCCGAAGTGGGAAACACTGATCGCTGAGGCCTTTGCCGCGGCGTTTCCGCCACGGCAATCGAGCATTCTCGAGCTCGACCTCAAGAGCCTCGTGTTTGCCCGCGAGGGTGGCGGACCGCTGTTCTTCTCGGGGACGGCGAAGCGCTCCGCCGGCGGCATCGCCCGCAACATCGCGATGGGCAGTGTCGAAGTTCAGGGCACCATCGACGCCAACAACAAAGTCACGTTCACCAAGCCCGCCGGCAACTCCGGTCAGGGCGTCGCGTCGCTCTAGAAACGGTGTAGCACCAGACCGTCGCGCAGCTTCGGCTCGAACCAGGTGCTCTTCGGGGGCATGACGTTTTCGCTATCTGCGATAGCGAATAGATCGTCGATCGATGTCGGGTGCAGGCTGAAAGCCACGGCCTCGCCCGCGTCGACGCGCTTCACCAGCTCTTGATCACCGCGGATGCCGCCCACGAAGGCGATGCGGGTGTCGCGGCGTGGATCCTTGATGCCGAGGATCGGCGCGAGCAGGCGATCTTGCAGGATGCTGACGTCGAGCCGGCCAACCGGGTCCGTGGGGACGTTGCCCGCTTCGAGCGTGTGCCAGCGACCTTGCAGGTACATGCCGAAGACGTGCGAGCGGCTCTGGGGCTTGCCCTCACGCACGCTGAATTGCTCGCCGACCTTATTCAAGAAGGCGTCCGGCGAGAGACCATTCAGGTCCTTCACCACGCGGTTGTACGGCAGGATGCGCACTTCGTCGGCCGGGAACGACACGGACAGAAACATCTCGGTGTCCGCTGAAGCGGAGCCGCCGGCGCGATGGGCTTGCGCGACCCGTGCCGCCGCGGCGCTGCGGTGGTGGCCGTCGGCGATGTAGATGGGCCCGATGGCGTCGAACGCCTGCTGCAGCGTTGCGATCGCCTTGGGATCGTCGATGGTCCAGAGCTCGTGCGTGACCCCGTCCGGCGCCTTGAACGACGTGTGCGGCTTCTGGGCGCGGGCCTTGGCGATTTCAGCGGCGACGACATCGTTCTTCGGGTGAACGAGGAACACCTTGCCGGTCTGCGCCCGCGTCGTCTCGATGTGACGAACGCGGTCGTTCTCTTTGTCGGGCCTGGTGAATTCGTGCTTGCGCACGAAGTTGCGCTCGTATTCGGCGACCGAGGCGCCGAAGACGAGGCCGGTCTGCGTATGGCCGCCCATGGTGAGCGCGTACACGTAGAACGACGGCTTGCTGTCGCGCACCAAGACGCCGTCGGCGATCAGCTTCTCGAGGTTCGTCGAGCCCGTCGCGTAGACCACCTCGGCATAGTGGTCGGTGGCGGGCGGCAGATCGATCTCGGGCTTGGTGACGTGCAGGAACGAGCGCGCGTCGCCGGCCAAGGCAAGCGCCTCGTCGCGATCGACGACGTCATATGGAACCGAGGCGACCGCGGCCGCGAGCTCGGGTCGTGGGCGAAAGGCGCGCAGCGGAGAGATGGTCGCCATCGCCGTCTACTTCTTGCGATAGGCTTTGGTGATGACGACGGGCTGCGCCGGAACGTCACGCATGCCGGCGGGGAGCTGCATGGTCGCGCACTGCTGCGCGTTACCCGGGCAGGTCGGCAGCGCCTTGATCTTGTCGACGGTGTCCATGCCAGCAATGACCTCGCCGAAGACGGCATAGCCGTAGCCGCGCGGGTCGGGGCTGGTGAAGTCGAGGCGCGCGTTGTCGACGACGTTGACGAAGAACTGCGAGGTCGCGCTGTTCACTTCGCTGGTGCGCGCCATGGCCACGGTGCCGCGCAGGTTCTTCAGGCCGTTGTCCGCCTCGTTCTTGATGGCGCCGCGCGTCGGCTGCTTCTGCCGCATGTCGGGGGTGAAGCCGCCGCCTTGCACCATGAAGCCGTTGATCACGCGGTGAAAGACGAGGCCGTTGTAAAAGCCTTCGTCGACGTACTTGAGGAAGTTCTCGGCGGAGACCGGCGCCTTCTCGGCGTTCACGCGGATGGTGAAGTTGCCCGACGAGGTTTCGAAGATGACGTCGGTGGTCTTGGCGGCGGGTGCCGGCGCCTTGGCGGGCTCGGCGGCATGCGCGGCAAGCGGCAGGAGAATGAGGGCAGTGGCGGCAACGAGAGCGCGGACGATCGACATGCGTGTTTTCCCTGTGCGTTGGACGTCGTGGGACGAGTTTTTATGCGAGCAACACGGGCGGAACAAGTCACGCGTCGAGCGGGTCGAACAAAGATTCGACTTCGCCCACGGACAGCGACCGGAGGGCGCTCCCCGACAGCACCCCGTCCGCGAGCTCGCGCTTTTTGCGCTGCAGACCGAGGATGCGCTCCTCGACACTGCCGGCGACCACCAGGTTGAAGGCGAAAACGGGCTTCGTCTGGCCAATGCGGTAAGCGCGGTCCGTCGCCTGCGACTGCACCGCCGGATTCCACCATGGGTCGTAATGGATGACGGTCTCCGCGGCGGTCAGCGTGAGCCCGGTGCCGCCGGCCTTCAAGCTGATGAGAAAGACGTCGTGGTCGCCGCGTTGGAACTGCTCGACGAGCGACTGGCGATCGACGGTCGCGCCGGTGAGCATGGCGTGCGGAGTCTCGCGACGCTTGAGGTCCTTGCTGATCAGCTCGAGCATGGTCGCGAACTGCGAGAACACGAGGACGCGCTGCTTCTTGGCGCGGCAGTCATCGAGCATTTCGTGGAGCAGCTCGAGCTTGGCCGACTCCCGCACGGCGCGCGCGGCTGGGACGCTGACGAGGCGCGGATCGCAACAGACCTGGCGGAGCTTGAGCAACGCGTCGAGGATATCGATGGCGGCGCCGGACACTCCGCGGTCGCGGACAGCCTTGCGAACTTGCTCGTGCGCGGCGATGCGAATGCTCTCGTAGAGATCGCGCTGCGCGCCTTCGAGCTCGACGGTGCGGACCAGCTCGGTCTTCGGCGGCAAGTCCTTGGCGACCTCGCTCTTCATGCGGCGCATGATGAAAGGGCGGATGCGTTCGCGCAGCGCGGCCATCGCCGAGTCACTGCGCAGCTTCTCGATGGGGTATTGGAAGGTGTTGCGGAAGGTCTCGGCGCTCCCGAGCCAGCCGGGCTGCAAGACGTCGAAGAGCGCCCAGAGCTCGTCGAGACCATTCTCGACCGGCGTTCCGGTGAGCGCCACGCGATGGCGGGTGATCACCTGCTTGACCGCTTTGTGCGCGAGGCTCCGCGAGCTCTTGATGGCTTGCGCTTCATCGAGCACGAGCTCGGCGAAGGCGATGGAACCGAAGGTCTCGGTGTCGCGAACCAGCAGCGGGTAGCTCGTGATGATGACGTCGGCCATCGCCAGCTCGGGTCGTTGTTTCGCGCGCTTGGCGCCGTGCCAGAGCGCCGTCCGCAATGTCGGAGCAAACTGGGCGATCTCGCGCTGCCAGTTGCCGACCAGGCTCGTCGGGCAAACGACGAGCACCGGGAGATCGAGACGGCCGCGCTCTTTCTGCAAGAGGAGGTGCGTGATGGTCTGCAGCGTTTTGCCGAGCCCCATGTCGTCGGCGAGAATGACGCCGTTGCCGCGCTCGCACGCCTCTTCGAGCCAAGCGACACCTTCGCACTGATAAGGTCGAAGCGTCGCGCGCAGACTCTTTGGCGGTTGGAACGGCGGCAACGGCGCCGCGATGCTCGCGCCTTCGAGGCAAAGGTCTTCGTCGATGCCCGCGAGCTGCTCGATGACGGGCATGCGGCCTTTGGGGAGGCGCAGCTTGCCGTCGAGCAGTGGCTCGCGGTTGTAGAGCTCGAACAAGACCTTCACGACCTGGGCGACGCGCTCGGGAGGGACCGCGAGATAGCGCGTGCCGCCGAGCGGCAAGGCGAGGAAGCGGTGGCGATGACGCTCGAGAGCTTTCAGACTGAGTCGCTCGCCGTCGCGCTCGATGAGGTCGACGAGCACCGGCAAGATGTTGACGCGCTGGCCGTTGAGCTCGATGCCCAGCTCGAGCTGGAACCAACTCGGGCCGTCGGCGTCCGCCGTAGCGTACCATGGCGCGTCTTCGCCGACGGTGTGGCAGAGGTAGCGATCGTCGATGTCGACGGTCCAACCGAGCTTGCGCAGGCGCGGCACCACGAGAGCGCTGAAGCTGCACAGCGCATCGATGTCGCCTTCGAGGTCGACGATGTAGTCGGCGCTGCCGGAAAGACGAGCGAAGTCCTCGAGCGTGTCGATGGGGACGAGCCCGAAGCCCTCGAGCAGACGACGCGCGCGATCCTCGGCCTCCGCGTCGAGAGCGCCTTTGAGCGTCGCCATGGCGACGACGTGCTCCGCGCCGTCACTTGCCATGACGCGCTCGGTGCTCAATCTCAGAGTGGGAGCTACTTCGACGACAGTGGAAGACTGTACGTGAGCCCGCGTTGACGTCTGCGTGTTCACTGGACTTTCGTCATTACGAAACTCGGGATCGCGAGAGAAGTCTTGACCTTCGATAATCGGACCAGCCACGTACGCGGCATGAAGTGGAATGGTCTTGTGCTCGCGTCGTTGTTCTGCGTCGCGTGTGGATCGAAGAACGCGAACCCGGGTCCAGGTGATCACGACCTCCCCAAGTCGAGTGTTCACTTCATCGGACGGCACGATACGAGCAACCCAGAGCGTGTGCGCGCCGACTGGTCCGCGACCAGCGTGTACGCGACCTTCGACGGCACCGGCGTCAGCGCGCGCATCGACGGCGCTGACAACTACTTCGAGGTGTTCATCGATGGCGCGCGGACGTCGACGGTTCACTTCGTGCCGGGCCCGGCGGACAACACCGCGAAAGATCTAACCCTCGCGAGCGGACTCGCGAACGGACGGCATACGGTGCAGCTCGTGCGTCGCACCGAGGCCTTCTTCAATCCGAGCGTGTTCCTCGGCTTCACCGTCAACGGTGGCGCGCTCGTGGCGACCACGTATCCATTCCAGCGGCGGATAGAGGTCATCGGCGACTCGATCACCTGCGGCTACGGCATCGAGGGCGCGAACGCCTACTGCGATTTCTCGGGGCAAACGGAGAACGCAGCCGACACGTACGCGGCGCAGACAGCGCGCAATTTCAACGCCGCGCTCTCGGTAGTCGCCTTCTCGGGCAAAGGCATGCACCACAACCTGAACTACGACCAGAACCCGACGATGCCCACGCTTTACGGACGCTCGTTGTTCAACGACGCCGATTCCGAGTGGCCGTTTGCGAGCTTTCTGCCCGACGTCGTCGTCATCAATCTGGGCACCAACGACTTCGCAAATAGCCAGGATCCCGGGAGCGCCTTCGTCGGCGTCTATCTCGACTTCATCGACCGCTTGGAGAATCTCTACCCAGGTGTCGAGATCTTTTGTACCGCGGGCGGCATGATCAACGGCGTATTCGTCACGCGCGTGAAGCAGGTTGTGGATGCGCGCCACGCCGCCGGTGACATGCGCGTCCACTACGTGGAGTTCCCGCCTCTGCAGGAGTCCGGCGCCGGCTGCGACTATCACCCGAACGTCGCGACCAACACCGCGATGGCGAACATCTTGATCGAAGCGATCAGCGAAGAGACGGGCTGGTGATAACGTAGTGAGCGCGTTTCTGTTGCTCGCGCTGTGCATGAGCGCGGGCATTGTGATTGGCCGGTCGGGGAAGGCGCCGCCGGCTCTCGCGGGAGGAATCAGTTGGTTCGCGATCAACATCGCGTTGCCGGCCTTGGCGCTGCATCTGGGCGCGAGCCTCCGCCTCGAAGCGAGCCTCGCGTTCCTGGTTGCGTCACAATGGATCATCTTCATCGGCGCCTGGCTCCTCGTCGCCGCGGTGGGCCGCGCCTTGTCGTGGTCGCCATTGCGGACAGGCGCGTTGATCATCGTCGCGGGTCTCGGAAACACCGCCTTCATGGGCTACCCGCTCATCGAGGCGCTGCGCGGCCGGGCTGCCCTCCCCTACGCCGTGGTCGTCGATCAGGCGGGGAGCTTCATCGTGTTCGCGACCCTCGGACTCGTGGTCACGGCGATTTACAGCGGGCGTCGCGTCGATGCGTGGGCGACGGCGAAGCGCGCGTTGACCTTCCCGGGCTTCATCGGGTTCGCGTTGGGCTTGCTCGCCGGGACGACGGTCGGCTTGTGGGCGCCACTCGATCTCGCTCTGGAGCGCGTTGGGCTCACGCTGACGCCTCTTGCTGTCTTCGCCGTGGGCGTGCAGCTGCAGCTGACCGCGATTCGTGGTGAGTGGCTCGCTCTGCTGGTGGCGCTGGGCTGGAAGCTCGTCGCCGCGCCCTTGGTCGTGCTCGGCCTGGGGCTCGTGCTCGGGGTCGCGGCGCCGGTGCTCGACATCGCGGTGCTACAGAGCGCCATGGCGCCGATGATCTCGTCCGTGCTCCTCGCCGAGCAAGAAGGCCTCGAGGGGCGGCTCGCCACGGCCATCCTCGGCGTCGGCATGATCGCGTCGCTCGCCACGGTGCCGCTCGCTGGTGCGCTGCTTCAGATGCTCTTGGGCTAGGTGAGGTCGATGGTGCCGTCTTGCAGCTCGCGGAAGTAGCGCGCCAGCAGATCGGAGCAGCTCGCGGCAATGGGCGTGCGGCGGTCGTCATCGACGTGGCACACGAAGATCTGGCCGACGATGCCGCCGGGTAGAGGCACCAAGTCGAGAACCATGTAGTCACGCTGAAACTGGCCGATGGGGATCCAACCGGGTTTCCACTCGTCCATGAGGCCCGCCAGCCGTTCACGTTTGTGGAAGAGCTCGCCAACCGGCAGCAACGAGCAATACGCGACCATCGGTCCCAGACGCCCTTGTCCGTCATGGCGGGCAAGCAGCTCTTTGTAGTCGAGCGGCAGCGTGACACCGAGCTCCTTCTCGGCAGCGGCGATCGCTTCCGGGCTCGCTGGTCGGCGCAAGCTGCCGAGCGCGTCTGGTGCGTTTGCGGCCATCCACGCCTCGATCGTGTGCCAGCGCTCGGTCACACTTCCGGTCGCTTCACGCGCTGGTGGCGTCTCGGGGAGGTCCCACGTGCCTTCGTACGTGAGGCCATGCTCGGCAAGGACCGCGGTAAGCTCGGCGACGACCATCTTGGTCGTGGCGATCGACGGCAGCGCGAGCAAATCCCCCAGGGTCTCCACGCCGAGGACGAGCAGCAGGCCCATGGAACGGACGGAGAGCTCGAGATCTTCGACACGCACACTGGTGGCGTCGCTCATAGTTACTCTATGAAGCACGATCGAGGAGGCATAGGCCATGGCGGTAGTGATCACAGGGGCGAATCGCGGCATCGGCTTGGCGTTGGTAGGGACGTGGCTCGCGCGCGGCGCGGAGGTGATCGCGACGGCGCGTGATGTGAAGCTCGCAACCGAGCTCAACGCCATGCTCGCGAACGGCAAGCTCCGTGTGCTGCCGCTCGACGTCGCGAGTGACGACTCGGTGAAGGCCTTCGCTGACGCGGTCGGCGACGCCACCGTCGACGTGCTCATCAACAACGCCGGCGTCTCGGGCGGCTGGGACACTCTTGCCGACGTCTCGATCGACAACATCTTGCAGGTCTTCAACATCAACGCGGTGGGCAGCCTTCGCGTCACGCGCGCGTTGTTGCCGCGTGTGCCCAAGCGGACAGGCAAGCTCATTCACATGACGTCGCAGATGGGCTCGATCGACGACAACACCAGCGGCGGCGCGTACGCTTACCGCATGTCGAAGGCGGCGCTGAACATCGCTTCGAAGAGCCTTGCTGTCGACCTATCGGGCCGCGGCATCATCTCGGTGGTCGTGCATCCCGGCTGGGTGCAGACGGAGATAGGCGGCCGTAGCGCGC
>JBGGMJ010000200.1:0-14836 GCA_041288095.1 Myxococcota bacterium
CCCTGACGGCGCTGGCTCGCAAATATTCCCTGATGTCCGAGGCGCTTCCGGCGCGCTCCATGTCATGCACGCGTCCAGCTACCACCAGAAGGTCATCATCACGCGAACGGACCTCGCTGGTTACGTGAATGCGCGTGAGGACCGGCAGGGCGTCATGGTGGCTAGACCGCAGCCGCCCCTGGTTCCCACCACCACCGCCAACGCGGCGCCCTGAAACGCGCAACCAGCCGCCGCGTCCCGCCGAAAAAGCAATCCAGAAGTCGACAACACCGGCAGGGACTATCCATGAACGTCTCGAGCGACGTCGCCACGTTTGGCCCTCTGCGCATTGCCAGCGTGCACAGCAGGTTGCCCCTCGCCGAGCTCCCGGCCTCGCCGATGATCGCGGTCCCTTGGCATCTGCGGCGGATCGCCAGCGACTGCATCGAGCTCCCCAAGGTGCCGCTGCCGTCGCTCACCCATGTGCGCGTTCCCGGCCTCGATTGCACGATCGCCTTGCCGTCGTACGGCGGTGACGCGGTTCAGACCTTCCGCGACTACGTCGGGGCGCTGCAGCGCAAAGGCATCTTCGCGAGCGGCGATCCGGCTTTCGCCGAAGACGAGCAGCGCATCGCTACGCTATTGCAGACAACGACGGCGACGCAGGCGCCGCAGCCGCGGCTGTCGGGCCGACCAGTCGTAGGCATCGTCGTATCGAGCCCGTTGATGCTGCTCGACCGCGATCACTCACGCCTCGAGTCGCACGCCTATCTCAAGGACGCGATCGCGAGGATCCGCGCCGAGGGCGGCGAGCCGGTGATTATCCCGCCCTGCGCCGACATCCATGCGCCCAATCCCGGCACCGTCACTCGCATCGCGGCCTGCCGTGCTCTCGCGCAGCCGCTGCGCGGCATGGTCGGTATGGGCGGCGACGACATCGACGCCAGCATGCACGGCGCCTCCAACGAGCTTTGCATCAACACCAACCACGCGCGTGACGAGTTCGAAGCCTGCTTTGCGCGCATCGCGCTCTCTCGTCCGTTGTTCGCCCTCGGCGTCTGCCGCTCGCACCAGCTCTGGAATGTCATCTTCGGCGGCACCATGTTCACCGACGTGCAGCGCCAGGGCGCGTCGTCGGTACCGCAGTCGCAACGCGGCATCGAGCTGCCTTTGAGCGAGCCCTACGTGCTGCGCGACGCCAAGGGCAACGTGCTCTTCGCCAACTGGGTGGAGCTCGCGGTCGGCAGCCAGCTCTCGCACCTCGTGCGGCCGTTCGCGGCTGGTTGTAGCGCCGCCATGCAGCCCTGGGCCGGCGCCGGGCTACTCGCTATCCTCACCAACAGCAATCATCACCAAGCGGTGGCCCGGATCGGCGTGGGCTTCAAGCTCGCTGGTTGGTCGCCCGACGCGAAGGCGGGGGTTTCGCTCATCGAGTCGACCGAGCGTTGGAACGCGCTCACTTCGCAGTGGCATCCCGAGTACATGAAGGACCCCATGCAACGCGGAATCCTGCGCACGGTCGTGAACCGGGCGGCGATCTTCGACCGCCTCCATGACTTGGTTGCACGTGGCTCCGGGGACGTCGCGACGATCTACAGCTGGGCGAAAGCGCGGAACCGCTTCAGCGACGCCGACCTGCTCTGGATCAAGACGGACCTCGCCCGCAACTTCGAGCATGTGCGTCGCGTCATCGAGGCGGATCTGGGTCACTGAACGCGAGAGCCGCGGCCGTCTGTTCCATCAGGAGGCGCGCCGCGCCGAGAAGGCGCATGGAGCCGATGACGGCGCCGCCGGCGTGGGCCTCGCGGGCGCGCTCGAGCGTCATCTCGGTGCGTTGGATGCGAGTGCGGGCGCTCACGAGACGGTCGCCGTAGGCCGCGAGGACGTCCGCTGGTGCGGTGCGTTGCATGCGGGCCCAGGTCGCTTCGGCGGCCGGCATGGCGATGCGATTGGCGGCAAGGCGCGCCGTGACATCCGCCATGGCGGCGTCGTGGCCGTCCACCGAAATGGACGCGGCGGCGATCAAGCCGGCGGCATTGCGCAACGCGAGGCGCGCGTCGGCTTGCGCTTGGCCCGCCGCGGTGTCGTCACCACGCTCGATCGCCCGGTTCGCGAGCGTTTCGTGCTCACGCGCTTGGCGAAGAGCCGCGAACACCGAAACACCCTCTTCGTCGAGCAACGCCGAAGCGGGAAGACCCAGGCGGCGGGCCAACCCTTCGCGCGCTCCCTGGGCGTTGCGCTCGGCCGTCGCGATTTCTTCGCCAAGAGGCGCGGCTGCGCGCGCCATCGCGGCGAGGCGTCCCATGCGCTCGAGGTGGGCACGGCCCGTTGGGAGGCGGGGCTCCGCGAGACCGCGAGTGTGGTCAGGCGGCGCCGCGCCCGGCGGGGCACTGCCGGGCGCGACGCGCGTGTCGTTGTCCGCTGCAGCGGTCAACGGCTCCGTGGATGCGGAGGTCACCGCGGAGAGCGCGGTGAATGGGGACGACTGATGTTCGCCTTGGCGGACGGCGATAAGCATGGCGGACTCGCTGCAAACGTCTAGGAGCGCATCGCGGCCCAGGCCTCTGGGCTTGCGTGCTTCTTCAGAAAGGCGTCGAGGTCGGCGCGCTCGGCTTTGGACAGGTCGCCGCGGAGCTGCTGGTACTCGTGCTTGAGCGCCTCGGCTTCGGGTCCGCCGCTCAAGCCGCCGATCTCACAGCCGCGCGCGAAGCCCAGGATCTGCTGGCCGCGCGCGGTCACGCTCGAGATGCTGGCGGTCGGCGTACCCTGATTCACGCCTGGGTCGTCGAGGTAGCGCTCGAGGGACCGGCGAGCCTGCCCGGTGAGGCCGTTCACCACGCGGCTCTGGAAGTCGTAGAAGTCCTTCGGCGCGGTCACGTTAGCGCGGTGCTTCACGTATTCATCGATCAGAGCCCGATCGTCGAGGACGTCGATACCGCTGATTTCGGCGGCGCGGGCAAACGCCAGGGTCGCGAGGGCACGGGCCTCGCCAATCGATACGTTGGGACGCATCGGGGCAGCTCCAGAAAACGATGGTGGGGAGGGGATGGTGGGCCTCCGGCCGGGAGGCCAGAGGTCGCATGTTATCGAGTGCGGTCGCGATTTGGTTCGCGAATCGCCGGATCATTGCCAGACCGCATTTCGTCCCACACAATCGGCGGTCTCGATGACTCGTGGCCGTGATCCCGACCATTTCAGCCGAAGAGCCAAGCAGGAAGGCCACGCCGCCCGCTCGATCTACAAACTCGAGGAGATCGACCAGCGCTGGAAGCTCTTGAAGAAGGGGCAGCGCGTCCTCGACCTTGGGTGCTCGCCCGGCTCCTGGATGCAATATGCCGTCACCAAGGTTGGGCCGTCCGGGCGCGTGCTCGGCATCGACTTGAAGCCCGTGAACGCCACCTTCCCGCCGCACGCCGAGGCCCGGGTCGGCGACATTTACAAGCTCGACCAGGCGACGCTGGGCGACCCTTACGACGTCGTCCTCTCGGACATGGCGCCTTCGACGATGGGCGACCACACGACCGACGCCTTGCGCTCGGCGGCGCTTGCCGAACAAGCCATCGCCATCGCTGACGCCTTCGTGAAACCTTCCGGCTCCATGGTGGTCAAAGTGCTCGAGGGTGGCGAGATTCAGAACCTGGTGGTGCTCATGCGCCGCATCTTCGAGAAGGTGGAGCGTTTACGACCGCAGGCGACGCGGCAGCGCTCCACCGAGATTTTTCTGGTCGGCTTGGGCCGCAAGGCCAAAGCCAAGGACGCGACATCGTGACGGTAACTCGTACCCGCTTCGACAACGGCCTGACTCTGCTCACACAGGAGCAGCACGCCGCCCCGGTCGTCGCCATTCAATGTTGGGTCAACGTCGGCTCCGCTGACGAAACCGACGACATCGCCGGCATCGCGCACGTCCACGAGCACATGTTGTTCAAGGGCACCGAGCGCCGCGGCCTCGGTGAGATCGCGCGGGCCGTCGAAGGGGCGGGCGGCGAGATCAACGCATGGACCTCGTACGATCAGACGGTCTACCACGTCGTGCTCGCCGCCGACGAAGCGGCGACGGGCCTCGACATCCTCAGCGACGCTATCCGCCATAGCGCCTTCGACGCCGAGGAGCTCAAGCGCGAGATCGAAGTCATCATCGAGGAGATCCGTAGGGCCGAAGATGCTCCGTCGCGGCGTATCGCCAAGGCACTGTTCGCCATGGCGTATGAGCAGCACCCGTATCACCGGCCGGTCATCGGCAGCGAAGCGACCGTCCGCGCGCTCACGCGTGAGCGCATCCTCCAATTCTTCCGCGATCACTATCGCCCCGACAACGTCACCGTCGTGGTCACTGGCGCCTTCGACACGCAGCAAATGGTGCAGCTCGTTCGCCGTTACTTCGGTGACTGGCGGGCAAGCGGCACGCGCCGCCTGCCGCCCCGTGCCGTCGAAGGCGAACAGGTCGACCTGCGGCTCAAGGTGATGAGCGAGCAGGTGAAGGAGTCGCGCGTCTCGGTGGCCTGGCACATCCCGGGCCTCGTGCACGAGGACATCGCGGCCATCGACGTCTTGTCTGTCCTTTTGGGCCATGGCGACAGCTCGCGCCTCTACGTGAAGACACGGCGCGCCGAGGAGCTCGTCAACGACGTGTACGCTTACGCGTACACCCCGCGCGACCCCGGCGTGTTCATCGTCGGTGCCGGGCTCAAGGCCGAGACCATGGAGCCGGCGCTCGAGTCGGTCCTCTCGACGGTCTACGATCTGCGCCACCGCTTGGTGGGCGCGGACGAGCTCGAGAAGGCGAAGGTCATCGTCCTCTCCGAGTCGGCCTATCAACGGGAGACCGTGCAAGGCGAAGCGCGCAAGCTCGGCTTCTTCGAGACCGTCGCCGGCGACTTCCAGTTCGAGAAGTCCTACGACGCCGCCTTGCGCAAGATCACGCCCGAAGCCATCCGTGAAGCGGCGCGCAAGTACATCACGCGAGCGCCGAGCATCGTCATGCAGCAGCCGCCCGAGGCGAAGGTGCCCGGCCTCGAGCAAGTGCGCGGTTTGGTCGAGCGTGCATGGAGCAAGGCGGGCGAACGCATGCATCGCGGTACCCGCGGCGAGCTCGACGTCACGCGTGTCACTCTCGCGAATGGTTGCACTATTCTCGTGCGCGAGGAGGACACCCCGGTGGTCGCGGCGCGCGCCGTCGCTCTCGGCGGCGTCCTCTGGGAGAGCGCGAAGAACAGCGGCATCGGTAACCTCTTGGCGTCCGTCTGGGGCACCGCGACGACGCGGTACGGAGCCGAGGAGCTGTCCGCTAAAATAGCCGGCATGGGCGGAACGCTCGCCTCGTTCAGCGGCCGCAACAGCATCGGTTTGCGCACCGACGTCATCCGTGAAAACGCCGTCGAGGGCCTCGCCTTGTTCTGCGACGCTCTCCTCACGCCCGAGTTGTCGCGGGACGACATCGAGCGCGAGCGCCAGGTGATCATCGAGCGCATCAAGAACCGCGAGGACAACCCCGCGGGCTTTGCCTTCGATCTTTTCTCCTCCATGCTCTTCCCCGGCCACCCGTACGGCTACCGGATGACCGGCACCGAAGAGAGCATCGCGGCCATCGACGCGACCGCGCTCATGCAACACCTGTCGCTCCTGGGCTCGCCGGACAAGCTGATCATCTGCGTCACGGGTGGCATCGAAGTGGACCGCGTTCTCGATACGCTAGCGGCGCGCCTCGAAGCCGTGCCACGTGGGCCCGCGTTACCTCCGGCACCGACCATGGCCGCGATGGCGGACGGTTTGCGCGAGAGGCAAGCGACGCTCGACAAGAAGCAAGCGCATGTCCTCATCGGCGGGCGCGGCACCACGGTCGACGACCCGGACCGCTTCGCGCTCGAGGTGCTCACGACGGTGCTGTCCGGCCAGAGCGGCCGGCTCTTCATGGACCTTCGCGACCGCCAAAGCCTGGCCTACTCGGTCAGCAGCACCGCGGTGGAAGGCCTGCAGCCCGGTCATGTGCTCGTCCACATGGGCACGAGCCCCGAGAAGGTCGAGCAGGCGGTCAAGAGTCTCTACGAGCACCTGACGCGTATCGCCACCGATCCCGTGAGTGACACCGAGCTCATGCGTAGCAAGCGCTACCTCATCGGCACGCACGCCATCGAGCTGCAACGCACGGGCTCGCGCGCCACCAGCATGGCGCTCTCGGAGCGATTCGGCTTGGGCTACGGGGCGCAAGCCAAGTACCCCGATGCCATTCGCGCGGTGACGGCGGCGCGGGTCCTCGAAGTGGCGCGGCGCTACCTCGACCCCGCCAAGCTCATTCAAGTCGTGGTTGGCCCGCGCGGCGCATGAAGAGGTTGATGCTCGCGGCGATGTTTGCCGCCTGCGCCTGCGCCGAGGAGCCGCAAGGGCCGGCGCTCGCGGACGAGCTCGCGGTCGTCCCCGGGTTGCACGTCTTCGCCGCCGACGCTTGGACCGACGGCCGCACCCGCGTCATCGCCGACTTCGAGCAAGCCGTCGACCACACGAACCCGAGCGGCCAGGCCTTCATGCAGCGCCTGGTCATCTTCCATCGCGATGCCGCCGCGCCGATGGTGCTGTCCACCCAGGGCTACGGCGTCGGCGAGGGACTCGGCACCACCGAGCCGACGGCGATTCTCCAGGCCAACGAGGTCCAGGTCGAGCATCGCTTCTTCGGCGCCTCGCTGCCGGAGCCAGCCGATTGGAGCCAGGTAACCATCGCGCAGGCCGCTGGCGACCACCACGCCGTCGTCCAGGCCCTTTCTGTCTATTATAGCGGACCATGGGTGTCCACGGGCGCGAGCAAGGGAGGAGTCGCCGCGCTCGCGCATCGGCGCTTCTATCCCGCCGACGTCGCCGGCACGGTTGCTTACGTGGCGCCGTTCACCATGGGCCTCGCCGATGTGCGCTACGTCAGCTATGTGAATGAGCTCGGCGCGGACAGCTGCGGCGCCGCCCTGCGTGATTTCCAGGAAGAAATCCTCACCGAGCCGAGACGCGGCGAGCTCGTAGCGAGCCTCGATGAAGCCATGGACCTTCGTGGCTACGAAACCAGCACGCTCGGTACCGACGCGATCCTCGAGCTGACGACCGTCGAGACGGCCTTCACCTTCTGGCAATACAGCAGCGCCGACAATTGCCAGCTCATTCCCGACGTCGCCACCGACAGCGACGACGAAGTCCTCTCCTTCATCGACGCCACCAACCGCTTCGCTCTCTGGAGCGACCAGGGCATCGCCGAGGATCAAGGCTACTGGCTCGCGGTCGCGGCCGAGCAGGGCTATCCGGCCGTTCCCAAAGCGCACCTCGGCGGCCTGCTGCGTCACGACGACGAGCCCACCCCGTTGCGGATGGTCACGGCCCTCGCCTCACCGCCGGCCTACGACCCGGGACCCATGCAGGACCTCGCCGATTGGGTCGCGACCGAAGCCGCCAACGTCGTGCTCATCTATGGCTCCCGCGACCCGTGGACGGCCGGCGCCTTCACGATCTCCGGCGCCAATGACACCAGCAGCCACCTCGTGACCGGCGGCAATCACCTCGCGCGCGTGCGCAGCCTCCCGCAAAACGAGCAGGACGCGATCGTCACGCGGCTCGAGGCCTGGTTAGCGCGCTAGCGAAAACGCGGGGTTGCGCGCGGACGAGCAACTGCCACGGTGGCACACCCGATACTCTCGGTATGAGCAACGTGAGCCCCGCAGAGCCCTTCGCCCGCGCCAATGTCCATTCACCCGACACCGCTCGAGCCACCGCCGTCGTCACCCGACCAGCCGCCGGCGCCGTGGCTGTTCCAGACGAGCCAGGCCTCATCGACACGTATGCGGCGATGCCCGCCTCATCGAAGATCGCTCTGTCGTCCTGGGCGCTGACGCTCCTGGTCGCGGGCTCGAATGCGCCCGGTGAAATCGCCTTGGCGCTCTTCGCCGCGAGCGCGGCGGCTACCGGCGTTGCCCTGATCGCAGGCCGCAGGTCCTAATCGGATCTGAAAACAGCTAGACTCCGAACGTTCCAGGAACTCGGAGCCCCATGCGCGCGAGCTTGCTCGGCCACGCCTGTCTCATCCTCGAAGCGGGAGCGACGCGAGTCATCACCGATCCCCTCTTCTTTGGCCCCGGTGAGCGCACTCTCGACCCTTGCCCGAAGCGTGTCGTGCACGTCGATGAGCTCGGTGCCTTCGATGCCATCGTCATCTCGCACCGCCACCTCGACCACTTCGACGCCGAGTCGCTCGCTCGCCTCGACCGGCGGCTGCCGATGTTCATGCCCCGTGACGAGGAGCTTGCCAGCCGGGCTCGCGCCAAGGGTTTCGCGAAGGTCACACAGCTGGCGCCCTGGGACGAGGTCGGCATCGGCGACTTCCACCTCATGGTCACGCCCTCGCACCGCCACGACGTCGCCGAGATGGGCATGGTGTTCATCGCGCCCGATGCGGCCCTCTGGAACCAGGTCGACACCGTCGTCGATCAAGCGACCTGTTTGCGTGTTCTGAAGCGGACAAACGGCGCCTTGGATGTCGTGTTTTGCGCTTACAATCCGCTCCTCGAGCACGCCACCATGTGGTACGCGGAAACGGACTTTCCCCAGGCTCGCTACGAGCGCCTCCTCGAGATGGCGGCGTGCAGCGAGGCGCGTCTCGTGGTGCCTGGCTCCTTCGGCCTGCGCATGGTCGGCAAATATGCCCACTTCAACCAGCGCTGCTACCCGGTGAGCCGCGAGCGCTTCGTGGCCGATTTCGCAAAGCTCGCTCCCGAGCGCGAAGCCTGGATCTTGAACCCTGGCGACGGCGTCGAGGTCGAGCGGGCGCAGCCACCGCGCAAGGTCGCGGTGCCGTACGCGACCACCCTCGAAGACGACACGGCGCTCACCCGATTCGCGCCCGAGACGCCGATGCCGGAGCTGGTCGACGAGAACCCGACGCGCTTTCCTGACCGCGAGCTCGAGCGTGGGCTCGAGCATATCGTCATGCGCGTGTGGCCGAAGATCGCGGCCGAGGTCCTGGCCAAGGGGGAGGGCGGACCGCTCCTCACCCTGCGGAGCCGCCGGGCGACCGTGGACTTCGAGGTCGTCCTACCGCGTCGCCGCCGCCGCTTCCGCTTGCTGCGGTGGAGCCCCGCTCTCGAGCTTGCCGAGGTGGCTCCAGACGACCAGGACGGGGCGGACTATACGTTTACCTATGTCGCGTCGCAGGTTTACGGGGTCGCGGTCGGCCGCCCGTACCAGGTCCCCGAGGTCCTAGCCCGGCGTTCGGGCAAGACCAGGCCCGACGGTCTCACCCCGATTGACCCTGCTCGTTTGGCCGGAGTAGACGCCTATTCGACCACCGACGAGAACTTCGGCTGGTCGCCCCTCGACATTCTCGAAGGCCGGCGCCTTTGATCGCTTGACAACTTGGGGCGCCTTCTTTAGAAACGCGCGCTCTTCGAGGGGTTCCGCAATGAAGACTGTCAGCGCCAAAAAAGAAGAAGTGGCGCGCAAATGGTACATCGTCGACGCCAAGGACCAGGTCCTGGGCCGCATGGCGACGCGTATCGCCACCGTCCTTCGTGGCAAGCACAAGACGATCTACACGCCGCACATCGACACCGGCGACTTCGTCATCGTCATCAACGCCGACAAGGTCAAGCTGACGGGTAACAAAGAAGAAGACAAGATGTACTACGATCACACCGGTTGGGCCGGTGGCATCGTCGAGCGCAACGCGGCCAAGCTGCGTGAGCGCGAGCCGACCGCTATGGTGGAGCGCGCCGTCGCCGGCATGATCCCGCGTGGCAACCTCGGCAACGCCGTCATCTCCAAGCTTCGCGTCTACGCGGCCGGCGAGCATCCGCACTCCGCGCAGAAGCCAGAACCGCTTCCGCTCTAAGCAAGACAAGGTAATTTCAATGGCTCAGGCACAACGCTTCTACGGTACCGGTCGTCGTAAAGAGTCGACCGCGCGCGTTTGGTTGAAGAACGGCGATGGCACCATCACCATCAACAAGCGCCCCATGGACGATTACTTCGGTCGCGAGACCCTGAAGATGATCCTCCAGCAGCCGCTCGACATCACCGAGCAGCGCGGCAAGCTCGACATCAACATCAACGTGAAGGGCGGCGGCCTCTCGGGCCAAGCTGGCGCCATTCGCCACGGCATCACCCGCGCGCTGATGGAGATGAATCCGGAGCTTCGTGGGACCTTGAAGAAGGCCGGCTTCGTGACCCGCGACCCGCGCGCAGTCGAGCGCAAGAAGTACGGTCGTCCGGGCGCCCGCAAGCGCTTCCAGTTCAGCAAGCGCTAAGCGTTTCACCGCTCGCGTTTCTTCGAAAGCCCTCGTTGCTTGCATTGGCGGCAACGAGGGCTTTCGTGTTTCAAGACTTCGGGGAGAGCGCATGCCCGCGAAAGAACGTCCGTACGTCGTCTGCCACATGGGACCTTCGGTGGACGGCCGCATCGTCGTCGACAAGTGGAAGCTGGACTTCTCCGCGGTCACCGCGGCGTACGAGGGTGCCGCCGAGCAGCTGGGCGCGGACGCCTGGATCATCGGCCGCGTCTCGATGGAGCCGTATGCCGGAAAATCGAAGGTGCCAAAGCGCCGGCGGCCCGTCGCCAAGATCCCGCGCGCTGACTTCGTCGCCGACCCAAAGGCTACCTCGTTCGCGATAGCGGTTGATCCGTCGGGCAAGCTCACCTGGCGCAAGAGCGAGATCGACGGCGAGCACATCATCTCGGTGCTCACCGAGAAGGTTTCGGACGACTATCTCGCCTTCTTGCAGAACCGCGGCGTGTCGTACGTCTTCGCGGGCAAAAAGGACATCGACCTCCTGCTGGCCCTGCGCAAGCTGCGCGCTCTGTTCGGTGTCGAGCGCTTGCTGCTCGAGGGTGGCGGGGCGATCAACGGCAGCTTCCTGGACGCCGGGCTCATCGACGAGCTCAGCATCGTCATCATGCCGATCGCCGACGGGTCGATCGGCACGCCAACGCTATTCGATGCCCCGAAGGCCACGGGCCGCGGCCGACCGTTGAAGCTCTTGACGCACGAAATCCGCCCGGGCGGAGTGGTGTGGCTGCGCTACACGTTCATCGCGAAGTGATCACGATTTACGGAAGCGGAAGACGTGCGTGTGGCCGTCGACGTTGCTGGTGATCTTGTTGATGGTCTCGCCAGCCTGGATTTGCTGAATCTCACTCTGGCTCAACGAGATCTGGTGGGTGTGGCTGTCGTCTTCCGTGGTCACGGCCGAGAGGCCCGCGGCAGGCGGTGAGACGAGCTGCTGCGATGTGATCTGGAAGGAGTGCACGTGGCCTTCAGCGCACGCCGAGGTCACCGTGAGCTCCGTGCCGGTCAAGACGACGCCGTTTTCATCGTCGCATTGCGCGCCGTTTTCGTCGCCGCCGCCGCAGCTGGCTTGCAAGAGCACCCACCCGGCGGGCACCGCCACCATGACGCGGCCGGCGGTGGTCAGAAACTCTCGTCTCGAAGTCGACATCTTTTGCATCCTTCCGATTTTGCGAAGACCCCAAGGGTGAGCTACGACTTGGGGTATGACCGATGACAATCAGCAGCCTTCGGATGGACAGCAGGGTGAAAGCTTTGGCTTCCAGGCGCAAGGAAAGAACGAGAAGTACAACACCGAATTTCTCGTCAACAACCTCGAGAAGGACAAGCAGCGCACCAAGTACATCGTGATTGGTGTCATCGTTGCCGTTGTCGGGCTCTGCGGCATCCTCTTCGCGCTAGCCGGCGGTGAGAGCGAAGGGCTCAAGCCCAAGACGGTGGAGCAGGCGCGCGCCGAAGCCGCCGCCAAAGCGGAGGCGGCCAAGCCGGCCGACACCGCGAAGCCGGCGGACACCGCGAAGCCCGCCGAAGCACCCAAGCCCTAGGCAGTCGTGCGGTTCAGCTTGTCGATGCCGAACACACCGGCGAGGAACGTCGCCATGTCGGCGAGCTCCGCGCGCGCCGCGTGGCCCCCGATGTGTTGGGTCATATAGACGGGCGATTGTTCGCCGAACTTACGCTGCATGGCGTCCGTGATGACGTACGCTTGCTGCGCGCCGACGCGGGTATCGCGATTGGCGGTGAGCACGTACGTCGGCTTGACGACCTTGGCGCGCTGCAGGAGTCGCCAGGGGCTGAAGCCGCGGACGTTGGCGATGGCCCGCAGGTCGAAGCGCTTGAGGAAGCCCTTCTTGTCGCGGGGGAAGGCGAAGTCGTCACGCGCCCACCAGCCGGACTGGCGGTAGAGCCAGGACTCGGGGTCGGTCACCGGGACGACCGAAACGTACGCGTCGGCGCGGGGTCGCGCGAACGAGCGATTCAAAGTGTGCATGCCGCCGAAGGAACGGCCGGAGAGCACCATGTAGTC
Source organism: Myxococcota bacterium (assembly GCA_041288095.1). Lineage (GTDB taxonomy): Bacteria > Myxococcota > XYA12-FULL-58-9 > XYA12-FULL-58-9 > JALHOP01 > JALHOP01. Next base: position 12,316 of record JBGGMJ010000200.1, read on the forward strand.
GCGTGGCCAACGCTCGCGCACCCAGTCTTCGACGGCGCTGATGTCCTCGAGGGTCCGCTGCTTGTTCGTCGTGCCTTGATCCATCCAGTCGTTGCCAAGCTCACCGCCGCCGCGCGCGTGCACCAACACGACACGGAACCCCATCTCGAGCATGAGCTGGTGAATGCGGTTCCACTGCGAGCTGTTGGCGATGCCGATGGCGCCGTACTGGAAGACGAAGGTCCCCTTGGTGGGCACATCGTTGCGTTCGTAGACCTCGAGCGGCACCATGGTGCCGTCTTTGCTCTTCGCCGTGTGGACGCTATCGCGGATTTTGGTGGCATCGTAGGCGATGGCGGCGCGCGGACGCTTGCTGAGCTTGAAGGTCGCGAGGTCGAGGGTGAAGGTCTCCGGCGGACAGGTTACCGACTGGTAGCTGAACTCGGTCGTCTTCGAGGCAGCGTCGCCGCTGAACTGCGACAGCGTGCCGCGGCCGGTCATGCCGAGCTCGTCCATGGTGATCTCGCGCAGCAACTTACCGTCGAGGTCGGCGATGCGGACCACGTTGGTGAAGTCGCGTCGCATGTACTGCATGATGATCTTGCCGCCGATCATCTGCGAGTGCAGCAGCGTCGCGGTGGGGTCGGGCGCGATGACGGTGCGCTGGGCGCGCGTCGCCTTGTCGACGGCGATGATGCCGAAGTTGTCGCCGATTCCCGAGGTGCGAAACCACAGCGTCTTGTCGGTGGCGTGCACGATGCGCCCGCGGTCGTGGCCGGGCGCGATCATATCGACCATGCCCGTCCCGAACACGTCGCCGTGGCGGACGATCTTGCGCGTTTGGTGCTGCACCTCGGCGACGCCTTGGTTGCGAACCACGTAGATCTCGTCCGGCCCCACCGAGCGCACCGTGTAGCGGCTGACGGTCGGCTTGTCTGGGTCGTCGAAGACGACTTTGTCCTTGGACGGGTCGCTACCTAGTTTGTGATAGCGGACGATGCCCAACGGCCGGGCGTGGTCGTCGTCTTCACGCGAGGCGGTGGGGTTGTAGAACACGCCGCTCGAGTCGTGGTCCCAGGTCATGGGGATGTTCTTCAAGAGAAACGGGCCCGCGACCTGAGCCTTCGATTGCAGGTCGATGACCGACCAATCGGTGAAGTCGTCGCCGAAAAGAGCGACCCCGTAGGCCACCTTGGTGCCGTCGGGGCTGATGACGAAATCGGTGACCGCGGCGCCGGGCGCGAGCTTGCTGACGTCGACCAGTACTTCGCTCGCGCCGGCCGGGCTCGTCCGCGTCAGCGAACCGCGCTCGACGGCGAAGAGGTTGCCGCCGCGCTCGTAACGCAACGGCGGGTTGGTTGCCGCGAGCTCCTTGGCGCGCTGGACGAGCTCGGGGCGCAAGGCGACCTGCGCCAGCATGGCTTCGGAGCGCGCGTTCTGCGCCGCGACCCAGGCGATGGTGCGGGGGTCGGCGGGGTTCTCGAGGATCTGGCGCGGGACGGCGGGGAGGCTACGCGGGGCGATGACGGCCGGGCGGGGCGCGGGCACCGCCAGGGGGGCCGGGGAGGGCGCTACCGGGCGGTCGGGCTGCGAAATGCCTACAACGGGCGAATTCGGGCGAATGCCGGTCGGTTCCATGTCCGGCCAGTATCGCCGCGTTGCACCCGGGGTTGCCCCGGTGCGCCCAGCCACCCTGGCGCATCGGCTATCGCGCTCAGCAGCCTTCGCCGCAGGAGTAATACTGCTCCTCCACGTTGCGCACGAAGAAGCCAATGAGCGTGCGGCCCTGGTAAGCCACCTCGCGCCGCTTCGCCATCAAAACCTGGACCGAGACGGCGTGCCCAGCGCTCGCCGAACCGTTCCACGATTGCTCCAACAGATCGTCGATGACGCTTTGGTCGATCGTCAGGACCTGGGTGGAAGGTAGGACCCAGCACTCGTAGGCCGCCATGCCGAGGTTGCCCGTACCCAAGACGAGCACGTGCATGAACTCGGCATCGATTTCGTCGGATTGCCAGCTGACCGTCACGCCGGCGTCCGGAAACCCCTCGCCACCGACGGGCGTGACGCTGACCTCGCTCGTCGCTCCGCCGGCGAGCCCAGGCAGGGTGATGACCGGGCTCGCTGCATCCGCTGGAGCGTACACGGGAATGCCCGAGGGCAGCACGTTGGGCGGGTCACTTGGGTTGACGAGCTCGTTGTAGAAGCCGAACATACCGATGACGTCCGGCTCGAAGCTCGCGGTGACCACCTCGGGAAACTTGGCGACGACCGCGTCGTTGCCGCCGCTGCCGATGTGCGACGAGATCATCCGGTAGTCGGGGTCGAGCAGCGTGTCGATCATGCCACCTTCGCCGTCGTCGTACTGGTGGATCGTGACCGGGAAGCACGAACCGGTGGTGCCGCGTAGCGGTACGATGCCGTAGAAGCGTTGAATCGCGTTCACCATGGAGTCGAACTTCGCTTGCTCGGCCCCTCCGTCATAGAAGACGGCGTTCAAGCTCGAGTAGAGATCGCCAGCGGGGTAGGTGACGCCGTAGTA
>JBGGMJ010000201.1:0-3165 GCA_041288095.1 Myxococcota bacterium
TTGTTGGCGTCGGAGCTGCGGCCGGTGAGGCGTTCAGTGAGCCGGCGTGCGGCGCTCTCGACCATGGCGCTCTTGATTGCATCTTCCGAGACGACCTCGACCATCATCTGGTCGCGCACGGTGTCGGGCAGGTCGTCGACCAGCTTCCAGATGCGCCCTGCCGTGTGCTCGGCCCGGCGCAGCTCGGCGGTCACGTTGCCGAGCCACGCGCCGTCGAAGATCGGCAGCAATGGATCGGATTGACGGGTCGTGCCGGCGTTCACGATGGCGGTCTCGAACCAGTCGAGACGCGGGCCGAGGACCTGCATGAGCTGCTCGGTCGCGCTGGGGAACCGCTTGGAAACATGCTGCAGATAGGCTCGGGCCGGCGCTTGGGCGTCGAGCACGCGGCCGACACCGGTCATGATGCCATCGAGCTGGAGTCCGCCTTGGGCGCCGACCGTCATGCGCAACAGCCGCTTCAGCGTCCCGCCCTCGGTCGCGACGTTGCGCAGCGTGCCGATTGTCGCTTCGTGCTTGGCGAAGAGTGTTTCGATGCGCGCGCGCATCGTCGTGAACTCACTCGCTTCTCTGTGGTCGTAGTTCTTGGCGAGGCGGGCGCCCAAGCGGCGACACTCGTCGAAGGACTGCATGATCTCGCGCTGCAGCTCCTGCAGACTGCCGGCGATTTCCGCGGTGACGCCGTGGTGCCGGCGTAGCTCACCGGCGATCCGGGTCATGCCTTTCAGGTCCTCGATACGCGGGGTGGTGGCGGTAACCCAATCCTGCGCCTCGGTGCTTCTGCTGCGATCGTCGAAGATCCGGCCGAGACCACCGGGACGTCGCGGTTCTTCGAGCTCGCGCGACGCGACCTCCGTGACGCTGGCGTCGAGGAGCTCGAGAAAGTTCGGGCCGGCGAGCTGCCGCATATAAGTCAGCGACCATCGCTCCTTGGTGGCGGCCGTGGCCGGCTTCACCCCGAACGAATGGCGGCGGAGCGGCGCCGCCCGCGCGCTGCGTAGAACGAGATCGGTGACGAGGTCGAGCTGCGCCGGCTTCTTGATGGCGCTGCGATTGACCAGGGTATCGATGGCAGCCTGGATCTCGGTCGGTGTCGGGGCGTCGGGGTTCAGCCAGTTGCGCGCCAGGTCATGGTGCTTGATGGCCGAGATGACGCGGGCGCTGTCGGCCTTGGCGGACTCCTCGTTGTCGGCCGACCGAGCGGCGCTGCGGGCCGCGGCGCGTTCTTGGTTGCGCGCTCGTGCTTCTTCGGCGCTGACCAGGGTCGTGGGTTTGGCCGCGGCCGACGGTTGCTCCGGCATGGCCAAGGCGACGAGCTCGCCAAAGTAGCGTGCGAGCTCGGCGCAAACGCGCTCGACGCGTGCCGCGGCGCGGCTGTTTGCTTCGGCGCGGTTGCGGTCTAGCCCCTGCTGCTCGTCGCGCGTCGGTGGCTCGGTGAGCTCGACGAAGAGCTCGCCCGCGACCTCGATCACATTGGCGGTGTGCTCGTCGAGCTTCGCCGCGGGCGGCTTGATGTCGCCCAGCCCCTTGGCGAGGCAGGTGAGCATGAAGCTGCGGATGGTTTCGGAACCGCTCTGCAACGTGCTGTCCGCCATCGCCGACCAGATGGTCATGACGTGAGCTCGTACGGCCGGGGCGAGATCAGGGTAGCGCGCGGTGATTGCGCGCGCGGCGTGGACGGTCTCGACCAGCTCGACGAGCACGCGCAGGCCGGAGGTTTGGCGAATGCGATTGTCGGTTCGGTCATAGCCGAGGCGGCTGTGGCCGAGCTGCACGGCGATCTCGCCGAGGACGAAATCGCGCGGCTGCTTGATGCCGTAGTCGCGCGCCCGTTGCAGAGCCTTGTCGAGCGGCACCGCGAAGTTGCCGCCGGTGAGCCCGTACACCGGGCCCTGTGTGAGCGGCGGGAAGTCCTCGCCTTGGGCGCGCGCCATGCGACGCATCTCGTCCATCAACTGGACGAGCTCGCTCGCTTGCGCCGTGGCCTCGGCAACCGGCTCGACGCCGCTCGTGTGCTCGAGCCTATCGGCGGGCTCGGAGCTGGCTGTCTGGGCGACTGGAAGAGCGTTCTGAACGGCCGGGGGCACGCCTGCATCGAGCGCATGGTGCGTGCTGCGGCCGTCGATTTGCACAAGGCGCCCCTTTTACGATTTCGTGAGTCATTGTCGGCTGTTGGTTGGCTTCGTTGCGTGCCTCGACGCATGCGGCCGATCGCTACTCCGGGACGCGGCGACACTACGATTCACGCAACGCCTCTGACGCGGGAGGGCCGGCCGTCCAAAAGAAAAAGGGCCCCACCTGCGTGGCAGGTGGAGCCCGAAAAAGAGCCGACTTTATAGGGGTTTAGCCGCGCACGGCGACGAGCGCTGACTTGGCCGCGGCGCGGAAGTACGGAACGGAGCCGAAGCCCAACAAGCCAAAGTCGAGCAACGTCACGGCGGCGCTATACCCGGTGGTCTGCAGGGCCAAGTTGCCCTGGTTTTGGACCTCCGGGTTGGGCGACAGGGCGCGTGCAGCCGCGCCGCCAGCGGCGATGATCGCCGAGGCGGTCCACGGACCAACCAACGGGATAATCGATAGGCCGCCACCGGCCGTGTAGACCACCGCCATCGCACCGGCGGCGATGCGCTCGCCCCTCGTCGGCGCTTTCGGCGCCTCGTAGGGAATGAGGGGCACCCTGTCGAGGACCGAGTCGACAGCCACCGCGGCACCCGCGACCTTTCGCGCGATGCCCGGCGCGTTGTCCGTCAAGCGCGCGAGCGCCGTCGACGGCCCTTTGGTCTGCGATTTGAAACGCGGTCGGTTCGATACTCCCAAGTCACCCACGAGATTCTCCTTAAGTCTTTCCGAGCGCGAGATAGAGCGCACCCAAAGTTTCGTGATGGCCGGTGTATCGGGACGCGACTGCGCGAGTTGCTCGGCGATCAAACACTTACGCTGCCACCGCTTCACTCGGTCACCTCCGTGGGAATCGCACAACAAGCAAACAACGCCGCCGAATATCTTCATCGAACTCAGCGATTGCGGAGCGGTTAACGGTGGCTTTCACGCCTTCAGCGAACGGACCAAGCAACGGTGAGCCGCACTGGCTCGCTGATCTTGGTCAAGCGCTCGACGCGTTGCCGAGCCTCGCTCCCGCCAACGAGGCGCCGGCTGTCCCTTCCG
>JBGGMJ010000202.1:0-14410 GCA_041288095.1 Myxococcota bacterium
GGCGCAACCACAACGCCCGTGACAGCCCCGGGAACCGTTCCGCGAAGGCCGCCGTCAACGGATGCTCGCGCCCCCAGCTCTGCCAGCGCGGCCAGCGCGCGCGACACGCCCTGCTCGTCGTTTTCGCAATGCGCCAGAGCAAGAGCTCTAGCGCCCAGAGAATGAGCAAGCCAACACCGAGCTCGAATCCCAAGCGCAGCATCACGCCAATCTAATTCTCCAAAGCGCCGGCGTTAATCCAATCCTCGACCATTTCGATCAACGGATCGCTGAGCGCCGGCAGGTTTCGCGGCATGCGCAGGCCACACGTGCCGACCGCACAACCCGGCGCCGTATCCATCGTGCCCCGGAGCTTCCGCACCAGGAAGCTCGCCCCGATGTTGTTGGGCTCGACATAGTCGAGGGTCGTCGGATTGGTGATGACCGGCACATTGACCAAGTTGTCGTACAGGTCGGCGATGGGCACGTCGGGTCCGAGCTCCAAACCGGCCGAGGGCGAGCCCGTGTCGTGGCAGCCCGCGCAGTGCACATCGAAGATCTGCTCACGGATCTCCGTGAGCGTCGGCGCCGGCGGATCCATGTCCATGTCGCCCGGCATCATGTCGCCGTCGCCATCGCCCGGCATGGTGTCGCCACCGTCGCCGTCACCGCCCGCGCCTTCGCCGTCGTCGACGGGTGCGCCGTCGTCGAGCTGGAGGTCATCGACGTCGTCGAGACCGTCGATCCAGGTGAGCAGGCAGCGCTTGTCGGCCGACGAGAGGCCGGCGCCGGTCGGTGGCATCTTGTGGTACGTGCAGCCGTCGATCTCGTCGTTCAAGTAGCGATACAGCGTGCTCGCCTCTGGGTTCGCGGGATCGACTAGCAGCTCTTCGGGGCACGCGCCGATGAGCTGCGAGAAGCGGCCGCCGATGTTCCCAGAGCTCAGATCCAGCGCGGCGCCAATGCCGTTGTCCTTGCTCAAGTGGCACTGCTTGCAACGCGACGAGGTCAAAAAGCGCGGCGGTTCGTCGTCACCAAAACACGAGCGCAAGGTGCTCGCACCCAACCGGTAACGCTCCACATCGTCGAGCTCGCCGGCGCAGCTCCAAACGATGACGGTCGTAAGGGCTGTGAGGACAGCGCCAATGGCTATGCGAGGACCGGTAATGCGCCCTGCCGTCATTGGTCGTTTCCTCCCATCAGGTAAACGATGCTCAGGCTCGCGGTCAGATACTGATCGAGAGCTCCACCAGCCACGTAGGTGTCACTGACCTCGGGCTGCATACTGTAGAAGTACCGCACGTAGCGCACCGTTCCGTCTAGTGCGAACGACTTGCCGAGCGACAGGCCGAGCGTGATGTGGCCATCGATGCCGCCGGTCTTGGAGTTCGGGAAATAGTCGTTGGTGACCCGGCCGCCGGAAAAAACGCTTCGATAACCGAGACCTGCGGCAACATCGAGGACCGAGAACGGGAACCTGACGTCAGCGCCGTAGCGCAAGAAGCCATAGCGAACGTCCGGCACCTCGAAGGCGCGCTGGTCGGCAATGTCAGCAAATTCGAAGCGGTAGTTCGAAAAGCCATACGTGAGCTGAGGTCCGACCGCGAACTTCTTGGCCACCCGGAAACGAGAGTGCAGTCCGACCTGCCACGTGCTCCACTCGTTGTTCACACGCACGTCGGCGTCGGAGCTCACCGTACGGAACGATGACTGCACCCCGAAGGCGCGGGCGTAGGTCGCGTACCAACCGATGTTCTTGAGGATGGCGACACTGGTGTTGGCGAAGGGATAAGCCTCGAGCTCCATCACCGCCAGCGGCGCCAAGCCGACCGAGTAGTCGCGCAGGTTCGCGGTGATCGGCTGGTTGTAGGCGAACTCGCGGTGGGCGCCTTCGATGCCAACCTTGACGATGAACGGCGCGCGCATGCGGCGGTCAAAGAGGTGGACGCGCGGGCCCCGGTCTTCCTCGACGATGACCATGACTTCGGTTTCTCGCGCGGGCTGTGCAGCCTCGTCGTCGCCCGCCTTGTCGTTGTCCTCGCTGGCCGAGCTCACCGGGGGTGCGGCTCCCGGCTTGGTCGGCGCCTGGCCGCTGCGGGCCGCTTCGAAGTTCGCGATGGCGTCGCCCAAGCTCATGCCGCCGCCGCTTCCCGACGGTTGCGCCGGCTGCTGGCCTGGTGCTGTCTGACCACCGCGCGGCATTGCCTGCAAATCGTCGAGGCCGGGCTGAACGAGCTCCGAGACGTTGGCTAGCTGCCAGGACAAGGTGGCCCTGCCGCCGCGCTTGACGACGCGCGTGACCGGAACGCTGCCGTCGACGAACACACGTCCGCTTTTGTGGACAAACAGAACGGCGGCCGTATAGCCCTGGCTGGCGCTGCCTCCGACGTTCGCGTAAACGACCGCGTCGACCCCCGCCTTCTTGCCGACCCGCTTCATCGCCTTGACTAGGTCGCTCTGGCGTTGCGGACGGCCGAAGATGCGCTGATCCGTGGAGCTCACCGAGGCACGCACGGTGGACGGCACGGCGATCGCCACGCGATTCGCCAGAGACTGCTTGAGCGCGGCGTCGAGGTCGCGAGCGTTCGTGCCTTCGACGATGATGGCGATGCTGAGCGGCCCGGTGTCCGCTGGAACGGGCGCAGCCGCGGGCGTGACCGGCGCGGGCGTCGGTTCACTCAACGGCTGGAGAATCGGCGCGGGCTCTCGCGGTGCGGCGGCTGCGGGCCTTCTGGCCGGCCTCTTGCTGCGCGCCTTCTTTTTGGCGGCGAGCCCATCGGAGCTCGCGGCCATGACCGCGATGGCAGACAAAACGGCGATCCATGCGCCGTACCTGCGTGTCAGCCTTCCCGACACCACGTCGCACTACTCCTGAAGGGGAATGATTCCCGCAGTGTAGCGCGACGGGGCCGGCAATGCTCGACCTTTCTCGTACTTAGGCCGCGACCGCGAGCCGGTTTGCGACGTAGTCCGAGATCAACTGGCGATCGGATTCGGCGATGCGAACGAAACGAACGGCGACGCCTTCGCGCGCGCGGGCGTCGTCCTCACGCACGACCTCGCCGACCGCCCAGATGACCTCGTCACACTCGGGCAGCTTGATCTCGAGACCGATGTGGCCGTTCGCGTCGAGCTCGGGCTCGAGCAGCTTGAACAGGTACAACCCGCTCTCGGAGATGTCGCGCACACGCGCCATATGTGGCTCGTCGCCGACGATCTTGTTCACGTAGATATCGAGATCGGTACGACGATGGCGACGCGTCAAAGCCTGGACAGTGCTCGTCTTCATGAGACCCTCCGTACGTTTGCGGCCGGAGTGGTATCGCGCAACACCACCCCGTCTTTATGCACGGTAAGGTCCATGACCCCTGGGGTCAAAAATCCGGCGCGGTTTTTAACGAAAAAGTACGCCACAGCGGTCACCCTCCCCATCGCCTCGAACACCGAGGTCGGGTATCGGTCGCGACCCGCCGGGTGTTGTGCCAAGCTGTCACTTGCCCGGAATGTCAGGCGTTACTGGCGGCCCTGAGGTGGCTCACCGGCGGCTCGGCGTCGAACGCCGTGTCGACGAGATCGGCGAAGATCTTCGCCACGGCGACGTGCTTGTAGCGCTCGCAGCGGTTCGCGAAAAACGCCACCCGGTGCACCAGGTTGACGCGTGGCATGGTCTCGGCCATCTCCGTGCGGTAGCGCTTGCATACCTTCACGATGACCTTGCGACCCTCGCGCGGCAGCACCTGGATGGCCTCGCTGAACATGAGCTTGCCATCGTAAGGGACGAGACGCGCCTCGAGGATGTCGCCCGACTCGAGCCCCGCCGGCTTGCGGCGCTCGTAGACCTGGACCTTCGCGGTCTTCTTGTTGGTGTCGAGCAGATCGACGAGCGACATTTGCTCGTCCTTGGCGCGCTTGAACTCGAAGAGCGACGGTCGCGTGACCGCGAAGCCTTGGACGCGCGCGAGCTCTTCTTGATTGGCGCCCGCGAGCTCCGCCGCCTTCTTCTCGATGTAGACATCGACGGGGCGTTTGCCACCGGCCGCTTTGGCGGGTCGATCGAGGACATACCACTCGAGAAATGCCGCGATGCGCCGCTCGAAGGCGCCGTCACTCTCGAATAGGTCGCCGGTGCGATGCAGGAACTCGGCCTTCGCCTCTTGCAGCTCCTCGGCTAGCTGAGCTTCCGAGGCGAACCGCACCACTTGCTCGTAAAGACCGTGAAACATGAAGCGCTTGGCAGCCCCGATGAACTTACGCGTTTTGACGTTTGTACACTACGCGGCCGCGAACCACCGTGCATTCGACCCGGCCCCGCAACGTTCGTCCAACGAACGGCGAGTTAATGCATTTGCTCAAAAGCGTCTCGCGCGCAAGCAGCCACTCCGAATCGGGAGCCACGACGGTGAGGTCACCGGCCGCGAGAGCGCCGGCGCCTTGAGCATACGGGCCGAGAACGCGCGCTGGCCCGGTCGTGAGTCTGGCGACCAAGGTAGGCAGGTCGATGCGTTTCTCGGCGACCAGCGACAAGCAAAGCGGCAGGAGCTGCTGCAGCGCGATGGCTCCCGGCTCGGCCTCGGTGAACGGCAGGTCCTTCTCGAGGACACTCTGCGGTGCGTGGTCCGAGGCGACGGCGTCGATGGTGCCGTCGACCAAACCCTCGATGAGCGCCTCGCGGTCACGGGCGCGGCGTAGCGGCGGCGACAGGCGCAGGCTGCTGTCGTAGGTCGCGAGCGCTTCATCGGTGAGCACGAGGTGGTGCACCGCGACGTCGCAGGTCACCTTGGTGCCGCGTTTCTTGGCGATGCGGAGCTGCTCGACCGCTTCAGCGGACGAAACGTGGGCGACGTGCAGGCTCGCGCCGGTGTAGGCCGCGAGCGCGAGGTCGCGCGCGATGGCGGTCTCCTCGGCGACGCTGGGAATCCCGCGTAGACCGAGCCGCACGGACATCGGCCCTTCGTGGGCGAGACCGTCGCGCGCGAGCGTCGGGTCCTCGGCGTGCGTCATCACCGTGAGGCCAAAATCGCTCGCGTATTCGAGGGCGCGGCGCATCAGTCCTGCATCGCGGACCCAGGCATCACCGTCCGAGAGAATGACGGCTCCGGCGCGACGCATCTCGCCGATGAACGCGAGCTGCTCACCTTTCAAGCCGGCGGTGATGGCGCCCGCCACCAGGATCTTGGCGAGCCCCGCCGCTTCACCGCGCCGGCGCACGAAGTCGACGATCTCTCCGTTGTCGACCGGCGGCTTGGTGTCCGGCTGCGCGACCAGCGTGGTGATGCCCCCCGCGACCGCGGCCGTGGCGCCGCTCACGAGGTCCTCTTTGTACTCCTGGCCGGGCTCCCGGAGGTGCGCCCGCAGGTCCACGAGCCCCGGCAGCACGAGCATGCCGGTGGCGTCGATGACCTCGTGGCTCTCGGGCTTGATGCTCCCCGCGGGCTCGATGCGGGCCGCGGACGAGGCGACGTTTTCGACCAGGACGTCGCGTACGCCGTCGAGACCGGTCGCTGGGTCGATGACGCGGCCGTTCTTTACCAGGAGGCTCATGCCGCTTCGCCTCCGAGCACCAGGTAGAGCACCGCCGCGCGCACCGCGACGCCGTTCTCGACCTGATCGAGGATGACGCTGCGTGGCCCATCGACGACGTCGGACGAAAGCTCGACCCCGCGGTTCACTGGCCCCGGGTGCATGAGAATGGCTTCGGGCCGCGCTCGCGCCAGCACGCGCGCATTGATGCCGAACTCGATGGCGTACTCGCGCAACGACGGCAGCAACCCCGCGGTCATGCGCTCTTTCTGCAACCGCAGCGCCATGACCACGTGGGCGCCATCGACCGCCTGCGCGATGCTCGGCATGAGCTCGCAGCCGTAGGTCTCGACGAGCTCCGGCGGCACCAGCGTGCGTGGTCCGGCAACGCGGACACGCGCGCCGACCTCTTTCAAGGCGATGAGGTTCGACCGTGCGACACGCGAGTGCGCGATATCGCCGCAAATCGCGACCTCGAGACCCTCGAGCTTGCCGAAGCATTGGCGCATCGTGAGCAGATCGAGCAGCGACTGGGTCGGGTGCTCGTGCTGGCCGTCTCCGGCGTTGATGACGCGGGCAGCGACGCGGTCGGCGATGTAGTGCGGCGCGCCCGACGCGGAGTGGCGCAAGATGATGGCGTCGCACTGCATGGCATCGAGGTTCTTGGCGGTGTCGAGGAGCGTCTCGCCCTTCTCCGCCGAGGAGCCGCTGCTCGCGATGTTGACGCTATCGGCCGACAGGCGTTTGGTCGCGAGCTCGAACGACACGCGCGTGCGGGTCGACGCCTCGTAAAAGACGCTGAGCACGGTGCGGCCTCGCAGCGAGGGCACCTTCTTGATGGTGCGGCGCGAAATGCCGCGAAAGCCCTCGGCGGCGTCGAGGATGTGATGGATGGTGCTCGCGGACATGCCGCGCATGCCGAGGAGGTGTTTGCCGGCGATCATGCGCGCCCCTTCTTGTGCACGCGCTCGCTAACCTCGACCTCGTCTTCGGCGGCGCCACTCTCGGTCAGTCGGACGTCGACGCGCTCGTTGGCCGCGGTGGTCATGCGGTGCCCCACGAAGTCGGCGCTGATCGGTAGCTCACGCAGGCCGCGATCCACCAGGACCGCGAGGCGCACGGCCCGTGGCCGGCCATAGTCGAGCATGACGTCGAGGGCGCTACGCACGGTGCGACCGGTGTAGAGCACGTCGTCGACCAGCACCACCGTGTAGTCACGCGGCGCGAAGAGAACATCGGTGGCGCCGATCTCCGGCCAATCGTTCGGCCCGAATCCATCATCACGGTAGAGCGTGATGTCGACGAAACCGAGCACGACCTTGTCTTGCCCGACCTTCTTGCGCAGCCGCTCGGTGAGCCGACGTGCCAGGTGCTCGCCGCCGCGGCGGATGCCGACGATGGCCCAGGGCCCGTCCTCCGCGCGTCCGGCGATCTCGTCCGCCATCGCGTCCAGCGCCTTGGTGATTGCGGCTGCATCGAGGACGCGGGTCATCAAAAGTCCTTCAAGCGCTTGGCTTCGACTTGGATGATGAACGGCATGTACCTGGTGCGGTTCACGATCACGAAGGTGACCGGGATGACCACATGGACCTCGACCGTGAGCGACTCGCTCCCCGCCACCTGCTTCACCGCGACATCCGACCGCGTGAGCGTCAGGTCCGTTCGGTTCTTCACGTTGAAGAGGAACTGGTCGACCCCGTTCGCCTGGGTCTCGGGTTTCACGAGCTCGCTGTTGGCGAGCTGAATCGCTTCCTGCTTGATGCGGTAGTACTTCAAGGCCATGCGGCCGTACGCCAGGACGACCACCGCGAGCGCGGCGCAGAGAGCGAGAAACACCAGCGTTCGCAAGCGGATGAAGCCGCGCATGAGCTGACCCAGGGTTACGGCCTCCAAGGGCCCTGTGTCAACGCAACAATCCCCTTGGGCGTCCGATACCTACGGGACTTTCCGAGGTGAACCAATGCCCATCGGTCCGTCCGCGAGCGCTCCGCCCCCTCCCCCTTTCCTCGCTGACTACCGTGCTGGCCGCGTCCTCGCCGAGACGGGCAAGACGTTGCCAGAGGGCGCGAGCCCCGCCACGCGGGTCGGCTGGCACATTCGCCACGACCCGATGGGCAGCGTTCCGAGTCTGGAAAAGGCCCTGAACGAGCTCCCCGACCACCAACGACAGAAGTTGGCCTGTGCTTGCCAGGCCACCATCTACAAGCGGGTCGCGGTACCGGCGGACAGCATCGGTAAGATGGCCCACGCGGCTCTGGTCTCGGCGCTCGTCGCGATCACCCGCGGCTAGCTACGGACAAATCAGCTCGGCGGGTAGCGAAGCCGGCACGTCGTCCATCGCGTCGATCCACTCCGCGAGCACGGTCATGGCATCGTCGTCGACGACGAGCGTCGCGAGCGGTGGCATTTGCCCCGGGCCGCGGAAGCCGGCGCGGTCGACGATGATCGGCGAGGTGCCGCTCGACCCGCGGATGATTGGCGGCTCCGTCTGGTTGATGACTTCGCAGAGCTGACTGTCCGCGAGGCTGGTCGCGAAACGCAGGTCGGGAAAACGGCCGCCGTTGGCGCTACCGCTGTGACACTGGCTGCAATTGGCGGCGAGCCAGCTCCGTGCACGCACACCACTCGAGATGGTGGTGTCAGTCAGCGGCGTGAGCGCCGGCAAGGGCAAGCCGCCGCCGGTGATCGGCGCGTCGAGAAAGCCGGCACGCTCGAGGGCGGTGATCTGATTTTCGGGACCAGCCCCGTAGTCGTGATCGAGGTTGACGTTCTCGGTGCGCATGCCGAGCACGTAGCCCCCGTTCGCGGTGTGGCAGGTGTTGCAAGCCGAGCGATCGGGGAAGACGTGTTGATGCGGCGCCCCGTTCATCGTGTAGTCCGCGATGAGCTCGCTATCGGGTCGCAGCGTCGCCTGCGTCGCACCGGAATTCCAAATGTAGCTGTAGCCCTTCCACACGTCTTGGGCGCGCTGCACCAAGAACCGCGTTTCGATGGGGCGAATGCTCGTCGCGTCGCCAGCCACTTCCTGGAGCTCGAACTCCTTGATGATGATGGTGCCGACCGGGAAGGTCCAGGCGTCGCTCACCGATGCATCAATGGTCGTGGTGCCCGGCAAGATAAGATAGCGCTTCTTGGCCACGCCGTCGGACCAGAACGGCACGCGCAGATCATAGGGCACCGCCGCGGCGATCGGCGTGCGTCCCGGCACATCGCTATAGCAGCCTGTGTCGGTGAGCGTCGGCGGCGCGGTGTCGGTCTCGTCGAGCTGGATGCGATGGATGGTCCCATCGTTGTGCAAAGCATAGAGCTCGCCCAGGTCGTCGGTACCGAAGCTGGTGATCGGGGCGCCCGTGGTCATGAAGCGGTTCGCGGTCCAGGTGCCGCCCATGTCCTCGTCGAGGCGGAAAACCTCGCCGGTCAGATAGTCCGCGAAAACATACGCTCCGTAGAGCGAGCCGATTTGACCGCCACGGTAGACGAAGCCGCCGGTGATCGAGACGCGCCCCATGGTGTGCTCGTACTCGTGGATAGGCTCGGTGCATGTCGGGCAGGTGCCGTAGTATTGGTGCAGACCCTCGCGCAGGTTCCAGCCGTAGTTGTTGCCGGGCTCGATGATATCGACTTCTTCCCACTGATCTTGCCCGACATCCGCCAGGAAGATGCGGTCACTCACCGGGTCATAGCTGGCCCGCCAAGGGTTGCGCAGACCGTAGGCCCAGATCTCCGGGGCGGCGCCGACTACGCCGACGAAGGGGTTGTCCGCTGGAACGGTGTAGTGCAAAGGCCCGTCATCTTGCGACGGGTCGATGCGCAGGATCTTGCCCTGTAGCCGCGACAGGTCCTGCGCCCAATCATCCGGGTCGCCACCACCGCCGCTATCGCCCATGGTGATGTAGAGATAGTCGTCGTCATCGAAGAAGATCTGTCCGCCATTGTGGTTGCCGCGGTCGTCGGGGCGTTGGATTTCGATAACGGTGCGGCCGCTGTCCGGATCGCAGGTGAGCACGAGGTCACGCGTGCAGGTGTAACGCTCGACGCGCGAGTCCTGATCATTGGCCACGGCCGGCGCGTCGATGGAGTACATCACGTAGAGGTAGCCGCCGGTCGAGCCGAAGTCGGGCGCGAAGGCGAAGCTGTGGAAGCCCTTCTCGTCGTTGTTGAAGACGCGGTCGGTGAGGTCCAGCACCTCGTGCTCGTCCCCGGCCTGGTAGTCGTCGCGCGGAAACACCATGACGCGGCCGCGCTGCTCGGAGACGACGAGGTAGCCGGTGATACCTGGGACGGCCGCCATGTACGTGAGCTGGAACGGCGAGAGCCCCGCGAAGACCGGGGTCGCCGCCGGCCCGGAGAGGTCACAACTCGTGTTGACGTAGCGTGTGAGGGCAGTCGGCTCGGCACTGTCGCCATCGCCCGCACCGTCGCCGTCGTCACTTCCCTGGTCGCCCAGCCCTGCCCCGTCGGCGTCCGCGTCGACATCGCCGCCGCCGTTGTTGTTGGCGACGACGCTGTTGCCGCAGGCCGCGACAATGAACGCGAGGGCCGCGACGCGGGTTTGCCGGGGGAGGTGCATTGCCTCGTTGATGATAGCATTTCGGCGCGCCGGAGCTGCCGGTGACAGTCACCTTCAGAAAACGCTAGCGCACCACGATCTCGTGCACCTGGCTCAGGGTGCCGGTTGCTTCGAGGCGCGCCTGGAGCTTGTGGTTGCCCTGTTGGAGCGGCCAGAAGGCGCGGTACGGCGCATCGACGGTGACGAACGGCTGCTCGTCGACGAGGAAAGTGACCGGGCCCGCCGCGTCATCGATGCGAGCCTCGAGTGCTAGCGCCTGCGCTTCACGCGGGGCGTCGACGTCGATGTGGAGCGTTTCGGTGCGCGCCGGGCTCATGAGTGTGACCTTCGCCTTCGGATACTTGGTGGGCGGCGCGGGACAGCGCTCGGTGTAGCGCTCGGCGATGCCGTGACCGGTCTCGATGGCCCAGCGGTCGTACGGGCTCGGATATACGGTTACGTCCTTTTGCTCGGCGCCCTCGAGCGTGCAGCCTTCGGGCACCAGCAAGCCGTTCGTCGGATCGACCTTGGCGTGGCGATGCCAGGTGCAGGTCTCCTTGGGCTCACTGCCGGCGAGGAACATCTCGTTGAGTCCGCCATCGCAGGCGGGGCCGCGCTTCATCCCGGACACCGCGCACACTTGAACGTGATTGATGCCCTTCGGTTCCGTGGGCGCGTGCGATTGGCCGTTGGTCTGCTCGTTCATCAAGCGCCGCCACATCTGGCCCGCGCCCTCGACACCGCTGACGCGCCGCATGGCTTTGCCGGTCGGGTCGCCAACCCAAACACCGACGGTGACCTGGTCGCTGAACCCGACGGTCCAATTGTCGTGGTAGCCCTTGCTGGTGCCGGTCTTCACGGCGGTCCAGTACGGGGTCGTGAGCACGCTGCCCTGGCCGAACTGGCCGGCGCGGGCGTTGCCGTCGCTCAGCATGTCCGCGATGACGTAGGCGACGCGTTCGTCGAGGATGCGCCGCTCGCCTTCCGTCGGTGGCTCGCCCCGCAAGAGACGATAAGGCTTCCACAGGCCGCCGCGGGCGATGGCGGCATAGGCGTTGGTGAGATCCACCAAGCGGACACCACCGCTGCCCAGCGCGAGCCCGAGGCCGTAGTAGCCGGGGCGCCGCGTCAGCGTCGTCAGCCCGGCGCTCGCGAGCATGTCGGCGAACGGGTCGAGCCCCGTCCGCGCAAGCGTGTCGACCGCCGCGATGTTGAGGCTCTGCGCCAAGGCTTCGCGATAGCGGACGGGGCCGTGCGATTTCTGATCGTAGTTCTCGGGGAGAAAGACGCCCCAGGTGTCGGCGAATGGCCGCTCGACGTCGCTCGCGAGGGTCGCGGCGGTGAAGCCCTTCACCAAAGCGGCGGCGTAAAGGAACGGCTTGAGCGCGGAGCCCGGCTGGCGAACGGCGGTCGCGGCGTTGTATTGGCCCCACAGCGGGTTGTCCTCGAAGGCCGCGCCGACCACGGCGAGGATGTCACCGCTGGCGTTGTCGATGATGACGGCAGCGGCGGAGCGTCCTCCTCGTTTGTAGAGACGAGGAGCCTCGTCGGCGAGCAGGTCTTGAACGCGGTCCTGCAACGTCGCGTCGATGGTGAGAGCAATCTCGCCCGCGGGTGTCGCGCCGCGCGCGCGCAGCTCGCCTTCGGCCAACGCCACGGCGTGCACCGCGACCGATGGTTGCCCTTCCAGCTTGGCCACCAGCTTCTCGTCGAGGGCGCGCTCCACTTGGCCCCCGGTGAGCACGCCGTTGCGCTCCATGGCGTCGAGGACCTGCCTGGCGCGGGCCAATGCCCGCTCGGGCGAGCTGGCGTAGGTCGTAGGGCCTTTGGGGAGGCCGACCAGATACGCGGCCTGCGCGACGCTGAGCGTTTTAGCGGACGAGCCGAAATAGCGACGGGCCGCTGCCTCGATGCCGACGGCGCTGTTACCGAAAGGCGCGCGATTCAAGAAGGCGGCGAGGATCGTCGGTTTGTCGAACGTCACCTCGAGACGGATGGCGAGATGCGCCTCACGTAGCTTCTGCCAGAGCGAGCGCCGCGGCACGGGCCTCCCCTCCAGCATGGCGCGCTCGGCATTGAGCAAGCGGGCGAGCTGCTGCGTGATGGTCGAGCCGCCGCTCACGACGCGCAGGTGCGTGGTGTTCTGCTTGACGGCCCGGGCGATGGCGACCGGGTCGAGGCCGACGTGGTGGAAGAATCGTTTGTCCTCGACGGCGACGAGCGCATCGATGACGTGCGGGGACACCTCGTCGAGATTCACCGGTGTCATGCGCGCGCCCTGACCGCCGACGCGCTCCGCGAGACGTCTGCCGTTGCGGTCCACCCAGGTCGCCGATTCGACGGCGACGGTGGCGAGCCGCTCCTTGCGCACGGGCACGAAGACGGAGCCGAACAACACGGCCCCCACGCCCACCAGGAACGGCATGGACCACCGCACCCAGCGCGAGCGCCAGAGCAGCGTCGTCTGCAGGCGCCACCAGCGCCTTCGTATCAAGTTCCCACCGGTCGAGCGGCGTCTCCCGCGACCGTTTGCTTCCTCAGGCTCCGACACTACTTCGCTTTCGTTGGACCCTCTGCCTTGGGAAGCACTTTGATCTCTCGACCCTCTGCTCGTCCACGGATCTCGGGCTGATACATGCGTTCGACGATCGTGCCGGGCGCGTAATAGCTTCCGGGAGTCGTCGCGCGTGTCAGGTATTTCAGCTTCACCGGCCAGCGTCCGCCGCTGCTGTTCCACAGGTAGCGGAACGAATAGTCGGTGCGGTCGTCGCGCATCTCGCTGTAGCGGCTGCGCCACCACGACCAATCGTTGCCACGACCCGTCATCACCTCTTCCATCTCTTTGTCGGCGGTGGCGAGGTTCGTGTCGACGGGCTCGAGGCCCGCGGGCAACGGATCGCTCACCACGACCATGCGCCCGTCTTCGGCGACGTCGATGTTCAAGCTCACCATGACGTAGTCGCCGACGCGCACGGTGTCGCCGATCGGCTCACCCTTCTTGTTGGTGTACGTGCGGGTCACCGTGAAGCCTTGGGACTGCTGCGGCAGACGCGCGGTCGCCGGGTACGCGAAGCTGAAAAAGCCGCCGAAGTAGAGCGGACCGTTGCCCGTGTTGGTGAGCACGAGGTCGTAGCTCGGTTTCGCCTCGAGCTTCTCGCGCTTCACGCTGTCGACCTTGTCACCGATCTTCTTGGCGTCGACGAGGCTCTCGGCGCCGAGCTTCGCGGTGGCGACGGGCGCCCTACCCTCGAGCTTCATGATGCCGGCCGCCTCGGCGAGCGCGAGGAGCGTCTGCGTCGTGGCTTGCGTCGTGTAGTAGTCCTGCTCGCCGTCCATGTTGACGAGGCCGCGCACGATCATCGGCACCTTGGCGTCAGCTGGCGTGACCTGCAGCATGGCTCTGAGTGCGAGCGCCGTCGAACGCTGGCTGGAGTCCCACGCCCACCAGTAACGCTGCGGGTTGTCGGCGGCGAAGGTGACGATGCCGTTCTTCTCGGTGCCGCTGCTCGAGATCTCGGTCATGAGCTTGGCGACCTTGGTCTCGCCGCTGCCTGCGCGCTTGTGGATGGCGCGCACCAGCTCGGTCTTCGAGAAGAGCGGCATGCCGGAGCGACCTTCGAACATCGCGTTCTCACGCGCGGGGTCGAAGCGGCCGAGCTCCGCGAGCACACGCAGGGCGCTCGCCATGCCGGCGTTGCCATCCCAGCTCTCGCCGTCCGCTTTCATGGCCGCGAGCTTGTTCTGCAGGTATTGGGCGGCCGGATCGATGGTCGTGTCCGGCACGCTATAGCCGTACTTGCGCGCGATCAGCATGGCGTCGATCGTGAATGCCGTGAGGTACGGATCGGAGCCGTGGCCGCAGCCCGGGTAGTAGTCGAAGCCGTTGTCGCCGCACTTGTACTTGGGAACGATCTTCACCCACTCCTCGACCCAGCCCTTGATCTTCTCACTCGGGATCGAGGCGAAGCCGAGCTTCTCCGAGAGCTCGCGGACCGCGATGAGCGGCATCACCTTGCTCGTGCGCTGCTCGAGGCAGCCGTAGGGATAGCCGACGAGCCCACGCATGCGCTCCTCGAGCGAGGCCACCGGTAGACCACTCATGTTGAGCTCGAACTTGGTCGGGCGTGCGCCTTCCGGGAGTGTCAGCGTGTGCCGCACCGTGCCGCTATCGAGGACACCCGCGATACCGACGGTCTCGGACGGCTGGACCCGCTTCACGGGGAGCGTGAGCTGGACACGGTCGGCGAACTTCTTGCCGTTCACCTCCATGGTCGCCTTGAAGATGATTTCGCTCGCGCCCTCGACGTCCTTGGCGGCGATGTTGAAGCGGAAAGGCTCGGTGGCCTTGCCCTTCACCGTCCG
>JBGGMJ010000203.1:0-45844 GCA_041288095.1 Myxococcota bacterium
GGCGAGGCGATCGAAGCGCGTGATTTCGTCGGTCGGGTCGAGGTTCTCGCAGTTGACGCTGACGACGAGCATCTCGGTGTCGCTGGCTTTTAGCTTGCTCTTGAACTCGTATGCTGGCGCCTCGGTGATGGCGGGCAGCGACGTGACCTCGAGCACGAACTGCCCGCGGTCCTGGGTGAGGATGCCGCTGACGTCGCCCTTGATGCGATCGCCGACCTTGAGCTTCGGCGCGATCACGAAGTCGCCGTCCTCGCGGCCGGACACCAGCTTCACGGCGATGGCTTCGGGCTGCGCGTCGTCATCCGCGATAGCGATCAGAACGCCGGCGCCGTTGACGCGAGTCGCGCCGCTACCGGCATCGGTAACCGCGACGAACTTGCCGAACGCTGTTGGTCCGACGACGAGCAGGTCCTTGATGGTGACGCGCTCACCCTCGAGGCCCTCGTAGAACTTGATGGCTTCGACCGCTTTGACGTTCGGCTGAACCAGTCCGCCCTTGCCCACGAGACGGGGCGAGCCGACGGCGACGTCGAGGTTCAAGCCGCGGGCCTCGATCATGAGGGTGAGGCGGCCGGCGACCTCGGTGCGCGGTTGCTCCAACGGCTGCGACTCGGGCTTGAACTCCTTGACGTCGCCGATGACGGTGAGCTTGTCGCCAACAGCGACGCCGGTGCGGTCGGAGCCGGTATAGACCCAAACGGCGCGCGAGCCCTTGGCGCTCTCTTCCTTCGCGGCCTGAAGGTAGAAGCCGGTGCCCCGCAATGCCGTGACGATGCCCTTGGTCTTTACCCGCTCGCCGACGAGCGGCGAGGTCGGCCCGTCGCCCTGGATCTCACCGATGGTGACCTCTTTGGGAGGCTTCGGCGGCACTGGGCGGCTACTGATGCGCGCGGATTCTTGCGACCAAGCGTGCGCGGGCACGCCGACGGGTTTGATCGGGTCCATGGATACACCTCGAGCGGGAGGGACGTATCGGCAGGGGTTTTACGCTGTTGCGGGCGTTAGCTCGTTTTAGCTGGGACCCAAAGGCCGCCCGCGGTTTGACGGAAGGCCTCGGTGTTTTCGAGCGCAGCCGCGGCGCCCGCCATGAGGTTCGACGAGGAAAGGTACTGGGTGATGGCGGCCAAGCCGGCCATACAGGCTCTCATCTCCGCGGAGATCGCGAGCGACTGGAGGGTCATCGGCCCCGTCGTGTCGAAGGCAGCCAACTGGGCGTGGGCGTTCGCCAACTTGAGGGCCGCGTCTTCGAGGGCTTTGTTGGCCTCGGGTGCCTGCGCGACCGGTGCGCGGGGCGGGATCAGGAGTCCTCCGGGCCCGCGTGTGTAGCCCGCGCCCAGTGCCTGAGTCGGCGTCCTGGTCTCGCCTCGCGCCTGGGTTTGGCTCAGCAGCTCCGCGGCTTCGAGGCGCACCTTCTTCGCATAGCCCACGATGTCCATTTTTGAATCCCCGGCGGCGGCGGCCCCGTGGAGATCTGTTTCGGCACGTCCTCGGCACAGTTGTGTTTTTAAGGGCTTAGGCACTACACCGCGGACTGCCAGGAGATACTCACGGTCGTTCGCGCCCTCAGCTTCCTGATGCGGATGGTGCCGCTCTCCTGGGCTCTGGCCTTCGCCCGCGCCATGGCCTGGGTCTGGTTCTGGCTCGTGCCCATCCGCAGACGGGTGGCGCTCGAGAACGTGCGACGGGCTCTCGGCGACGAAGCTCCGCGCCATGCCATCGTTCGCGGTTGCTTCGCCAATCTCACCATGTTCGCGGCCGAGGCGCTGCGCCTTCCCGAGCTCACCCGCGAGAAGGTCGAGGCGTTGGTCGAGGTTCAGGGGCAGGAGCACCTGGACGCCGCCCTCGCGTTGGGCCGCGGGGTCGTCGTGGTCTCGGCTCACATGGGCAATTTCGACCTCCTCGGCTGCGCCGCCGCGCTCCGGGGCGAGCTGACCAACGTCGTCTACAAGGCCATCCGCTGGAAGCAGGCCCACGACTTCTTCTTCGCGGCGCGAAAGCGGTGCGGCGTCACCGTCATTCCGCCCAAGGGCTCCGAACGGCAGATTCTGCGGGCTTTGCGGGCAAATCAGGCGGTGGCCTTCGTCATCGATCAGCACATGCCCAAACACAGGGGAGTGGCTTGCCGCTTCTTTGGGCGCTACGCTTCGACGACCCCCGCGCCGGCGCTCTTCGCGATGAAGACCGGAGCGGTGGTACTCCCGGCGTTGATTCGCCGTGTCGGTCATAGCGGACGTCACGTGAGCACGATCTATCCCCCCATCGCCATGGAAGAGCCTCACGCCGACCGCGCCGCGAACTTGCGGCACAACATGCAGCGGCTGAACGACTGGCTCGAGGCCGAGGTGCGCAAGACGCCCGAGCAGTGGCTGTGGCTGCACAAGCGCTGGAAGATCGAGCAGAACCTCGCGGAGTGGGGGCTGTGACCCGCAAGAAGCGCGAGCTTTATTTTTCGGGTGCTCCGGTCGAGCTCGACCCGAGCAAGCCGTTGCCCGGCGAGATCACTCCCGAGCGGCGTCGCGCCTTCATTTTCGCCGGCTCGTTGGTGGGCTGCTTTTGCCTCGGCCTGGTGCTGGGTTTGGCTTTGGCGCCGCAAACACCGGCCGAGATCCTCGCCAAGAGCGAGGCCTTGGAAGAAGAGCTCACCGGTGCGCAAAAGCGGATTACCGATCTCGAGCGCACGTTGCAATACCGCGAGACCGAAAAGCCCATCAAAGCGGGCAAGCTCGCCCCCGAGATCCGCGCTCGCAACCAACAAGGCATCGATCGCATCGCCGTGATGATGAAGCGCTTCAAGGCGCAGGGTGCGTCGGAGCTCATGGAGTGGTTCGGCAAGCGCTGGAACGACCTCCTCGAAGCGCCCGAAAACGAGGACCGCACCGGCCGGAGAGCCGCGACCCTCGCCTTGCTCATCGGCGGCATGGCCGAGAACATGCACCCGCAAGACTTCGTCGAGTGGCAGGCGAGCTTCTTTCGCGGCAATTGGCTGGCCGAGCTGCACTACGACATCGACGGCGACGGTCTACCCGGCCCTTCGTCGGCGCGGAATCCCAAGGACGGCTTCGCCAACGTTTCGGTTTGCCAGATCGCCATGGCTCTCAATCAGTCGGTCACCGATACGCAGATCCTGGTGACGCCCGACATGCGCTGCGATCGTCCGCAATCGCGGATGTCACTGTTCCTCCAAGGGTCGACTTTCAAGAACGCCATCGACGAATTCGTCGAAGCGGTCGAGCAAGAGGGCTTTCTCTTGGTCCAGCGCAAAGAGAAAAATGTTAGGCTGATCCTCATCGGGACGAAGCCCGGCCAGCGGTGACCCTGCGTCAGTTACTCGAGCACACCGCTTCGCCGCTTCAGCCCGAGAAAGTATCCTGGATGACGACGAGCGTGCCTTCTGTTCCGTTGCGGCGCCCCGGCCTCAAAGGCTGGGTGGCGCACCAGCGCGACAAGTCGCTCGGCTGGGCCCGCGAGCAACAGGCGACGGGCACCGGCTACCGCAAGAAGGCTGCTGAAACCCTGCTCGAGCAGACCGAGCTCTTGGCACAGGGGCGTTCGCTCACCCGCGTCTACCGCACCGAGGAGCGGTTTATCCTCCAGGACAACGGCCAGCGGGAGCTGCGCAACGTCGAAGTCGTCAAGTGGATCCCATCTGTGCTCTTTGCGGTCTTGGCGGGGACGTTCGCTGTCGGCTCGTACTTCACCGTGTTCGGCTACATCTTTGCCGCGGTCGGCGCCGCGCTCTTCGCCGGCATCGCCAAGGGCGCTCGCATCGCCAAACGCGACGACATTGCCTGCACCGCCAAGCGCATCTCGACGCTCTCGGGCATGGCGCTGATCCCGGTCGTCGGTAACGCGTTTCCGAGCCTGATCCTCGCGTCAGAGCTCAACGCGCTCGCGGCGCTCCGCAAGAAGATCGCGCCCGCCAGCTAGCGCGTCTGGTCCATTTCCACCGGACGAAAGCCGATTTCGAGCTTGGGCCAGCGGGTGGCGAGGATCGTGCGTACCGTGCGCTCCCGCATCTCGAGGTTACGGTCGGGCGTTCGATTGGCGTCGATGCCGATGAACAGCGAGCGGCCGTCGTACTGCATCTGCGTGATGTCGATGCCGCCGGTGTGCAGCGTGCCCGCGGCAGGGCGCAAGTAGGCCTGAATTTCGTGAACGAATTTAGCACGTTGCAGGCGCGTGAGCTCGGGTACGTCGGCTTGGTTCTGCATGCCCTTACTTACACGCTGATGTGGGTCCCCGGTTGGAGACCCGCGCCCCCTAATTTGCGGTCGCCTCGCGCGCGATCGCGGTCTTGATGAGGTCGTTCACGTCGACCTTCTGCAAGCCCACGGCGTTGCCGCCGCCGGGGATGACGACGATGCGCTTGCCCTGGAGCGCGCGCGCCAACGCCAGCTTCACGTTGGTGCGGCCGCCGGCGCTCGCCATGGCGCGGTTGAGCTCGATGACGCCCTTCGCCTCGGCTTGCTTCTGCGCCATGATCGCCTCGGCTTCCTTTTGCCGCGAGAAGGCATAGGCGTCGGCGGCGAGCTTGGCGCGCTGGGCAGAGCCTTGTTCCTGGGCGATCTGCTGGTCGACGTCGCCTCGGGTCTTCTCGAGAGCGGCGACCCACGCGCCCTGCGCGGCTTCCTTGGCTGAGCGATTGGTGTTCACCGACTGGTCGAACACCTTCTTGTTGACGATGGCTTCTTGGTACTTCGGGTGGAAGCGGTGATCGCCGAGGGTGATGTTCTCGCAGGCGACCCCGTAGGCTTTGAGGGCCGAGTTCAAGGTGTCGACCGCTTGTTGGCCAGCTTTGAATTTCTTCTCGGTATAGATCTCTTCCGATGTGAGCCCGTTCAAGGCGTCGCGCACCAGTGCACGCGATAGCGGACGAACGACCTTCTCGCGCAAATCCTCGTCACTCACCGCCACTGCTTTCAAGATGTGGATCGCTTGCTGCGGATCGATGCGGTAGAGCACGGTGACGTCGACGCCGACGTCGTTACCGTCACGCGTCTTGAACTCGACGTCGTCTTGCTCGTCGCGCTGCCCGGTCTCCTGAGCGCGGGTCATGGCGAGCGCTTGGGTCTGAGTGCTGAAGGTGTACCAGTCGTTGACCAGCGGCAGGAAGAAGTAGGTGCCGCCGGGAGCGTAGATGGTCGTGTCGATGCCGGTGAGCTTGTTGACGCGCACCCCGACCTCGGTGGAGCCGGTCGAGCGCTGGGCGCAGCCGCCGGCGAACAGGGCGACTAGGAGGAGAGCGCTTTTCATTCGGCACCAATCATCTTCATCATGGAGTTGATGTTCAGGGGGTTCACGCCGTGGGTCTCGTCGCCCACGATGATCAGGTTGATGCCCTCGAGCACCTTCACCATCTCGAGCGCCACGAGGTTCGTGGTGCCGCTCGAGGAGTACGCTTCATTCACCAGGGCGGTGCCCTTGGCTTCCGAGATGCGCACCTGCGCGTCGCCTTCGGCTTCCTTCTTGCGCTTGTAGAGGTCGGCCTCGGCGCGGATCTTGGTGACCTCGGCTTCGCCGCGCTGGATCTCGACGTCGACCGAGGCTTGGCCCTCCGATTCGACCTTACGGCGCTCGGCGTCTTCTTTAGCGGCCTCGCCCTTGGACTTGTTGGTGAAGACGAGCTGATCCTGGACTTTGCGGTTCTCGATCTGCTCCTGGTAGCCGGCCTCGTAGTAGTACTGGCGTACCAGCACGTGGTCGACCTCGATGCCGACGTCTTTCAAGAGCGCGTTGAGCTCGTCACGCGCCGCCATGGTGCGCTCGATGCGGCGGACCTCGTGATAGAAATCCTCGGCGAGCAGCTGGCCGAGGTTCTTCTTCATCGACAGCACCGCCTTGGGGATGAGCGCCGCGTCCTCGAAGACCCGGCCCGGCCCGATCTTCGTCATCACCGCGTACGGGTCGACGATGCGGTAAAGCACGGTGGCGTCGACCTTCACCTTGCTGCCGTCGGACGTGTCGACCTCGATGAGTCCGGTATGGCGGACATCGCCCGCCCACGGCGCTTCGGAGCTCGTGCTCTCGGTCATCTCCAGGGCCTGCAGCGCCAGCGGAAAGCGATGCAGGGTCACTCCGAGGGCGGTGAAGTACCAGTGGCCGCCTTCGTAGATATCCGTTTGGATGCCGCTGCCGTAGCGGGACTCCTTGATGCCTGCCTCGTAGGGCGCGACGTAGTCGTAGCAGGCGTTGAACATGACGAAGATGCCGAGGACGACGATGACGATCGGAATGAGACGCGCTGGGGAGCGCGTCGCGAACCAATTCGTCAGTCGCGAGAATTGCTGGGCGGGGGTTGGGGGCATGCGGCTGGAACGCTACGTCCGCGCGCGACTTTGACGCAACTTTCGCCTGCGCCGGCGATAACTGGACTCCGAAATCGCGAGCAGCCGTTCTATTGTCGTGGGCGTGAGTGACGTGGGTAGTGATGTGACGACCGTGCGGCTGCAGGGCTATGCCGCAAGCTCGGCCGAGCCAGGCCAAGAGAAACAAACCATCAACATCAGACGCGATGCCGCCGGCCGCGTCTTGGACAGCAACGAAGAGCTCAAGCGCACGAGCCATGCGGCCGCGCGTCCGGACGCCACCAAGGTCGCGGCGCTCGCCAGGGATGACCAGGCGGTGCTCGAGCTGACCGCTGCTCTGTATGCTTGCCAGACGCGACGGGTGATGTCGGTCGCCGTTGGCGGCTTCTTCTTGCTCGCGCCATTCGCCACGGCGGCGTTCGCCGGCGCGGTATCGACCGGCGTCATCGCGCTTTGTGCCGTGGGTGTCGCCGGTAGCGCCGTCGTCTGGGGCGTCGAAAAGCTCCGCGATGGCAATTGGCACCGCCGCCTTGCCGCGGAACGCGTGCTGGCCGAGAAGCGAGCGTTCGACGTGCTCGCGAAGCCGACGGAAGCGACACCGGCAGTGCCGGTGCGCAAGGTCGAGCTCGGTCTCATCGGCCGGCTGTTCGCGGCAATCTGACCGCTATTGCGGCTGCGCCTGCAGCATCGCCCTGATGCGCTCGCGCTGCGGGCTCTCGGGCGCCACCGCCACGAACTGGGTGAAGCTCTCGCGCATGCGTTCCGTGTTGCCTGCCTGCATGGCGAGCATGCCGCGGAAGAGCCAAGCGTCGGGGAGCTTCGGGTTGTCGTTGGTGATGCTGTCGAGGCGTGAGTTGGCGCCGTTGACGTCGCCGGCGGCGGCCATGAGGACTGCTTCGTAGACCATCGCCATCTGGTTGTCGGGCGCGATCCTGCGCACGCGCGCGATGGTGGTTTGAGCTTCCTCGAATTGCTGGCTGGCGAGCATCTGGCGCGCGTGCGCGAGGAGTTGTTGCACGTCGTTCGCATCGGGCGCGGGACGGCCGGCCATTGGGCCGCTGGTCTGCTCGCGCGGCTTTTGCTCGATGGCGACGCTGGCGATGAGGATGCCGCCGACGATGCCGACGCCGAGCACCCAGGCGAGCGTCCGCGCCCACGGACGCGCGTCGAGCCAGGCTACGGCGGGTGAGACCTCGCCCTCGGCGACGGCGCGCTTCGGACGGTCAGGGCCGCTCTTGATGACGTCCTTGCCGGAGAGGACGTCGTCGCGCTCACGCAAGGCGGAGGCGGCGCGTGCTTCGAGCTCGGCGCGCTGCTCGGTGTAGAAGGCGGGCTCGATGCGAGCCTCTTGGAGCTGCAAGTCACGGAGCTGATTGACCGTGTGCTCGACGCGCTCCTCGAGATCACGAAGCGTCATGTCGCGGTCGGTGGCGACCCCCGCGCGTCGCGCGAGCTTCACCACGATGACGCCGACGAGGGCGCCGAGCGCGAGCACGATGATGCCGGGTAACCAGACCTCCAAGGTCATTGCTCGACCTCTCGGCGGACCGCATCGATGTACGGATCCGAGGCCGCGACCGCCGCGTTGCCTGCTTTAGCGGGCGCGCCTCGTTTGGTGTAGCGGCGCAGCACGAACAAACCGAGGAGCAGGGCGATCGGCGGCAAGGTCCACAACAAGATCAGCACACCTTCCTTGCGCGGCTCGAGGAGGACCCAATCGCCGTAGCGCTGCGTGAAGTAATCGAAGATCTGCTCGCGCGAGCTGCCTTCGGCCTGCATCTCGCGGACCTTGCTCATCATCGCCTGCGCCATTTCCGACGGCGATTCGCTGATCGGCATGCCTTGGCACACGGGGCAACGCAGTCGCTGACCGATGGCGTGTGCTTCTGCTTCCGCATCGGCGGACGCGGGACCAGCGGCGATGATCAGCAGGGCGACGAGAAAGCTCACGAGCCCCCCAGCCTGTTGTCGAGCCAGCGGCGCAGCTCCTGGCCGCTGATGACGCCGGGCGACTTCTCGCGGACGACACCGTCCTTGTCGACGAGGTAGGTCTCGGGCACTCCGGAGATTCCGTAATCGATGGCCACCGAGGTCGTCGGATCGAGCAGGTGTGGATAAGCGCTCGCGTGCTTCTGCAGGTAGTCGCGCACAGCCTCTTCGCTGTCCTGATAGACGATGCCGACGAATTGCACGGTCTCGCCGTAGTAGCTCGACGCCTGCTGCAGCATGTCGTGCTCGTATTTGCAGGGCTCGCACCAGCTCGCCCAGAAGTTGATGACCACGGGCTTACCGCGCAGCTCGGACAGCTTCATGGTGGCGCCGGAGAGCGTGCGCAGGGTGAAGTCCGGCGCTGGTTTGTCGCGCAAGGCGAAGGGCACGGCGTGAGGATCCCGCCCGAAGCCGAAAGCCAAGAGGCCGATGAGCGGCAGCGCGATCAAGGCCGCGATGATGACGTTGCGCCATTTCATGTCGCCGCCGCCCCCTCGGGCAGGGTCGCTTCACGCGTGCGGCGCTTCGGCCACAAAGCAATGAGCGAGCCGGCCGCGAGCAGCGGAATGGCGTACCACAGCCACACGACCAGCGGGATGGTGAACGCGCGCACGCCGATGCGACTGCCGTCTCGCTCCATCGACAAGAGCGACAAGTACAAATCGGTTTGACCGATCGTATAGACGTCGGGCGTTCCAATCGGCTCGCGCTGGCGGTCATAGTAGTTGAGCGCGGGCGCCATGTAACCTACGACCTTGTCGCCTTCTTTCACGAGCATGTGCGCTAAAACGGTGTCGCGATGCTCCTGCTTCTTCATGCCACCGCGCTCGTAGGTGAGCGTGTATTTGCCGACCTGGAAGCTATCGCCGGGCGATAGCGACGCCTCGGTGGTCGACTTGTAGGTCGCCGAAGCGGACACAGCGGCGACGATCATGATGACCGCGGTGTGCACCACGTAGCCGCCGAAGCGCCGGCGGTTCGCCGCGATGCTGCCGGCGAGCGCGGAGAAAAAGCTCTCCTTGCGGCGCTTGCGACGCTCGCGGGCCGGCGCCACCATCTCGCGCAGGGTCACCGCCATGGCGAAACCACAGAGACCGAAGGTGAAGAGCGTGAGCCACTCGCGCACCCCGAAGGCGAAACACACGGCCATCACGACCGCCAAAGCGGCCACCGGCAAGCGGAAGCTGCGGAGCACCTCGCTGCTTTGCGGCTTGCCCCAAGGCAGCACCGGGCCGACGCCCATCATGAAGACCATGAGCAGGCCGATGGGTACCGCCATGCGGTTGAAGTAGGGCTCGCCGACGCTCACCTGCGTGCCGCGCACCGCTTCGGTGACCAGTGGAAACACCGTGCCCAGGAGCACCGTGAAGGTGAGCACGACGAACACCAGGTTGTTGAGCAGGAAGGCGCTCTCGCGGCTCACCACTGCCTCGATGCGACCTTCGCTCTCGAGCAAATGCGCGCGGCCGACGAGCAAGCCGATCGAGCCGAGCATGACGATGGCGAGGAAGGTGAGAAACACCGGCCCGATCGGTGACTGCGTGAACGAGTGCACCGAGTTGAAGACACCCGAGCGGGTCATGAAGGTGCCGAGAATGGTGAGCAGGAAGGCGCCGAGCACCAGCGACAAGGTCCAGGCCTTCAAGATGCGGCGGCGCTCTTGCACGACGGTCGAATGCAGATAACCCGTCGCGGCGAGCCAAGGCAGCAGCGAGGCGTTCTCGACGGGATCCCAGGCCCAATAGCCGCCCCAACCGAGCACTTCGTAGGCCCACCAGCCGCCGAGGACGATGCCGATGGAGAGGAAGGTCCACGGGATCATGGTCCAGCGGCGCAGCGGCTTGAGCCACCCTTCGGAGAGGCGCCCCCGCAGCAAGGCGGCGACGGCAATGCCGAACGGGATCGTCATGCCCACGTAGCCCAGGTAGAGCGACGGCGGGTGGATGACCATCAAGAGGTGATTCTGCAATAGCGGATTCGGGCCCGGGCCGTCGGGCGGCACCGGCGACATCGCCGTGAATGGATTCGCGACGCCCGCCACCAACAAGGCGAAGAACGCCGCGACGAAGAGAATCGTCCCGAGCGCGTACGCCATGTACTCGCGGTATGCCTGACGGTTGAAATACGTGAACGCCGCGACGTAGGCCCCGAGGATCGCCCCCCAAAACAAGATTGAGCCCTCGAGCGAGGACCACAGCGAGACGATGGTGACCCAGGTCGGTGAGGCGCGACTGCCGACCTGAGCGACGTAGCTCACCGAGAAGTCATGGGCGAGCAGGGCGCGCATCATGACGACGTTGGCGACGACCATGGCGCCGGCGAACACATATGCGGCTCGTTCGGTCAGCTGTAGCAAGCGCAAGCTCTGGCGTGCGCCGGCGACGAAGCCGACCACGACACCGAAGCTCGCGGCTAGGAGCGCTACGAGAACCGCGCCTTGTCCCAGAAGCGAATGCATTGCCCTACGCTATAGGCGCAGACGGCGTGCGCCCACAACTGGAGCGTGGCTCACCAAGAGACATGCGAAGCCGAGCTCCCTCTGCAGCGTCGTCAGGGTTTGCAGCGCTTCGGCCCGTGCCGCCTCGTCCAGGGCCGAGACCGGTTCGTCCGCGAGGACCAGCTCGGGGGTGCCGACCAGGGCGCGAGCAAGTGCGACACGTTGCCGCTCGCCACCCGAGAGCGTCGCCGGATAGCGGCCGGCGAGCTCGTGAGCCCGCGTTCGCTCGAGCGCCTCTCTCGCGAGCTTATCGGCTTCGGCCTTGCCCGAGCCCGTGAGCACCAGCGGCTCCGCCACGCTCTCGACGATCGTGAAGCGCGGATCGAGCGCCGCGCTGGGATGCTGGAAGAGCAGGCGAACGCGCCGCCGATAATCGCGCAGGGCCGGTCCACGGACACGCGTTACGTCGTGGCCCTTCCACAGCAGCGCTCCGTCATCGGGCGTGAGGAGCCGGGCCAAGCAATGCAGCAATGTCGTCTTACCCGCGCCGCTCGCGCCTTCGACGACCACGAGCTCGCCGCGTCCGACCTCGAAGGAGATTGGCTTCAAGGCCTGCACGGTGCGGCGTTCGAAGCCGGGCAGGCGATGATTTTTTGCGAGCTTACGGACCTGTAGCAGCGGCGCCGCGTCGACCTCGCCGCTATAGCAGACAGACGTCAATCGGTGAGGCTCGCCATGATCTCTTCGATCATCTCATCGGCGGGAAGGCCGTGGGCCACCAGCACGCGCGCGATACCGACCAGCATGACCCGGGCATCGGGGAGGTGGCGTGGATCGTACGAAGTGCCGTTGAACGCGCCGGTCAACGCCTTGCGCGTGCGGTCGGGATGCCCCGCGGCTCCGGCGAGCTTCTGCAAGGCCTCGAGCGCCTTGGGATCCGGCATGAGCTGATCCATGGAGATGCGGCTCACCGGGGGTGGCTCTTCCATCGAGAGTGGGAGCTGCGGCGCCAGCGGATCGTCATGCGGCGCGACGACCGGCGGTAGCAGCGCCGCCATGTCTTCCGGATTGGTGCCGGAGACCATGGCGCGCAGGTCGGCCGGTGGCGCGCTCGTCGGGTCAGTCAGCATGGACTCGAGGTCCACGTCGGCGGGCGAGCTGGTAACCGGAAGATTGCCGGTCGGCGCCGGCTCGGCCGTCATCGCCCCTGGGAACACGGGGGGCGCGTCCGGCTCGAGCGAGACGTCGACGTCACCACCGATGGGGGCCCCACGGGCCAGCTCCTCGGCCGCGGCGCGCAGCTCGCGCTCGGTTTCCGCCGAAATGATCCCACGTGACATGGGACGCGGCTTTTCGGCCACGACGTCGCCTTCACGGAGGTCCGGTACCTCGTCGGATGCCCTGGCCATGGTGCGCTTTGAAGGTATCAGGGGCCGGCCCGATCCGACAACAATCGACTGTCGCGAGCCGAGGCGACCTCGCCAAGGACGTTGCAGGCGATGGTCAGGCTGAGGAGCGCAAGCCCCGGGCCGAGGATGAGCCACCACGCTTCGAGATGCTGCGCCGCGCCGCGCATGAGACCGCCCCAGCTGGCGACGGCGTCCGGTACGCCGAAACCCAAGAACGAAAGCGAGGCCTCGACCAGCGCCGCGGTGGCGACCCCGAAGGCGAAAGCGACCGCCACCAACGGCACGAGGTGTGGCAGGACGTGGCGCCGCGCCACATAGAGCGATGAAGCCCCCATGGCTTCGGCGGCTCGGACGAAATCGAGTGTCTTCAAGCGCTTGGTCTCGGCGCGTATCAAGCGCGCGAGTGGCGGCCAGGCCGAGCCACCGATGATGACGATGACGAGCAAGGTGCCCGGCTGGGCGACGACCCCCATGACCGCGAGCGCCACGAAGAAGATCGGCAGCGCCAGCACGGCGTCGGTGAGGCGTGTGAGCAGGCGATCGAGCGCCGGTGGTCCGTAGCCGGCGGCGAGCCCGATGGCGACCCCGATGACGATCATGATCGTCGCCGCGCCAAAGCCCACCGCGAAGGCGAGGCGAGCGCCGTGGACGAGCCGCGCCAGCACATCGCGCCGCGCTGTGTCGGTGCCGAGCCAATGACTCGAATCCGGCGGACTCGCCGGCGTCACGTTCTTGTCGACGGTTTCCGGCGCCCAGCGCACCAGACCGTCGTCACGCGCGATCACGTCCGCTAAAGCGGCAACAACGAGCCAGGCCGCGAGGACCCCGATGGCGATCTTGCGCGTCATGCGCGCCGCAGCCGCGGGTCGAGCCAGGTTTGTACGACATCGCCGAGCAAGCTGCTGGCCAGGGCGACGATGGCGACGATGGCGGTGGCGCCCATGATGACGGGCACGTCACGTCGCAGGATGGCGTCGAAGGTCAACATGCCCATGCCGCGCACGGTGAAGATGCGCTCGACGACGACGCTGCCGCCGAGGAGCCACGGCAGCTCGGCGGCGAGGAGCGCCAGCGGCGCGGTCAACGCCGCGCGCAGGATGTATCGCCTGACGACGAGCGACTCGGGCAAGCCCTTGGCGCGGGCCAGCAGCACCGGGGCCGTGCTCGCTACCTCGCGTGTCGCGGCTTTCTGATAGCGGGCAATCCGCGCCAGCCCCGGATACGTGAGACACAAGATGGGCAAGACGAACGAGCCACGCACGGAGAACAGCGTCGAGGCCGCGAGCCCCAGGAGCAGCGCGCCCCAGAACACCGGCACGCCGTGCAAGACGAACAGACCGCTATCGACGACAGACGCAACCCGGCGCTTGCGCGTCAATGCCAGGTACAACCCCAGCGGCACCGCCAACACATAGGTGAGCAGCGCCGCCGACCCCGCGATGACGAGCGTCGAGCCGAGCGCTTCGCCGAGCAGCTCGCGCACCGGCCGCGTGTCGATGAACGAGCGGCCGAAGTCGAGCGACAGGCTCGCGGCGAGCCAGCGGCCGTATTGCGTCCACAACGGCTGGTTCTGACCGCGCAGCTCACGCCACGCTCCGATGGTCGCGTCGTCGGCGACGCCGCTCAGCGCATCGCCGACGTATGGATCACCCGGCGCGACGCGCGACAACGCGAACGTCAGCAGCGTGATCATGAGGAACGTGAGCACGAGGTCGGCGAATCGTTTCGCCAATCTCACCGCGCCGCTCCCACCGCGAAGAAGTCGTCGTAACGAAACAGCCCGTAAGGCGTCGAGTACACGCCGCCGAAGCGCTTCGACACCATCGACAAGTTGTAGCGATTGAAGAGCAGGGTGATCGGCTCTTGCTCGTGCAGGAGCTCGCTGAAGCGCTGATAGATGGCGGCTCGCTTCTCGCGATCGAACTCACGGCGCGCGTCCTCGAGCATGGTGTCCGCTTCGGCGTTCTTGAAGCCGACCCAGTTCGAGCCTTCCTTGATGCTGCTCGAGTGCCAGATTGGATAGGGGTCGCCCTTGGGCTCGAGCTTCCACACCAGAGAGCAAGCTTCGAACTCTTGCCGGCGTAGACGCTCGGTGTAGACCGACCACTCGAGCTTCGCGGTGCTCACGGCGATCTTGGCGGCGCGCATCTCCGTGGTGATGAGGGCGGCCAGCTGCTCGTAGAGCGGATTGTTGGTCGGATAGAGGAAGGTGAACGCGAGCTCGACGCCGCCTTTGTCGAGGGTGCCGTCGCCGTTGCTGTCACGCCACCCGGCCTCGGCGAGCAGCTTCGCAGCGCCCGCGGGATCGTAGGGCCACGGCGTGATGCGTGGATTGTGCTCCGGCGACCCTGGGTAGAACCATGACGCCGCCGGCACATCGAGACCGAGCCGGAGGTTCTGCACGATGTCTTCGCGATCGATGAGCATGGTCAGCGCTCGCCGCACGCGCGCATCGCTGAACATCGGCTTGGCTGCATTCCAGCCGATCCACTGGATGCCGTCGGGGACGTGCCGCAGTCGGTGGAACTTGTCCGCTAGAGCGGCGTCTTGGGTCAGCGCCTTCCACTGCTCGGGGGCGAGGCGCTCGACCACATCGAGCTCGCCATTGCGGATCATCTGCGCGCGCATCTGCGCGTCCGGCACGTAAACGAACGTGAGAGTGTCGAGGTGCCCCGGCGTACCGTAGTAGCTCTTGTTCTTCGCGAGCGTGAGGTGATCGCCGGTCTTCCACTCGACGAACTTGTAGCGCCCCGTGCCGATGGGCGCGCGGTTCGCCGGATGCGCGTTGAAGTCGCCGCTCGCGAAGACGTGCTTCGGATAGATGTAGATGTCGGTGATGGCTTCGAGCGCGAACCAGTAGGGCTGCGAGGTGGTGAAGACGACGGTGTGCGGATCTTCGGCGACGACGGAGGTAATGGGCTCGACGTAGCCGCGCATACCCGTCGCCGCCACCTTGGGATCGCGCAGCTTCTCGAAGGTGAACACGACGTCGTCGGCGCTGAAGGGCTTGCCGTCGTGCCACTTCACGCCGCGCCGCAGGCGGAAGCGGAAGGTGCGACGGTCCTCGGAGATCTCCCACGACTCGGCGAGACGAGGCTCGGGACGCCAGTTGCGTGGGTCGGCCTGGGCCAACGATTCGTAGATGTAATAGGCGAGGTCGCGGCCGCGTGCGTCCACGGGATCGAGCTGCGGGTTCAAGTGCGGCGGCTCGGAAGCCATGCCAATGCGCAGGGTGCCGCCTTCGACGCGCGTGCCCTGTTCGCTGATCGCCGGCAGGGTGTCGCCCCGGTAGACGCTGGGAGCCACCGGCCGCGGCGGCGGCTCGCTTTTTTCGGACGCCTTTTCGCTAGAGCAGCCGGTGCAGACCGCTAAAGCGAACGCCAACCATGATGTCTTACCCGGTGAGCCCGTGAACGATCTCCGATTCAATCGCCTGCGGGATGATGGCGCCGCTTTCGGGGTCGATGCAAACGTACATGCGTCGCATGACGCCCGACATCGCCGAGTGGGCGTTGTAATCGGTGATCCAGAAACACATCAGCTGATCGTTGCGCTGCTCGTCGTAGGCCATTTTCGGCACTTCCTCGTGCCAGTCGCGCTTCTGCAGCGCCTCCTCGTCTTGTTGATCGTCGTCGCGGCCCTGCTGTTGTTGTTGCTGCTGCTGGCGCTCGCGCTCACGTTCGCGCTCGTACACACGCGAGTGCGCCTCTTGCTGGCGCCGGTGCGCGGCGAGCTCGGTCCAGAAGAGGTTCTCGAGGTACCAGGCTTGCACCAGCTCCTGCGCGTCACCACGGCCGAGCTGCCGTCCGATCTGTTCGCGGTCCGCGAGCATGATGTCACTCGCCCGGCGTGCGGCGCTGCGCGCCCAGTGCATGAGATCGCGTTTGACGATGGGCCGGCTGCCCTTCGAGGTCTTGCCGAAGCCACCGAGTGATTCGCGCAGCTTCTTGTAGAGCGCCGTGAGCTCTTCGTGCGAGAGCGCGCGCATCGCCGCCATGGTGCCGAGCATGGCGACGCCGGCGTCCTTCAAGCCCAGCAGGAACTCCGGGCGCATGCCGAGCTCGCCGTTGCGGCCGGGGCCGATCTTCAAGAGCTCGGCGCGCATGAGCAAGGTGAGGAGCTCGCCGCGGCCCATTCCCAAGGCCTCCGCCAAAGCGGCTCGATCGCCCGGCATCGCGCCGGTACGAACGAGCTGCAGCGGATCACTGATGCCGAGGCGCCCGAAGACGTCGGCAAGCTCGTCGCCGAAGGTCGCCTTCATCAGCGCCAGGCGCTGGGTCGGAGATAGATCGCTCGGTGCGCGCTCGACGAGATGCGGCAGGCGCAGGCTCGCGCCATCGAGAGCCGACAAGCGCTGCCCGAGGATCTCGATGAGGGTCGTGCCTTCGCCCTTCGGCGAGGCGACGCCATGGCGATCACGCACCAGCGCCTGCGGGATGTGCGTGACCTTCTGGACGAACTGGGTCCACTGCAGCGCTTGATGCGGCGTCGACTGATCTGTCGCTGCCTGGCGGGCGGCTTCGGGCGTCGGCGCTTGGCCGAAGCGGTTCTGCGGGTTCGGATCGTTGGCGTTGGCGAAGCGCTGCATCAGCTTCGCCAGGACCGCGTCGTTTGCCGAGCCGGTCTGGAGCTGTTGCGCTAGCTGCTCGGGGAGCTGGCCCCGAAGCTGCTCGACCAGCATGCGCCCCATGGCCTCTTTGGCCGGCTCCGACAGCTCGGCAGGGTTGAGCCTCGCCAGCTCGACAGCGGCTGTCCGGTCTTTGCGGATTTGCGTGAGCAGCGCATAGGCCGCATCGTCCGACCGCTGACGGGCCCTGTTGCCCTCATCAACGTGGGACAAATCCACTTTATTTTCGCGGATTTCGACCATGAACCGTCCAGTGCCCCCGGGATACGGGGCCACATGGCGGCATTATACCTACGCGACAGGCGCCCGTCCCGGCTTGTGAATTTGCCTGTTAGGGAGCCGGCGTGGTAGCGCGCTTCGTCATGAACGCCCTGTACGTCGCATCGCTTTTGCTCGGGCAGACGCCCCCGGCTCCGGCCGTGGCGCCGCCCAGCTACGGGTTCATCGAATCCATGGTGACCGCCGGCCTGCCGGAAAAGGCCGTCATGGTGCTCCTCATCATCTTCTCGGTGGTGAGCTGGGCCATCATTTACTTCAAGTGGCGCACCATTCGCCGCGCTTACGGCGACAGCGAATCGTTCCTGGACATGTTCTGGAGCAGCAAGCGCCTGGACGCCATCTACCAGAAGAGCGACGCGTTGCCGGCTTCCCCGGTCTCGCAGGTGTTCCGCGCTGGTTACGTCGAGCTCGCGAAGCTCAAGAAGAAGGAAGAGCCGTCCCCGGGCGGGCACGTCGGCGAAACCGCGCTGGGCGACCTCGAGAGCGTCGAGCGCTCCATGCGCCGTACCGCTGCCGCGGAGCTCACCGGCCTCGAATCGATGATCCCGTTCCTCGCCACCGTGGCCTCGTCGTCGCCGTTCATCGGTCTTTTGGGCACGGTCGTCGGAATCATGACCTCGTTCCAAGACATTGGACGTATGGGTAATGCGAACCTCGCGACTGTCGCGCCGGGTATCGGTGGAGCGCTCGTGGCTACGGCCTTCGGTCTCTTCGCGGCGATCCCCGCCGTCATCGCGTACAACTTTTTCGTCGCCAAGATCCGCGTGCTCGACACCGAGATGCAGAACTTCTCGGCTGACTTTCTCAACATCATCAAGCGTCACTTCTTTTAGGACTCCGCCATGGCGATGTCAGTTGGCGGCTCGGGCCGCGCGCTAGCCGAGATCAACGTCACGCCGATGGTCGACGTGATGTTGGTGTTGCTCATCATCTTCATGGTGACGGCGCCGCTCATTCAACAGGGTGTTCCGGTCGACTTGCCGCAGACCAAGGCGCCGACGCTCGATGTGCAAGAAGATCGCTTGGTGCTGACGGTCACCAAGGACCGCCACATCTTCATCGGCGAGACCGAGATCCCGTACGCGCAGCTCCGCGACAAGCTGGTCGGCAACACCAAGCTCGCGCGTGACAAGCAGCTCTACCTGCACGCTGATCGCAACTTACCCTACGGTGTGGTGGTCGATCTCATGGCCATCATCAAGGACGCGGGTGTCACCAATCTCGGGATGGTGACGGACCCCGTGCAACCGAAGACGAAGTAGAGGCACTCGTGAAGCAGCTCGGCCAATTGGACAGCACGCGACGCCGCGCGTCGACGACGCTGGGCCGAGCCATCACCGTGTCCGTTATAGCGCACGTAGGTGTGGTCATCGTCGCGCTCATCACCATCAAGTCGGCGCACAGCCGCAAGCCGGCGCAGAACGTCATCGTCACCGAGCTCGTGCGCCTCGGCAAAGAGCGGCCGAAAGATCTTTTGCCGCGAAAAGACGAGCCTCCGCCTCCGCCCGAAAAAGCGGAGCCGCCACCGCA
The DNA here is from genome assembly GCA_041288095.1 of Myxococcota bacterium. GTDB lineage: Bacteria > Myxococcota > XYA12-FULL-58-9 > XYA12-FULL-58-9 > JALHOP01 > JALHOP01. The sequence continues at coordinate 18,577 of JBGGMJ010000203.1, forward strand.
GACCAAGCCGACCGATCCACCCCCGCAGACCAAGCCGACGCCACCCAAGGACGCGACGCCGTCAGCCAAGGATCGTCTGTCGCAGCTCAGCAAAGTGCAGAACGCGCTCGACCGCTTGAAGAATCAGGACGAGCCCGAGGGGCGCGAGGACGGCTCCCAGTACGGCACGACCAACAAGGCGCTCGCCGGCAACAAGCTCGCGAGCGAAGTGTACGCCTGCATGAAGGCGCACTGGGACTTGCTCGGCATGTCCCCGGCGCAGGCCGCGGGTAGGTCGGCGAAGATCGCGATCAGCGTGCAGAAGGATGGACGACTCTCCGATCTCGAGATCACCAAGTCGAGCGGCGATCAGCGCTTCGACTCCGCGGTGAAGAATGCCGCGCAGAAGTGCGGCAGGGTCTCGCCACCCGACGCCGAGATCGCCGAACAAGCACGTAAGGATGGATTCGAGGTCACGTTCACTCCATAGTGTGGGCCGTCATGATGACTCTTTTCCGTAAGCTCTTCCTCGTGGCCGCCGTGCTTCTCCTCGCGGCCCCTGCCTCCGCGCAGCGCATGCAGATCGCCGTCGGCGGCGCGAACTTCCGCCCGTATCCGGTGGCCGCGCCCGACATCGTCCCGGCCGGTGGTGACTCCGCCAAAGTGGCCAAGGAGCTCTCGGCGATCCTCCAGATCGATGTCGATCTCGCTCGCTCGCTCGAGCTCGTACCGCCGAACACGTACCTCGCTCCCGACAAGGAGGCGGTGACCAAGCCGAACTTCCAGAACTGGACCAACGTCGGCGCTTCGGGCCTCATCCGCGGCTCGGTCGCGGTGGCTGGCAAGACCGCGAAGATCAACCTGCGCTTCTACGACGTCGTCGCTCAGCGCGAAGTGCTCGCCCGCGACTACGACGAGGGCATCGATCGCGGCTCGCGCGCCGTTCACAAGTTCCTCGACGAGGTCATCGAGATGCTCACCGGCGAGAAGGGCATCTTCTCGTCGCACCTTGCGTACGTGCGCAAGACGCGCGGCGGCAAGGCCGTGTTCATCGCCGACATGGACGGCGGCGCCGAGCGTCGCATCACGTCCGAGGGCATCTTGTCGCTCTTGCCTGCCTGGCTTCCGGGCGGCGCGGGCCTCATCTACACGTCGTATGCCGACGGCAACCCCGATCTGTGGCGCATCGGCCTCGACGGTCAAAACGCCAAGAACCTGTCGAACCAGCGCGGCTTGAACACGGGCGCGCAGGTCTCACCCGATGGGCGCCGCATCGCCCTCACCTTGTCGGTCGACGGCAACACCGAGATCTACGTGATGGACGTCGGCGGCGGTAACGTGCGCCGTCTCACGGACTCGTGGGGCCAAGACGTCTCGCCGACCTGGAGCCCCGACGGCTCGCGCATTGCCTTCGTCTCGTCGCGCGCCGGCAATCCGCACATCTACGTCATGAACGCCGACGGCTCGAACGCACGCCGCCTTACCTTCCAAGGCAACTACAATCAGGAGCCGGATTGGTCGCCGCGCGCCGGTGGCCAGATCTCCTTCACCGCGCGCGACGAGCGCATGAAGTACGACATCTTCGTGGTCGACCCCGACACCGGGGTCATCACGCGCCTCACCCAGGACGAGGGCAACAACGAGTCGCCCACGCATTCGCCTGACGGTCACCACATCGCTTTCGTGTCGACCCGTGCCGGTGCCGGCGGCCGCCGCCTCTACATCATGGACGTCGACGGCAACAATCAGCGCCTCATCGCCCGCGTCCAGGGCGACGTCGAGACTCCCTCATGGGGTCCGCGCCTTGGTTACGGCAAAGACTAACTAGCTGTTTGTGCGAGAGTTTCGCTGGCTCGGCGCCGATGCCAACCTGGCGTAGGCGCTTCTGCGCACCGTCGCGCTCATTCTGCCGATGTACTGGGAGAACGAACTTGCGGGGCGTGTATGCCAATTCAATTCCCTCCGACTGTCATCGAAACCGGCGCCATCAAGCAGCCGCGCGAGGTCATGCATGCCGTGCGCGCCATCGACGGCTCGCGCTATGTCGTCGCCATGAGTGGCGGAGCTCCGGCGCATCGCGCCACCCTCGTTGCCGGCATGTTCGAGCAGATGCGGGCCAATCGTGACTGGAGCTTCATGCCGATCGACGACGTCTATCAGCGTTACGTCGGCCGCGCCGCTCCAGCGGATCGTTCCCTTGCCGGCGTCCTCGGCATGCTCTTCGACATTGGCGGTGGCACCTACAGGATGACCACCCCGGACGGCCGCACGCGTGACCTCAAGCCCGTAAGTATCCGCCAAGGCTACACCGATCGATCCGCTTTCGTGGACGCTCTTGCGAAGAGCCCCGCGAAGCTCATGACCACCCTGCAGGCGCTATCGCTCACCAACCCAGAGACCACGGTGTTCGCCATCGACGCCGACGCGAGTCCGGGTCGAGGCGTGCGCCGTGGTGCCGGCGACCCACTTTGGGACCTCTTCAACATGCTCGTGCACAACCCGACCGACGTCCGCTTCATCGTCACCGGCAAGGAAGCAAACAAGCTCCTGCCCCCCAGCGCGCCGACGGGCCGGATCCAGGCGATCGAGCTGCGCTAGAGAGTGCCGACCTGGCGCCCGGGGTAAACACAACGTGCCGCGCCGCGTCGCGAGAATGAGCGCTCACACTCATTCTCGGAGTTACCAACATGCGCACCACTCGCGTGGACGCCGCCGTCCAAGCTCGCCCCGCATCCGCCGGCACCCGGATGATCGTCGTCGAGCAGAACTTTCCGAACCCCGCGCAGCCCCACACCCATCGTGCCCTCGACCTCGGCACCGGCTGGGCTTCGACCCCGGTCGCCGTGCTCTTCGCCGGCAACCGCTACGAGGTGAAGCTGATGAATGACGGCTGGCGCAACCCGAAGAAGCCGTTCGCGGTGAAGTTCCCCATCTTGAACGACGGCCTGCACGGCGCGACCGTTGTCCTTCAGAACGGACAGCAGGTGCCGGTGCTCTTGTCGGTGCACACGACGTTCTTCCCCTAGCGCTCTTCGATGATGTTGTTCTGATCGGGCAGCGGTGCGTTGAGCGCGTAGACGTACGACGCGGTCATGATTAGCAGGCCCATGAACGCGGCAACGACGAGCGTGATCATATCGCTGCGCGAGAAGAAGCGACCGACCTCTTCGTACTCGTCGTCGTCGTCGGCCTCCTCGTCGGGCCCGTCGTCGAGCATCGCGCCGGGCATGGGGGTCGCGACGGTTCGCGGGGCGTTGTCGGCGTCGTCGGGGAAGGGGCCTGAGCGCGCGAAGGCCTCGTCGTCGAGGAGCTCGATGTCCTCGACCTTGTCGGCGGCGGTGTCGCTCTCGTCGAGCTGCGAAGGCCCGCGACCCTTCTTCTTCTTGCTCTTGGCGTGAGCCATCGCGACTTGCGTGACCGCCTTCTCGGGCGGGGTGGCAACGACGGTCGAAACGTGAAGCGGCTGCACCGTGGTGGCGACGTTCATGCCGTCAGGTGGAGCTGGATTCACGACTGCGAGCAGCTCGGCGATTTGCGCGTTGTCGGCGTTCTTGGGGCGCTTGAAGTCCTGCTTCGTAATCTCGACCCCGAAGCCCGACGGCTGCGTTCGGCGTACGAGATCCGCGATGCTGTCCTCGTAGACCTTGGTCTTGGCCTCGAAGATGATCGAGGGACTCGCGGCTGTCGGCGTCTTGAGCTGGAAGAGCGCGTCGCCGGGGCCTTGGTCGCCGAAGAGCGGCTCGACGACGACTGTTGGACCTTCGTTCAAGGCTGCCGGCGGCACGGTAAACGAGGAGGTCGCGCCCCCTTCGCCGGCCCAGGGATTCGCGAGCTGCACGGGCGCGTCGGCGATCGCTTCGCGTGCGACGGGCTGGTCGGCGCCGGTTGGCTCGTCGTCGAGCTTCGGCATGACCTCGTCGACGGTGAAGCTGAAGTCACCCATCGTCACGAGCTCGGGCTCCGCGGCGGGAGCGACGGACTCGGTGCCGGGCGTTGGCTCGAAAGGTATCAATTGCAGCGTATCGGTCGAGGCTATGAACTGCGCGGCCCCGGGCGACTCCGTGACCGGTTCGTCGATCGCCTGAACCGCATCGAACAAGCCGCTGTCGGAGATCTGCTCCTCGATGATGACCGGCCCGTCGGCACGCGTGCTGGTATCGGTGACTTCGAGGTGCACGCCGGTATCGGTGATCTCACGGTGCACACCGCTGTCGGAGACGTCGTGATGGACGCCGGTGTCCGGGATGTCGCCGTTGATGCCGGTATCGGTGCGCTCGACATGATCATCGAGCGGCGCACCCTCGGCGTCGCTCACGCCGGTGTCGTCGTCGTCATCGATGCTGGAGAGCCGCGGATCATCGGCGGTGGTGCGTTCGTCTTGTATGTCGCGCGTCCGCGAGCCTTCGAGGCCGCCGCCGCTGGGGCTGTCACCCATGGCCAGCGGCTTGCTCCCCGAGCCGGTCGCCGGCAGGTGCGTGAGGCGGCGGTATTGCTCGACGCGCACCTTCTCGCGCTCGTAGTCCTCGAAGAAGAGCTCACGCATGATGCGCGCGAGCTCACCCTTGTCGATCACCTGTCCGTCGTCACGGATGAAGGCGCGCAGGGCCTCCGCCATCTCAGCCGCGGTCGCGTAGCGCTTGTCGGGCTCACGTTGCATGGCGCGCTCGATGATCTTTCCGAGCACCCGTGGCATGCCGGCGTTCACCAGGTCGGGTGGCGAGAAGCTCGCGCGCGCGACTTTCCCGAGCGTGGCCGCGTCGCTGCCGCCGCGGAATGGGGCCATCCCGGTGGTCATCTCGTAGAGAATGACGCCCAACGAGAAGACATCGGAGCGCCTATCGGCCGGGTTGCTGATCGCTTGTTCGGGAGACAGGTACCCGAATCGACCCTTGATCGAGCCGATGCGGCCTTCGATCCCGCGGCTCTTGGCGTCGCGCGCGCTGAAGTCGATGACCTTGGGCACGCCGTCGTAGGAGATCAGGAGCTTTTGGGGGCTCAAGTCACGGTGAACGACCGATTTGCCGAGCTCGTCGGGGACCTCGAGGCCGTGAGCGTAGTCGAGCGCGTCCGCGATGGCGGCGGCAATGTACGCGCTGGCCACATAGGACAAGGGAGCGCCGGTCTTGCGCGCGCGTTGCTGGATGGTCTTGAGGTCCTTGCCGTGGATGAACTCCATGACCAGGAAGTGCTGCTTGTTGTTGACCCCGGAGTCGATCGTCTCGACGATGTTGGGATGGCGCAGAATGCTGGCAATCCGCGACTCGTCCTGGAAGGTCTTGATGAGCTCGGGATTGCCGGCGAATTGCGTCAGCAAACGCTTCACCGCGAGCAGACGTCCACCTACGCTGTCCCCGAGCCGCTTACCCAGGAACACCTCTGCCGTCCCACCGGTCCCCAGCCGGCCGAGTAGGTAGTAGTCGCCGTAGGCGATCCCTTCACTCACGCAGCGAAACATACTTGATCAGTTAGTTTGCGCAAGCTGGCGGCTGATTTATAACTTTGACAGGCGTTGGTGGGTGCGGCGGACAGGTCCAGTCGCGTCTCCCTGTGCACGACGATGATCGTTCAATGTCCGCAGTGCTCCACGAGGTTTCGCCTCGACCCGCGCCGTCTGAGCGATCGTGGTGCGCGCGTCACGTGCTCCGTGTGCAGCCACGGCTTCGTGGTGCGGCCCGACGATGACGTCGAGGAGCTCGATCCATTCGCATCGACCAAGGTCGACGCTCCCCAGCAGCCGTTCGGACCGCCGGTAGCGTTCGACAGCGACACCACCGCGCACGAGGTCATCCCGCCGAGCTTCGACCTCAACCAGTCACCACACGAGACGAAGACAGCAGTGCACATGGTCGCGCCCGCGAGCCGTGGCCGCGCACCCACTTCGTTCGACGACTTGGAGACGCTCGTCGATCCGCCCTCGCGCGCCGCCATGACGCTCGACGACGTCTCCGCCGCCGTTGCTCCCGGCATGCCGTCACACGGGGGTGCCGCGTTTCCGACCGCCTCGCCGCTCGCGCCCGCCTACGACATGATGGACATCGACATCAGCGATGACTCCGCTACAGCGGTCACCGATGACGACGTCATGAGCATCGATGACGACGACCTGGTGTCCATCGAAGACGAGCCGACTGTCGATCAAGACGTCGCCGTTGCCCTTCGTGGGGCCGCGATGCCCGAGCCCATGGGGGGTGAAAGCTCACGCGCCGCCACGCGAGTGGTGCAAACGCCGTCGCTCTTCGTGGAGCCGACGAACCCGATCGGGATGGACATCCCGTTGCCCAGCCCGTCCCCCTATCCGGGGCCTTCGTCGCTTCCCGACTCGCCGGTGTTCCCCGACCAGATCGCGCAGGCACGCACCTCCATCATTCAGGTCCCGTCACTGACGCGGCCCACGAACGAGGCTCATCAACAGAGCGCTATGCTCTCCGCCGGCGGCGGCATGGAGACCTTCGTCGGTCGCATCGATCCCGCGCTCATGGCGCGCGCCATTCCGCAGCAAGACGACACCGAGCTCCTGCTGAGCGGAGGCTTGGGCTCGGACGGAACGTATTCGCCGCCGCAAGAGCCGACTCGCCCGTCGATCGAGGCTTTCGAAGGCCAGACCGCGATCCATGACCTGCAGCTCGGCCGTCTTGGCCCGCGCCGCGAGACACGCCCGCTGCCCAGCGGCCTCGGCGAAGGGGCGACGCAGGACGGCGTCCCCCGCCCTCCTCCCCCGCCTGACGCGACGACCGGGACGCGTTTCGTGCGTGGCGCGACCACGGTGATGTTGTCGGTCGTGCTCCTCGCGCTCGCGGTCTTCGCGCTGGTGCGCAGCGGTCAGCTGGATACCGAGGTGCTGCGCGATCCCGAGCGCATCGTGCGCGGCGATACCGTCGAAGGTGCGTCCGGCATCTTGGGCGTGCAGCCGACGTCGATGCGGTCGGTCTTGTATCCGACGGTGCATGGCAAGATTCTCGTGTTCACCGGCGAGGTGAAGAACACGAGCACGCAGCCGGTCTCGAGCCTCGAGGTGATCGCCGAGGTTCGCAAACAAGACGACACCCTCATCGGTGAGGCGCGCGGGTCGCTCGGGGTGGTGCTCAGCGTCGCCGAGCTGGCGCGGCTCGAGACACCCGAAGCCGCCACCCGCGCTTTCGCCGCCAAGCAGACCGGACCGCTCACCATCGCGCCCGGCGAGCGTGTGCCGTTCATGGTCGTCATCTCACCGGCGCCACGTGAGCTGCGCTCCACTCGTCATCGCGTCCGCTTGGTGCAAGCAGCGCCGCCGCCGGTCCCGGTGACAGCGCCGGCTCTCCCAGCGGAGCCCGCGCCGCGCGAGGTCGCGCCGCCCAGCCAGGAGGCTCCGTCGTTCAAGACGCCCGACGCCGGTGGCGAGCACGACGTCATGCAGAACAAGACCAAGATGAAGGCCAAGCGCACGAAGACGAAGCGCAAAGCCCGTGATGCCGACGACGGGACGCCCAGCGAGCCGGCCGGCGACCAGTAGCGGGTAGCGCTAGCCTCAGCGCTTGCCGAATGTCCGCTCGAGCAGACGCCCTAGACCGTCTGCAAGACGTCGCAGATTGTGGGCGCTGAACACCATCGCGAGGATGAACAGGGTGAGCATCAGCTCTGGGAAATACGGCACCTGCATCAGATGTTCAGACCGACCTTCAGCGTGTGGCTGACGTGATTGCCGGCGGCGCCGATCCCCGACGGTATGAAGCCGATGTCGAGGAAGTAGCCCGCGAAGCCGAAGCCATACACGGCATGACAACCCAGGAACAAACGCGTGATGTGGTTGTCGCCGAAGCCCAACGTCGGAAAGCGATAGAGCGAGCCGCCGGGCGCGAAGGTTTGATCGGCGGGGTCGACGACCTCGGCGGGAGTCGCGTCGAGGACGCCGCTGCTGGTGCGAACGAGCATGCGCCCGATCCCGAGTGAAGGCGTGAGCCGGAGCGCGGCTCTCCAGATGATGGTGTAGGAGGCCAGCAGATCGAATTCGAGCGTCGTCTGCGTCAGCTCACTGGCGCCGACGAGGTGGCCAACTCCGGCACGCAGGGCAACGTCGGGAACGTAACGCGGTAGATACGCCTCGAAGAGCCCCACTTTGACGTCGAGGCCGAGCGCCACCATCGAGCTCGAGCCGAGGTACGCCATCGACAAGCCCAGGTCCGTCGACAAAGGCAGGCCTTTGCGGACTTGCAACGTCGGCGACCAGAAACCGCCAGGCGAGCCACCACCGTTGACCGCGCTCTCGAAGACCTGGGCGGATGGTGCGCCCTGCCAGTATTCGGCGCTGCCACTTATACCCGTATAGTTGAGCGCGAAGGCGAGCTCGAAGCCGGCGGCGCCCAGGCTGTCGGCGCCGGCGAGGACCCGGGGTCCAACCACGAACGCGAGCTCGGTCGCCAAGGCCCGATAGCGGGCCACCGAGGGGTCGGAGAGGTCGTTGCTCTGCGGTCGCCCAAGGCCGATCAGCGAAAAGTCGCGGGGACCGGCGTAGGCCACACCGGTGCCCAAAAGGACGACGAGGAGGGCGGCGAGACGGGCGAACGCCATGGGTGCTCGATTGTCGGCGCGTTTGCCCATTCTGTTTCGGCGGCTCATGTCGCGCCTTCGAGGAAAAAGGGGTGGAGAGCTGAGAGGCTAGCGAGGTCATGCACGTCGCCGGCAAGCTCGGGCAAGAGAATCGTGCGGACCTGGCCCAGGCGCTCGGCGAGCTGCTGGATGGCATCGCGGTCGGCGGCTGCGAGTGCGGCTTCCTCGCGGAGGGCGCCCACGGCCTGATCCGCGGCCCCTGGAGTGAGCGTCTTGAGGGCCGTGCGAACCGCTTCCAGGGTCTTGGGGCTTTCGACGTCGGGCGGGACGTTGCGGACGCGATTGACCACCAGGGCACGGACCTTGAGGCCCTCGGCCGCGAGCTCCTCACGGAAGCGGAACATGGCGTCGTGCTGGGCGCGCTGGGTGCTCGATACCAGGTTGAAGGCAACCTCGTCGGAAGCGAGGAGGTCGCGCACGCGTCGCGAGCGCTCGCGGAAGCCCTCGTACATGCCCTGGAAGCCGAGGACGAACTCGGCGAGCTCGCGCAGCGTCTCCGCTCCGGCGAGCTTGCCGACGCTCTTGCTGATGAACGAGCTGCCAACGTCGAGGATCTTGAGCGAGAAGCGGCCCGCCGCCGCGTAGGGCTTCACCAACCACTGCACTGTGTCCTGCTCGAGGAAATCGATGATGCGGCTCGGCGCCTCGAGGAAGTCGACGGCGTTGCCGGAGGGTGGGGTGTCGAGGACGATGAGGTCGTATTTGCCGCTGGCGTAGACTTCGTGAAGCTTCTCTACCGCGGCGTATTCGTGCGAGCCGACGAGCACGGTCGAGAAATGCTGATAGATGCGGTTGCCGAGGATGGCGCGCTTCTTCTCGTCGTTCGGGGCGAAGCGCTCCACCAGCTCGTCGAAGGTGCGCTTCACGTCGGGCATCATGGCCCAGAGGGGCGCCTGGAGCTTCACGCCATAGGGCGCGAGCTGATCTTGCTCGATTTCATGCTCGACGTTGCCGAACGCGGGGAGGCCCAGGGCGTTGGCGAGACGGCGGGCTGGGTCGATGGTCATGACGAGAGTGCGACGCCCGCTTGCCGCGGCGGCGACCGCCATCGCGGCCGACACGGTGGTCTTGCCGACGCCGCCGGTGCCGACGTTGACGACGACCTTGCGACCCTCCCAGACCGGCTTGCTCATTGGTCGGCCTCGCGGGCGAGCGCCGGCACGATGACATCGGCGATGGCCTCCAGGCTCCGGCGCCCGAAATCAGCGGCGACGATACGGGGAATGCTCACCGAGTCACGTAGCATCTTGTGCGGCAGGCGTTGCAGGTTCTGCTCGCCGCCGATGCGGCGCTGCTCGCGGGCGTGGAGCACGCGGGCGGCGGAGGCGAGACTTGTGTCTGTTATGGCGGACGAATCCAGGATCGGCACGATCTCGGGCACCAAAGCGCTGACCCGCTGATTGAGGAACGTCGTGCCGATGCGCATGCCGAGCTCGTCGTCGACGGCGCGCTCGATCTCGACCGCCTCGTTCACCGGCATTTCCTCCGGCGTGGTGACGACGTGCACGGTGGTGCGGGCCGTGTCACGCAGGAGCTGATCCATGTTGCGTGCGTTTTCGCGGAGCGGTCCCGCCGGCACCGTGGCTTGCACGACGCTGGGCGCGCGCAGCATGGCGATGGCGTGCCCCGTCGCCGGTGCGTCGAGCACGATGACGTCGAAGCGGGGCTGGTCGTCTTCGCGCTCGCGCTCGTGATGCCAGATCTTGCCCAGCATCATCAGCTCGCCCAGGCTCGGTGTCAGCCGCAGGAAGTTCTTCACGACACGGTTTTCGAAGACGGCCTTATAGACGGTCTCGAACTTGAAGGTGAGGAGCACGTATTCGCGCAGCGTGTCGCGGGGGTTCATGTCGACCAGGGCGATGTTCGGCAACACGGCGGTCAGCTTGCTGCCGGTCGGCTCGACCCCGAGCAGGTGCGCCGCGCGATCGCGTCCATTCACTTCGGCCAGCAACACTCGCTTGCCACGGCGGGCCTCCGCCAGGGCGAGCGCGGCGGCGACGGTGGTCTTACCAACGCCCCCCTTACCGGTGACGACGCGAAGCCTGGGAGAAAACGCCATGGCGGCGCGTTCCGTCGCATGTCGGGGGCGAAGGTGCAACGTTTGACGGGGACGACTGGGCGCCGTAGGTTCGCGCCATGGCCGCGAACGAATCGATGTTCGACACCCTCAAAGAGTGGCTCGTTGCCGGCAACCCCGGCTTGGTGACCAAGGACGATCTCTCGCGCCTCGAGTCGCGCGTCGACGAGCTCCTCGAGCTGATGGACGAGATCGAAGCGCGCCTGAACGAGCCCGAAGGGGACAAGAGCCTCAACGGCCACGGGGACGAGTAGCGTCGTTCGATCGTCGGTCGATTGTTGAGCCGATCTTAGGTCCCTGCGCGACGACCCAGGGACATGCGCCCGGTTGTGCTCCTCACTGCTTTCGCTTTCCTCGCCGGCTGTGTGGGCGAGATCGGCGAGCTCTTGGATCGTCCCACGAGCGCGAGCGAGCTCGTTTGTGGGCAGCGCCCCGAGCTCCACCGACTCAGCGGCGTGCAGTACCGCGCGGTCGTCGATACGCTGCTTGCGGGTTCTAGCGCGGCCGCCACCGCCGAGGTGCCCTTCGCACAGGCTCGCCGCGCTGATTTCTTCAGCACCTGGTCACGCCAAGCGGGCATCGGCGAATACGAGATCGACGAGGTCTGGAACGCAGCCGACGCGGTAGCCAGGGCATGGGCGAGTGACCCTGGGAATGTCTGCCCTGCCGCCGAACGAAGCGCCTGCGTTGGGCGCGTCTGGGCCGACGCTCTCCGGACTCTCTGGTCGCGACCCGCGACCGAGCTCGAGCTCGCCGAGGTGAGTCGCGGGCTCGAGGACGCCGAGACGGAGCTGACGGCTCAGGAGGCGACCACGGCGCTCATGCGCGGGGCGCTGATGAGCCCTGCGTTCCTGTTCCGCGGCGAGGGCCTGCAGGGGAAGCTCACTGGTGATGAAATCGCGGCGGCGCTCGCGTTCACGTTGCTCGACCGCCCACCCGACGATGTTCTCCGCGCCTTCGGCGCGACACAGCCCGATGCCGACGCCATCCGTGCCGAGGTCAAACGACTCCTTGCCGCGCCGAGCATGGTGCCCGCTCTGCGAGGCTTCGTGCGCGAGTTGTTCCAGTATGGGCGCGCCGTCGAGACGCAAAAAGACCTCGCCGCCCACCCTTTTCACCACGCGCGCGAGCTCGTCGACGACAGCGAGCGGGTGATCGAGCGCCTGCTCGACGACCACGCGACCTCCGGCCTGCTGCGCGCGCTGCTGACCAGCGATCTCGTCTTCGTGCGCGCCTCGACGGCGCAGAGCTGGGCGCTCGCAACGCAAGCCGAAGAAGGCACCTATCTGCACGAGCCCAGTCGCGTGGGCTTGCTCACGCACCCGTCGTGGCTCGTCGCCATGAGCCATCCCGAGCAAAACCATTTGGTGCGTCGCGGGCTCTTCGTGCGCGAGCGCTTGTTGTGCGGCTCGGTGCCTCCCATTCCGGGCGGTGTCGTGCCGCAGATCCCTGATGTCCCCGGCCGGTCGCTACGCGAGCGCATTGCCGAGCACTCGAGCAACCCCGCGTGCTCGACCTGTCATCACCTCATGGACCCGCTGGCTAGCGGCTTCGAGGCCTGGGACCACCTCGGCCGCCCCCGGACCGTCGACAATGGCGCCGCCGTCGACATGACCGGTGAGCTCCTCGGCGCTGGCGACGACAAGGATGGCGCGTATGCGGACGCGCGTGACCTCATGGGACGCCTCGCCGATTCGGAGGTGGTGAAAGCCTGCTGGGTCACGCAGCTCTATCGCTTCGTCCACGGCCGCGACATCCGCGAAAGCGATCAGTGTGAGCTCGACCGCCTCGCCGCCCTCTACGACAGCTCGGGCGAGGACACCCTGGCCGTTATCGCGGAGATGTTCGCCTCACCCGAGTACCTGGAGCGCACCACCATCACCAGCGAGACGAACCGATGAGCATGTCACGACGTCGATTCCTTTCGTCGCTCGGCCTCACCGCCGGAGCACGAGTGCTGGCACCGTTCGTCACGCAGCTCGCGTCCACGGTTTGGGGCGCCGAGCCGATGGCGGCGAAAAATCTCGTGCTGCTGTCGTTCGGCGGAGGGCTTCCCGACAAGCAGCTCGGTTGGGACTCGCGGCCGCCGTCCGACGTAAACCCCATGAGGAGCTTCATCGAGACCTCGGAGTGGTCGTACCACGAAGCGCTCGCTCCACTTGCGCCATGGCGCGACCAAACAGCGATCTTGCGTAACCTCTCCCTGAACCTCGTGGACTACCAGCACAGCGGTGGCTACGGCCTGCTCGGTTGCGGCGGATACGGCGACAGCGAGCGCACGGAGGGTCACGCTCCCGTCGGCATCACCTTCGATCAACTCGTGGCCGAGCGCGTCGGTGCGCAGACTCCTGTGCGCTCTCTACTCTTCGGCATCGACGCCGACGTGAACCGAGCGACGAACGAGATGCTGTTCGCGCGTGCGGCTGACCAGCCCATTTCATATCCGGTGCAAGCCGCTCGCTTGTTCGACATGCTCTTTGCCGACGCGAGCGTCTCCCAACAAGCCATCGATCGCCGCGTGCTCGCGCGCGTGAACGCGGATGTGAACAGCCTGCGTCAGCGGCTCGCGGCGAGCGAACGAGCCCAGCTCGACAGCTATCTCGCGAGTCTCGATGCCTTCGACCGGCGCCGGAGCAGCACTCAGTGTCTCGCGCCCGGGGCTCCGACGGGTGAGCGCGGCGCCGTCAAAGAGTTTCCGGTGATGCTGGACATGGCGGCCACCGCGCTGCGCTGCGGCCTCACGCGTGTCGTCGGTGGCGTCGTCGGCGGCGGCAACACCCACTACCACTTTCCGGCGCTCATCGGTCCGCACATCGGCACCGAGCTCGAAGCCCAGGGCTACGTTGGAGAGCACGGGCATGATGGGCCCGAGCTCTACGACTCCGCGCGTACCATCGGTTGGAAATGGTTCTCCTCGGAGGTCGCGCGCTTCCTCGAGCTCCTCGGCCCGACGCTCGACGACACCGTGGTGGTCGTCTTCTCCGACGGCGCCCACGCCCATCACAATCTCGAGAACTCGAACTGGCGTTTCGTCGTCATCGCCGGACGCAACGTGCCCATCCGTACGGGCGGCCGCATGCTGAGCTTCGGCTGGGACGTCGGCTGGGAGCCGCTCAATCCGGACTCGCGCGCCGTAGCGAGCCTTTGGGTGACCATCGCGCGCGCGCTGGGCGTTTCGATCGACACCTTTGGGAGTGAGCTCGGCGGAGCCCGGACCAATGGTCCGCTTCGCGAGCTTACCTAGTAGCGGCGAGAGCCTGGACTCATCATCCGGGCAGGCGCCGATAGACCCCGACGACCAAGCCGATGATTTGCACCTGCTTGAAGTCTTTCTTGTCGACGTAAATGGGTTTCATGCTGGCGTTGGCCGGCTGCAGGCGGATGCGATCGCCCTCGGGGTAGTAGCGCTTCACGGTCGCTTCGTTCTCGATGATGACGACGACGATCTCGCCGGGGTCGGCGTGGGGGCGCTTGCGCACGAAGATGTAGTCGCCGTCGTAGATGCCGTCTTCGATCATCGACTCGCCGACGACCTTGAGCGCGAAGAGCTTCTTGCCATCGCCGACCAGCATCGAATCGACGACCACCGAGCCCTCGGCGTTCTCTTCGGCGAGGATCGGCTCGCCCGCGGCGACGCGACCCAAGATGGGGATCTCGACGCTGCGGCCACTGCCGCCCGATGGGAACAGCGCGCGCACCACGTTGCTACCGCGCCCATCGCCGCGCTTGTCTTCGGCGGCCTCGTCGTTCACCAGCATGAGGGTGCGCGACTTCATGTCTTGCTGCTGCAGGTAGCCTTTGCGCTTGAGGGCCTTGAGATGGTCGGCGACGCCGTTGGTCGAGCGGATGCCGAGGTGCTCGCCGATTTCACGGATTGTCGGGGGATACCCCCAGGCGCGGATGCGGTCTTGGATGAACTCGTAGACTTCGCGCTGACGATCGGTGAGCTCGGGACGGTCGTTCATACCGGCGACGTTACTGAACGCTTGAACACGTGTCAAATGTTCAGCAACGGAAAAGACCGCTAACGCGTACGCGCCTTTGGCACCGGCGAGAAGGTTCCTGGTGCTTTCGTTTTCCTGGCTTCACGGAGGGATCTCGCGCTACGAAGCGAGGACCGACCTCCCATGTATCTTGCCAAGAATCCAAAGCTCATCGAGGCCTTCAAAAAGGGCGATCGCAAGGCGATGGATGAAATCTACCGGCACTATGCGCCCGGTGTGACCTCGTTCTTGCGCAAGGGCTTCAGCTTCCGCAGCGCTACCGGCAACTTCTACTTCAAGGGCATTCAAGACCCGAGCGAGCTGAAGTCGGCGGTGCAAGAGGTCTTCCGCCGCGCCTTCGAGGCCAAGGCACGCAACTCGTACAACGGCGCCTACTCGTTCACCAACTGGGTGCTCGCCATCTCGCGCAACATGGTGATCAACCAGTTCCGCAACCGCGAGATCGCCTTCAGCGAGTACATCTCGGGCTCCGACGAACGCAGTCACCTCACCGTCATGGACGACGAGGTCACCGAGGAGTTCACCGGTCTCCTCTACGGGCAGCCCTCTCCATCACAAGACGCCAAGATGGAGACCACCGAGCTCAAGACGCTCATCGACAAGTTCATGGGCGAGCTCGACGAGCACGACCGCAGCCTCTTGGTGCTGCGCTTCGCCGAGGGTCGCGGCCAGGAAGAGACCGCGGAAGCGATCGGCAGCACGCGCATGAAGGTCCGCACGGCGGAGTCGCGCCTGCGCGGCCGCCTGCGCGCTTACCTGCGCCACTCCGGCTACATCGACAATCTACCTCTCGGTAAGAAGCCCGACGGCGAAGAGGACGAAGAGGGCTAAGCCCGATCGCCTCATTTTCCGCCGCGACATCACCACCCTGCGCCGGCCCGTCGGGTCCGAATTCCACAACCCGGCCTCGCGCGTCCCGATAACCGACTCCGGTTCGTCTTCCTTCTTACGGGCTCCGTTTGCGTAGGGCTACGCGGCGGAATTTGAAGGGCTAACAAGATGCTGTCGATTCAAATGCCCCGGCTTGCCGGCGGCTACTCCGCGGAACCCCAACCCCGGCCGGCACCCGGTCCACGGCCACGTCCGCGACCCCAGCCTCGTCCGGAGCCCCGTCCCGACCCGCGCCCCGAGCCAGGTCCCCGTCCGCGTCCCGGCAAAGGTGACGCCGAGCGTGTCGAGCGCATCGAGCGCGTGACCGCCAAAGCGCACGGTGACATGGAAGCGGCCATGGGCCCGGTGCAGAACATGCGCTGGCAGCTCGAGCTCGGCGTGCACGCCTGGCGCCGCGGCATCCTCTCGCCGAAGTTCGGCCCCTATCTGCAAAAGCGTATCGATGGTGTCAGCTTGGGCGGACTGCAGTCGGCCGCCGAAGAGGGCGCTTTTCAGGCGATCAAGGCCTACGAAGGCGCGCTCGGCAACCCGAACGGTGTGGTGTTCCGCGCCGCCGTGGCCGCCATCGACAGCATCGCCGATGGGCGCTGCGCGCAGAAGAAGCAGGTCGACTTCGTGCAGCAAGGTCTGAACGCGCTGCTCAAGCAGGGACCCTTCCCGGATCCGTGCGGTCAAGCCCCGGTCGAGGAAGAGCCTGCCCCGCAGCCCCGCGATGGCGGACAGTTCGCCGCGGAGCAACACTTCGAGCAGCAGACCAGCGAGAGCACGTCGCGTCGCACCCATGTGCGCGGCGAAGAAGTCCGCGAGTAGGAACGGTCCGTGCGTTCAGCCGAATCAGATGTTCGGCTGAACGTAAACATTCACCTTGGGGCGAGCGGCATCCGTGAGCTCGACGCCGACACCGTGCAGCGGGTAACACTGCAATACGGGCGCCTGCGCATCGAGCGTCGCGAATAGCTCGCGCACGGGCTCGCCCGGGTAGCCCCAGCGCTCGATCATGCCCACGACCTGCTCGCCATGCTCGGCCCGCACCGCCTTGCCCTGGAAGAAGGTCGTGACCTTGAGCGTCGTGGGTCCGCTACCGCGGATGGCGAACGCCACCTCGCAATCACTCGACGACGCGTCCGATTCGGTGGCCTCGATGAGCTCTCTCGCGTGCTCGAGGCGGCCCTCGGCGATGCCACGCCGCACCAAGTCTTCCATGAAGCCGACGGCTTTGGTGCGCGGCGCGTGGACGTACATCTTCACGCGGCCATCTTCATCGGCGAGATCGACGCCGAGACCCGTGAACCGCGTGTCGCCGTTGGTCTGGTAGAGCGCGTCGTAGATGCCGGCGTTGCGCTCGGCGTCATTCAAGCCGCAGAGCTCGAGCACCTTCATCACCTTGTCACGATGGGGCACCGACGTGTCGAGCCGCGTGTTGAAGTAGAGCTTGAGCTCCACGTCGTCGCCGCGTGGAACGACACCGACGAGCAGACCTTGAGCCAGCGCCGAAAATTCGGTGAGGCGATCGAGATTAGGAAAGACGGTACGAAAGATGTCGGCGGTCAGCTCGGCCTGCGCGTCGCCACCACCGGACTCGAGGTGGAACTGCAGCGTGCCGCGCAACAACATGGTGAGGGCTTCGACGAGCGTGCTGCTGGTGCCGCCCTGCGTGAGATAGGCGAAGCCGCGCGGGCCGTCGCCGGCGAGCGTCAACACCATCTCCATGATCGCTGGGAGGCCAGACATGATCTGCTGCGCGATCCCGACGACTGGATCGAGCGGTCTGTCGCTCGCGCCACCGATGCGTTTGCCGAGCCGCTCGCGCACGAGCTTGTAGCGTTCGACCTCGCGCTCGGCATCGCCGCCGCACATCCGCGATAGCGCACGCACGGCCGCCTCGGCGCGCGCGTCGTATGTCGACAAGGTGTGTTTGGGCATCGCCTGCTCGATCAGGCGGGCGATCTGGCTCACTTGGACCGCGACATCGCGAGCAGCTGGACCATCTGATTGAACAGGCCCTGCGCCTGCATGTAGTTCGAGCGAATGCGCCCATCCACCTCGGAGGCGCCGCGCTGCGCCGAGGAGACGAGCTCGGCGTTGATCTTCTCGAGCGCCGCCCGCAGGTGCTCGGAGACATTACCGACCAAGCCGGCGCCGGGCATCTTGAAGCCCTGCTCTTGTCCCTGACCTTGCTGACCACCGGGGCGTTGCTGACCACCAGGGCGTTGCTGGCCACCGGGGCGTTGCTGGCCACCGGGGCGCGCCGCGGCTGCGGGGTCGGCGCCGGGCTCAACGGACTGCGGCTGCGGTCCACCCGCGCGCGGTTGTCCTGGTCGTGTTTGGCCGGGACGGGTCTGCCCGGGTTGGTCACCGGTGGCGCTGTCAGGCGAAGGCACCGCGCCTGCTTCCCTGGCATCGGCTCGGCCCGTCTGCTGTCCGCCCGGCGTCTGTTGTCCGCCGGGTGCTTGCGTCTGCCCACCAGGCTGCTGCGACTGGCCCTCTGATTGCTGTGACTGGCCCGCCGATGCCGCGGCGTCCATCACGCCCTTCATGGCGTTACCGAGCTTGAACGCTTCTTCGGCGCGCTCGAAGGCCTGGTTCATCTTCTCGATGGCGATCTTCGCCTTGATGCCTTCTTGCGCGAGCTTGTGCATCGCGTTGCGCAGCTCTTTCATCAAGCGGCGCGCTTCGGCTTCGTCCTTCTGGAACTGGAACATGAACTTCACGAAGAAGGCTTCCCAGTTGAAGTGCATGCCGTCCCACGACGTCGTCGTGTCGAAGCCGCCACCGTTGTTCACGAATGGCTCGTCGGTGGTGATGTCCGTCGCGCGCATGGCGCGGCCGCCCGCGCGAGCGCCGCGCAGAGACAAAGTGGCGCCGCCGCTCGATGATTCATTGGGCATGCGCGCCGGGGCGCGCGTGCTACGGCCGCCGACTGGGCCACCGACGTTGCCGGCATTGCCACCCGGGCGTGGACCCGTCGGCACGTTGGGTCCGCTCGGCGGGCCGGGCCTCGTGGGAACGGTTGGACCGGTCGGCGTAGGCGTCGTGGTCGTGCTCAGTGTCGTCTGTCCGAGCGGCGTCCGCCCCGAGGCGTCCGTCGCTTTGGCGTTCGCCATCACCGTCCGCCCAAGCGGAGTTGCTTCGCTGTGGACTGGCGCCTTCGGCTGCTCGCCTTTCGTCGGCTCGCGTTTCTTCGGCAGGTGGATGGTGTTCTGCGTTGGTGGCCGCGGCACCGTCGGATCGCCGTCCTGTGGCGTGACCGGTCGCCCACCTTCTTCGCCGGGACGCTGCGGGCGCTCTCCGGTCGTAGGCTGACCCACGGTGGGCCGGTTGAGCGTCGGGCGGTCCGGTCTGTCGTCCGTTGTCGGCCTCCCGGTCGTCGGCCGGTCGGTCGGCATGTCGCCGGCCTCGCCGCCCTCGGGCAACGGCCGCTGCGGCTTGTCGTCCGCCGAGCGCAAGCCGCGGCTCTGGCCACCGTCGGCGAGCTGACCTTCGTGGTGGGCGCCTTCGCCTTCTTGTCCGCCATCGCGGAGATGCGATTCGCGCGGCTGCGTTGGCGGCCGCGGCACCAAGGTCTCCGAGTAGTGCTCGACGGTGAGCGGCGAGGCTTCCGCCGAGCTGGGCTTCAAGAAGCTGAAGATCTTCTCGAGGACGTTGCTGGCGGCCTCGGCGGTGATCGGCGCGTGCGTCGCCGGCGGCAGGATGGTCGGTGCGTTGGGGTCGCTGGTGACGAGCTGCCGCTGATGGCGGTTCAGCCCATCGGCGGTGTTCATCTCGCGGGGGCGGCCGATGAGCGTGCCCTTGTCTTCGGTCTTCTGCGCCTGCAGCGTCTCGCCGGCTACGGTTTTCAGAAACGTCTGCTGGGACTCGGAGGCGCGCTCGGCGCGCTCTGCTCTTGCCTGCTTGCGCAGCACCATGGCGCGCAGCACGTCTTCGTCGACGGCGCGGCCGGTACGATGCTTGATGTGCTCGCCAAGCGCCTCGACCTTTTCATCGAGCTTGGACTTCTTGGCGGACCCGTCCGTGCCAGCCGCTGGGGCCAGCCCTTCTCCGGTACGAACGGTGATGTTGTCTGCCATCCTCCTCGCCTTGCGCCGTGACCGGCGCCGCTAGTGTCGGGCTAGCGTGGCGACCTCACGTGCACTAGGTGCGCGTGATCGTCGTCGTGATCTGAGTCTGACGTTCGGCGTGCTCGGTCAAGATCTTGATCGCTAGCTTCAGCATCTCGCGCGCCTCGTCGTAGTTCGACTTGGCGTTCTCGATGCCCTGCTCGAATACTTCCTGCATCAACTGGTGACGCATGATTTCGATCTTCTTGTCGTCGGCTTCGCGCTGCGGGCCCGACGTCTTGTTGATGTACTCGCCGAGGCTGTTGATGAGCTGACCCAGGGCCGGGCCGATAGCCTGACCGACCGGACCCGCCATGGCGAGACCCATTTGCACGACCGCGGCCGCGATAGCGAACATGAGCTTCATCGCCGCCGCTTCGCGCTCGGCTTGAATCTGCTCTTCGGTCGCCTTGATCTCGTTCTTCTTGGACTCGACCTTGCCCTTCTGCATCAGGGCCTTGATGTCGGATGCGAGCTTCGTGTCGATGATGCCGGTCTTCGCCATCGTCGACAACGCCGTCCACATGAGCGACGCGTCTTCGCTGCCGGTGCGGCTGACATAGTCGTCGAGGCGCGACTCGAGCTCCGAAGGCGAACGGGTGCTGACGTTGGTGGCGCGCAGCGCGCGGTTGGCGCCGGCGGTCGCGTTCACGGCGTTGATGTTACCGTTGACCGCGGCCGTGGTGGTCGTGGTGCCGTTGGTCGTCCCAGCGCGCAGGGTCGACGTCGTGTTCTCGGGCAACGTCGGTGGGCCGCCGAAGTCGAGCGCCGCGTTGGCGTTCGTGTCGCGGGCGTTGAAGCCGTCGCGCGACTGGATGCCGCGGGGGGTGAGCTCGAGTCCACGCTCGGCGAGGACGCGCGTGGCGCCGGTGGCGGTCTCGGTGCGGGCGGCGTTGAGCTGAATCTGGGCGCCGCTGCCGACGACGTTGGTCACCTTGCCTTTTTCGCCGGCGAGCGAAGCGCCGTCGACGACGCCGTCACCATCGGCATCGAGCGTGGAGATGCGATGCCTGCCGTCGCGTCGGATGTCGATGGCGAGGTTGCCTCTGTTGCTGCTCAAACCCGTTGTGCTGCTCATCGTCTTGTCTCCACCGCTATGTTTCCACCCAAACGAACTAGCGAGCCATTGCCGCTGACATGAGCTGCTGGCGCGTCGAGAACGAAGCGTTCAGCATCTGAATGACCGACTCCACCATCTGGTTCTTGAGCTCCATGATGGTGTTGATGATCTCTCCGGTCTCTTGCGTCTGATTCTGGTGCATGTCGCCCATGAGCGTGAACCGGGAGGCGTTGTTCTTCTCTTCTTTGGCGTCGAGGATTTTCATTTGCGCTTCGTACTGCGCGACGGCCACGGCGATTTGCATGATACCACTCAAGATCGCGCCGAGCGGGCCCATGAACGCCGCCAGGATGCCGATCATGCTCGCCATCTCGGCATACTTCTCGACCTTGTCGGCGTACTTCTGTGCCTCGCGCATCATCTCCTGCGCGCGCTCGATTTTCTTCTTGGCCTCTTCGATGGCCTGCTGCCGCATCTCGCTCGCCAGCGTGTAGAGCTTGTGCTGCGTTTCGACGTTCGCGTTCGGATCGTTGATGTTGAGCTTCATGAACTCGGCGAGCAACTGATCGGACGACAGGTTGCTCATGTCGACGATGTTGAGCCGGGCGGCCAGCTCGCTGGCGTTGTTCAAGGCGCCGCTGCCGCGGTCGCGACGGCCGACTTGATCGGCCGTGGCCGTGAGGCGGTGCTGGCGCTCACGCGCAGCCGCGTTCGTGTTGGTGCCGGTGTTGAGCTTGGCACCGTTGGCCGTGGTGATCGTGTTGGCGTTGGCGCCGTTGTTGTTCGTGTTGCCGTTGCCGACTGGGACCGCGAGGTTGCCGCGGTCGACCGGCGTCGCCGCGCCGTCGACCGCCGCCGCCGCGCCATCGACCGGCTGATCTTGATCGACGACGCGCTCGAGACCACGCTCGGCGATTTCTTCTTCGTCACGCGCGTCGAGGCTCGGGACCAAGCGCACGAGCACGTTGTGGTTGGCTTCGGCGCGTGCCTCTTCGGTCGTGAGCACGCGCTGCTGCCCGTCACCTTGTTGCTGCGCGCCGGTATCGCCGCGCGGCAGACGCACGTTGTTTTCGAGCTGGAAGCGCGCGCCACCCGGCATGGCGTTCAAGGCAGCTGCGGTCTGCACCAAGTGATTGCCCACGGCGCGATCGATGTTTTGCACGAAGCTGAGCGCGCTCTCCGACAAGCGGGGCGTCAGCTCGATGCGCGGTGCTTGGACGATGCCGAGCTGGAGGTCGTCGGTCTTCGGTTGGCTCTTCTCGACGCCGTCGGCGGTGGCGACGCGCACGGCGCTGGTCGCCGCTTGGACGCTGCTCGTGCTGTCGCCGTGGCCGGTGCTACCGACGCCCGCGCGCTGCAGCAGACTGGTCAGGCGTGCCGATTCGCCGAGCTCTTGCTCAGCGCGGATCTGGCTGTCGACGCGGCGGACATTGCGACGGTCTTCGGTGCGATTGGTCTCCGCGGCTTCTTGGGCGCTGTCGCCGCCGCGCGAACGCTTCGGGCCATTCAAGGTCGTATGCGCCTTGTTGCTGCCCTCGCGGTCTGGACGAATGACAACCATCAGCGGCCTCTAGCGCGAAGGGTCACTGGACCCAAAAAGCGCCTTGTCTACACATACACTGGCCGGCTTCGGGCTGGTCGCGTTTGGTTGGGCCAAAACGCAAAAACTAACGGGGTGCGCGTTTACACGTGTCCGATCGCCTTGGGCTTTTCTTTTGCGCAAAAAGCTCGATCGCTGATTCTGCGCGCTGGCGGGCGACACGTCCGCGCCTTCGTCGCTGTGCTTTTGAGCTTAAAGGCGCTGATTTAGTGCTTAACGCGCGACGGAGGCTGCCATGAGCTGCTGGCGGCTCGCCCAGGTCGCGTTGGTCATCTGCATCACGGCTTCGATCGTCTGATTCTTCTGTTCCATGATGGCGTTGATGATCTCGCCTTCTTCCTGGATGCGCTCTTGCTCGCGGTCCGCGCGCAGCCGTGCCCGGGTCGCCCCTAGGGTGGCTTCTTTGGCGTCGAGCATCTTGTCCGCGGCCTTGTAGTTGGCGCCGGCCGAGACGCCTTGAAGGGCCGCGCTCGTGCCGAGAGTGATCGCTTGGCTGTTGCCGAGGGTGATCGCGCCAGAGGTGAACGCCTGCATGGCGACCTGCGGCACCATCTGGCGAGCCATCTCGTTGATGACCATTTCCTTGGCCGCGTCGACGGAAAGCTGAACACCTTCTTGCGCCGCTCGGTCGATGACGGTCTGTACCGCGGCATTCTGGGCTTCGGTGCTCAAGCCATTGAACACGGTTGATGCCGCCTGCTTCGACGCTTCGCTGAGGGCCGTCTTCATGGCCTCGGTCGACATGCTTTGGGCGGCTTGCTGGAACGACTGCTTGAGGCTCTCGACCGCCGCTTTGATGGCCGCGTCCTTCGCGGCGTTACCGGCTGTCTGAATCGCGGTGCTCGCGGCTGCCTGCGCGCTCGCGGCAATACCGGTTGCCGCCGCGCCCGCTCCAGCGCTCGCGCCAATCGCCGCCGCACCCAGTGGAGCCGCGGCGCCAAAGGTGAAGATCGTCAGCACGATGGAGATGACGGTCACGACGACGCTGATCATCTCGGCCTGCTTGGCGTAGGCCTCGGCTTCCTTCTTCATCTCGCGCGCGTTTTCGGACTTCTTCTTGGCGTCTTCGATTGCCTGTTGACGCAGAGTCGTCGAGAACTCGTAGAGCTTGTTGTGCGTCTCGACGTTCTCGTTGGGATCGTTGATGTTCAGCTTCAAGAACGCCGCGAGCAGCTCGTCGGGGCTGAGGCCCGACACGTCGCGATTGATGACCAGCTGACCGGTAGTCGACACATTGGCGGCGCGCTGGCGCGCATCGACGACCGCGGAGTCGACGGCGAGGCCGAGGTTGTGCGCGAAGGTCTCGGCCGCCACGCGCTGGGTTTCGGTGAGCTGCACTCGGGGCGCCGATGCCGGACGCAGCCGCGTCTCGGCGGTGCCGAAGACCTGCTGATGGGCGCCGAGCTCGTCGACCGTGTTTGTCCGCCCGAGCGGAGCGGCGCCGTTCGCGCCAATCGTGCTGGTGCTGCGGCCGGCTTCGGCTTGTGGCGTGACCTGCGTGCGCTGTGTTGCGTGATCGACCAACGTGTTCAAGCGCGCCGTGGTTTCGCGGGTGAGATTCGGCTGGTTGGCGTTCGCCGTATTGTCCTGCATCTGCAGGCGACGCACCGCGCTGCTCTGTTCGTCGAGCTCTCGCGTCTGACGCGTATCGAGACGCTCAGACGGATTCTGGCGGATGGTCGAGCTCATTGATTCCTCAAACGCTGCGGCGGCTCAGTGAAGGGTACACGTAAAAGCGCCGCTCTGGTGGAGCATCGCCGTGGAAACATACACGGGTGCTACGAAACTCGGGTCCGGCGGGTTACTGCCAAACCTACGCGCCGAACTGTTTGATGAGCACCTGAGCGCGCTCGGAGACCTGCGCCGCTTCCGGATCTTTCTTAGCAATTTCAAGGCCTTCGCGTACGATCGCGAGACCCGCATCGACGTTGCCGGAGAGGATTTTGCACTCTCCACGATAGACCAATGACATCGGGTCAGTAGGGTCCAGGATGAGCGCCATCTTGTAGTAGAAGTCGGCCGCTTCGTACTGCTTGAGTCGCTGCAGACAGATGCCGACGAGCTGGTAGTAGCGGCCGCTCTGCGGGTCGAGGAAGATCAAGTAGCCTGTAATCTGGATGCATTTCAGGACTTCGCCCATGTCGCAGTAACGGCAGGCGATGGCGTAAGCGCCGTCCATCTCGTCTTTGGTGAAGCCGCCCACCTGCGCATACGTCAGCCTACCCTCGGCGACGGCCTTGCTGAGCTCCTGGATGGCGTCGCGCAGCTTGGGGTTCTTCTTCATGTCCTCCCAAGTGATGTCGCGTTGTTCGTCCATTGGGACGACGCCGCCGGTCGCGCCCACCCAGTCTTCGCTGGGGATGTTGACCAGGGCTTCCTGGTTCAGCGCTTCGGTTGCTTCATGGGCGATGCGCTGGCCCTCTTGCATGAGGACGATGCTCGCCGGCCGACCGCCGCCGGCGCTGACGATGGCCCGGGCGCGGGCGATGTAAGGTCGGTAGTCCATGCGCGGGGTGCCGCGCTCGATCGCCTCTTGCAGCAAGGCGACGCCCTCTTCGGTGGCGCCGGCTTGGCAAAGACACTCGCCAAGGAAGACCTTGCTGGGGACGTCATCCGGGTCGATGTCCATGGCGATGCGGTAGCAGTAGCCGGCCCGAATGTAGTCCTTGAGGGCGTGCGCGCAGGCGCCGAGACCGCGCCAAGCGCTCGCGCGATTGGTGTTCATCTGCAGGACGAAGCCGAAGATGACCGCGGCGTACGGGTACTTCTGCGCCTTGTAGTAGGCGAGGGCGACGTTCTCCATGCCGATGAGAGCGCCCTCGCTGAAACCGAAGGCCTCAGCGGGGTTCTTGGCACCGTCACGAATCGACTCGAGGACATCCTCGAGCGTTCGCTCGGGGATCTTCCCGATGATGTCCAGCTCTTCCTGGGACGGCGTGTAGGCCATTGGCAAACCCTATAGCGCAACGCTGGGCGGGCGGCCAATCGCGATGACGCCGTAAATCCTGTCGCAGTGTCCGCTAGAGCATGTTGCGGGTGGTGCTGCTTCTCATTTCGTTCATGACCTTCAAGACAGAGGCCATGAGGTTGTAGAGCTGGTTCGCCTTCTGGTCGAAGTTCTGGAAGGCGGTCGAGGCCATCTGTCGCTTATTGCGGACAGTTTCCTGCATCGACTCGACGTCTTTGATGGTGTCGTTGAGACCAGCGCGGTCGACCGTCTTGCTCATCGGATAGCCGGCCATGGTCGCGACCTTGCCGTCCCTGTCGAGCGTCGACAGGTCGAACTTCTGCACCTCGATGGAGATGGTGACCTTCTCGGGATACTTGGCGCCGGCCGCCGCGGCGGACAGACGCTGCGAGTCGTCGACGAGCTGCGAGAGGTAGTCCGAGAGCTTCTCGGCCATGAGGTTGTAGTCTTGCAGGCGCTCGAGGAAGTACTTCTTGTCCTCGTTGGTCGCCTGGATCGACTCGCGGAACACGAAGAAGAGGATCTCCATCGCGTTCGCGCCGACCTGCGTCGACAGCTGGTTGATGTAGTCGGCGGCTTTGCCGACATTGGCGGCGTTCGGGTTCGCTATAGCGGCCCGCACCGCGTCGACTGCCTGGTCGAAGCCGGCGCGGAACTGGGCGCCCTGGAGCTTCGCTAGGGTAGCGGTCGCGGTTTCCTTGTTCACCAGGTTGGGGAAGCCGCGCTCCGCCATGGCGTCGATGATCTCTTGATCGCCGTCGCGCAGCTCGGCCGTCAGGTGGCCGGTGAACTTGTTCGGATTGGCGCCGCGATCGACCGCGTCCGCCGGGACCCAGGAGCCGCTGGCGGTGTCGAGTCGGAAGCCCTGAGCCTCGAGAGTGCCTTGCAGCGCCGTGAAGTTGGCGCCGAGCTCGGCCTGCGCCTGGACCACCCCTCGGGCGGTCGTCATGTCGAAGCGGGAGCCGGCGGTCGTGGTGACCACGCCGTTCTGGAAGCTGGCGACGCTGGAGTGGGCGGTTGTGGTCGCGCGGTCCCCAAGCTGGTTCTGCGCGGTGGTCAGCGTTCGGCTGGCACCGGTGGTGTTGGTCTCGCCAAGGCGCGCCGCGCTGCCGGTTCGCACGGTTTGGCCATCCGGAGTGCCAGTGCCTTCGGTGGTGGCGTTGGTGCCGGTGGAGTCCGCGTTGATGCTCTGGGACTGAGCGCCTCTACGTCTGATTCGGTCGCCGCTGCTCATAACCCCTGCTCCTTAGACCGTCCGGTGGCGCTTGACGGACCCTGGCTCTACTTACACATGGCGATGCGGGCCAGGTTGTTGCAAGTAACCCCAGTTGGGATCGCCTGGCAACGGAAAGGTTCGCTCGTTACGCCTACATTCGTGATCTCTAGTTGCATCGCCGTCTCAAGTGTGGCGGATACAAGCGCGTGGGCAAGCGTCGCGGCGACCCGTACGACCGACTAGAGGGTGACTTGGTGACGCTGGAGCGCGTCGACGACTTCGAGCGCCTATTCACTGACTTTCAACGCCCCGAGATCTACGACCTTACGGGCATCAAGAAGCCCCCGACCCGCGTCGATTTCGACGAAGACATCAACACCGACCAGTCGCTCATCGTCTGGGACGTCGTTCCCGAGGGCGAAAACGAGTCGATCGGCTACGCCTTGTACGTGGCCTACGACGGCCCGCCGTACTTCGCTTTCTTCATGTTCGCGGGCAAAGTCGACCTCGACATCGCGCAAGACGCGGCGCTTCTCATGGTGCACGCGTTCTTCAAGTTCACCGAAGAGCAGCGCCTTCACACCTTCGTGCCGCAGCCGGTCGACGACGAGATCGACGCGCGCTTGGTGGAGGCCGGCTTCGACCGCATCGAAGAGCACCCCACGGTCGACCTCTCCAAGGAAGGCGCCTACGTCATGGAGCGCCACACCTACGAGGCCTACTACGGCGACGAAAATGAGGACGACGAAGAGGCAGCCGAGCTCGATTTCGACGAAGAGTAGGGGTTTAGAGC
>JBGGMJ010000204.1:0-18248 GCA_041288095.1 Myxococcota bacterium
TGTGCGATGATCAGCACGGCGCCGTCGTCGTGGCGCGCGCGAATGGTCGCGATGGCGCGGCGTACGCGCTCGCGGTGCACCCGCAGGCTCTCGCCCCCGCCAAGATCGTCGTCCCATGCATACTTACGCGACTGGTAGACCTCGAAGGCCTTGGCATCCATGCCGCTCACTTGTTTGCCTTCGAACTCGCCCAACGACCGTTCGTTGAGGTCGGCGAGCGTCGTTCGCGCCAAGTCCGTGGGGAACACCGCCGCCGTCTGCTGCGCACGCTGCAACGCGCTCACGTAAAGGTGGACGAAGCTCGTGCGTGCGAGCTTCTCGGCGAGCGCCAATGCTTGAGCGTGACCTGCTGCATTGAGAGGAATGTCGACCGCCCCTTGCAGGCGCCGCTCACGATTCCAATCGGTCTCGCCGTGGCGAGCTACGTACAACTCGAGCATCAGGGTGTGGCGTTCATCTCGTCGTAGAATTTCTTGGTCTGGGCGAGTGCCTCTTCGATGCCGGGCTTGAGCGGCTCCCAATCGGAGGCGCCGACCTTCTTGAGCTCGTTCACCTTGGTGCGTGAAGTCGCGACGGAGGTCTCGAGAATCACCAGCGCTGCCTGCTTGCCGGGGGTGAGCACGAGCCCGGCTTTCTGCTGCTCGTGAATCTTCTGGATGTCCTTCTCGATGGGGCGGAGCGTGCCTTCCGACTCCGAGTAGAACTTGATCTGCGGCCGACTCTGCTGCGGCGGCAAATCTTCCTTGTACTTCTCGAGGCTCTTGATCTCGGAGCCTTCCTTGGTTTCCGAGTTGCAGGCGCAGAGCGCCATGGTGATGCCGACCGCAAAGACGAGACGACGCATGCAGAACCTCACTAGAACGTTTTGGCGAGCAGCCACATCAGAGTCAGCACCACGGGCGCGATGAACACCAGTTGCAGCACAGCATAACCCACAAGCTCACGCGCTTTCACGGCCAACAAGCCGAGAATCGGCAACATCCAGAACGGGTTTACTAGGTTCGGGAGCGCTTCGGCGGCGTTGTAGATCTGCACCACCCAACCTTGGTCGACCCCCAGATCCTTGGCGGCTTGCAGCACGTACGGCGCCTCGATGATCCATTTGGACCCACCCGACGGAATGAACAGGCCGAGCACCGCCGAGTAGATGGCCACGAGCACCGGATAGGAATTGGTGGTCGATGCCGCCACGAAGGCCGCGGCGAGCTTGTGCGTCAGCGGCGAGCCGGTGATCAGACCGAAGACGCCCCCGTAGAATGGGAACTGCAAGATGACGCCGCCGACCGACGGCACCGCGGCGTTGACGGCCTTGATCAGGGAGCGCGGCGTCCAGTGGAGCGCGAGGCCGAGCATCAGGATGGCGAAGTTGTAGGTGTTGAGATCGAGGGCCTGCTTGATGCCCTGCGTACGCAAGACGTCCACGAGGTACCAGGCACCGAGGGCGACGATGGGAATGGTGAGGGCCGGCGTGGTCTCGAGCCACTCGAGCTTACCGGTGACCAGGGACGTCTCTTGCGGCTTGTCGGCCTGCTTTTCGAGCTTCAGGGTACGCACGCGGGCGCCGGTCGGCGCCGAGACGTAGGCGACCACCAGCGACACGGCGCCGATGACCAGGATGGTGACCCCGTTCTGCCAGGTGAACAGTGTCCGCGAGAGCGGAATGACGCCCGAGATGTCGGCGAGCGCGGGCGGCAGCGACGCCGCGGTATTCATGAGCAGAGCCGCCGACGACGACAGGCCCAGCGCCCAGATGCTGCCGAGTCCGAGATACGCGGCGGCGCCGGCGGCGCGGTAGTCGATGTGGTCGTAGCGGCGTAGCATCTCGCGCGCGAGCAGACCGGTGAAGATCAAGCTGAAGCCGTAGCTCAAGAGCGACGACGTCATACTGATGAAAGCGATGTACGCCACCGCGCTCCGCGACGACAGACGCACGCTCGCGAGGCCGTCGATGACCTTCGCCACCGCCGGCGTCGTCGCCAAGACGTAGCCGCCGATGATCAGCAGCGACATCTGCATGGTGAAGGGGATCAGGCTCCAGAAGCCTTTGCCGTAGGAGCGGACGAGCGAGACGATCTCGCCACCCGCTGCGAGGCTCGCCACGAGGGCGACGAGCACCGCGATCAACGCGAAGACGAAGGCATCCGGGAACCAGGTCTCGAGCATGCGCGCCATGGCGATGCCGAAACGCTCGAGCGGACTCGGGTTCTCGTCGTCGCTCACGGCTTCACGTCACGCACGCGAATGCCCTCGGGCGCGGCGACGATGAGGACGTTGGTCATCCCGAGGAACAGACCGTGCGCCTTGACGGCGGGGCGTGCTTCGAGTGCCTTCGCCAAGGCGTGGGGATCGTCGATGCCATTGGCGAAGCGCGCATCGAGAATGGCGTTACCGTTGTCGGTGACGAACGGCTTGGTATCACCACCGCGACGCGTGACCTGGGCGCCGAGCTTTGCGAGGACGTCCGCTTCCGCGGCCACGGCGTCGACCGCGACCTCGACGGGCAAGGCGAAGCTCGTGCCGAGCTTCGGCGACAGCTTGCTCTGATCGACGATGACCACGAACACCCTCGCCTTCTCTTCGACCGCCCGCTCGCGCAGCATGGCGCCGCCACCGCCCTTGATGAGATCACCTCGCGGGTCGACCTCGTCGGCGCCATCGATGGCGACATCGAGCTTGGTATCCTTGGTGAGCGTGGCGAGCGGAATGCTCCATTCGCGCGCGAGCTGCTCGGTGGCAACCGAGGTCGGCACGCCGACGATGTCCTTCAAGGTGCCGGCCTTGAGCATCTCGCCGATGGCGATGACCGCGTGCTTGGCGGTCGAGCCGGTGCCGAGACCGACTTTCATGCCGCTCTTCACGCGCTTGACGGCTTCGAGCGCCGCCTGGCGTTTCAAGTCCTCGACCGAGCTCATAGCGGAGGAATTACCGCGAGGGTCTGACGCAAACAACGCAAGATAGAGCATCAAACAGGCCATGCAACGACGATCTCACACGGCTCTTGCACAGGCGCGCCGCTTTTGGCATTACCCGCGCTCGCTTAGGCTGTCCGCATCGTCTAGCCCGGCCTAGGACACTGCCCTTTCACGGCAGCGACGGGGGTTCGAATCCCCCTGCGGACGCTCTTCCTAGCCCCTTGTTCGACGCCTAACGGCGCCGCGGGGCTGTCGGGATCGCCGCAAAAAACGACGGCGAACCCGACGCCAGGCTGCGCTGGCGCTTCGAACGAAACGGCGTTGCGGCGCGGGGCGGTTCGCCGCTAGGGCGCGGCTCCACTTGCTGGGCTGCCGCTCCTTGCTTTCGATGCCTCGGGGACGCGCAAGCGCGACTACTCGAGAAGGTTCACGCTACACGTCTCTTCGCTTTTCGCTTTTTCCGCACCGCTCGCGCATTCTTCTTGATCGGTTGAATCAATACCTCGACTGGAATCGGCCAGGCCGCGGCGATACGACGAATCATCTCGACGGAGAGGGCTCTGCGACGCGCGAGAATTTCCGATGCACGAGGCTGGGACCCGATGATGGCACCAAGATCACCTTGGCTTAGACTGTTCTGCTCCATGTAGAAGCGAACGGCTTCGATGGGATCGGCAGCAACGATCGGATGATGCTTTGCCTCGTACGCGTCGATTAACGTCGCAAGAATGTCGAGCGCATCACCCTCGGGAGTGCCGAGTTTGCTCCCCCACAAAGATTCGACTTGCGTGAGTGCAGCCTCGTAGGTGGCTTCATCGTGGATTGGCTTGATCCGAATCATTGATGCCTCAATTCCTGTACTCAACCGTGGCGGCGTCGATTTTGTCGTACTCCACATGCGAGCCCACGAACTTCACGAACGCGATCTGCTTCTCAAAGTCGAACGCGACGATCAGCCGATAGCTGTTGCCCTTGATATTGAAGACCGCGCGGTCTGAGCCGATGATGCTGGCATTCCCGAACGTCGCCTTGATGTCGGCCGGACTCCTCCACGTCGCTTTGCTCGCAATTGCGTACCAAGCATCGAGCTGCGCCGCAGCCTGGGGATGCTTCAAAGCAAACTCCCGCGGCGTTGACCTAGCAATGATGCGCACAGTACATCATACCACGACATCCCAAAACGGGATAGCCGATTTGCAGCACCTGCCTCCCGTCCGGTTCATTCGCAGAATCGCCCCAGCGACCAGTTGACCACGCAAATCACTGGTCCGAGGCTTTTTACACGGGTCGCGGTTCAGATAGCGGAACCTGGGGGACGCTTTACTTGCCCCTTGTTCGGCCCCTGGCGGGGCCGCGGGGCTGTTACGCTGGCGCTTCGCACAACGCATCGTTGCGGCACGAACCGGCTCCGCGGCGAGTGCGCCGCTCCGCTTGCTGGGCTGCCGCTCCTTTCCACAACGCGCCTCGCGAACCGCACCGCGAAGCACGGTGACGCTATCGAAATGACGTACGGCCGAACACGAGTGACCGATAAGCGCTCCGGCACTAACCCAGGATATGCTGAATGGACGTCATCAAATCGAGCCTCAACAAGCTCAAGGTGCTTCCTGAGAAACAAACCGTGACGAGCCGCAAGATCGATGCGGGCTTGGCGGCGGCCTTCGCTTTCAACCCTGACGCAGTCGTGAACGGCGCCGTCCGCGCAAGCGTCACGTCCGCCGAGCTCACGGCATGGGTGAACGTCCCCGGCTTTCGCGTCAATCACATCGCTGGAGACATCCACACCTTCCGCGGCGCCACCAAGGCAACCGTCGAGCGTCTCGCGGAGCACGCGCGCGTCATCTCCGTCGAAGGCAGCGCGCAACTCGGTCCAGAGCAGCAGCGCCCGGCACAGGGCTAGGGCGCGGCTCCACGTGTGGGCTGCCGCTGCTTTCTGCGGGCGCGAGAAGGTTCCTGGTCGATCGATCTTTCTGGTCGATCGATCTTTCGCGTCGGTTGACGGCATACGTACGTTTTCGTAAAATGTCTGTATGCGAAGCGCGACGGCGAAGAAGACCTACAATCTCCCAGTGAAGCTGATCGCGCGTGCGAAGCGTGTGCTCAAGGCCAAGACCGAGACCGAAGCTATCGTGCGCAGTCTCGAGGAGGTCGCCTTCATGGATGATGTGGAGCGCGCAGTGCGGGCGGCGAGCGGACGTCTACCGGAGTACCGGCCGCTGCGGTGAAAGTTCTCTTCGATACCTCCATTTGGGTCGAGCACCTTCGGCACGGCGTTCTGACGCCAGTCATCCCCGCCCTACGGGGAAAATATCAGCTCTGGTGCGACAGCGTTGTAGCCGCTGAGCTTACCGCGGGCTGCCGCTCGAAGTCCGAACGGCGAACTGTGTCGGCAATGCTCGCACCTTTCACGCGTGCGGGACGACTTGCGAGCCCACTTGCGACAGACTTCGACCGAGCGGCCCGGGCGCTTTCGCGACTGAGTGAGCGAGGTCGAAACCTGTCGTCACCAACGACGGCGCTGCTCGATGGGCTCATCGCCACAGTCGGGGTGCGTCTCGGCGCCCTTGTCGTGACCGTCAATCATCGGGACTTCGCAAAGCTGGCAGAAGAACTGCCGCTGCGCATGCATGCCTGGGATGTCTTCGTCCAGCGCCTCGGAGCGCCTTAGCAGAATCGCCGACTTTCGCGGTCTGCGCGTCGCGGTGCCGGTCCGTTTACTGGCGCGTAGAAACAACGTTTTGACGGCACCTGGGGACGCCATAATTGCCCCTTGTTCGGCCCCTGGCGGGGCTGCGGGGACACGGGGACGCGGCTCCACTTGCCAGGCTGCCGCTGCTTGCCGCGGGGGGGGGAGACCTCTCTGGTCGACGGCCCCCTGATTGGCGCCGGTGTCGCGTACGCGCGCAACAGCGAAAACCGTGTTACCATCGACGGGCAACCGGGCGTCTGTGCATGTGCGCCCGCCGATAAAGCGGACATATTTCGCGCTGACTCCGAGAACGTCGTTGGAAGAGTACAAGCTCCTCTATCAGTACGTCAGTGATGCGAGCCACCTATCGGTCGACGCTTTTCGCCAGCGCTACGGCGAGGCGTTCTTGCTGCACAACGGCTCGCTGGAAAAGCTCAAGCCGTATCTGCGCACGAAGGAGGCAGGCGTCGCCGAGATCCTCGGTGACAAGACCGACCCGGCCTTCGCCGGCAAGCTGCAAGCCGCGGTCTTCGCCGTGTGCAATAGCGGACGCTCGCCGTTCCCGAACTTCGTTTCGGTCGGCCGCGCGAATGCCAATGACGTCGTCATCAGTCATCCATCTGTTTCGAAATTTCACGCCTTCTTTCGGAACTCCGACAACGGGGAGTTCGTCATTCAAGACGGGGGCTCGAAGAACGGCACGATGGTCAACCGCACTCGGGTGCCCGGCCAGAGTGAGTCCCGGCCGGTCGTCGTCGAATCTGGTGCCCGGGTGTCGTTCGGGCACGTGCATATGACGTTCTATTTAGCGGAAGAGTTTCACGCGTTCGTGCGTCACGCTCGCGAACGGTAGACCCATCTCATCCCGCGCGACCGGGACCTCACGCGGCGCAAATCGAATGAGAGAACCGCTCCCGCGCCGGCCGGCGCGACGGCTGGCCCTTGATCCAGAAGCGTAGAAAGTCGACGCCCCGAGGCTCCTCGCGCTCGAGCACGTACTCGACCGGCATCGCGCCTCCGAAGCCGTGATACGTCACGACCCGCGTGCCGACGGCGCTAGCGCGCAAACAGCGCTCGACGAAGTAGACATCGCGCATGTACCGCTTGGTCGACAGCTCGACCGTCCCGTCGAGCTGTGCGCCCGCAGAGAAGTTGTTCTCATCGAACGGGTTGTAAAAGTAGAACGCATCACAGTCCCGCCAGGGAGCGACCTCCATCGACCCCAGCAGCATGAGAACGTTGCGCAGCGCGCAGGCGCGCGCCGCCTGCTGCGCCACCGCGACCAGGTGCGGTCGGTGCTCGATGCCGACAAACGTCATCTCGGGAGCCACCGCCGCGCCCACCAGACAGAACTTCCCGACACCCGCGCCGACGTCGAGCACCCGCCTGCAGCCGCCTTCGGCCATCCAGAGGGCTGCTTTGCGAGCAACGTCGACCGGCGTCCAGTAGACGTCCGAGACCTCGCGAATGGACGCGGGATAGATGTGGTCGAAGTCGCGATCGTCGAGAGGCTCGCCGGCGCGAAGATGGTCGAGCACGTGTCCTCCCTAGCCCCGGTGACCAGTGGTGTAGATCGGCTTCTCGCGAGCCTGTTGCGTCGCCGCCGTCAGGCGCTGGACCAACTGATCGTGCTCTTTATGGAGCGCCGCCGGCAGTGCCGCGCCGAAGCCCGCGAGGAAGGTCCAACCGCGCGCAGCCTCTTCCACCCAGCTGCCCGCGTCCACCGCAAAGAGCTCCTCGATGCCCGCCGCGGAGAGGCCGAGGCCGCGCATATCCACAGCCTCGGCGGTGGGGACGAAACCGAGCGGGCTCATGCGAGCCTTGGCCCGGCCATGGAGCCGGCCGACGATCCAATCGAGCACGCGAATGTTGTCGCCGTAGCCCGGCCACAAGAAACGGCCGTCGCTGCCCTTGCGAAACCAGTTGACGTGGAAAATCTTCGGAGGACGCGTCAGGCGGCGGCCGATGTTCAGCCAGTGACCGAAGTACTCGCCCATGTTGTAACCACAGAACGGCAGCATCGCCATGGGGTCGTGGCGCGGCACACCGACCGCGCCGGTCGCCGCGGCGGTCGTCTCCGACACCATCGTGGCGCCGACATAAACCCCGTGCTGCCAGCTCAGAGCCTCGTAGACCAGCGGTGTAAGGCGAGCACGGCGTCCGCCGAACACGATGGCGGAGATCGGGACCCCGCGTGGCGCCTCGTGGCTCGCACCCGCGCTCGGACACTGGCGCAGCGCGACGGTGAAGCGTGCGTTGGGATGCGCGGCAGGCTCGGCCGAGCCCGGGCGCCAGGCGCGGCCCTGCCAGTCGGTCAAGACCTCGTCGGCCGCGAGCTCCCGATAGCCCTCCCACCACGGCGTTCGGTCGGCGCCCAGCGCGACGTTCGTGAAGATGACATCGTGAGTGAGCGAGCCGATGGCGTTGGGGTTGGTCTTGATGCTCGTCCCCGGGGCCACGCCGAACATCCCCGCCTCCGGATTGATCGCCCAGAGTCGACCATCGGTGCCGACGTGCAACCACGCGATGTCGTCCCCCACGGTCTCGACTCTCCACCCTGGCAGCGTCGGCACCAGCATGGCGAGGTTCGTCTTGCCGCAGGCGCTGGGAAACGCGGCCGCTATGTAGTGGGTCTCGCCGGCTGGACTGGTCAGGCCGACGATCAGCATGTGCTCGGCCAGCCAGCCCTCATCGCGGGCCTGCACACTCGCGATGCGCAACGCGTGACACTTCTTGCTCAGGAGGGCGTTGCCCCCATAGCCCGAGCCGATGCTCCAGATGGTTCGCGTCGCGGGGAAATGAACCACGAAGCGGCGCTCCGGTGAGAGGTCTCCCAAGCTGTGCACGCCGAGCACGACGGCGTCAGGGTCGGTGAGGTGCCGCAAGGCGATGTCGCCCATGCGGGTCATCAGCCGCAGATTCGCGACGACGTAGGGACTGTCGGTGATCTGAATGCCGACCCGCGAGTACGGTGAGTCCGCCGGTCCCATGAGATACGGCACGATGTAGAGCGTGCGGTCGCGCATCGCGCCCGCGAACAGCGGCCAGATCTGGGCTTGCGCCTGCTCCACCGACATCCAGTTGTTGGTGGGCCCGGTCTCTCTCGCGCTCTCGCCGCAGATGAAGGTCAGGTGCTCGGTGCGCGCCACGTCGCTGGGGTGCGAGCGGTGAAGATAGCTCGCGGGAAACGCGTCGGCGTCGAGCGCGATGAGCGTCTTGTCCGCCAGCATCGCCTCGGCGAGCTCGGCGCTCTCCTGCTCCGAGCCGCTGCACCAATGGAAACGACGAGCACCCGTGTGTGCCGCGACCTCGTCTACCCATGTCCTAATCTTCGCCGGCCAATTCACCTTGCGCGCTCCCGATGATCAGACCAAGAACAACAAACGCCAGCACGACTCGCAGCGCAGCGGCGCGCGATCGACGCTCGCCTCACGGACCGCCGCGGGCGACAGGTCTCCATTGCAACCGGGGCATCTGGGCTTCGACGTCCTCGCCACCCATGGCGGCGGCACGCCCGCATCCTTGAGACGCTCGTACGGCCGCAGCACCGTCCGCGGCAAGAGCAGCGCCACGCTCCGACGCTCCTCCTCGAGCTCGCGAATGCGGCTCTCCGTCAGCGGCAAAGCGCGACGCGCCTGCGCGGCATTGTCATCAGCGAGACGCAGACCGACGCCGCCTCGCAGCGACTCAGCGAGAACACGCTGCTGCTGCAGCACGGCGAGCTGGAGGTCGAGCTCCTGCAAGACGAACAAATAGGTCCACTGCGTCGCGAGCGTGCTGCTCATACGCAGCGACGCAGAGCACCGCGCGTGCCAAGCGTCGCGTCAGCGTCGCACGAGCCCTGGACACACTGTGCGCGCGGCGCTCGCCGGTCGACCGTGCTATTTCAGCACGACGACGTGCGGTTTCGGCAGCCGAGCCTTGCGCTCCTCGCGCTCGTACTGCTCGAGCTTGGTGTAGAGGGTCCGCAGGCCCATGCCGAGGGCTCGCGCCGCCTCGGCCTTGGTGGCGTAGCGATCGACGTAGTGCTGGATGACGACCTTCTCGATCTCCGGCAGCGGCGTGCCGACGGCGATCCGCAGCTCGCCCGGCGGCGTCTCGCCTGAACGCCTGAGCGCGCCTGCGTCCGCGAGACCGTCGATGGTCTCGAGCCCGAGGGTCTCACTGGACGACAAGACGGCGGCGCTCTCGATGGCGTTCTTGAGCTCGCGAACGTTGCCGGGCCAGTCGTGCTCCATCAGCAGCTTCAACGCCGCTGGAGCGATGCCTTTGATCTTCTGATCATTGCGGCGGTTGAAGTCGGCGATGAAGTGCTCGATGAGCGACGGGATGTCCTCGCGCCGCTCGCGCAAGGGCGGAATCACCAAGGTGACCACCTTCAGCCGATAGTACAGATCCTCTCTGAAGCGACCGGCGGCGATCGCTTCGTGAAGGTTCCTGTTGGTGGCGGCGATGACGCTCAAGTCCACCTTGACCTTGTCGCTGCCGCCGACCCGACGAAAAGCGTTGCGCTCGAGAACGCGCAGGAGCTTTGCCTGGGTCGCCAGGTCCATCTCGGCGATCTCGTCGAGAAACAAGGTGCCGCCGTCGGCGAGCTCGAACAGGCCCTTCTTGCGCTCGTTGGCGCCAGTGAACGCGCCACGCTCGTGACCGAAGAGCTCGTTCTCGAGCAGGTCACGGCCGAGCGTCGCGCAGTTGATCGGCACGAAGAGGTGGTTGCGGCGTGGCCCGCGGGCGTGCAGCACACGGGCGATGAGCTCCTTGCCGGTGCCGCTCTCGCCGAGCAGGAGCACGTTGGTTTTGAAGCGCGAGACCTTCTCGATGGCGGTGTAGAGCGCTCGCAGCATGGGCGACGAGCCAATGAGCCCGAGATACTCGGGTGCCGGTGTGCCGGGCGGCTTCGGGCTTTCGCCTGAGGGACGCTCGAGCACACGCCGCAGTCGCAGACTGAGGACTCCGGCTTGGGCTGGCGCCGGCACGAAGTCAGCAGCTCCTTGCTGCATGACCTCGACGGCCTCTTCGACCGTGGCCGTTGTCCCGAGAACGACGACCGGCACGACTGGGTGCCGCCGTTGACCCATGCTCACCAGGTTGCCGATCAACGAGCGGTCGACGTTGTTCGCCACGATCATCACGGCGACCGACTCGCGCGAGAGAGTCGCGCTCACCTCGTCCTCGTTGGCACACCGGCAAGCTCGCAGTCCCGCGGCCTCGACCGCCGGTGCGATCGCGTTCGCTCCGTTGCCCGGACCGAAGACGCAGAGAGCAGCGCGCCGTCTTGGCATGCACGCATGCTAAATCGGCAGGGCGCGAGCTGTCGAGACACGGTGGGTGGCTCGCCCTCCCATTGACGGAGAATGACGCATCATGTCATTTAGTCATCGAGATGCTCGCACCTTCAGGTGGGCGGCGCTCGATATCGTGGCGATGGCAATGTTTGAAGAACTTCCTCCGGCGCGGTTTCCCACTGATTTCCCCGAGATCATCGATGCCGGGGGCCTCGGCAAGGGAAAGCCCTTGGGAGGGTTTGGTGGTGATTCGGCCCTCGATCGCGAAGGGCACCGCGCGGCCGTCCGGCGTAACCCGGTCATTCTCGTGCACGGCAACGGCGGGAGCTCACAGCACGCGACCTGGGGCATGGAGACGCTGCGCGACCGGCTCAAAGGCGCGGGCTATCGTGACTGCGAGATCTGGGCGCTCGATTACCTCGGGCGCGGCAACACCTCCGCGTCACTCCCGAATCCAATCTCCGAGAACGTCGATGACCTGCGCCACTTCGTCGACCAGGTGCGGGCCTACCTGGGCGTCGACAAGGTCGACATCATCGGCCACTCCCTGGGCGCGAGCCTCGGGCGCGGCTACCTCACGGGCCTGCAGAGCAACGGCACCTTCGACCCGGCGCAGCGCCGTTTCGATGCGGTCGGCACCCTGATCGTCTTGGGCGCCGCCAACTACGGCTTGGGCAAGACCGCGCCGGGCGAGTTTCGCACCGGTTCGCCCGTCGAGGCGGGCTTGCACAAGGTCGACGACGTCGTCGACGACACGCCCTACGGATCGACCACTCCCCCGCCACCGCTCAACGAAGTCACGGCGCTGGACAACAACGCGATCACCTACGGCGCTTTTCTCGCGACTGGCGACTTCTGCGAAAAGCAGCTCGAGGGAACCGGGCGCTTGAGCGGCGCGGATGTGAATCGCGCTTTCGACTTCGAAGGCGAGCCACTGAAACGGCACGAGCTGTTGATCAAGGACGAAGGCGTCTTTCAAGCCATGTTGCCGCTGTTGAATCAGAAGCGGTAGCTTCCTCGCGGCCGCCGGACAGCGCCGTCACCAGCACACCTCCAGCACGAACGCGTCCGCGCCGCCCTTTTCGGGGAGGACCCCGCCGCCGAAATCGACATCGGCGTCGGTTCTGCCGGTCACCTCGAGGCAGCTCGTTCCGGCTAGGGCAACGCCGTAGGCAAAGTCATACGCGGTGCCACCGAAGGACCAGCCGCGGAGCGGAGCACCCTCGAGATCCATGGCCAAGATGGCGACGTCTTGCAGCGAGCCGTTGCTGACGAGCTGACTGGCGCCGAAATCGAGGGTCAATGCGAAATATCCCACGAGCCAGAGGATGACATCGGCGTCGACGACGATGTCGACCATGTGGTCGGCGACGGCGCCGCCAATCGGCAGCGACCACCGGTGCGTCCCGGTGGGCGTGAAGCTCGCGATGAAGGCGTCGGTGTTACCGGCGTTGCCGAGCGCACCGCCTCCGAGATCCAGCGAGCCGATGAAGTCGCCGGCGAGATAGACGTTGCCGGCCGTGTCGGTCGCCAGAGCCGTCGCGCTCGCTGAGTTGTCGGGGCTAAAGCCTCCGCACCAGTCATCGGCGCCCAGTGCGTCGAGGGCCACCAGGAAAATGTCGCGGCCGGTGGGCCCAGGCGTGAGCGTGCCGCCGTCACAGGCGAGCGGTCCGGTGAAGGCGCCACTCATGAAGACGTCGCCGTCGGTGCTGACCGCGATAGCGGCCACGTAGTCGTTCGTCGTGCTACCGAGCGCCCTCGCCCAGACGAACGCGCCACCGGCGTCGAAGCGTACGGCCACCGCATCGTTCATGCCGTTGTAATCGACGAGACCACCACCGAAGTCGGTCGCACCCGCGATGGTGGCGGCAATCGCCACATCGCCGGCGGGTCCGAGAGCCAGGCCTTGGCCGGTGCTGCTCACACCAGCGCTGCCATAGACCGCGGACGATAGGCAGGCTCCCGCCGCGGTCAAGCGCGCCACCAAGACGTCGCGGCTGCCAATCTCGCCGGTTGCGCCGCAGCCGAGGTCGACGCTGCTCGAAACCGAGCCAACGATGGTCACGGTGCCGCCCCCGTCGACGACGACCCCGCGTCCCTCGTCGTCACCAGCGCTGCCGAAGGTCTTCACCCAACGTAGAGCTCCGGCCGCATCGAGGCTCGCCACGAAGCCGTCGGCGCCCCCGCCGCTCGTGCGTGGGCCATCGCCGAAATCCACCGTGGCCGAAAAAGAGCCGGTGATGAAGACGGTGCCCGTGTCGTCGGTGGCGACGCTCCAGCTTTGATCGGCCCCGGTGCCACCGAAGCGCTGTGCACCGTCGTAGCTGGTCGAAGCGATGATCGTCGGATCGACGTTCCGGTTCGTGGTCGGACCGCCGTCCCCGGGAAGGTCGGAATCGCCGTCCACGAAAGCGCACAGCGGTGTGCCGTCACCGGGTCGGCACGCCAGCTGCTCGAAACCCGACCGCCCGCAGCCGGTGGCCACCACCAACATCAGCCACGGGGGAGCACCGCGCCTGCCTAGGGACATCGTCAAAGGAGAGTATCAGATCGTCATGGAGGCAAACGATACGTCACTTCACTGCGGAGGCGATCGACCACGACCGCGGCGACATCACGGTCGTCACCGCTAACGCCGCGCGGTACCACCACGAGCTCCAACCGGTTGTCCCTTCCCTGGAAGCGTCGCGTGAGCGGGGCTGTGCCGTTCGAGACGCTGCTGTCCCACGCGATCGAAGCCAGCGCGCCGGCCGGGGCGTCGTTGGTGGCGAGGCTCTCCCAGGTGAACGGCCCGAGCATCCACAGCTCGCTGCCATCCACGACGTCACGCGATGCGAGATCGGCGACGAGCGCCAGCTCGAGGAGCGAGGCGTTCGGGTGCGTGATGTCGACCGTCACGGAGAGGTCCGCTATGTCGGGCAGCGCCGCGTCGTGCAGATCGATGACCTGCGACCAGCGCTTGCCTACTCCCACCGAGGCAGCCGGAGTCTTGCAGACCGGCGTCCCACCGTTCACGGTGACGCACCAGCCATTGATGCTCGCGGCGTCGGTGGCGCTGGTGTTGCGCACCCCGAGCTTGAAGCGCCGATTGGGCGTCTCTCCCACCATCGCCACCGAATAACCGGTCGGCGTGAACGGGATGGCGGCGCCGCCCAGCGCGTCGAGCACGACGCTGCGCCGTGGATCGACGCTGAAGGCCTGCCCTCCAGCCTGGGCCTCGACGCGGACGCGCCGCAAGATGCTGTTCGTTGGGTAGACATGCACGAAGTTGAGCGTCGTGCCGATGCTGAACGCCGGCGTGCAGTCATTGAGCGCGAGCGGCGCACCGTTGATGGTGAGCGACGCCTCGGCGGTGAGGTTTGGTTGCGCGACGCTGAGGGGGGAGTTGATGAAAGGCGCTCCGTTGAGGCTCAAGCACTGCGGGATCGCGAGGTTGACCAACCCTTCGCCGACCGCCACGGCCACGCGATAGTCGTCGTTGGGCAGCGCGATGCGCCAGGCGATGGTCGGCTGGCTCGTCGCCACCTGCCGCACCATGGTGCGGTAGCGCAGATCGGGCGAGTCCACTCCCGGGAGCAAGTCGACCCGTCCAGTCGCATCGATCGGTGCGCCGCCCGTGTCGACCCAGCCATACGTCGAACCGTTCGCACGCGCGCCGTAGGCGTCACCGTTGTCCACCCAATAACCGTCGGGTGTCTGCTCGAGCGGAGGCTGCATGTTGATGAACCAGCCGAGTGGTGCCTGCGCTCCGCCGCCGGCCGCGGCGAGCACGTGGGTCGCGCTCACGGCGGGACGGGTGCTCGCATTGAGCGCCCAGGTACCGTCCTCGGTCATGACGTTGGTGAACGCCGGCTGCGTGTCGATGAGCCCGCCGAACATGTAGACCCGGTAGCGCAGGTCGTCGTACGCCATGGCGCCGAGCTGCCGTGATGCGTGGGGAGCGTCGGCGACATCGAGCTCGGCGTCGAGGACGCTCCACACACCGTCCTTGCGCAACCAAACGCTCTGACAGTGCGCCGAGCCGGACCCTTCGCACGAGCCGGTACCCGCGATGAGCACCCCACCATGCATGAGCACTCCCCGCCGCAGCGGGTCCCAGAGGAGTCGTGGCTGATAACGCGAGGTGATCTGAGGCATCGCTGTGGAGGTCATCACGCCGGTCGCGAGGTCGATGACGTATTCGGTGCCGACACCGAACGCGATCACCTTGTCGGCGTCTTCGTCGTAGGCCGCACCGAACAGGGGGAAGTCGGCGGCAAAACAGGGCAAGGTCCCGCCGCTCGTAGGCACGGGGTCCCACGTGCTCGTGCCGTCATTCCAAGCGCGCAGGACCGTGGCGGTGCAGCCGACCATCAAGACGCGCTCGCGCAAGCGATCGAAGACGAGACTGTGATGGACACTGGCCGGCCCGACGGTCGTGCGCTGCGTCCACGCTGTCCCACTCCACTCCCAGGTGTCGTTGAGCGACCCGGCTCCACGTCCGCCGTGCAGCAAGATGGTCCCCGTCGTCGGCACGTAGACCGCGGCAGCGCCCATGCGCGGCGAGGGTCCGGTGCTCGCCACCATCGACCAGTGCGACGGCGTGCTCAGGTTGAGGCGGAACGTGTTGCCGCAGTTGCCACCGTTGGCGGCGCCCAAACATGTCGATCCGTCGTTCTTGCCACCGAAGAGCACGAGGGCGTCGGCTCCCGAGTCATAAACGAGCGAGGCCGCATACAACGCACCCGGTGTGCCGCCGGGAAGCTCGGTCCAACGAGCGTCCGCCCGCGCATCGAGCGTGCGAGCGTCACCGGTCGCCAAGGAGTCGTCAGCGTCACCGACGAGATGTTGCTCGAAGATTGTTGGCCCGAGCTCGCTGGTGGTGGCGCCGCGATGCGC
Source organism: Myxococcota bacterium (assembly GCA_041288095.1). Classification (GTDB taxonomy): domain Bacteria; phylum Myxococcota; class XYA12-FULL-58-9; order XYA12-FULL-58-9; family JALHOP01; genus JALHOP01. The sequence goes on from JBGGMJ010000204.1 coordinate 15,768, forward strand.
GTGGAGCGGATGCGTCCTCGACACCATCGTGTAGACGACGTCGCGAACGGCACGCGGTTGCGACACGTTGCCGGCGCGATCGAGCAGCGCGACCCACACCGATGTCTCGTCATGGTCGATCGTCAGCTCGACCGCTTCGGCGGACGCACCGAGGGCGGTCACCGCGAGCGTGCTCGCCCCGCCACAGCGTGCGGCGTCCTGGCACAGCAAGAGATGTCCATACGCGGTGAAACGACCTTCGTCGTTGTCCGTCCCGTCGACCGCGTACGCGGCGGCGCCAACGCGCACCGCTAGCCGTACCGGACCGTCGTCGACCGTCCCCCAGGGGTGACGCTCGTAGACCACGAGATCCGCCGTGTCGACGTCCACCGCCGTGGGCGACACGTTGTCGATGACGACGGTCGCGACCTCGAGTGTCGCGGCATTGCCGACGAGGTCCTCCACCAGTGCCTGAATCGCGTGAGGACCGTCTGCCGCCGGGGTCTGGATGACGCCCTCATAGACACGGGTAATCGCCCCCGCCGGCGAGATGCGCGTAAGATCGGCGTCGACATCCCAGCTCAGGATCGGGTCGTCACTCACCGATTCGTTCAAGACGAAGGCAACGCGCACGGTCGTCCCGGTGGTCGCGCGACTCGCGGCGGGTAGCACGATGTCGGCGGGCGGCCGTAGACCGAGCTCGACCGATTCGACCGCGGGCGCTGTCGTGTCGAGAATCAATCCTTCGATTTGGTCGTCGCTCTCGTTGCCGGCCAGATCGACCATGTGCACGAGCACGCGCACTGGGCCCGAGGCGTCGAGCGCGGCGGGGGTGTAGCTGAAGCTGTAACTGGCGGCGTCGCTCGCGCTCTCGGCGACGACGGGAGCACGTGCGCCGTCGAACCACAGCAGCTCGACGCTCGGCGGCAGAATCGTCTCGTTCGCCGTGAGATCGATGGTGACGAGTTGATTGGGACCCGCGAGGGACGGCGTGACCTCTCCGAGGATCAAACGCGCCGGCGTAGCATCGACCTCGAGCGTGCCGAGCGCGAGCGGCGGCGTTGCGTTGCCAGCGACGTCGACGAGCTCGACGAACAGCGTGAAGCCACCATCGCTTGCGGCGGCGGCAACTTCGCCCGCGAACGCGAACGCTTGCGCATTGCTCGACACGTTCGTGAGGAGCGTGTCGCCCAGGCGCACGACCGGCGCGACGGCGAGCGGCTCCGAGACGTCGAAGGTCACGGTGAAGCGACCGCCAGGGCGGACCACGGACGGCTGGATGACGGGTGTACCCTGGATTGCCGGCGGTACGTCCTCGCCGCCGGTCGCGATGCAGCGCTGAAGTCCGCTCGCGCAGACAAAGCCGTCGGGGCAATCCGAGTTGGCTTCGCACGTGACCTGTGCGCCCTCGGGCACATCGAGCGACAACGAACAGGCGCTCAGGAACAAAGCGCAACCCAGGGCGCGAATGGACCAGTGCCGAGCAATCATGGTGTCAAACCTAGCGCATTTTCGAGCTCCACAACTAACGCTGCCGACGGGCTCGTTCTCGTGGCAGAGTCCGTTCCCATGACCCCCAGCGATCAGCGAAGTGTGGTGTGCGCGGCGGCTTTGATGGCGCTCCTCGTCGGCTGTGCGGCGGAGGGGCCTGATTGCGCCGCGTCGTTGCTGTACCGAGAGTCCGGCTACACCCTCGCCTCGCCGGTGGGCACCGAAGACGCGCCGACGGTCATCTTCTCCGACCCGTCTGGACAAGCACCCGACGCCTGTCACTACGCCCGCAATCAAGGCGACGAGTTCTGCACCGAAGACGGTGGCTGGGTCGACAAGAACCCCGGGCAGCGCACCGGCATCGTCACCGTGACGCCGTTGAATCATGCCTGCGGTGGCTACGTCGTCGGCAGCTCCTACGACCTCAGCTATTCGTTCGACCAAGTGCCCTCGCTGCTCTGGATCGAGGGCTGGAGCAACAACCAGTAGCGAGCGTCTGACAGCCTGGCAGACGCCGCCGGAGCAACGTTTCCCGTGGGTGCCTGTTTGAGCAGGCATGCTCTTCCTCGCCCAGCAAGTCGCCAGGAACCGTCTGGTTCAGTTCGCGGTCATCGGATGCGCGTTGTTCACGCTGGCTCCGTCACCGCCGTCGCGTCGGATCGAGATCAGTCGCGAGGCGTTGAGCTCGATGCAGGCCGCGCATGCGCGGCGCCTGGGTGTCGCCGAGCTCACATCCGAGCAGGCCCGCGAGGTGGCGATGCGGGCGCTCGAGGACGAGCTGCTCTATCGCGAAGGCTTGCGACTGGGCCTCGAGCGCGACGACCCCGTGATCCGCCAGTACCTCGTCAACAAGGTGCTGTTCCTCGCTGAAGACTTGGCGGGCACGGCGCGGCCGTCGAGTGAGCAGGAGCTGCGCGCGCACTATGAGGCGCACCACGAGCGCTGGCGCAGACCAAGCGCGGTTCGCTTCGTGCACGTCTTCGCTTCGTCGGCGCATCGCGAGGTCCTCGA
>JBGGMJ010000205.1:0-4184 GCA_041288095.1 Myxococcota bacterium
GCCCGCGCGGGCGCGCCGCTCTGGACCGGGATGCTCTACGCGAAAGGGCAAAGCCCCTTCCATGTCGCTGTCAGCCGCCGCTACTTCGAGCTCCTGCTGCGGAGCCGGGACTCGTGAACGTCACCGTCTTCGGCGCAACCGGGGTCGTTGGCCGGGCGCTCGTGCCCCTGCTGGCCGAGCACGAGCTGACCGCGGTCTCGCGCACCGCGCGTGACGAGCCCGGCGCCCGGTGGCTGGTCGCGGACGCGGCGAGCGGCGAGGGTGTCGCCGCGGCCCTGGAAGGTGCGGACGTCGTCTACTACCTCGTCCACTCGCTTGGCGCGCGCGACTTCGAGGAGCAGGATCGCGTTGCGGCGGACACGGTCGCGCGCGAGGCAGCGAACGCAGGCGTGCGGCAGATCGTCTACCTCGGCGGGCTCGGCGCCGACGGCCCCGACGCGTCGCCGCACCTGCGCAGCCGACGCGAGACCGGACAGCGGTTAGCGTCCGCGGGCGTCCCGGTAACGACCCTGCGCGCGGCCATGATCATCGGCAAGGGGAGCGCCGCCTTCGAGACGATCCTCGGCCTGGTCAAGCGGCTGCCGGTCATGGTAACGCCGAGCTGGGTCTCGACCCCGACGCAGCCAATCGCGCTGGACGACGTCGCCGGCTATCTCGCCGGCGTCTGCGGCAACGAGGCCGCGTACGGCGAGGCCTACGACACGGGCGGGCCGGAGGTGATGACCTACCGGCAGATGGTCGAGCGCATCGCCGCCCTGCTCGGCCGGAAGCCGGCAATCATCGAGGTCCCGGTGCTGACGCCGTACCTCTCCTCCCTCTGGCTCAACCTTGTCACGCCGGTGAACGCGTCGGTCGCGCGACCGCTCGTCGAAGGACTGCGCAATCCCACGATCGCGCGCGAAGAGCGGATCCGGAAACTGCTACCGCTCGAGCTCACCCCGTTCGACGAAGCGGCGCGACAAGCGCTCGCGTGAGCAGCACAGGCAAGTCGCGATACCCTGACAGCTCATCCCCTCCGGAACGTCGCAGTCTCCGGTGAGCCGCTCGTCGCGCCCTGCAAGCGGGAGCGTGTGCGAGCTAGCAGTATCGCTCCGTGGGGCCCGGTCGTATAGATCGTCTCGGGGCTGGTCACAACTCTCGCGGCGGCTCCGACCTGCGGCAACCACGCGCCCCTCATGCGAGGGATGAGGGAAGCTGACGGCAAGCAGCAGCGAGGCCAGCAGAGTTTCCGAAGCCGCCATCGCCGTCCGCCGTGGACGCGACCAAGAAGAGATTCGCGAGCGCTCGGGATGGGTACATCGGCTCGGTTCGTCACTTCGTAGCGGAGGGGGAGATGGCCGAAGGGTTCGTGCACACCGTTCATGTCAACGGGCGCTGGGTCAACTCGCTCGAGGGACAAGAGCGAGCCGTTCTTGGAACCTTCGACAGCAAAGAAGAAGCGGTTGAAGCGGGTCGGGAAGAAGCAAGCCGTCGCCTGACAGAACATCTGATCCACGACGAAGACCTGTCAGTCGCAGTGCGCCACTCCTACCGCGCCGACCCAGCCGACCGTGGCTAACCCGGACGAGCCGTGAGCGTGCTGAAGGGTGGCCGCAGACGGCGGCAACGTCGAAGCTTGGCAACCAGTCTCTGGTTCGTTGCCGCCGGACTCGGCGGGGTCATCTGCGCAGCGGTCCTGGTTTTCAAGCTGTAGCGAAGGGTTCCACGGGGTAGGACAGATGACGTGAGCATCGACCTTTACCGCCAGTCCAGCTACGACGAGGTCTTGACGTCCGCGCTGGTTCGCGCCGCGGGCAAGCTGCTCGACGACTTGGTCGAGTGGGGGCTCCGCACTGACGAGCGGGTCGCTACGGCTGCCCAGGGCAAGCTCCTCATCGCCGCGGACGACGGGATGGAAGGTGTCGCGGACCGTGTCCAACGCTTCGTTGCCGTCGCGACACCGGCCCTCCGAGTCCTTGCCCGTGGCGCCCGCTTCACTCGCGTCCCATGGGTACTCGTCGCCTCGACGGCTGTCTCACTGACGACGACAATACGCGCAGGCGTACGCGAGTTACGAGTTCTTAGCTCGCTGCTCGCGCATCGGCTCGAGCAGGCGACCGGCGCACCACCGGACACGGCTCTCGTGACGAAGCTCGCAGTCGAGCTCTACCTGGCACCGAAGCGAACACCCGACGTCACAACGCTCAACCTGCCTGTCGCACAGCTCACACGAAAGTGGCTACTACGTGGTGTCTTCGGCCGCGACACCCGAAGGGCGGCGGAGCAGGCGCTGGACGCAGCGGAGCAACTCGACCTGGATCGCGTCCTCAAGACGCGGCGCACCGCCCGCTAACCGTCGTGCAAATTGGCCCTTTTTAGTGGGCAACGCCCTGTGCCGTTGCGACGATTGCGTGACGCTTCCGCCCGGTAGGGCAGGGGCGTGACCGAGGCCGTCAGCGCCGTCCCAGGCGCCGAACATTGGTCGTACGGCGCTTTCGAGTTCGACCGTCAGACGGGACGCCGCACGGTGCCGCTCGTACGCGACGACGGAACGGCTGCCGCGTTCACGATCCGGAGTTCGTCAGCGAGCCGGGTGACCTCCAGGCGATCGCACACATCGTCATTGCGGCGTGCGAGCGTTGGGCGACAAGACAGGGAGTCGGCGGCTGACCGAAGAGCAGAACAGCGTGGAAGAGCCGGAGCAGAGGGTTCCCGCCGGCAGCCTCCCGGGAGATAGCGACCACGACGGTCACTGATCCACTCAGTTGCTAGGCGCAAGTGGAGGGGCCTCGGCGGAGGCCGCTCCGGTCTTCCAAAGTCGGACGCCTCGCCTCGCCCGCGGGGGCGTGCCACCTCCGGGATGGGCCGTAGCCGCGTACGTCGTTGCCTTGCGCCGCTTGCCAGTCCCTCGAAAGAGGGGCAATTCGTAAGCCCAGCGTAAAGTCACGACCCTTTGGCGTGTGCCGTCCGGAGTTCCGGGGAAAGCCTCCCTTGCAGCATCGTCGAAGGACTAAAGGGGGAATGACAGATGAAGAAGCTTCTGATCGCAGGTGTCCTTGCAACTGCGCTCGCCTTTACCGTCTCCGCATCTGCCGCGCTCGTGCCGGGTGTGTATGACCCTGGGAATACGGGATGCGTCGAGGCGACGTTCATCAAGAAGACAAAGACCTTGCATCTGGAGAAGAACTGCCCGACGGCCACAAACGCGGCCGCCGGCGCGGATGTCACGGGTGTGAGTGGCCAGACGTTTCAGTCGGCGTCGTTCACGCTGGCGAGCGCGACCCAGTGCCAGGGTGGGTCGCCGCGGTTCAACGTCGATACAACGACGGGTTTCTTCTTCCTCGGCTGCAATAACGTGACGCCGACGACGAATGCCAACGGAACCGTGACCTACACGTTTACGGCGGCGACGCTTGCCGCTGCTGGCCAGCAGGTTCCGACGCCGACCGGCACGATCGAGTCCGTCAGCGTGCTCATCGACGTCCAAGGCACCGCCGACCTGACGAAGGTCATGGTCAACGGCAAGCTCCAGAAGCTGGCACCCGGCAAGGCCGACTTCGCCCGCGCGTGCAAGAAGGGCGGCTGGAAGAGCTTTTCGAGTCCTGCGTTCAAGAACCAGGGTCAATGCGTCAAGTACCTCGTCCACGGTAGGAACGCGGCCAACAAGAGCGGCTAGTCAGCCAGGCATCTGAGCGTCCTAACGAAGAGCCCTGCGTTGACGGGGCTCTTCGTATTTTCGGTCGACTTCTGACTCCTACCGCGGGCGCCGCTTGGAGAATCGCGGAGGATCGTCCCGAACGGCCCGGCATCACACCCCTTCGTTGATGCATGACCCAATGCTCGCGTGGGTAGCCACATGCCAACTAAACGTCTGCGACGAACGGAGGGCGATGATGGCGACCTCAGAGAGAACGGGCAGCAGAAGCGCGGGAATCGGCCTTGGCGGAATCCTCGTCGTCGTGGGGATTCTGTTGGCGATCTTCTGGAGTGTCGTGATCGGGATCATCGTCGCACTTGTAGGGTTGATCGCCTTTGGCGGGTTCGTGCGCGGTCGTTGGTACTAGCCACCAAGCCAGCCGGTGTTCCCCCGCGATTCGCCAAGCTCGGTTGGTCGAGCTAGCCGATTGTGGAGCGATTCGCCTACGTCCTCTCTGCCACTTGTCGTCGGCCCGCGACGCGGCGAGGATCACAGTCTGTGCCGTCGC
>JBGGMJ010000206.1:0-44975 GCA_041288095.1 Myxococcota bacterium
CAACGGTGGGCGCGGCGGATCATCGTCGCTCGACACCGGCGTCGTCACGCTCGCCGTCGGCGGCGTGAGTACCGTCGAAGCGAGCGCGACCAGCTTGAAGTCCGCCTTGGCGCCGATGCCAAAGCGCTCGAAGCCGATGCGCTTGTCGAGCACGGCGGCGATGGCGCGCGCGTCCCCCGCCGTGATCTTGCCCGCGGCCACCGCGGTGTCGAGGGCGCTGGCGACGGCGCGCGCGACCGTGTCGCTGACCGGCTTCGCGAGGTCGCGCACCATGTCCGCGAAAGCGACCACGGTGCCGGCGCTGAGCTTGCGGCCGGGCCCGAGATCCTTGGTCGCGAACTCGAGCATGTCGAGCGCCTTCAGCCACGTCTCGCTGCTCGTCGGCGAGCCGCCGAGGGCCTGCGCCGTGTTGTTGGCGCGGATGTAGTCTTCGGCGTTGTCGGCGACATCCGCGCGGCCGGCGCGCGCCGCGAGAGCGGCGTCCATGCTGGCGCTCAGCGCCGCGTGTTGCTTGGCGTCGATCTTCCCGGCTTTCAGCAGGTTGTCGAGCGTGCCGTACATGGCGCGGATGTCTTGCACCGAGACCGTGCCGTCGCGCCCCAATGCTTTCTGCCAGAGCGTCGCCAGCTCGGCGGCGGTGATCTCTCCGTCCGCCGCGGCGGAACGCACCTCCTTGGCCAGGAGACCGCGGTCGACGGCGTTCTTGGCCGCCTCGATCGCCGTGCTCAGCTGTTCCTTGGTGAGACTCAAGCTGTCGAACGTCGTGACCGTATCGAGGATCGTCGTGCGGTCGTCCGCTGAACCGGACTCAGACAGGCGGCCGGCGATGGCGGACATGATCGCCTTGCCACGGGCTTCGTCGATGCTGCCGGCCGCGATCTCGGCGGCGAGGGCTTGCTGGACGGCCTTGAGCTCGGCGGCGCTGACTTTACCGTCCGCCTGGATGCGCCCGAGAATCGAACGGTAGTCGAGGTTCGTCCGGCCTTCGACCGCTTCCTGAATGCTGAGCCGGATGGCGACGGCGAGAGGAAGACTGGTGTCCATGGAAGTCATGATGCTGCGCTCCGGTTTGAGAATGTCCTGCACGTGGACTTTCTCCGGCGGGCGCGGGCGGGGGTGTGAAAGGGGGCATGACACGACGGCTCACTGTCACCTCGAGGTGACAGGTGAGGCGGCACTAGGTCGGGATGCGGTGGCGCCGCAGCAGCTCGTGCAGGTGCTTACGCGAGATCTTGGCCTCGCGCGCGGCGGCGGAGACGTTGCCGTCGTGGCGTTGCAGGAGGTCCGCCACGTATTGCGCCTCGAAGGTCGTGACGATGCGCTCGCGGCTGCCCTTGTAAGACGTATCCGTGCTCTCGTTGGCGATGAGGGTGGGGCGGGCGCCGGCCTCGAGCCCGACCGCGAGGGTGCGCAACACGGCGGCGCGTAGCTCGCGCAAGTTGCCCGGCCAGGGCTGACTGCCGAGATGGGCGAGCTCCGCTGGTCCTAGCGTCGCGCCCTTGCCGTCGGTGTTGGCGATCGCCGCGGCGATCAGCTTGATGTCCTCGGGCCGCTCGCGCAGCGGCGGCACGACCATCATGACCACGGCGAGGCGCTGCTCGAGCTCCGTGCGCAATCGCGTACCGTCGAGCGCGCGCTGCGACGAAGCGATGACGCGGACATTGACGCGTCGCCGCACCTGCTCGCCGGCGCGGCGGTATTCGTTGTGCTCGAGCACGCGCGCGAGGAGGGTCTGCAGTGGCGCGGGGAGGGCGTCGACGTCTTCGAGATATAGCGTGCCGCCGTCCGCCCGTTCGAACGCACCGGGTCTGCCCGAGCGGCCCGCGAGCTCGTGCAGCAAGCCTTCCTCGTCGGCGCCGCTACAGGTCACCGCGACGAAGGGACCCTCGGTGCGCCGGCTCTTCTTGTGAACGATGCGGGCGATGCGCTCCTTGCCGGTGCCGCTCTCGCCGACGATGACGACGTTGACGTCGCTCGCCTCGAGTCGCGTCAGCGTCGCGAAGACGCGGCGCATCGCCAAGCTCTCGCCGACCAGATCGCCGTAGCTCGTCGGCGCCGAGGACGCCGCGAGATCGTTCATGGCGAGCGGCAACAGGGCGATGGTCGTATCGCCGACGGTGATGCTGGCCCCGTGCGGGACGCGGGCGCGCTCGATGCGCGAGCCCAGGTAGAAGGTGCCGTTACGGCTGCGCAGGTCCTCGACGGTGATGCCGCCATGGTCGATCGCCAATGAGACATGCCGCCGCGAGACGCGTCCGTCCTTGAGCGGGAGCTCGCAATCCGACGACCGCCCGATGAACGCGGTGCCGCGCATCAGAGCCACGGACCGGCCAACGTCGTCTTCGTCGCCCGCGGTGACAAGGAGCCGGCAGCCAATCGGCGGCCCGCTTTCGCTCCGCGCCAGCTCGTCGGTTTCCTCGTGAAGGGTCATCGGCGTTCCCTAGAGGACATACTCCGGTTCGCGTACCGAAGGCTCGCCTTGACAGTGCTCGAGTCACTGGCGTAGGCAGCGTTGCCCCCGCGGGCATGTACGGACGCCAAGATAGCTCAGGGGTAGAGCAGCTGATTCGTAATCAGCAGGTCGTGGGTTCAATTCCCATTCTTGGCTCCATTTCATCCCCCTCCCGCACCGCCCGCAAAGCCCGCAGCCAGCCGTCGGTGACGCGCTCGGCGACGCGCAGCTCACCGCGCCGGCGGCGTCCATCACGGCCGGCGGGCTTGCCTAGGCGGGCTCGGGTGTAGCGAGCCAAGTAGGCTCCGCGGGTGCGGCGAACGTCGAAGCGATCCTCCGCGGCGGCGCGGCATGCGGCTCCCGAGATCTCGTCGATTCTGCGCAGCGCGACGGCCATGGCCTCCACGTCGTCGGCGAGCCAGCCGGTGATGCCGTCTTCGACGAGGCTTGCGAGAGCCCCGCGTCGCGTCGCGATCACCGGTGTTCCCGAAGCCAGGGACTCCATCACGTGGATGGAGGTCGCGGCGTCGAATTGGCTCGGCACCATCAGGACGCGAGCCCGCGCCAAGAGCTCGCGCCGACCGGCGCCGTCGAGAGGGCCGATGAACTGTCGTTCATCGTCGAGCAGCGGCAAGATGACCTGGTCGAAGTACTCTTCATGCTCAGCCACCGGCAGCACTTGTCCGGATAAGCGGACCGCCACTCCCGCCGCTCTGGCAGCACGCAGAGCCAACTCGATACCCGAGGCGGGGAAAATTGGCCCCATGAGGACCGCGTAGCTCTGTTTTGCCGCGCGTGGCGCGAAGCGCTGCAGCTCGACTCCGAGCGGGATGATGTCGAGCGGCACGTCGTCACGTCCGAAACGTCGTCGCTGATCTTCAGAAACGCACACCAACTCCAATCGCTTGCCCGCGTTTTCGAAGAGCTCTTCGGGATAGTCGGCAAGCGGCTGATGCAGGGTTAGAAACGTCGGCAACGCCACGTCCGGGAGACATTGCAGCGCCTCGGCGCTGTGCACGTGGATGACATCCACAGCGGACTCGCGCAGCGCCTTGTCGATGGCTCGCTTGATGCATTCCTGAGCCTTTACGAGAGCGGTGCTCGCGTGCCGTCCACCGATGAGTGGCAGCGGGTAGAGCACGCCGCGGACGGCGGTACCGAAGCGCGCGACCACGCGTGAGCTGTGACCCTCGCGCGCCAGCGCGGAGTCGAGTGTTTTGATGAGCTGTTCGCTACCGTCGACAGCGCAGGGAGCGATGGTGGATCTCGGATCGGCGACGTTGAGGATGACCATGGTGGAGTCCCGCGAAACGGAGTCCTCGAGGATGCGCATTCCCTGCCATCCGCGCAGCTCGGAAAACGACTTAGTCCCACTTTTCCCCTCGCCAGTCGTTGTCAAGGCGGCTAAAGCAGACCATCACCAAGGCAGCCACATGGCCCACGTCGATGACCGAGTAGCTCCGGACTCTTCCGAGCCCTCATCGTCACAAGGCCACTCTGCTATGGCGGACTCCGCTGCCGTCGCTCCGGCGCGCGTCGTCGGCATTGGCGCGTCCGCGGGCGGCCTCGAAGCCTTCACGGCGCTGCTGCGGCACTTCGAGCTCGACAGCATGGCCTTCGTGGTCATTCAACACCTGGCGCCGGACCAGCCGAGCATTCTGCCCGAGCTCCTCGAGCGCGTGACGCCGATGAAGGTCGTCACCGCGACGCATGGCGCGCGTGTCCTGACGAACCACGTTTACATCATCCCGCCGGGAAAGGCGCTGCGCATCGAGGACGATGTGCTGCAGCTGGCGCCGTTCGACGAGACGAACCGCGCGCGGCCGACCATCGACATCTTTTTCCGCTCGCTCGCGGAAGACCTGCGCTCGCGCGCCGCCGGCGTCGTTCTGTCCGGCAACGGCAGCGACGGCACCTTGGGCTTGAAGGAGATCAAGGACGCGGGGGGCATCACCTTCGTGCAGGACCCTGCGACGGCGCAGTTCGACGGCATGCCTCGCAGCGCCATCGACAAAGGCGTCGCGGACTACGTCCTGCCGCCGCGCGAGATTGCAAAAGAGCTCATGCGGCTCTCGAAACATCCTGACACGCGCTTTCCGGCGGAGGACGCCGCGCCGCAGCGCGAAGGTCTGACGCGGCTGTTCGCGATGATGCGACACGCATTCGGGGTCAACCTCGCGTACTACAAGCCGAGCACGCTCGAGCGCCGTGTCAGCCGCCGGATGGTGCTGCAGAAGGTCGACACGCTCGACGAATACGTTACCTACCTCGAGCGCACTCCGGAGGAGCTCGATGTCCTCTATCGCGACCTGCTCATCGGGGTCACCAACTTCTTCCGCGATGGCACGCCGTTCGACGCGCTGAAGACGGCGGTCTTCCCGCTGATGATGGCGGACAAGCGTCTCGGTGACGCCATTCGCATCTGGTCACCCGGCTGCTCTACCGGCGAAGAAGTCTATAGCTTGGCCATCGCACTCCTCGAGCTCCTCGGGCCCACGTCCGCCGACTACAAGATTCAGATCTTCGGCACCGATCTGGATGAGACAGCCATTCAGTTCGCGCGGCGGGGCGTCTATCACGAGAGCATCACCCTCGACGTTTCAGCGGACCGCTTGCAACGCTTTTTCACGAGGCATGGCGCGACCTATCAAGTGAACCGGCGCGTACGGGACCTCATCGTCTTCTCCTCCCAGGATCTCACGCACGACGCGCCGTTCTCCCACCTCGACGTGGTGAGCTGCCGTAACGTGCTCATCTACTTGCAGCCCGAGGTACAGAAGCGGGTCCTGCGCATCTTCCACTACGCTCTCGCGCCCAGCGGCTTCATGCTGCTCGGAAGCTCCGAGACGGTGGGTGATGCCTCGGAGCTCTTCACGGTTGTCGACCGTGGCAACAAGATCTTCGGCAAGCGCAGCGTCGTGCCTCACGGGCCGCTCGAGCTTGCCTTCGTCAGCAGCCGCAATAACGGACCGTCCGAGCCGGCCCTCGTCGGTCTGCGCCGGCCGCTCGCCAATATCCAGCAGCTCGCGGATCGCAAGGTACTCGAGCGCTATGGACCGCCCGGCATCGTCGTCAACGAGAACCTCGAGATCGTGCAATTCCGGGGGCGTACGGGCGGCTACCTCGAGCCGGCTCCTGGCGCCGCGACCTTCAACCTGATGAAGCTGGCGCGCTCCGAGCTCTTGCCGGAGCTCCGCCATTGCATCCAGCAGGCCATGCAAGACACTCCGGCGGTCAGCGGGCGCGTGAAGCTCCGCGAGCGTGATCAGACGCGAGTCGTCAACATCGACGTCATTCCGCTGATCGAGCCCGAGACCAAGACGCGCTGCTTCCTCGTGGTATTCCGCGACGAACGGCCCCATGTGCTGAACCCCAATGAGGCGACAGTCTTGGACTCGGCGTCGCACGCGGCCGCCGAGCGCGTCGGTGAGCTCGAGCGCGAGCTGGCCGTCGCCAAGGAGTACTTGCAGACGACCATCGAGGAGCTCGAGGCGTCGAACGAGGAGCTCAAGGCCGCCAACGAAGAACTTCAGTCCGCGAACGAAGAGCTGCAGAGCACCAACGAAGAGCTCGAGACCGCGAAGGAAGAGCTGCAGGCGACCAACGAAGAGCTCACCACCGTCAACGAAGAGCTCAACAGCCGCATGTCGGAGCTCACGCAAGCTACCGACGACATCCAGAACGTCGCCGCGACCGTCCGCGACGCTGTCGTCATCGTCGACAACGACCGCAAGATCCGCCGCTTCAGCAAGTCAGCCGAGCGCATCCTGCACCTCATCGCCGCGGATGTCGGGCGCCCGGTGTCGCTGCTCGACCGTTTTCTAGGACGCGACCAGAGCAATCGTCTCGTAGGGGAAGCGATCGAAGGTCTGCAGAGAGTCGACCGTGAAGTCACCGGCGCCGATGAGCGCCGTTATGTCGTCAGCATCACGCCGTACAAAACCAGTGACCTAGCCATTCGTGGCGCCGTGATCGTGCTCGCAAGTCGGGAGAGCGTGGGGGAGTAATGTCATGACCAGCTATCAAACGTTGTCACAACAGGAGCTGCTTTCCGAGCTCAACCGCCTGTTGTCGAATCGGCGCGAGCTTTCCGAGGGCCTTTCGACGCCCGAAGAGACCGCCTGGGCGATGCACGAGCTCGCGGTGCACCAGGTCGAGCTCGAGATGCAGAACCGCGAGCTCGAGCGCACGCAGCGCGCCGCCGAGGAGGCGAAGAACCGCTACCGGCGGCTCTATGACTTCGCCCCTGTCGGCTATTGCAGCCTGGATGCCAGCGGCCGCGTCATCGAGCTCAACCTGACGGCGGCGAATATTTTGCGCGGAGACCGATCGTTTTGCATCGGGGAGGCTTTCGAAGCGCTTTGCCCGCCGCTCAAGCTCGACTCCTTCCGTACCCACTTCGCCGCCTGCGAGAGCCGCGGTGCCCTCGTCACGAGTGATGTTTGGGTGGCCATCGAAGGCCGCGGCTGGGTGCCTCTCGAGTTCCGTTCCGAGCCCGAGCTGCGTGACGGTAGGCTCGTTGGCTTCAATACCTTGATCATCGAGCGTCAGCGCGAGGAGGACGGCCGTCGTCTCATCGACGATGTGCGGCGCGCATTGGTCAACGCGTCGCCGCATCGCGTGAACCTGCAAGCCATCGCCGAGCTGGTCGCGACCCGCTTCGCCGACGTCTGTATCATCGAGTCGCTCGACGTTCTCGGAGAGCTGAGCCTGCTCGGCGCGCACGGTAGCGCCGATGCGCTGCGCGTGATCAGCGCTGGTCGGCCGGCCCGTTTTCCCTCCGACACGCGTGGCGCGCCGCGGGTCGCCCGCAGTGGTGATCCGGAGATGGAGGACTTCCGCTTCGAGCGGCGCCAACCCGTGGCGAAGCTGGGCCCGGAGTACTGTCCGTTTTTGCGGCAGCTCGAGCCGTCGTCGTACATGTCCGTACCGCTGCGTGCCAAGGCTCAGCTGCTCGGTGTGTTGACGCTGGTGATGCGCGAGACCGGGCGAGGCTACGAGGAACGTGACCTACGCGTGGCGCTCGAGCTCGCGGGGTCGATTGCCTGGGTGCTCGAAAACGCCCGCCAGCTCGCCGAGACTCAGCGTCAGATCCAGCTGCGTCAGGACCTGCTGGCGCTCGTGGCTCACGACTTGCGGACTCCCCTCAACGCCATGCGCGTGGCATCAGAGCTCTTCCTCGTTGGAGACTCTCCCAACGAGGCGGCGCGCACACAGGCGGGTGTGGTGAAACGCTCCGTCGATACGATGGCGCGCATGATCGAGGACCTGCTGGACTTCTCGAGCGTCGAGGCGGGGAGGTTGTCGCTCCAGCGCGAGCCCACCGACCTCGCCGAGATTCTACTCACGGCACTCGACATGCTACGCCCGTCGGCGGACAAGAAGGGAATCTCGCTGGTGATGGGGGAGCCACTGCCCGCGGCGCACGTTCTCTGCGATCGGCACCGCATCCTCCAGGTACTCATCAACCTCGGTGAGAACGCCATCAAGTTCACGACCAAAGGCGAGGTTTGTCTCTCAGCGAAGCTGATCGGCCCCGAGGTTCACGTTGCCGTATGCGATAGCGGACCCGGGATTCCGTCGGAATTGTTGCCTCACGTTTTCGAGCGTTATTGGCGGCCACGCAAGAGCGCCAACCGCAGTGGACGTGGCCTCGGGCTGTTCATCGCGCGTGGCATCGTCGAGGGACACGACGGGCGCATCTGGGTCGAAAGCCCGCCCGGTCAGGGCGCGCGCTTCACCTTCGTGTTGCCTGTGTCGACCAACGCGGAGCCCATGAAGCCACAGGCGACCCCCGTTGGTCCGTCTCGCGCGCACGGGATAGGGCATATCGTGCTCATCGTCGAAGACGACGTGGAGAGCCGATCGCTATTGCGGGATGTGCTGATGCGCAAACACTATCGCGTCCACACCGCGAGCAACGGACGCGAGGCGCTCGAGCTCGCGCGCCTGGTGCGACCCGAGGTCATGCTGCTCGATCTATCGATGCCGACCATGGACGGGGCACAGTTCGTTCGCGCGGCTCGGGCGGATGAAGCGCTGCGCCAGGTTCCGGTGATTCTCGTCTCGGGCGACGCGGACCTGAGGCAGACCGCGCGTGAGCTGCGCGTTGCCGCCTGGGTCGCCAAACCCATTCAAGTCGATTCGCTGGTTACGGCAATCGAGTCGGCCTTAGCTTAGAGCCATGAGACATCACGACGTCGTTGCCCTCGGTGGTTCATTCGGGGCGATAGACGCCGTGCAAAAGGTGATCTCGGAGCTCCCCGCGGATTTCGCGGCCGCGGTCCTGGTCGCCATTCATCTGGGCGCGGACAGCCCCGGCGCGATTGGGCGCATTCTCGGGGTAGGGGCGCGCCTGCCGGTGAGCTTGGCCGTCGATGCCACGCACATGCAGCACGGCCACGTCTACGTCGCGCCGGCGAATCATCACTTGCTGCTTATCGGCGACACGATCCGGCTCGGAAAGGGCCCGCGCGAGAACATGTCGCGGCCGGCGGTGGACCCACTCTTTCGTTCCGTCGCCATGAGCGCTGGGTCGCGCGCCATCGGCGTCGTGATGACGGGTCTGCTCGACGACGGGGCTTCGGGTCTCGCCGACATCAAACGCTTCGGTGGCTACACCGTGGTGCAAGCGCCGAGTGACGCCATCGCCCCTGACATGCCGCTCGCGGCGATGCGGGCGACCGACGTCGACCATAGCGTGCCGGCGGCGGAGCTCGCGAGGCTCCTGGTGGAGCTAGTGGCTCGTCCCGCGGGAGGGTCGACTGCTATAACGGACAGGATTAGACTCGAGGTCAAGATCGCGATGGGGAGCTCGGTCACCGCGGCGACCATCGCCGAGATCGCCGGCGAGTCGCTCCTGGTGAGCAAGGAGACGTCCGTCGATGAGGCGCTGCGTGTCGCCTTGCGCATCGTCGAGGAGCGGGCGGTGCTCTCCGAGAAGATGGCGGCTCAGGCACGCCGGAATGGCCATGCGAGCTCGGCCCAGGGCTACGATGAACGATCGAAGGAGCATCGACTGCACGCCGAAGTGCTGCGCAAGGCAGCTCTCGCCTCCAACTCGGATGCATGAATAGCGATTTGCCTCCGGCGTCGATCCTGTTGCTAGATGGGCCATGCGTCCACTCGTTCTCGTTCTTGCTCTCATCGCCGCCGATGACCGCTACGGTTTCACCGGCGAGCACCTCACCGAGGCCGCGTTCAACAGTGTGAGATCCGGCTTGTTCTTGCCCCAGCCAACCAAAGAGCTGCGAGCGCTGCCGGCCGAGGCGCGTGCCACCGCGGTGACGACGCTCGGCAAGGCGGTACGCGGTATCGTCGAGTCGCAGGCGTTCAAGGACCGCTATCGGGCGTACGTAGCGCAGCAGCGGCCGAAGGCGCCGCAACCGAAGCGGACCTACGACCAGGTGATCGCCGAAGTGAAGAAGCAAGTCGCCGAGCAGAAGGCGGCCGCGGAGAAGAGCCTGGCTCAAGTGGAAGCGACACAGCGCAAGCAGCTTCGAGCCAAGATGGATGAGGCGTACGCCGCGCAGCTCGAGCTCTACAAGGACCGCGAGATGGTCGAGATGATGGAGACCCAGCGGGTCGTCGGCGAGCAGATGATGTACGACGAAGCGCTGAAGCGCTTTCCGGACGACCTCACTGTCAGGTTGCGCGAGGTCCTGGCGAAGTTCCTCGCCGACACCGACGGCGTGGACTACGCCGCTAAAACCGTGCCCAAAGACGGCAAGCAGAAGTTCGCGAACGTTGCTTACGAGGGCAAGAACGGCACCTGGAAGGCCGCTTACCGCGCGGGTAAACCGGCGACCGAGGCGGCACGCGCTTTTGCGCGCGAGTGGATGAGCGCCCTAGGCAAGTAACATCCGCATGAATAGCTTGTGACAGTCCTCAGGGGGAGAGGTCACAATGAACTTGCACGGAGTGTCGCTCGACTCCGAACAGAGGCGTGTATTCGGTGAGGCGCCTCTCATCGGCTCGCATTCGCTCCACCAGCTCGAGCTCTTCTCGGACGACGAGCTCGCAGCGCTCCTCGACCGACATCCGCGCGAGCACGTCTACGCCTTGACCATGGGCAGCGACCCCATGCGGTGGGACGAGAACCGTTTGGCGTTGCACGACGGCCTTTCCGGCCATCAGCTCCTCGACGCCGTGAAGCGCGGACGGCTTTGGCTCAACATCAAGCGCGTCGACGAGCACGAGCCCGAATACGCGCGCATCGTCCGCGAGCTCTACGGTCAGCTCGCCGCGCAGGTGCCGGGCTTCGAGGTCGAGCAGGTGAAGACGACGCTGCTCATCTCGTCGCCGCGGGCGCTGGTCTACTACCACGTCGACGGCGCGCCTTCGTTGCTCTGGCATCTGCGCGGGGAGAAACGCGTCTGGATGTACCCGGCGCTGGACGAGCGCTTCATCAGTCGCGAGCTACTCGAGGACATCCACGCGGGCGTTGCGCACGAGTACGTGCCCTACGAGCCGCACTTCGACAACCACGCGCAGGTGAAGGTGCTCGAGCCCGGGCAGTTCGCGAGCTGGCCGCAAAATGCTCCGCATCGCGTCACCAACCTCGATTCATTCAACGTCTCGCTCAATACCGAGCACTACACAGCGGCGAGCCGGCGGCGTGCGCGGGTCTACAGCGCCAATCGGTTTTTGCGGACACATTTGCACCTGCCCGACCTGGCGACGAAAGATCATGGGCTGCGCGCATTCGCCAAATCGGTGCTGCACCGCGCCGCCAGCATGGCGGGCCTCGACAAGCGCCAGACCAAGCGTCACGTGCCGACGATGCGGGTCGACCCGACGGCGCCGCTCTGCGTGCGGCCGCTGCTCGAGACCAAGCCGCCCGTCGAGAAGCGGCAGCGTAAGCGCGCGAGCGCGGTGGCGACGGCGACACGGAGGAGCTCATGAGTGCACAGATCACGACCGAGACAGTAGGGCGGCCCAGGCGCGCACGGCGGGCGAACAAGCAAGCGGCCAGCGTCGTCGTGCTTGGCAGCTCCGTGTGGGGCGTCCGCGTCGTCAATACCATCAACGAGCTGCGCGTCTTGGCGCCGCAGCTGCGCATGGTGCATGCGCAATCCGCGTCGCGCTCTCCATTCAGCACCTTCGACTTCATCGAAACCTACGCCCGCTACAACGAGTACTTCCCAGAGCCCGGCAGCCTCGATCTGTGCGTCGCGTGCGCATTTTCCGGCAACGAGCTCGTGGGCTACGTGGCGCTCAAGCGCGTCCGCGATCACGTCGGACCCGTGGGCTACACGAAGCTCGAGTTCCTTTGCACCCACGATAGCGAGCTGCCGGAAATCGTGGCGCGTGCCGGCGACGAGGAGCGCGTCAGTACCGTGCTGATCGAGTATCTGCTCGAGCACGAGCCGGGCTTCGCGATGCTCGAGCTCAAGGAGCAACGCGCGGGGTCGCCTATCTTGACCAACTCCCTGGGGTCGTCCGCGTTCTCCGGCTTTTACGCGCGGACTTTCGCCAGCCTCGACGTCGCCACCGTCAACATTCGCTGGTCGACGCTCGCCGACTATTTCTGGGACTTCAACAAGAAGTTCCGCTCGAACGTCAGCCGCCAAGTGCGCAAGCTCGCGGCTCTCGACGATGTCGAGCTCCTTTCGGCGCGGCATCCCGCGGATCTCGAACCGATCTTCGAGCTCTACCTCGACCTCGAGCGACGCAGCTGGAAGGCTCAAGCGGACGGCGTCATCGGCCGGCATCCAAAGCGCGTCGCTTTCTTCCGCGACCTCGTCGCCAAGGCGGCGCCGTTCGAGCTCTCCTTCGACATTCTCTGTGTCCGTGGCTTGCCGATCGCCGGCATCGTCAATGGGCGACACGAGCGGAACCTCTACGCTCTTCAGATCGTCTACGACGAGGACTTCCGCGATAACGGCCCAGGCGTGCTGATGTTGTTGTGGTCGATGAAGCGCGCCATCGAGCAGAAGCTCAGCGCATACCACCTGCTGCACGGTTCGGCGTATTACAAGACACGCTGGCTCGCCGACGTCACCAGCACCGAGAGCATGCAATACTTTCGGGTCGGCACCGCGGCGCACCTGCGTGCGCGTCTGGGCGAAGCGCGACGATGGATGGGCTCGTTGCAGCCCGAGGCGTTCGCCGCCTTGAAGTACAACCTCGACAAGCGGCGCGTGTTGACTCAGAGCCGCCCGGCATTGTCCGCTGAAGCGCACGAGACATCGCGCGCTCTGGTCAACCGGGTCAAGCAGATGCCCGGCACTGTCGTAAACGACGGCGCGGCGATCGCCGCCGCCATGCCATTCCAGGTTTGACGGAGAAACGTGGCCACAGACCTTCCAAGCTCGCCGCCGGTCGCCGTCTTCGATGCCGATGCACCCCCGGCTCTGGCGTTCGTCCGCTCGATCGGACGCATGGGAGCGCCGGTCCATGTTTACGGCTCGGGACGGTTCGGGGTTGCGAGCCTGTCCCGCTACGCCACCGAGAGCCGCCCGTCACCCCCGGTCGAAGACGCATCGCGGTTCCTGCCTTTCCTCGTCGAGCAGCTCGAGCGCGGCGCTATCGAGCTCATTGCGCCGACCTCGGATCTGCTCGCGTTCTACCTGGCTTGCGTCTACGACCTTTTGGGGCCGCGGATGCGCGCCGTGCTGCCGACACGCGAGGCGATCCTCGACGTCCTCTTGAAGGACCGCTTTCACGCGCGTTGTCAGGCGCTCGGACAGGCGACGCCCAAGACGCTTTGCCCGACGTCGCTCGGCGAAGCGATGGACCTCGCTCAGGATATCGCCTGGCCGGTGATCTTGAAGCCGCGCTCGCATGTGGGAGTCGGGCTCGCGCGGGGGGTGCTGGTGAGCGACCGCGACGAGCTGGCCCGCGAGTTCAAGCCCTATCCCATCCACGCCGGGAACCTCCCCATCCTCGAGCACGCGCCGGACGTTCGCTGGCCGATGGTTCAGGAGTACGTGCCGGACGCGCTGCAGAACCTCTATTCAGTGAGCGGGGTGATCGACACGGACGGGCGCGTGGTCGCCTGCGCGAGCTCGCGCAAGAGCACACAGTGGCCGCCCAACCTGGGCGTCGGCACGTCGTTCAGCGCCCATGACGACGAGCGCGTCCGCGACCTGGGCGTCAAGCTGGCCGGCGCAATCTTGGGTAGGGGCATCTTCGAGATCGAGCTGATCTACGACCGCCGTCATGATGCCTACATCGCCATCGACCTCAATCCGCGGGCCTTCGGGCAGATCGCGCTCGACATCGCACGCGGCAACGACTTGCCGAGCCTGTGGTATCGGCTGGCCAATGGCGAGGAGGTCGCGGCATGCGCTTCGCCCGAGGACGACGTTCGCTGGGTGCACGCTATCCCGTACCATTTGGGACAGTGGATAGGCGTCGTCACCGGGCCGGCCCGCCTGGAGCGCCTGTCTGTCTATGTCGACACCCTGAAGCACCGGCATATCGACGTTGTCCTCGATAGCAGCGATCCGCTGCCCGCTATTGCGTTCACCGCCAAGATGCTCCGTCATCCCGGAGGCCTGGTGCGGCCGTTCCTCAGCTCCCGTAGCTGATTTCTGGAATGGTGGGTTGACCACGGGTATTCATTCCAGGTGCACATCCGCGCTTGTTTCGCCGCCGTTCTCCTCGTCGCGAGCAACGCTTCCGCGGCCAAGGAAGCCACCGGCCCACTGAGCCCGCGTGAGCGTCGGGTCTACGACGGTGGCCAGTGTGAGTCGTTCCGCAACCTGCTCGCCGATGCCACCAAGGGCGAGCCGCCGGAGGCCATCGACCAAGCGATCAATGCCATTCGCCGGCCCGATGCCGAGTCGCCGTCGCAATGGCAGACGTGCATGACGATGGCGATCCGCGACCGTGCCGCTTACAAGGCCCGCCTCGTCGAGAGCGAAGCCGTGAAGCAGATCGAGACGTTCGGCGAGTCGATGGCTCGGGTCTACGAGAGCACCGGGAAGCTTTGCGGCACGACGACCGCGGCGCCCGCGAGCGTAACGCTGATGGCCAAGGGGCCCTACGGCGTCAAGGAGGGCGATTGGGACGCGACCTGGGAGTGCGTGGGCTCACCGATGCTCAACTCGCAGCGCTTCCAGTACCAAATCACCGTCGACCAGAAGAAACGCAGCTTCACCATCACCGCGCGTGGTTACCCGGCGGGCGACGGCAAGGTTCGTACGCTCACGCGGACAGGCAAGGTCGAGGGCAGCGCCGTCAAGCTCGGCGAGCTCCAGCGAAAGTAGGGCTAGCGGAAGGTCAGCTGCTGGATGGCCGCGATGATATCGCCGCGCTTCTCCTTGAGCAGGGCGCCCTCGCCGGCGGCTTCGACGATGACGATGTCGTCACCAGCGACGAACACGGCGACCGCGTAGCCGTAATCCTTGTTACCCAAGGGGGCGGCGAGCTCGATCAGGTGGCCGTCGACGGTGCCCGCTTTCACCGGCTCCCCGCCGATCACCAGATAGCCGGCGTCACTCATTCGCTTGGTGAGCGCCTCGCGCCAGAAGGGCAGGCCGGCCTCGGGGGCGTTGTCCTCGCTGCGTACGCGATAGACGACACCGTCGGAGCTCACGGCGCGATAGTCGGCGCCGTCGTCGTACACCGCGAAGCCCTTCGGTGCCTGGGCCTCGAAGCTGCCGCAGGCGGCGAGCGTTAGCAGCGTTACCAAGAGACTAGTCTTCATACTGGAAAGCCTGGATGAGGTCGGCGAGGTTCACCGTGTTGATCCACTTGAACGAGGAGTGCCCGTCGCGAGCCGGTGTCGCTCGGTCGCGGATCTGAAAGCTCACCGTGAGTTGGGCGAACGCAAGCTGGTGCTCGGCGAGCTTGAGCGCCCCTTTCATGGCTTCGATCTCTTGCACCAGCCGCGTCGCCTCGCGCTCGATCGAGACGACTCCGTCGCTGCTGGCCTTCGCCAAAGCGTCGACGTAGCGCTGCAGGAGCTGCTCGCGCGCCGCGATGATGGCGCGGTTGTTCTCGACCTGGGCCGCGAGATCCTGCGTCGTCATCTGACGGTTCACGAGCATGCCTTGGCTTATGGCGAACGCATCCAGCTCGGCGAGCTTGGCCTGCGGCACCCGCAGGTCGACCGCTTCGTCGCTGCGCGCCGTGAAGTAACCTCCGAGCTCGTCTGCTTTGGCGGCGATGGCATCGGACGCCTTGGTCCGGTCCAGCACCTTGATGGTCAGCACCGCGTGACGCGCGACCTGCGGCTCTTGGGTGACGAACAGCGCGGCGATGAGCAGCGGCATCATGTTTCACCTCGCTCGACGGTGGCTTTGACGCCGGGGCCGTAACGTTCTTCCAGCTCCGGGCTCGGATAGTAAATCTCGACGACCTGAAGGTCATCGTCGTCCGCCATGACGCCCACGAGATAGCGGTACTTTTCGTCGACCATGCGCACGAAGGAGAACCTACCGATGCTCACTTCTTCGACGCTCGGATAGTCCTTGGCGAGGCGCGCCTTGAGCGCGGCGATCCAGAAGGACGTGTCGCCATGCGGCTCGTTCTCTTGTTTGCTCGTCCACACGGTGACGCCGTCGGCGCTCTCGGCGACCCAGACGTCATCGGTGTCGTCCTCGTCGAGCACGACCATGTCCTTGGGCGCTTCGAGCTCGAGCGTGTCGCCTCGCCGGGCGACGGTGCGGCTCACCGGAGATAGCTCGTGAATCCAACGGAAGGCCGCGAGCTCGTCGACGGGTGAGGTCGAGTGCGGCTGCCGCGGCACGGCTTCGACGGTGATGCGGGAGAACACCGCGAGCTGCTGCAGGGTGCGCACTTGCACCTCGAGGGCCACGACCTGCTCCGTCAGGCGCTGGATCTCGCGGAGCAGACCGATCTTCTGCTGCTCGTTGGCGCCGGGGAGGAGGTCGACCAAGCGGTCGCGGCTGGCGCGCAGGGTCTTCAAGCGCAGCTCGGCCGCGAGAAACGCGTTGGTGATGTCGGCGGCCTTGAGCGAGCGCGCGAGGACGTCGCCGAGTCCCAGCACCTGCGCGTAGACCTCGCGAATCGACGCTACCGGCACGCGCAGATTGACGGTGTTGCCGGCTCGCGACTCGACGTACCCCTTGGCGCCTTCGGCGATGCGCACCGCCGCATCGAGCGTCTCCTCGGGCGAGGTCACCTTGAGCTTGGCGTAGCCGTCATAGTGGACCATGCGCGGTTGCTTGGCGACCGCGGGCTTGGCTGGGGGAGCCTCCTCTTCCATCGGCATCGCGGCGCCCGAGTAGTCCGCTGGAGCAGACTTGGAGTCCGCGGCCACCACCTCTGACGGCGCGTAAGAGGCGGTGTATTTGTGCGCGCAAGCGGTCGTGGCCAGAAGGCCGACGAGCACCAGGCGTTTCTCGATAGGAATCGACATGGGACTCATCAACACCGGACCATGGGGTCCAGGCAAATGACGGCCTTGATGATCCGATGCATCTTGAATTGCCGGTCGGCGTTCTTTTCCAGGTCGTGCACGTTCAACAGGGTCTCGGCGCGGTCCATGACGACGGAGCGAATGCGGATGATGCGCTCGCTCTCGATGTTGTCGTGGAGGTAGGTGATGCGCACCGGTTGTTGCTCGATCCAGGCGCGCTCGATGCAGGCGCGTACTTCGGGCTTGGGCGTGTGCGCGGGCACGCCGGTGAACATCAGCGACTCCGATAGTCGCGCCAGCTCGCGCTGGCCCTCGGTCGGCAAGGCGGCGCGAACCTTGTCGAGGGCGGCGCTCAAGGTGTCGAAGAAGGGGAGAATGCGCAGGCGAATGAGCAGAGTGCCGGCGGCGACCAAGACAGCGGCTTCCCTGGCGGTGAAGTTCACCGGCGGGAGGCTGTACGCTTTGTCGAGGGCGTAGCCGCCGCCCCGGCCGCGCTCGGCATGCAACGGTAGCGAGGCATCGCGGAGGCTATCCAAGTCCCTGTAAACCGTGCGGATTGTGACACCGAAGCGCTCCGCGAGCAGGGACGCGGTGACGCCGGTGCGACGGCCCCGCAGGTACTCGGCCATGGCGAAAAGGCGTTCCGTACGGCGCACGAAAACAAACCTGACATAGTCCTGACACTGCGGCAAGCGATGATGGCTGGCGTGGAGGACGTCATGGTGGCGATGCGCGGAGTGGTGCTGGTCGAGGATGGCGGTGAATCCGCCGGCAGCCTCAAGGTTCGGCGGGCGTTGATGTTGCTAGGTGTTGCCTACGCCACGCGACAGGACGCCGCGGCCAGCGAGCCGGTGCTCGTTTGGGATTGCGACGAGGTCCGCGGCGCGACGCGCATCCTCGAGACCTTGAACCGCGCGACCGACCGCTCCTTGGTGAGCGGCTGTGGTAGTCAGCGTGGTGAAGCCTGGTTGTGGGAAGAGCTCGGCGATACCTCGTTGGTGCAGTTTCTGGAGGCGGCGCGCTGGGCGGACCCGGACAACTGGCGGCGCCGGCGTCTGTCGCTGAGAGCGGCCATTGCCCGACGACGTATCGTGGCGGGGCTCACGGTCTGGCGCGACGGTCGCCAAGCGTGTTGGCTGCGCTTCCAGCAGCTCCTGAATCGCCTCGAGGCGCGGGCGCCGGGCGACGGCTTCTGGCTTGGCGAAGAGGTCACGGTGGCGGATCTTGCGTTGTTCGCGCCGCTGCACCTGATGCAAAGCGATTTGACGCCATGGCAAGCCGAGCAAATCGCCGCGCGCCCGGCGCTAGCGGCTTATCTCGTGCGCGTCGATGTCGCGACCCAGCTCGGGCCGTTCGCGTTGCAGGTTCAGCGGCCGCGCTGCTTGAGCAAATCGCCGAGGGTTCCCAAGCTGCGTGGTGCACCGCTCGAGCGGTTGTACGTGTCGACCATGCCGCGCTCTTCGGCCTCGTCGTGCGAGCGCTTCGAGACCCGTGGCCGACCTTTGCCGGCGGCCTCCATGACGCGCACGGTGAGCTTCGAGCCGGCCGGGAAGGCACGCGCAAGCTCGGTGCCGGGAGGCGTGCCGGTCTCGGCCGCGGGCAGGAAGGCTTCGGCGCCGCTGGGCATGGTGACGACCACGCCGCCGCGCTCGGCGCTGGCGACGGTAACCTCGATGGTCTGACCACTCGACACCTTTTCGCTCGTGGCGCCGGCGTCTTTCATGGTCAGGGCGATGCGATGTTTGGCCTCGTCGATCGACAGCACGCGCACTTGCACCTCGTCGCCGACCCCGACGACGTCGCTCGGCATGCGCACGCGCTTGTGGGAAAGCTCGCTCACGTGCGCGAGCCCTTGCACGCCGGGCTCGAGCTCGATGAAAGCGCCGAAGGTCTCGAGCTTCACCACCTTGCCGGCGAAGGTCTGACCCACGGGCTTTCGCGCCACGAAGCCGTCGAACGGATCGGCCTGTGTCGACTTCATCGACAATCCGATGCGCTGCTGGCCGGGGCGCTTCGGATCCTCCTCGATGCGCACGATGTCGACCTCGACGAGATCGCCTTCCTTCACGATGTCACGCGCGTCCTTGATACGGCTGTGCGACAGGGACGCCATCGGAATCATGCCGTCGACGCCTCCGAGATCGACGAACACGCCGAAGTCGGTGAGGCGGCTGACCGTGCCCTTCACGCGTTGGCCCACGGCGAGCGACTTGCGCAGCTCGTCGCCCTTGGCGCGGCGTTCGGCCTCCACAAGGGCTCGCCGGCTCAAGACCACGTTGCGTCCGCCTTCGCGGATTTCACGGACGAGGAACTGCATCGTTTTGCCGACCAGAGTCTGCGGATCGTCGCTGAAGTTGATGTCGATCTGCCCCAGCGGACAGAAGGCGCGGGTGTTGCCGACGCTGACCTCGATGCCGCCCTTGTTGACTCCCGTGACCGTGCCTTCGACGGGCATCCCGGCGGCACGCGCTTGCTCGAGCATCTCGCCGCTCATCCGGTCACGGCCGAGCTTTAGGCCGAGCTCGATGCCGTCGCGCGTCGACACGACCATGGCGTCGATGCTGTCGCCGATAGCGACGTTGCGCTCCCCCAAGGCGATGCGCGGCATGAACGCTTCCTGCGCGTGGCCGAGGGCGAAGAACACGTTCTCCTTGCCCATATGGATGATCTTCGCGCTTACGCGGTCACCCACCTGCAGGCGCTTTTGCTTGCCGGTGTCGTATTCTTCGAGGAGGGCTGCGAAATCGTTGTCGTCGGTCATGCGGCCGAGGGGCTTAGCACGCCCGAGGCGCCCAGCGTAAGACCAACGCGCCTGCCGGTCACCCAGGCCCAGAGGAAGTTGAAGCCGCCGATGCGGCCGGTGACGTCGAGCATCTCGCCGCAAACGAACAGGCCGGGCGCGATACGGCTCTCGAGGGTCTTCAGCGACAGCTCGTCGAGGGGAATGCCGCCGGCGGTCACCTCGGCGGTGCGATAGCCCTCGCTGCCGGTCACGACGAGCGAGCAGCTCGTCAGCTCACCCGCGAGGCGCTTGCGCTCGTCGCGTGACAAGTCGCTCATCATCCGCTCGAGCGGTATGTCGCAACGCTCGAAGAGCATGTCGGCGAGCCGCCTCGGCAGGTGTTCGCGCACCAGCGTCACGACGGCGCGCTTCTGCGGCGTGGTGAGGAGGCGCTCCCAATCGAGGTCGGGGGCCCAGTCGGCGAGGAGCTGGCCGGCTGGGTCGGGCTGGGTGAAATGGCGGCTCACATCCAGGGTCGCGGGTCCGGAGAAGCCGGTGTGCGTGAACAAGAAGTCTTCGCGGCGTTTGGTGATGCTCTTGCCGCCGGCGGTGCGCACGTCGAGCTCGAGGTTGAGCGACAGACCCGCGAGCTCGTGCCATCGGTGCTCGTCGGTGAGGAGGGGGACGAGCGCCGCGTAGGTCGGGAGCACGGTGTGACCCAGCTTCTTGGCCATGCCCCAGGTGCCGCCGTCGCTGCCGGTGCGCGGCATCGATAGCCCGCCTCCCGAGAGCACGACGCGCGCCGCCCGCAAGGTCTCGCCGCCTTCGAGGGTCAAGAGGAAGCTGTCGCTATCGCGGACGAGAGAGACGACGCGGGCCTCGCCGCGCAACGTCACCCGCGCCCGCGACATGGCGGCGAGCAGCGCGTCGACCACGTCTTTCGATCGGTCGCTGACCGGGAACATTTTGCCGGTCTCCTCGACCTTCAAGGCGATGCCGAGGTCGGTCGTGAAGAAGCGCTTCACCTCTTCGAGGGGCCAAGACATCAAGACATTGCGCATCGCGTTCGGCGAGCCGCCGGTATGGTAATCCGCGAGCGTCATCACCGAGGGCAGCACGTTGCAGCGGCCGCCTCCGCTGACGCGGATCTTCGCGCCCGGTGCGCGGCGGGTCTCGAGCAGCAGCACCGGCACGCCTGCGTTGCCGGCGAAGATCGCGGCCAGCATGCCCGCGGCGCCGCTACCGATGATGACGACGGGGTGAATCACTCGCAGCTGAGAGAGCCCGCGGACGACGCGGCGTACGCGTTGACCTTGGCGATGAGGTTGCCGCCGTCGGTCTCGGGGCTCGTCTGCGCGTCGTTGCCCGTACCGAAGAACAAGCCGGCGACGTGCGCCGCCGCGACCTCGTTCATGTGGCTGAAGAGGTAGTCGACGCGATTGTCCTTCCAGTGCTGGTGCGTGTTGTTCATGGCGGCGTTACCCATCGGGATCTGCCACCAAACGATGGGGACACCCAAGCTCGTCGCGAGGTGCCCACCCCACGTCAGCGCCTGGGTGAAATTCGGCAGGGTGTCACCGGTATCGAGCCAGGTGTCCTGGCCCTGGGTGACCTCGTACCAACCGGCGTCGCGATCCGACATGTCGGACGCGATGAAGTCGCCTGCGGCGGCGCCGCACTCGCGCAGGAAGGTCGCGAGCTTCACTGCCTCGGCTTGGAGATCGAACGACGGGTTGGTGTTCGCGAGGACGTCTGTGAGCGTGCCCCACACCGAGGCGTGCAGGCCGACCACGGCGTTCGGCGCGTACTTCCTCGTCATGGCGATGACGCAGCGGCCGAAGCCCGCGCCGTCGTTCGCGAGCCCGGCGCAGTCGGTGTTGACGCGCGACACCGCCGCGGGTCGCGCGTGCGCGTCGTTGGCGCTCTCGATCTGCAAGTGTCCCCAGAAGTCGGGCTCGACGTGGATGATGGCGCGCTCGTCGCCGATGTTCTGCAGCAAGCGCTTGAAGTCGGCATAGTACCGCCGCATGCCGTCGTCGTTGTTCAAGAAGGCCATCTCCGCCGCGTTGCCCGCGTAACCGGTCGCTTGCAGGATCTGGTAGTAGGTGAACATCGGCACCTGACCACGCGCTTTGGCGTTGGCCACGAAGTCGCGGACGTATTGGCCGGGCGGCAGCGACGTGTCCTGCCAGCAGCCCCACCAAGCTCCGCCCACGGCGCAGCCGGCCGTGCAGCTCACGCACGCGCCCAGCGCCGGTAGCTCACTCGCGATGTAGACGTAGTGGACGTCGAAGGGCGCGGCGTTCGCGGTCGTGCTCTCCATGTCGGCGCCGATGGCGACGCGCTCGACGCCGAGCATCATCGCGAGCTCGTTGCACGCGTCGGGTAAATCGGGGGGGCCGTCGTCGTGATCATTTTCGCCCACCGGTGTCGACGAAGAGCAAGCGACCAGCAACGAGAGCCAGGCGCAGGCGACGAGCTTCACGGAGTGCTCGCGATATCGGACACCAGCTGCCTGAGCCTGGCGATGTCGACCGGCTTCGTGAGGTGCGCATCGAAGCCTGCTTCGCGCGAGCGCTCTCGGTCGCGGGCCTGTCCGTAACCCGAGACGGCGACGACATGGGTGGCCGCGGTGCGCGGATCGGTGGCCCGCAACGCCGCGGCGACCTGGTAACCGTCCATGCCTGGGAGCCCGATGTCGAGGAGGACGAGCTCCGGGCTCAGGCTGTCGGCGATGCGCAAAGCCGAGGGCCCGTCACCCGCGACCTCGACCTTGTGACCCCAGAGGGTGAGGAGCTGCGCCAGCGACTCGGCCGCGTCGACGTTGTCGTCGACGACGAGAACCTTCAGGCAGGCGCGGTGGAGCTTGCGCTGAGGGATGGGGATGGTCGCGACCTGCTCCGGGGGTGCCTCCGCGAGCGGCAGTTGCACGATGAACTCGCTGCCGCGGCCCATGCCTTCGCTGCTTACCGCCACGTGGCCACCGTGCATCTCGGCGATGCGCTTCACCATGGTGAGGCCGATGCCGAGCCCACCCTGAGCGCGGTCGAGGGCGCGCGACGCCTGCATGAACGGCTCGAAGACATGGGGCAACATGTCGGAGGAGATGCCGATTCCGGTATCGCGGACACGCACGATGAGGTCGCTGCCCCGGCGTCGCAGAGAGAATTCAACCTTGCCACCGGGCTCGGTGTACTTCGCCGCGTTGTTCAGGAGGTTCGTGAACACTTGATCGAGGCGGACGGGATCCGCCTCCATCCACAGGCCGTCGCTTATCTCGCAGGTGAGCTCGTGGCGCCGCGCCGTCATGATGTGGCTCGCGGCGTCGGCGGCGGCTCGCGCGATGGGGCCGATCTCGACGCGCGTGCGCCGCAGCTCGATCTTGCCGCGGGTGACGCGCGATACATCCAGCAAGTCGTCGACCAAGCGGGCGAGGTGGTGCACCTGGCGCTCGATGGTGTGCAGCAAATGCTCCGCTTGAGCGGGGGACTTGGTCTCGCGGATCAGCTGGATGCCGATGAGCATTGGCGCCAGCGGGTTACGCAGCTCGTGCGACAGCATCGCTAGGAACTCGTCCTTGCGCCGATCGGCGTCGCGCGCGTCGCGGTGGAGTCTCGCCCGCTCGATGGCCTGCGCGCCCTGACGGGCAAGCGCATAGAGAAAGCTCTGGTCCTCCGGCGCGAAGGTTTGAACCTCGTGGAACGAGAGGCCGAGCACGGCGGTCGAGCGATCTTGGGTCACCAGTGGCACGGCGCACAGAGCGGCGGTGCCCGGCGCGAGCACCGCCAACTGCGGGAACTCGCGCGCGTAGTCTTGCGGCGAGTGCACCCAGACAGGCCGGCCCGTCTGGAAGGCCACGGCGGCCGGGCTCTTACCGTCGATCTCGATGGTGCGATAGTGATCGAGCAAGGCGCTGTCGTACCCATTCGATTGCAAGAGCGTCAGGTGCGTGCCGTCGATGGTCGGCATCATGATCATGCCGGCGTAGGCGCGCAGCGCGGCGACCGCCTGGCCGACAAGGATCGTGCCGATGGCCTCCGCGTCGAGGGCGCCCACGAGCTGGGCCGTGATTGCCTGCAGGCGCGTGGTGCGCTCCGCCGAGCGTTCGGCCGCCTTCCGGGCACGCTGCTCCGCCCGATACAGACGGGTGTTGCTCGCCGCGAGGCCGAAACGCCGCGACAGGTCCTCGGCGGCGGCGAGCGTCTCTGCGTCGAAGTCGCGGACGTCGTCGCTTGCCGCCAGCGTCATCGCGGCGATTCCGCCATCGCGGCCGATGAGTGGGACGACGATCGCCGATCGGCAAGGCGAGGCGGCGTCGCCGAAGGGGCTAACGCCGTCGGCGACCACGCGAGCCGGTCTGCCTTGGAGCGCGTCGTCGATCGCCGAGCCCGACAGCACCGCGCGCTCGCCGATCCGTGAGAGGCGCCTGGCGCTTTCTTCTTTGTACGCGATGGCGGCAAGACCGTTGGCGGCGTCCGATGGGCGCAGATGGATGCTGCACCAGTCGGCGCAGGTCGCGACCGCGAGCTCGGCCATGCGTGACCAGATCTGTGGGCTGTCACCGTCGGTCTCGAGCAGCAGCATGGCGTCGTTGAAGAAGCGTCGTGCCTCGAGGGCGCGTTGCTCGCTGGAGACGTCGGCCAGGGCCAACGTGACGCCGCGGACCGGGTCGCCGTCGGGAGTCGCGGTGACGCTCAGATAGCGCCGCCCCCGAGGGAAGCTCGCGAGCATGGTGTCTTCGCCGCGGCGGCCGGCAAGGGCCGCGTCCAGCATGCGGCGGATAGCCTCGAGGGCTCCATCGAAGTGCGTCGAAAGAGGTTCGCCGACAGGCGAATTCGTGAACAACGCCTGGTAGTTGGAGCTCGCGAAGCGGCACACCCCAGTGACGTCGTAATAGGCGACCGCCAAAGGCAATGCCTCGACGACGCTCGCAAGCGGCGTTTCGTCCTCCCCCAACCCCATGCTCAAGTCATGACGGGGCCAGCTCTCTTTCGTCAAGCGGCATCAAACACGCTTGGGTTTCACGGAGGGGTGGGGTAATAGGACCCCGGGGGAGCTGTAGTGTCATCGCCGATTCGGCCAGATCAGGGCGACGTCTCCACGATCGCCGACAGCGATGGGCGACGCCTAGAGGCGGATCGACTGCGCCGCGCCCTGGACGCGCGTGACGACTTCCTGGCGGCGGCGGCGCACGAGCTCCGGACCCCCATCGGCACGATGTTGCTGCACGTCGAGAGCATCGCGCAGCTCGCCCGCGATAGCGGTTCCGAGGCGCTCGCGGCCCGCGTGGCGACGCTGCAAGCGCAGATGCGTCATTACGCCCGTCGCGCCACGACTTTGCTCGACGTCTCGGTGCTCCTCGCCGGCAAGTTGCAGCTGCGGCTGGAATTGCTCGATGTAGCCGAGCTCGTGGGTGACGTCATCGAGCTGGTTCGTGTCGAAGCCGAGCGCGCCGGGTCCTCGTTGACGTTCGAGGCCCTCGCCCGTCCCTGCGGCGCGTTCGATCGGACGCGCCTCGAGCAAGTCGCGTTGAACTTGCTCAGCAACGCCATCAAATATGGCGCTGGCGAGCCCATCAGAGCCCGCGTCGAGACGGTCGACGATCATGTCTTGCTGACCATCGTCGACAAAGGCATCGGCATCAGCGCCGAGGACCAAACGCGAATCTTCGGTCGTTTCGAGCGTGTGCCCTTCGCAAAGGAGAACGACGTACCGAGCGGTGGCTTCGGCGTCGGCTTGTGGATCGTCAAGGAGATCGTCGACGCCATGGGCGGGACGATCAATGTCGTGAGTCGCTCGGGGGAGGGCTCATCATTCACCGTGGCGCTGCCGCTAACGCGTCACCGAGACATTCAATGAACACGGAACCGCAGGGCCATCGTCGCGTCGTTAGCGGCATCAGCGGACTCGACACGTTGCTCGGCGGCGGCTTTTTCGCTGGCGGCGTGTACATCATTCAAGGGCCGCCGGGCGCCGGCAAGACCGTCCTCGGCAATCAGCTCTGCTTCAATCACGTGGCCGCTGGGCACCGCGCGCTCTATGTGACGCTGCTCGCCGAGACGCACGCGCGCATGATGCTGAACCTGCGCGCTTTCAACTTCTTCGACGACAGCAAGGTCCCGAACGCCATCTACTACATGAGCGCGTTCCGCACGCTCGAAGAGGAAGGCTTGCGTGGTCTGCTCGAGCTGCTGCGCCGCGAGATTCGCGGACGCAACGCCAGCATGTTGCTGCTCGATGGGCTCGTCTCCGCCGAGGAGTCCGCCGAGAGCCCGCGCGACTTCAAGAAGTTCATTCACGAGCTGCAGAACCAGGCGACCCTGCTCGGTTGCACCACGTTCCTCCTGACCAGCGGCGGCGTCGGCCGCGGCGTACGTGCCGAGCACACCATGGTCGATGGCTTGCTCGAGCTCGGCGACGAGCTGCACGTGGTGCGCAGCGAGCGCTTCATGCAGGTCTCCAAGTTCCGCGGTGGCAGCCACTTGCGCGGGCGCCATGCCTTCGAGGTCAGCGACGACGGCATCACCGTTCATCCGCGTATCGAGGCGCTGCTCGCCGAGCCGACCTACGGCGACAAGGCGCGCGACGAGGATCTGGGCTCGGGCAGCAAGGGCTTGGACGCCATGTTGCGCGGCGGCATTCCCTCCGGCAGCGCCAGTGTCGTCATCGGTCCGTCTGGTATCGGCAAGACGACCTTCGGCCTGCAATTCCTGTCGCAGGTGAGCGCCAAGGAGCCCGGCGTGTTCTTCGGCTTCTACGAGTCGATTGCAGCGGTGCATGCCAAGGCGGAGTCGATCGGCATCTCACTCAGCGACAAGGTGAAACGCGGTGAGCTGCACATGGCTTGGACGCCGGCGACCGAGCCCATTCTCGACGCCGTGGGTGCACGTCTCGTGAATATGGTGAAGCGTGTCGGCGCTCGTCGCGTGTTCATCGATAGCCTGGGCGCCTTCTCGGGGCTGTCGTTCTACCCCGAGCGGGCAGTGCCGTTCTTCGCCGCGATTACCAACGAGCTACGCGGCATCGGCGCTACTTCCGTTTGGACGTACGAGACGCCGCGCTTGATGGGGCCCGAGATCCCGTCGCCCCTGCACGGGATCTCGCCGATGGTCGACAACGCCGTCGTCTTGCGCTTCGTCGAGATCAACTCGCGCCTGCACCGGTTGATCTCCGTGATGAAGAAGCGCAACGGCGCCTTCGACCCGGCCCTGCGCGAGTTCACCATCGACGAGCGTGGCTTCGTCGTCGGTGACGAGTTCGCGAGTGTCGAAGCCTTGATGACCGGCGCCGCGCGCCAGGTTGCCGCCCCCCAACGCGCCCGCAAGGGCAAACCGCCAACGCGCAAGAAGAAGAGAGGTTGATGAAGACCATTCTCGTTGTCGACGACGAATTCGGCTTTGCCGAAGCGCTCGGCTCGATTTTGAGCGACGACGGGTTTCGTGTGTTCATCGCGGTGAACGGGCGCCAGGCGTTGGAGCGCATTCCCGAGGTGCGCCCGCACTTGGTGATCCTCGACTTCATGATGCCGGTGCTCTCCGGGCCGGCGACCTTGGACGCGCTCCGGGGCGATCCGCTGACCGAGAAGCTCCCGGTCATCATGGTGAGCGCCGTCGAGGAAGAGGCGGTTCGTGAATACACCGACCGCTACGATTTGTTCTTGCGTAAACCCTTCGGTGTCGGCGAGCTGATGAAGGCAGTTCACTCGCTCATCGGAGACGACGGATCTTGATCAACCGACTCGGCGTCGGCCTGGTGCTGGTCGCGCTGACATCGTGTGGACGCTCCCCGCTACCCGCGCCGGAGTTTCCGACGGTTCCGCCGGCGCTTGCCGAGAGCGCCCGCTATGGCGTTGTCACCCTGCGTGAAGCGTCGATCACGATGAAGGGCGCCGGCTCCGACGGCACCGTGCCGTCTCTGCGCATGAGCAACCTCACGCGCATCCTGGTGACCGGTGAGCTCCAGCCGCGGATGCACCGGCGCACGATCGTGCCGACGGACGGGTGCTTCGTCACCAAGGCGAGGGCGCGTCTTGCGAGCAAGGGAAAGCGCAGCGTCGACGTCGACGGGCTTGCCGGCGCGCCGCCGTTGCCCGCCGACCCGGCGCAGCTGCCGAGCTGGGGCGGAGCGAGGCCGGTCGTCGAGCTCGAGCTGCCGACGCCGGCGGTCGGTGATCTGCTCGATTTCTTCGTCGAGCACACCTGCATCCGTGGTTTCGCCATGGTGCCGCCGGTGGTCTTCGGCGCCGCCATGCCGACCCTCGACAGCAAGATGAGCATTCGCGCCGACGCTGCTTTTCAGGTCAGGGTCGTCGTCTCGAAAGGCGGCGAGCAGATCGTCGCCTTGCCCCCGCTGCCGCAGAAATCCGAGCAGACGTGGACGCTACGCCAGCGTGACCTGCCGGCATACCACGATGATGAGTTCTCCATCGACGCGCAGCATCTCGGGCCCTGGGCTCAGGTCGTGATCGGCTCGGTACGCGGGCAGGGCGGCGAGAAGAGCTACGCTGACGGTTGGAGCTCGGTCGCCGCGTACGTGCGGGAGGCCGCCGAGCCCGCGTCACCGGCCGGTACGCCGGACGGCGAGCTCAAGGGGTCGGCGACGGCACGCATGCGCAAGCTCCGCGACCGTATGGCGCCGAAAGTCGCGCGCGCGCCATTCGCGCCGGCGCGGCGCTACTCCGAGATCCCACCGACCGGCGCCACCCCGTTCGAAGCGGCCGCGGCCATCGTGCTCGCGACCAAGGATGCGCCGGACCGCGGCCACCTCGCCTTGGCGACGCTCGCCGACGGGCCGCTCTTGGTCGATAGCGTGCCGAGCCTCTATCCGTTCCGCGCCGTCCTGGTGGCGACGCGTGCGAACGGCGGCTGGCAGTTCGACGATCCGACGTGTCTCAACTGTCCGCCCGGCCACTTGCCGAGCGATCTCGCCGGCGGCAGGGCGCTCGTGGTCACCGACGAGGGCTACGAGATCACCGAAGTGCCGTTCGGCGCCACCGAGACCTCGCGGGCGCGCATGCAACTCGCTTGGACGCTCACCGGCGACGATCTGACTGGGTCGGTCTTGGCTGACTTCGAGGGTAGCGGCGCGCGCAAGCTCGCGAGGCTCATGGAGACCGCGACCGTGCAAGCGAGCCCCGATTCGCTCGCGCAAGTGCGGGGAGCGTTGTTCGGGGGCTCGAGCGGTCTCGAGCTGCTGAGCGTCGGCGAATCGTCGAACGCGAACG
Organism: Myxococcota bacterium; assembly: GCA_041288095.1. Lineage (GTDB taxonomy): Bacteria > Myxococcota > XYA12-FULL-58-9 > XYA12-FULL-58-9 > JALHOP01 > JALHOP01. The sequence continues at coordinate 28,730 of JBGGMJ010000206.1, forward strand.
CGCGGCCTTACGAGATGCGATTTCAGGTTGCCGCTAAAACGGACACGGCGAACGGCATATTGCGTTTGCCGGTCTACCGCGTCGCCGGCCCTTGGGTGCCGTGGATTACGCCCGTCTCCGAGCCACGCGACGTCGTCTTACCCGGTCCATTGCGCGCCGAGACCACGGTAACCATTCAGATGCCCAAGTCGTACAACATGGCGCGGATCGGCGACATCAGCGTGCGCAAGACGGTGGGGGAGTATCAGCTCCACGTCGAGCATCGCGACGACGTCGTCACCATCACGCGCCGCATCGGCCTGTTCACGCGTCATGTGCCCAAGGAACGCTTCGGCGAGCTTCGTGAGCTCGTGCTCGCCGCGGCGGATGCGGATGCCCAAGTCATCGAGCTCAATGTCGGCAGGTGAGGTCATGGCCAAGATCATCGATGGGAAGGCGCTGGCGCAGCGCGTGCGTGAAGGGCTCAAGGCCGACATAGCCAAGGTCCTCGAGGCGCGCGGCCGCCCACCAGGGCTTGCGGTCGTCCTGGTTGGCGACGATCCCGCGTCAGCGGTCTACGTCCGCAACAAGGAGACGGCGGCGAACGGCATCGGCATGTTCTCGGAGGTCATCCGCCGCCCGGCCAACACGACGCAGCGCGAGCTCATGGACATCATCGGCCGGCTCAACGAACGCGCCGACGTCGACGGGTATCTCGTGCAGTTGCCCTTGCCCAAGGGCCTGGACGTCGCCGCGGTGACCAATGCCATCGATGCCGACAAAGACGCGGACGGGCTCCATCCGTTGAACCTCGGCCGCTTGGTGACCGGCGAGCCCGGTCCCCGCCCGTGCACGGCCGCCGGCTGCTTGGCCCTCATCGACGAGGCCGGGTTGAAGCTCGAAGGCAAACACGCCGTCGTCATCGGTCGCAGCACCATCGTTGGTAAGCCGACCGCGCTGATGTTGCTCGAGCGCAACGCCACCGTCACGTTGTGCCATTCGCGTACCCACGATCTCGCCGGCGAGGTGCGTCGGGCCGACGTCGTCATCGCGGCTGTCGGTAAGCCCGGTCTGGTGCGCGGCGACTGGGTAAAGCCGGGTGCCGTGGTCATCGATGTCGGTACGACCCGCGACGAAGCCGGTAAGCTCCGCGGCGACGTCGACTTCGATTCCGCTTCGGCCGTCGCCTCGGCGATCACCCCGGTGCCGGGCGGGGTCGGTCCCATGACCATCGCCATGCTGCTCACCAACGCGGTACACGCAGCGGTTCGTCGCGCGCGCGGTTGACCAAGACCACATTGCTTGAGGATAAGCCACGCCGTGAGCGAACTTCGACGTACGCCGTTCCATGCCATGCAAGCCGCCCTCGGGGCGCGCCTCGTGCCGTTCGCCGGCTACGAGATGCCGGTCCAGTTCGTAGGCCTCATGGCCGAGCACCACGCCGTGCGCACCGCCTGCGGTGTCTTCGACGTCTCGCACATGGGCGAGGTGATCGTCGAAGGCGCGGAAGCCTTGGCCGGGTTGCAGTGGCTGGTGACGAACGACGTGAGCAAGCTCGTCGACGGCAAGGCCCTCTACACGGTCATGTGCGTTGCAAGCGGCGGCATCGTCGACGACCTCATCATCTACCGCGAGAGCGCCAGCCGCTACTTCATCTGCGTCAATGCCAGCCGCCGTCATGACGATGTGGCTCACATGAAGCGCGAGCTCGGCCGCTTTGCCTGCACCGTCACCGACGTCTCGGACGAATGGGGTCAGCTCGCCATCCAGGGGCCGAACGCCGACGACGTCATCGCGTCGATGACCACCGCCGAGGTACGCGACATGGCGCCGTTCACGTGGCTCGATGCCACCGTCGGCGGCGCTCCCGTGCGCATCGCCCGGACCGGCTACACCGGCGAGCCGGGCTTCGAGGTCTATGTTCGCCCGCGGGACGCCGAGAGCTTCTGGAACGCGCTGATGAAGGCCGGCGAGCCGCATGGTCTCGCGCCTTGCGGGTTGGGCGCGCGCGATACGCTGCGCCTCGAGATGAAATACGCGCTCTACGGCAACGACATCGACCTCGAGCACTCACCCCTCGAGGCGGGGCTTGGCTGGGTCGTGAAGCTCGACAAGGGCGACTTCCAGGGCCGCGCCGCGCTCGTCCGCCAAAAAGAACAAGGTGTAGCGCGCAAGCTCGTCGGCTTCACCATGCGCGACCGCGGCATCCCGCGTCAGGGCTATATCATCCGCCATGACGGAAAAGACGTCGGCGTGGTGACCAGCGGTACCCACAGCCCATCCCTGAACGAGCCTATCGGCGTCGGCTACGTGCCCGCCGAGCTCGCGACGATCGGCAGCACGTTCGACGTCGTCATTCGCGACCGCGCGGTTCCCGCGGTGGTGGCGAAGACGCCTTTTTATAGAAGAGACGAGCGATGAGCCTTCCCAAGGAACTCAAGTACACCAAGGACCACGAGTGGCTGAAGCTGGCAGGCGACGTCGGCACCATCGGCATCACCAAGTACGCTGGTGAGCAGCTCGGTGACGTGGTCTTCGTCGAGCTGCCCAAGGTCGGCACCAAGGTGAAGGCGGGTGCGACGTTCGGCACCGTCGAGTCCGTCAAAGCGGTCAGCGATCTGTTCGCGCCGGTCACCGGCGAGGTGGTCGAGGTGAACGAGGCGCTGACCAAGGCGCCCGAGATCGTGAACTCCGACCCCTACGGCGCGGGCTGGATGGTGAAGCTCAAGCTCGCCTCGGCGGCCGACGCCGATGGTTTGCTTTCGGCGGACGCTTACCAAGCGCTCGTTGGTTGATCGAGCATGGGTGACGGAGACAAAGCGGCACGCCGCGAAGCGAAGGAGCTCTGGGACGCCTCACGCGCGGCTTTCTCCGCTGGTAATTACCGTGAGGTGCGGCGGCTCGACCGCATCGCCGCCCAGCGCGCGCCGGGCAGCGATGTCGCCGCCGACGCCAATCGGGAGCTCGAAGGCCTGGGTCACGACCGCAACGTGTTCTACATCGCGGGTGCGGTGACGCTGATGTACGTGCTCGCCTGGATCTACGCGCTATCCTAGATGGCCATGGCCCAGTTCGAAGTCCTCATCCCGCGTTCAGAGGCCACCGCCGACATCACGCTGGTGGTCGATGTCCGCCAAGACGGCATCGCGGTCAGCGACGCGAATACGGGGCGTGCTTTCACCGTGCGCGAGCGCAAAGCCAAGGCAGCAGCGCCGCCGCCGCCGCCGGTCCCGGCCAAGCCCGACGTCATGAGCGAGCTGTTTCACGAGGCGGGACGCATCTACGACCACAAGTCCGCTAAAGCGGCTGCCGAGCTCGTCCTCGACCTGGCGATGAAGGCCATCCAGGCCGAATCCGGCGCGGTCTACATCTCGAACATCAACCGCCAGGATCTGCACGTCCTCGCGGCGCGGGGCGCGGCGGCGCCGTCGCTCGCCGCCTCCCTGGTCGCGATGGGCAAGGGCACCGTGGGGCTCGCGGCGCAGGAGGGCGTTGCCATCGCCCGTGGCAATGGCGAGGCGTGCTCACCCGTGCAGCACGACGGCCGCGTCTACGGCGTCATTCAGCTCCTGAACAAGAAGGACGCCTTCAAGGCCGAGGACATGGGAGCGCTCGATTACCTCGCCGGGCAGCTCGCGGAGTATCTGTTCAACACGGGCCAAACGGACGCCTAGGACGTAGTCTATGGGTATGCGCTGGCTCCTCCTGATAGTGGCGTTGACGGTCGGCACGGCGCGCAGCGCTTACGCCGACGACGTGTTGTTTTACTGGGTGGACAAGAAAGGCACCGTCCACGCCACGCAGAACATCGACGAGGTCCCCGAGCCCTACAACGCGATGTACCGCGCTCGCTTGAAGGAGCTCGAGGAAGAGAAGAAGAAGCAGAAGCCGACCGTGGCGCCCGCCGTCGTGCAACCCGCGCCCCAACCACCGCCGCAGCCCTCCATCACAGACAGGGAGCTCGCCCGCCAAAGAGCCTGGCGCGCCGACATCGCCAAGTGGCGCACCGAGCTACGCGTCGCCACGGAAGAGTTGAACCGCATTCAGACGGAGCTCGATCAAGCCGCGGTGAATCCGATCTTGCGGACGACACCACAGGCGCAAGCGCGGATCGGTCCGCTGGAAGAGCAGCGTGAAAAAGCGCTCAAGCGCGTCGAGATCGCGCGCAAGACGCTCGCCGAGGATCTGCCGGCGCGGGCAAAGCGCGAGAGCGTGCCGCCGCGATGGTTCGACTAACCGTCGTCAACGGAGCCCCTCGTCGATGACCGCCCGGTCCCGCTCTTCGCTGTCATAGGCGTTGGCGAGCTCGACGGCGCGGCGAACGAGTGGGCTCTTGGCGCTGGGCCTGGCGTTGCGCATGACGCCCGCGGCGTCGCGTTGCCGCGCGGCGAGCACCGCGAAACCGGGAGCGTGCCCGAGGGCGATGGCGACCTCCATCTCTCCTTCCGTGCCGTAGACCAGATAGCCGAGCCGATCGGCGGCTGACAGCGCCCGCTTCGTGAGCCTGTCGGCGGGCTCGATCCGCGATGGCGGACCCGATGGACGCGCGCCGCCGTACACCACGAAGACGAGCCCTTCAGCCGAGCTCGCTGGTAGACCGGCCATCTCCTTGAGGCGCGCGATGCCCTCGCTGTCGAGGGTGCGGCGCTCGGGCACGTAGGCGACGGCGGCGGGAAACAAGTCGCGCACGCGGATGAACTGTCCGCGGACGTAGGCCAAGAGATCGTTCCGATCGAGCTCGCGCAAGGCGGCGGCGTTCGGTGCCACCAGCGCCAGCAGCTCCGCGTCGGCGAGCCCCTCCGCGATCTCGGACGACAAGCGCTGCGGCGTCTTGGCGCAGTCGCGCGCGCACAGGAGCTTCCCGTGCGTCACGTCACCCACGGCGGGTGGCGGCAGCAGGGCAGGTAACGCGTCGGGGACGATGCCTTCGAGCATTGGCCACACGCCGACCGAAACCAAGACGGCGTGATCGATAGTGATGCCGTCCGGCGCCTTGCCGACGAGGTGGGCGCTGTAGATGCCGTCACGCGGCACCGTGAAGCTCACCGCGAACTTGCCGTCGTCACCGTCGCGCGACCCGAGGCGCGCATCGATGACGGCGCCTTTGGGATCGGTGAGATACACAGAGAGCTCGGCGCCGGCGAGCAGGCGACGCTTGCCGAAGCTCGGGTCGGGGGTCTTGCGCAGCTCCTCGAGGGTGATGGCGAGCTCGAACGTGTGCTTGGGCTTGGCGACGCCGGGTGTCTGGACCACGGTGTAGCCGACGCGCCCCCCGTCATAGCGCCGCACTTCACGGCTCGGCGGGCCGGAGGCCGCGATGACCAACGCGGCCGCGAGGAGGATCACTGACAAACGCCGCTATTGCGGTCGAGCTCCATCTCGAAGCGGTCGGCGAAGGTGTAGAGCTCGGGATCGGGCTGCAGCTCGCGACCATTGACGTAGAAGGTCGGCGTCGCTTCGACGCCCAGCGTGACGGCCGCTTGCTTGAGCGCCGCAACACGATCGCGGACAGCCGGTGAAGCGAGGTCGGCGGTGAAGCGCTTGACGTCCAAGCCAAGCTTGCCAGCGATGGTGCCGAGGAGGGGCAGCTCGAACTCGGTCGAGGGAGAGCCGAACAACGCCTCGTGCATCTGCCAGAGCTTGTTCTGATTGCCGGCGGCGAGCAGCGCGGCGGCGGCGTTCACCGATTGCGCGTTGTTTTGCAATGGATAGGGCACGAAGACGAAGCGCACCTTCTTGCCGTAGCGGCGGAGCGCCTCCTCGATGCGCGGCGCGGCCTCGCGGCAATGCGGACAGCGAAAGTCGGCGAACTCGACGATGGTGAGCGGCGCGTCCTTCGGACCGCGTTGTGGTGCATCGTCGACCTTGAGAGCCTTGGGCTTGCCGCAGAACGGTCCGCTGACGCGGCTGCTCATGAAGGTGCTGATCTCGTCGACCGACAGGCCTGTTTGAGCGACGCGCGCGAGGATGGTCGACAGATGCTCGGCGGTCTTGCACTTGGGCTTGTTGTCGTTGCACGCGGCGAGCGTGAGCGAGCTGGTGCAGGAGCAGAACTCGTCGGCGGCGACGCGGGCGTAGACCTCGCGTTGCTTGGCGCTGAGGGCCGACAGGTCGGGCATCGCGACCGTCAAAGCAAGATAGAACAACGGCGAAACCATGGCGGCGCTCTACGCCACCGCGTCACGGAGGGGCAAGCGTCAAGAAGTCGATGAAGCGCGCGTCCTTGCGCACCCCGTCGAAATCGTCGTGACGCACCGCCTGGTCGCGGTAGCGGCTGTCCTGGCTAGTGGCTTTCGCGAGCTCGCCCACGCACGCCTCGACGTTACCGGCGCGGGCGGCGATGCGCGCCCGGGTGAAAGCGACCACCGCCACCAGGGGGTCACCCCGCGGCAGCCTCTCGGCGGCGAAGGCCAGCCGTTCGCGCGCTTCCCCGTCCGCCTGGCGCTCGAGGGCCTGCTCGGCCCGCAAGAGCGCGAGCTGTGCATCCACGCGGTCGACCTCGATGACGCGCAGGTCGCGGACCCGGGGCGTCCCGGGATAGACGAGCTCCACGGCGATGACGTCACCCTTCGGGGAGGTGAGCCAGAGGTCCGACTCCGGCAAGACGGCGTCGCCAAGCGTCGCCAGGACGACCTGCGTGGCGTCATCGGCGCGCCCGACGATGACCGACCCGCGCCGCTCGATGGTGCCCAGGGTGGTGGCGGCCGGGGTGGGGCCCGGGGCCGCCCAGCGCATGCCGCTGGCCTCCAGGCGCCCACCCATGCCGGACGCCGCCAGAGTGTCGATCAGCAGCTTGCGGTCGATGTTCTCGCCGGCGACCAGGCCCGCGAGCGTCGCATCGACGTCGAACAGGTCGCTCTCCTGCAAACGGCCCAGGTTGTGCTGTCGGATGCGGGGCGGCTCGCCATCTCGCACCTCGAGGAACACGACAGCCGGGGGAACCTCTCGAAAGCCCAAAACCAGGCGTTCGTAGCGGGTCTGCTGAACGCGGCTGGTGACCGGATTGACACGCGATGGCGGACAGCCGGCCAGGCAGGCAAACGACGCAATAAACAGGGTACCCCGGATGATTGAAACAGAGTGACGCATCCATTACCCTTTGAGTCTGACTCGCCGTCCGACCACGTAGCGCCCATGGAATTCGAAGACAAGACACAGGTCCTCAAGACCGCGAGCATCCCGCAGCGCGGTGAGCGGCGGTCTGCCTGTCTGGTGGTGATTTCCGGCAGCGAGCTCGGGCGCATCTACAAGCTCGACGAGCCGGAGATCGTCCTGGGCCGAGGCGACACCGTCGGCATCCGTATCGTCGATGACGGCGTCTCGCGAAGGCACGCCAAGCTGATCCAGAAGGGCGACGCGGTCACGCTTCTCGACCTCGACAGCACCAACGGCACGTTTTGCAACGGCGAGCGCGTCGACGAGCGGGTCCTGCGCGACGGCGACAAGATCCGCATCGGCACGACCACTATCCTGAAGTTCAGCATGCAAGACGCCCTCGAGGAGGACTTCAGCCGGCGTCAGTACGAATGGGCGACCCGCGATTCACTCACCGGCTGCTTCAACAAGAAGTACTTCGTCGAGCGTCTGCCGGCCGAGATCGCCTATGCCAAACGCCACGACAAAGCGTTGTCGCTCGCCATGTGCGACATCGACCACTTCAAGCGCATCAACGACACGTACGGTCACACGGCGGGCGACGTGGTCCTGCGCAACGTCGCCCGAGCCCTGCTGGAGTCGGTGCGGCAAGAGGACACCGTGTCGCGCTGGGGCGGCGAAGAGTTCGCCGTGGTGATGCGCGACACCAAGGGCGACGCGGCCTTCGTCGCGGCCGAGCGTATTCGCCGCCGCCTCGAATTGATGCCCATCGAGTATGACGGCAAGCAAATCATCGTCACCATCAGCATCGGCATCGCCTCGTGGGGTGAAGTCGAGGCCGTCTCGACTCCCGAGGCTTTCGTGGACCGCGCCGATGCATACCTTTACCGCGCCAAACACGAGGGCCGAAACCGCACCGAGAGCATGGCGCGGGGCGATCTGGGATGACCATCCCGTGGCGGGTGCCGGATGCCGTGAGGGCCGGCGACGTGGTGCGGGTGATCGCGCCGTGTGGTGCTTTCGACCGCGAACGCTTCGAGACGGGCTTGCGCCTCATCGAGCGCGCCGGCCTCGTTGTCCGCTACGACGACGCGGTCTTCGGCCGCCACCGCTACCTCGCCGGTGACGACGAGCGGCGCCTCGGCGAGCTCCGCCACGCCCTCGGCGAAACCGACACGCGCGTGCTTTGGGTCGCGCGTGGCGGTTACGGCGCGACGCGGCTGCTGCCGCATTTGCCGGTCGACGCCGTGCGCAGAGCGGGGAAGTGGCTCGTTGGCTTCTCGGACGTCACTGCCCTGCACATGCTGTGGGCTCGGGCGGGCCTCGCGTCGTTGCACGGCGCCAACGTCACGACGTTGTCGCAGTGGTCGGAAGGCGCGCGCGACGAGCTGATGAGCTGGCTCACACAGCCGGCCCCGCGGTTGTTCAAGGGCAGGGTGAAGCATCGCGGTGAGCTGGTGAGCGGGCGCTTGCTTGGCGGGAATCTGACCGTTCTGGCCGCTATGGCGGGCACTGGGTCGATGCCGTCGTTGCGGGGCGCCATCGTCCTGCTCGAGGACGTCGGCGAGAGACCGTATCGGCTCGACCGTGTGCTGACGCAGCTCGTGCAGTCGGGTGCCTTCGACGGCGTCGCCGGGGTGGTCATCGGGCAGCTCACCGATTGCACCGAGCCCAACGCCGATTACACCGCGCTCGACGTGTTGACCGAAGTCCTGGCCCCGTTGGGCGTGCCGGTGCTGGCGGAGCTGCCGATCGGCCACGAACCGTCCTCGCGGGCCGTGCTTTCGGGCGCCGTGGCAACGCTCGACACCCATGAAGGCGTGTTGACGCTGCGCGGCTCAGCTGCTTCCGTGAGCGTGTGAAGCCGAAGCAAGGGGCACCCCTGCCGCAGGTGCAGGTGCCCGACATCGATCGTTGCATTCAGACGCTGATCGCCGAGAAGACGTGCTCGGCGGCGGCCTGTATCGCTTCGGTCGGCGGTCGCGTCTTCCATCGCGCCATCTACGGCTGCGCCGTGGCGCCGCCACCGGTGCGCCGGGTGGCCATCGATACGTATTTCGATCTCGGCGCGCTCACCCAACCGCTCGCCACGGGCCTTGCGGCCATGGAGCTCGCGAGCCGCGGGCGCATCGACCTCGGCGCGAGCCTCGCGACGACGTTGCCGGAGTTTCGCGATCCGAAGTTCGCGGCCGTGACCATCGACATGCTGCTCGATCACACCAGTGGTTTCCCTGGGTCACGCGCGTTTTGGCAGGACATCGCGGCCGAAGAGGCCAAGCTTCGTCGTGAGCTCAAGACGATGGGCACGCGCAAGGCGGTGGCGAAGGTACGCAAGCGCGTCGCCGAGCTGCGCTTTGACGCCGAGCCCGGCACCAAGGTGATTCCCAGCGACATCGGCTTCATGATCTTGAGCTGGATTATCGAGAGCATCATCGAGACGCCTCTCGACACGTTCTTGCAGCGTGAGGTCTACCGTGAGCTGGGGCTCGACCAGAGCTTGCTCTTCGTCCGCCATGACGAACCACCGCCGAAGGTCGGCCCACGCCGCGTCTTTGCCGCCACCGAGAAGAGCGAGTGGCGCGAGAAGCTCCTGCAGGGACACGTCCAGGACAGCAATGCTTGGGCCATGGGGGGCGTCGCAGGCCACGCCGGGCTCTTCGGCAACGTCGACGCCGTGTGGCAGCTCGTGCACGCGCTCTGGCAAAGCTACAGCGGCGGCGGCCGCAGCTTTCTCGCGGGACCCGTACGGCGCTTTTGGACGCGCTCGAAGCGCTTCCGCGGTACCACCCGGACGCTCGCTTGGGACACACCGCCGGCGCATCACGCCCAGGCCGGGAAACGGTTCTCGCTCAACTCGGTGGGCCTCGCCGCGAGCAACGGTTGCACCATCTGGGTGGACCTCGCGACCGACATCATCGGCGTGGTCCTGACCAACGCCGCCCACCCGACTCTCGACGGCAAGGAAGACTCGCTCAACAAGTTCCGGCCACGTGTCTACGAGCTCATCGCCAAGCACGGCGAGGCGCTGCCGCCCGATCCGGCAAAGGCCGTAGGCGCCGCGGCCTTCTACACGCCGCCGATGGCGGGCAGCGGTGGCAACATCGCGACGATTCGCAAGCCCGGTAGGTAGAATCTTTTGCTGACCCTGTCGGGGGTGGTACCTCCGAGGCGTGGGTAAAGACATCTATCTCATCGGTATTTGCGGTACTGGTGTCGGCGCGCTCGCAGGCCTGCTCAAAGCACAAGGGCACCGTGTCCGCGGCAGCGACGTCCACGCCTATCCGCCGATGAGCGACAAGCTGCGCGAGTGGGGCATCCCCGTGCTCGAGGGCTTCGATGCCGCGCACCTCACGCCCAAGCCCGACCTCGTGATCATCGGCAACGTCGTGCGCGCGAGCAACCCGGAAGCGGTCGCGGTGCGCGACCAGGGCATTCCGCACATGTCGATGCCGCAGGCCATCGCCGAGTTCGGCATCGGCGACAAACACAGCATCGTCATCGCCGGTACTCACGGAAAGACCACGACCTCCGCGTTGGCCGCGCACGTGCTCATGCACGCCGGCCGCGACCCCGGCTATCTCGTCGGTGGCGCGCTCGTCGGCTATAGCGAGTCGTTCCGCGCGGGCAGGGGTGGTGGTTTCGTCATCGAAGGTGACGAGTACGACACCGCGTATTTCGACAAGGGCCCGAAGTTCATGCACTACCGCGCGCGCAGCGCGGTGATCACGAGCCTCGAGTTCGATCACGCCGACATCTTCGCGGACATTGGCGCTGTCGAAAAAGCCTTCGCGGGGTTGATCCGCACCGTTCCAGCGGACGGTCACATCATCGTGTGGCACGGCGCCGACCGCGCGCGCCGCTTGATTCGCGAGGGCGCCAAAGCCAAGCGCATCACCACCTACGCCACGCGCAAGACGGAAGGCGCGAACCTCTGGCTCGAGAGCTTCACCAGCGGGCCCCAGGGGTTGACCTTCAAGCCGGTCTACGACGGCAAGGCGCTCGGCGAGATGACCGTGCCGCTGTGGGGTGAGTTCAGCGCCGCCAACGTGCTCGCGGTCATCGGTGCCTTGCGCGACGCGAGCCTCACCCCCGACGAGCTGCGCGCCGGTTTCGCGAGCTTCGCCGGCGTCCGCCGCCGCCTCGAGCTGCGCGCCGAGCCCGGGGGTGTCGCCATCGTCGACGACTTCGCGCATCACCCGACCGCGGTCGATGTTACCCTCGAGGCCGCCCGCACGCGCTGGCCCCGCCGCCGCATCTGGGCACTCTTCGAGCCCCGCAGCGCCACCAGCCGCCGTAACGTCTTTCAGCAAGAATTCGTCACGGCGTTTGCTAAAGCGGATCGCGTGATCATCGCCTCTCACGAGCGTCTCTCGGAGATCGCGGCCGGCGAGCGTTTCGATCCGCAACAGCTCGCCTACGACATCATGGGGAAAGGCGTGCCGGCCCGCTTCATCGAGAGCGTCGATACCATCGCCGACACCGTCGCCGCCGAAGCCAAGGCTGGTGACGTCGTCATGGTGTTCTCGAACGGCGCCTTCGGTGGCTTGCACGAGAAGCTCATCGAGCGGCTGTCGAAGTGACCCTGACCGAGCTCGCCATCGAGCGAGCGCGCGCCGGTGGTGACATCCTGCGGCGTTGTTTCGCCAATGGCGTCGGCGTTCGCCACAAGGGCGACATCGATCTCGTGACCGACGCGGACCTCGCCGCGGAATCCGAGATCATCAGCGGCATTCGCGCGCGCCATCCCGACCACGCCGTGCTCGCCGAGGAATCCGGCGAAGAAGGGCAGGGCGACGTCCGCTGGATCATCGACCCCCTCGACGGCACCGTGAACTTCGCGCACGGGATTCCACACTTCAGCGTCCTCATCGCCGTGCAAGAGCGCTCACATGCCGGCTTCAGCACGCAAATCGGCGTCGTCTACGACCCCATGCGCGAGGAGCTCTTCGTCGCCGAGCGCGGCCGGGGCGCGACCCTCAACGGCAAGCCGATCCACGTGTCCAAGACGGCGCGGCTCATCGACGCCATGGGAGTCACGGGCTTTGCCTACGACCGGCTGCGCGGCCCCCACGACAATCACGCCGAGTTCTGCGCCCTGAACCTCGTCACCCAGGGAGTGCGTCGGTTCGGCTCCGCCGGGCTCGACCTCGCGTACGTCGCGAGTGGCCGCTTCGATCTCTACTGGGAGTATGGGTTGAAGCCGTGGGATCTGTCCGCTGGAGCGTTGCTGGTCGTGGAGGCCGGCGGCAAGGTCACCGACCTCGCGGGCGGCGTGAAGGACCCGAGCCAGGGCGGCGAGGTCATCGCCAGCAACGGCCTCACCCACGCGGCGACGGTGGCTGCCCTGGCGAGCGCCGCCAAACACCCCGTGAACGACCGGGCCGCGGTCATCGATCACCTGCCGCCGGCAATCGCCGAAGGCCTGCGTAGATAGTCTTTACGTTGCGGAAAGCGACCGATTTGCGCTACGGGTGCGCCGTGGACCTGACTACGGTGGCGGGCAAGGTTCTCGCCTTTGCCAACCGCGCGAGCGAGCAAATCGGCGAAATCATCTCGAGCCCCGAGCTCGAGGCGCGGCTCGATCGCATCCCGACGCGGCTCTCCGACTATGGCGTCGACGCTTTCGGCTTCGATCCGCAATACGTGAAGCGGGTCATTGGCTTCGGTGCCTGGGTGTACCGCCACTACCACCGCTGCGAGACCTTCGGCATCGAGAACATCCCCGACGGTCGCTGCATGCTGGTGTCGAACCACTCGGGTCAGTTGCCGATGGACGGCGCCATGATCGCCATGGCGATGTTCCTCGAGCGCGAGCCCCCGCGCTTCTGCCGCAGCGCCATCGAGCGCTTCGTGCCCGAGACCCCGTTCGTCTCGACCTTCATGGCGCGGGTCGGCCAGTTCCTCGGCACCCCCGAAAACGCCAAGCGCCTGCTCGAGGCCGAAGAGTCGCTGCTCGTCTTTCCCGAGGGCGTGCGCGGGCTCAACAAGGTTTGGAGCGACCGCTATCGCCTGCAAATGTTCGGCACCGGCTTCATGCGGCTCGCCATCGAGACCAACACCCCCATCGTGCCGGTGTCGGTCATCGGCGCCGAAGAGCAGTCGCCGTCCATCTTCGCTTCGCGCACCCTGGGCAAGATCTTCGGCATCCCGGCGCTGCCGATTACGCCGACCATCGTGCCCTTCCCGGCGCCGACCCGCTATCGCATCTATTTCGGCAAGCCGATGGTGTTCAGCGGCGACTCGAATGACGAAGACGATGTCATTCGCGCCAAGGTCGAGACCTTGCGCTCGGCGATGCAGAGCATGGTCGACGAAGGCTTGAAGGCACGCGAGCACGTGTTCTGGTGAGGGTGAGCTAAGTGCGCATCTGTGTGACGGGCATCTCCGGGCGGTTGGGGCGACGTGTGGCGCAGATGCTGCGGCGCAAGCACGAGGTCGTTGGCATCGATCAGCGCGCTTCGCCAGGGTTGCCCGCCAACATCGTCCACCATCAAGTCGACATCCGCCGACGTCCCGCCGAGGACATCCTGCGCAACGGCAAGTTCGACGCCGTCGTGCACCTGGGCACGATTCACAACTTCCGCATTCCCAGCGAGAAGCTCTACGCGCGCAACGTCATCGGCACCGAGACGTTGCTGCGCTACGTCAGCAAGTACAAGATCAAGAAGCTGGTGCTCCTGTCGTCGGGTGACGTTTACGGCCCGATGCCGACCAACTCGCACTTCATCGGCGAAGACGCGCCGCTCATGGCGTCGCAGCGCTTCCCCGAGGTACGCACGCTGGTCGCCGTCGACCGCGCCGTGCAATCGTTTTTCTGGCGGCACGTCGACATCGAGACCGTCATCTTGCGGCCGGCGCATATCGTCGGGCCGCACGTGCGCAACGCGCCGTCGAACTATTTCCGCCTTCGCATCATCCCCAAGATCATGGGCTTCGACCCGATCGTCCAGCTCATCGCCGAGGACGATCTGCTCCGCTACATCGAGGCATCGATCGCGCCCGGCGTCCGTGGCGTGTTCAACCTCGCGAGCACCGACCCGGTTCCGCTATCGCGTATCCTGACGGCGCTGGGTAAGCCCATCTTGCCCGTCCCATATCCGCTCTTCCGCGGCTTCCTCGAGCGCGCCTGGCGTTACCGGCTCACGTCGTTTCCGGCTCCCGAGCTCGATCACATTCGCTTCAACGCCGTGCTCGATACCGCTCGCGCCCGCGAGGAGCTCAAGACGCTCCCCGAGCGCAGCCTCTACGAGATCCTCGAGCCGTTCCGCGCCGAGACCGCCGACGACTAACCTGCCGTAGCGTCAGGCCGGAAACGCGACGACGCACGCATCGGCCAGACTGCCGTTCCGAGAATGCGAACACATTCGAGGAACCCCAGCTGGTGAACGTTCTTGCGCACATGCCCGTCGGGCGGGTCACGCCGCGACGCGACCTCGATGCCGGCGCTCTCGCCATCGCGGAGTGCCTCAACGCGGCCAAGCTGTCGCCGGACGCTCGCAAGCGTGTCGTCGCCTGGGCGTTGACCCTCATCGACCGCTTCGATGTCTCGGTGAGCGCGCTCGAGCATCTCTTGGTGACGCGAGCATTGCGTGACTTCGCGGGTGACTTCGACGCCGCTGAGCTGAAGGAGCTGCGTTACGTCTACGCGCGCGGGCACCTCGAGCTCACCGGCGACTCGGCCCCGGCGGACCAGGTGGTGCGGCTGCCGCTACGTGCGCTCGACGACCGGCGCGCCCGCGTCCTTCAGAACGCCATCTTCGAGAATCGCGGCCTCCTGGACGGATATCGGCCCTCGGTGGGGCAGGCTTTGACCGCCGGCGCCGCGGCTGCCGTTTGCGTGACGACGCCAGGGGTCCTGCCGCTGGCCGCCGGAGTCGTGCTGGCGAGCGTCGTCGAGCACCAGATTCACCAGCACATCATGCACCCCGAGCGGGTCATGATCCGCGTCATGTATGGCGACAAGACCGGCGCCCTGCGCATGGCGCGCGACTTCCACTTCATCCACGAGAGCGTCCATCACGCGCACACCTACCCGGACGGCGATACCGTGAAGTTCCGCGACGGCTCACGCGAGAAGCTCGACAGACTGCTCGAGCGGACCGGCATGGCGAAGTTCGCGGCAGCGACCGACGATGGCTTGCAGCTCCACGATAGCGGAGCTCGTGGCTCGGCGATCGTCTCGCCGACGATGGTCGCCACGGCCGGGGCCTTGGCCGGCCTGTCGTTGCCGGCCGCGATAGCTCTCGGCTTGCCCATGGCGTTGATGCCGATGACACCGCACCTGCTGCACCGCTTCGCGCACATGTCGCGTACCCAAGCGGCGCAGTACCTCGACTCACTCGCCGCCACTGGTTCGCGCGGCCGTCTGGAGAGCGGCGTTCTTCGCGGGATCATCCACACCGCGGCATTCGAGGGCGCGGCGCGGTTCCACAACCAGCACCATCGCGACACCAAGAAGGACCTGAAGACCAACCTGAGCATGCTCGCCGTAGCGGACGTGATTTTCGGCACCGGCCGTCGAGCCGACTACGACCTGCTCGTAGCGCTTTGGCGGCAGGACGCGATCGGTTTCCCGGCGGCTCCCGCCCGCGGCTGAGGCTCGGAACGACGAGGTCAGCCCGCTTGGTAGCGAGCCTCGATCGCGTGGACGAGATCCTGGTGCTCCATGCAGCCGATGATCTGCTTGGTGTCGGCGTAACGCATGGGCTGCTTGTACCACCGGTCACGCCAAGCACGGATGCGCTTGTCGGTGTCGAGCAAGCTGAGCTGCGGCAGGGTGTCGGTCTCGACCTGCTGGACGATGCCGCGGAAGAGCTCGAGCGTCGACTCGTAGCGCTTGCACGACAAGAACACGTCGATGCCCGCGGCGATGCCGAGCCTCGCCATCTCCGTCGGCGAGTGATGATCGGCGACGGCCTTCATCTCGATGTCGTCGCTGATGATGATGCCGTTGAAAGCGAGCTCGCGGCGCAAGGTGTCTAGCGCCTGCTTCGAGAAGGTCGCGGGGACTTGCTCGTCGAGCGCCGCGACGATGACGTGCGCGGTCATGATCGAGTCGAGGCCCGCTTCGATGGCCTTCTTGAAGGGCGGCCATTCGATCTCGCGCAGGCGCGGCATCTCGTGCTCGACCTTGGGCAGGGCGAGGTGACTGTCGAGGTCGGTGTCGCCGTGG
>JBGGMJ010000207.1:0-3096 GCA_041288095.1 Myxococcota bacterium
CGCCGGGCCAGGAGTCGACCGCCATTCCCAGCAGCATCTACATTCCGCTCGGGCTCTCCGGCGCCAACGCAGATCGCAGCTTCCTCGCCCCGAACGGCGGCACGCCGGAGACGAATGCGCTCTACGACGTGCTCAATCAGCTGGTGGTGCTGCGCGGCTTGCGCGGCGAGAAGGTCGATACGTTGCCGTTCAACGAGGTCGTCGAGCGCCCGTGACGAGGTCGCCGTTCTTGTAGGTCGCGCTGCGGGCCAACACGTGGCGTGACGGGGTCGCGTTCTGGGCGCCCGGCACCAGGCGGTCGGCAGGGAACGCGTACGTGCGAAAGCCCACGACCTCGGCGTCCGGCAGAGCCCGGCTCACGTCGAGAGCCATGTCGTCGTCCCACATGTCCTCCATCGCCGCGCGATCGGCACCGGTGAGGACGGGAAGGCTGAAGTAGGTGAGCCGCCGCATGAGTGAGGAGAGGCCAAAAAACGCGCTCTCGGCGAGGTTCCGCGACAGGCCTTGGTCACCGACGCCCGCGGTGTTGCAGCCATAGAGCGTGACCCGCGCGTTGGGGGCGAGCTTGCCGGCGAGCAGCCGACCGACCTCACCGGCATCGAGGATGGACCCGCCGATGGAGAGCATGCCGGGCGCACCGTGGCCGTAGAGAATCACCGAGGTGATGCTGCCCGGCGGCGCCGCGGCAATGGCGCGCGTAGCCTCGCCGTAGTCGCGGAAGGCGGCTTCGGGCTGTCCTCGAAAACGGATGGTGACGCCGTAGCCGTCCGGGAGCAGGCGTGCGAGCCTGCCCGCCGGCGTGCTCGGTAACCCAGCAAGCGCGTTGCGCTCCGGTGGCGCGCTGGTCACGGCTGTCGCGACCGCTTGCGGCGCGGGCGCGGGGACCGGAGCCGTGGCGATGGGAGCTCCGGCCAGAGAATACACTTCGGCGATCCCACCGGTGCGTCCGGTGAGCCGCTCACTGCTGGTTGTGAGGGACATTCAGGATGTGTATCGGCTGACGTTTCCCGAGGGCGCTCGAGCAGACCCCGACACCACTTCACCCCTGGCCGACCGGCTGGTACACCGCCCCTCCATGAGCAGGATCTATCGCCAGCTTCCTCCCCAGGGCACCTCCATCGGCATCGCCTTCTCCGGCGGCCTCGACACCCGTTGCGCCGTCGCCTGGCTCAACAAGAAGGGCATGAAGGTCCACGCCTATACGGCCGACCTCGCGCAGCCCGACGAGAAAGATCCAGCGGAGATCCCGCCGTCGGCGTTGAAGCACGGCGCGGTCTCGGCGCGGCTCGTCGACTGCAAGGAGCGCTTGGTCAAGGAAGGCATCCTCGCCATTCAGTGCGGCGCCTTCCATCTCTCGGTCGGCGGCAAGAAGTACTTCAACACCACTCCGCTCGGGCGGGCAGTCACGACGACCGCCATCATCAAGGCGATGCGCGAAGACAAGGTGAACGTCTTCGGCGATGGCTCGACCCACAAGGGCAACGACATCCAGCGCTTTTACCGCTACGGCATCCTCACGAACCCCGACCTCAAGATCTACAAGCCGTGGCTCGACCAGCAGTTCGTCAACGAGCTCGGCGGTCGCAAAGAGATGTCGGAGTTCCTGCAGGCGGAAGGCTTGCCGTACTCGATGTCCACCGAGAAGGCGTACTCGACCGACTCGAACGTGCTCGGCGCCACCCACGAAGCGAAGGACCTCGAGCGTCTCGACAGCGGCATGCGCATCGTCGATCCGATCATGGGCGTCGCCTTCTGGAAGAAGGAAGTCGCCATCGAGGCAGAGACCGTCGCGGTGCAGTTCGACAAAGGCGTACCCGTGGCGTTGGGCGGCAAGCGCTTCAAGTCGACCTTCGAGCTGTTCCGTGAGGCGAACCGCATCGGCGGACGTCACGGCCTCGGCATGAGCGACCAGATCGAGAACCGCGTCATCGACGCCAAGAGCCGCGGCATCTACGAAGCGCCCGGCATGGCGCTCTTGCACATCGGCTACGAGCGTCTCGTCAGCGCCATCCACAACGAGAACACCATCGACACCTACGCGGGCCTCGGGCGTCGTCTCGGCCGCTTGCTGTATGAAGGCAAGTGGTTCGATCCGGAAGCTTTGATCTTGCGCGACGCTCTGACGCGCTGGGTGGCGTCCGCTATCACGGGCGAGGTTACCCTCGAGCTGCGTCGCGGTGACGACTACACCATCTTGAACACCAAGGCGGACTACATGGCGTACGATCCGCACAAGCTTTCGATGGAGAAGGTCGCTTCGGCTTTCACTCCCGAAGATCGCATCGGCGCCCTCGAGATGCAGAACCTCTCGGTGCTCGACAACCGCGCCTTCTTGAGCCACCTGCAGACGAGCCTGGGGAACCTAGGCATGGGCGAGGACGTGGTGAAGCTGCTGGAAGAGTAAGCCTTGTAAGCGCGAAAGTTCACTCGGCCCCATGGCTGACGGCGCGCCCGGAATGCTACGGCGCGCACCCATGAAGCCAATTTGCGCTGCCCTCGTGGTTCTGGTTGCCGTCACCCTGTCTGCCTGCGGTGGCGGGGGTGGCAAAGGCCCCGACGACGACGGTCCGAACGCAGCGCCGACCGCGGCGTTCATGGTGTCCGCTACGACGGTCACGGCTGGCGACGCACTGGCTTTCGACGCGTCGGACTCCTCCGACCCCGACGGCGATGACCTGACGTATAGCTGGACCTTCGGCACGAGCGGCCGCGGTGGAACGTCGCGCATCGCGCACGTCTTCTCGACCGTCGGCTCGCAAGAGGTGACGCTCACCGTTAGCGACGGTCGTGAGAAGCACTCCACCTCGCAAATGGTAACTGTCACCGCCGGCGCGACTCCGGTCGGCAGCGCCGCGACCGATGTGCGGGTCATCACCCCGTCACTTCAGCCCATCGAGGGCGCGACGGTGCGCGTCGTTGGCGGCGCGAGCGCGACCACTGATGCTACCGGCAACGCGACGCTGAGCATCGGTACCGGCGTTCGCCAGGTCGTCCGCGTCGAAGCCGCCGGCTTCGCGCGCCGTACCCACGTCGCCGCGCTGAAGGACGCCGCCACCGCCGGCTATCTCGAGATCGTCATGCAGCCGCTTGGCGCCG
>JBGGMJ010000208.1:0-12294 GCA_041288095.1 Myxococcota bacterium
GGCGGCGCGCCGGTGTACATCCAGCGGTAGATTCCGTAGGTGCGCAGCACGCGCTTCACATAGCCGCGCGTCTCCTTGATGGTCATCTCCTCGGCGAAGACGTCGAAGTCGCCGCCCTGGAAGCGTGACCACCAGGTGGAGGCGACTTCTTCACCAGCGTTGTAGCCGGCGAGTGCGAGCGCCGGGCTGCCGCCGAGCTTGCGCATGAGCTGCGCGAGGAGCGCGCCGCCCAAGCGGGCATTGAGGTGCGGGTCCAGGAGATCTTCGGCGCGTGCGAGCTTTGGCGGCGGCTTCAAGAGCTGCGCCGCGCCACGGCCACTCGAGAGCAAGAGCTGCGTGAGACCGTAGGCACCGGCCCAACTCACGACTTGCTCGTTGAAGGCGCTCTCTTCGCGGGCCAGAGCCTGCAAGAAGAAGGGTGGGAGCTTCGCTTCTTTCTCGGCGGGCTCGATGTGCTCGCGCATCGCCAGCGGATAGGCGGCGCGCCAGATGGGCGCGGTCTCTTTCGTGGGCGCGGTCGAGAGCACATCGGCGAACTCGGTGCGCAAACGCCACTGCGCTTCGGCTTTCGCTTTGGCGCCGGCGCGATCGAGCAGCAACGCAATGACGAGACGCGGATGGATGCTCTCGGGAAGTGTCGCGCCGGAGCCCGCGACGGTGACGTTGCGCGCCGCTTCGCCGAGCGATTGCGCGTGCGCCGAGCCCAGGACTTGGCGCGCCGGTACACCAACGGTCATGAGCTCCGCCGCGGCTTCCTCACCGAGACCACGCGACAGCAAAGCGAGGCCCCGCTTGTAAGCGGCGTCGTTCTCGAGATCGCCGAGCCGCAGCGGAGGCACCGCGCCCTCTGGCAACGTAAAGCCCGCGGCCGCCGCTTTTCCGCGGTCGGCGTCGAGCGCGATCATGCGCGCCAGAGACACTTGCGCGTAGAACTCCAAGGGGTCCGCGCCCAGTACTTCGCTATAGCGGCTCAATGCCTCGGTCTTGTCGCCGCGCTTCTCGGCTTCACGCGCCAGCCAATAGAGCGCCCGGGCCTTGTCGAAGACCTCTTGGACACAGCCGTCGTCGGTGAGCAGTCGCTTGAAGCCATCACGCGCCGCCTCGCCCTTGTCGGCGCGGTAGTCCATCCACGCGAGACGCCAGCGCGCCTCGGCGCAGTGGTCGCCCTTCGCGCTCATCTTCTCGATGCGCGCGTAGTAGCTCTGCGCTTCCTTGATGCGGTCGCGACGCTGATAGATGTCGCCGGCCCAGAAGAGCACGTCGTCGACCATCGAGTGGTCGCCGTACTTCTTGGCGAAGGCGTCGATGACGGGCACCGAGCGCAGGCCGTCCCGCACCGAGATGACCTTGGCGTTCAGATAGTGGGCGCGTCGCTTGAGCTCTTCGTCCTTACAGATGCTGACGGCGCGCGTGAGGTTGGTCTCCGCTTCGGCGTACGCACGCAGCTTGCGCGCCGCGAGGCCCATCGCGAAGGCACGACGGCACGCGAGCTCCGGCCCGATGGTCTTGTCGACGAGCGACTTCAAGGCCTCGAGCACGCGCTCGCTGCGATGCGCCTCCGCGAGCTTTTCGGCGCGAGAGATGATCTGCTCGCTCGTGAGCGTCACGCCCTTGGGCTCGGTCTCCGGCGTTTGAATCGAAACCGGCTCTTCGAGATAGCGCTTCAGGCGCCATTTCGTGGCGTCGTCCGCTTGCTTCTGCGCCTCGTAGGCGAAGGCGACCGCTTCGAGGAAGAAGCTGCGGGCGTCGGGATCATCGCCGGGCAAGAGCGTCTCGTAGACAGCGCGCTTCTCGATGAGCGTCCGTGGCTCGGCGACCGCGAGGCTCCGCACGAAGAGCACGGCGGCGCGGCTCGAGACCGCTTTGCTGGCACCACCGTCGACCAGGGGTTTGAGCACCGCGACGACCGCGGCTTCATCGTTGCGCGAGCGCATCCAGTGAGCGCGCTCGATGGCTGACCACGGCGCGACGACCGGATCTTTGTCTGCTTTAGCGAGCGCTTCCTCGAGCTGCGAAGCGACTTCGGGCTTGGTGAGGTCGTAAGCCGTACCGGTGCGCAAGACGCGGGCGCGGAGGAGTTGGGCAGCCGCGGTGTCGCTGCTCGCGGCCTTGGCGAGCGCGGCGGCGTCATCACGCTGGCGAAGCTTGGCCCGCGCTTCCTCGACGATCGGCGCCTCGGGTCGCATCGGCAGCTTGTTCAGATCGATGGTGGCGGGCGGCTTCGGCGCCGGTTGGACCAACAGGGACGTCACAATCAACAGGGCGCGCATCAACCTTCCCCTTTGCCGCGAACCGGCGGCACGCTCACGCTGAGCGGCGCCTCGACCAAGACACGACACGCGAGACGCATCCCGCGCGCGACGAGCAGATTGCCAAGCGCCCGGGTCTCCTCGGGCTGCACCGGCGTTACCGCCCCGCTGACCGTGACGCGGCAGAAGTGGCAAATCCCACGGCCGCCACACGCGGTGCCGATGAGGACACCGGCGTTCACGAGCGCGTTCAAAAGGGTCATCCCCTTGGCACACCGGACCTCGCGTCCGTCGACCTCGATGCTGACCTCGTCGCTCACACCGGCATCTTGCGTGGGATGCGGCGCGGCGCAAGGCTTTGGCCGGCCGAAAGGCCTCAAAGCGGGAAATCAGCCGGCTTCCATGCGTACGCGGTATTCTTTGTTAAGCTTAGTCCCACGCCCATGACGTTCCCTTCCCCAAGGCTCGCAGCCGCATTCCTGGTCGGCTTCGCGCTCGCCTGCGGGGGCGACAATCGCGAACGAGGCGCGCCGTGCGACGACAGCAACGCCTGCGCGGTAGGGCTCACCTGCTTCGACGGCGCCTGCCGGGCACCGTGCAACTTGAGCACCGACTGTCCCGAGGGCACCGGCTGCACGGGCGGCCTCTGCGTGGAGCTCGCCACGGGCACGTGCGGGCAGTCGGCCGATTGCCGTGCTCCGCCCGATGCGTGCCACACGACGTTCGGCGCCCGCTGCCTCATGGGTCGCTGCGAGTACAGCCGCGCGACCACGCCGACCTGCCGCGAAGAGTGCACCACGGCCGCGAGCTGCGACGAGGCCGACACCTGCCAAGATCCGGCGAGCGCGCGCTGCGTGAACACCGGCTGCGTCTACGATCCGCGACCGAATGGTCAGGCCTGCGCGAAAGCAGGCTCGTCCGGCGTCTGCTATAACGGTAGCTGCGTCGATTGTGTCGAGAGCGCCGATTGTGACCCGCGTAGCTTCGGATACGACCTTTGCTACACCGGAACCTGCACGAACCGCGTGTGTAGCTTCGCCGAGATCGTGCCCTGCGATCTCGATGCGCTCGGCTCCGTCTGCGCCCAGGACGGCACCTGCCGCAGCGGCTGGTGCACCGACAGCCGATGCTGCGAATCGCGTTGCGACGGTGTCTGCGCCGACTGTGACACCAACGGCCGCTGCGACGACGTGCCGGCCGACGACTCCCGCTGCGGCAACATCGAGTGCAACGGCCTCGACACGGTCTGCCGCAATTACTTCGACTACAGCAACGTCACCGGCCAGCGCTGCGCCTCATTGGGGGCCTGCGTCCAACCCAACTCCGCGGACTGCGTGCTCTTCCAGAATGCGAGCAACGCCATGGTCTGCCGCGACGCAACCCTCGAGTGCGATGTGCCCGAGCTCTGCAATTCGGGGATTTGTCCAGCCGATGAGTTTCAAGGCGGCGGCTCTGTTTGCAACCCCGACCCCCCGCCCGGTGAGGACGACGGTCGCTGCGACGGCGTGACGCCCGAGTGCCGGCGCCTGCCCGTCATGCCGTTCGTCGCCCGCTACTTCATCGAAGAGCCGTCGACGGGAGCTGACCGCGTGGACTTCTTCGACAACCTGCCGCTCGCCTCCCAGGGAACCGGCGGCATCTCGCGCGTTCAAGCCTCGACGGGTGCAGGGGTTGCCTGGGCGTCGGAGGCCAGCGCCTACGTCTACTGCGCCCCGCTCGGCACCACGGATTTTTCCCAGACGCAGATGCTCCTGACGTTCGAAGCCGTGGTCACCATCGCCAACGGCACGAGCATGCCCGACTCGACCATCATCTTCATGGGGCCAGCGGGCACCGGACCGCGCATCAAGCTGGGTGTGAGGCGCGTCAGCATGGATCCAGCGGGACAAGTCACGTTCTCGGCGACCTTCGGCGATTCGACGGCTACGTACACGTGGCTCACGACCATCGGCGCACACGCGGTCGTGCACCTCGTCTTCGACGGCTATCAGGCCGCGGTCTCCAACGTCATGCGGCTGTTCATCGACGGCATCGAGGTCCCGCGACAGAACGCGGGCACAGCTCCCTCGTCGTTCACGCTCGTGGACACCGACGTGCTCTGCATCGGCAACGATATGGTGGCCGGATCGGGGGCGTTCGCGGGCTCGCTCTGGTACGCCGCCGTCTACGACGAAGACATGACCGAGACCGAGATCATGGACGCCGCGATCCGCCTCAGCATCTCCGACGAATAGCCTTGGGCTTCTTGACCTTTTCTCGGGCTTGCGCAGTGATGCGGTATGCACCGCTTTTTCGTCCGCTTTAGTGTACTTGCTCTCTTGGTGTTGGGCACAGCCCTACCCGCGCGCGCGGAGAGCAAGCGCGAGCTCGTCATCTTGTTGCTCGTCGACGCCATGCGGCCCGATCACCTCGGCGCTTACGGCTATGCGAAACCGACGAGCCCCGTGATGGACGGCCTCGCCGCCGAGGGCCAGCGCTACACCCGCGCCTACGTGAACGCGCCCTGGACGCGGCCGTCGACCACTTGTTTCCTCACCGGCTTGAACGCTTCACGGCACCGCACCGAGACCGCGAAGAGCAAGCTGCCCGAAGACGTCACGACCATCGCGCAGCGGCTCGCAAAGGCAGGCTGGGCGACCGCTGGCTTCACCGCGAACGGCAACGGCGGCTCGCTCGCCGGCCTCGAAAAGGGCTTCCAACGCTTCGAGGATCCGACCAACACGTACACGAAGGCGGTGCGCGGCACGACCTACAACGGTTTGCCGCACGGCCAGTTCATCGCCGAGAAGGTGCTCGGGTATCTGGCGGGCAGCAAGGCGCAGAAACAGTTCGTGTTCGTCTTCTTGGTCGACCCGCACGACCCGTATGGCGCGCCGCCCGAGCTCGAGCAGCAGTTCCTGGGCAAGGACTTCAAAGGCACCATCCGCCGCAAAGCGCTCTGGGAGACCAACAACAACTACCCGCCGGATGAGCTCTTCTCGATGCAGGCGATCTACGACGCCGGCATCAAGAACGCCGACCTTGCGATCGGCCAGATCGTCGAGGGCTTGAAGGGGCAAGGTCGCTGGAGCGACACGACACTGTTCATTTCAGCGGACCACGGCGAGGCCTTCGGCGAGCACGGCGTGTTTCTGCATGCCCACCACTTTTACGACGAGATCATCAAGGTGCCGCTCATCGCGCACGGCGCGCGCTTCTCGCCGGGTGTGAGCGACCGGCTGACCCAGTCGATCGACGTGTCGGCCACCATCCTCGACATCGCCGGCGTCAAATCCGATCTGCCTGGAGTGTCGCTGCTGGCGCCGGCGGGCGTTCCGCGGGTCATCTCCGAATACAACGAGTTCGGTATCCACCGTCAGGCCATCATCGCGGACAAAACCAAGGTCATCTGGCAGCGCCCGGCGGACGAGGAGGCGTTCATGCGTGAAGTGAAGAACAAGGCCTTCTTCCCCTCGGTCTCATTCGACAAAGATGTCGTGCATGCCTTTGATCTCGGGGCCGATCCGCAGGAGAAGAGCAATCTCGGGCCGGCGATGCCACCCAAGGCACAGACGATGTTGAGTGAGCTCAAGGCCTTCGTGAACGGAGAAAAGAAGTGACGAGCGGGGCGGGGTGGTCCGTTGGCAGCGGTGAAAGTAACCATTTTCATTCGGGGTTCTTCCCTTCGAACTGCGACGCGGCTAGGATGCCGCGCGTGCCTGAATCTCGCTTCACTGATCGCCGCGATCGAACCGGCGCTCTCCGACTAGGTCTTTCGCTGATCGCGGTCGTGGCGTTCGCGACCGCGTGCGCTGCATCGGGGAATCAAGGGACGACCATCGTCGCCGCCGGACCGCAGACCGCCGCGAGTGACCCGGTGCTCGGCACCGTCGACGGCGAGCCAATCCGCCAGAGCGATCTATCGAACCCGACGCGGCGCCGGCTCATCGAAGCAGAAAACGAGATGCAGCAGCGCCACATGCATCAGCTGTGGCTGTCGTTCGAAGACGAGCTCTCGAATCGTTTGATCACCCGTGAAGCCAAGCGCCGCAACGTGACCGCGGAAGCGCTGCGCAAGGAAGAGATCGACGACAAGACCCAGGTGCCGACCGATGCCGAGGTCCGCGCCATTTACGACCGCAACGCCGCCGACATCGAAGTGCCGTACGAGCAGGCCGCGCCGATCATTTCGCGTCAAATGCTGGCGCAATCCCGCGAAGAGACCGAGCGCGCGTACGTAGAGAAGCTGCGGGTCGCCGCCAAGGTCACCACGACGATTCCGGTGCCGTCCTTGCCGCGTTACGACATCGATCTCGGCAAGGCCCCCGTCACCGGCAAGTCGGACGCCAAGGTCACCATCGTCGAGTTCAGCGACTTCCAATGCCCGTATTGCCGCGAGGCGCACCGTGTGATCGCCGAGCTGCAGAAGCTCTACCCGAACGACGTCCGCGTCGCCTACCGCGACTTCCCGTTGCCGCAGCATCCGCATGCACGGCCGGCGGCGCTCGCCGCGGAGTGCGCCAACGAGCAAGAGAAGTTCTGGCCTTATCATGACAAGCTGTTCCAGGATCAGAACGCGCTGGCATCGGCGGACTTGAATCGCTACGCACAAGAAGTGGGGTTGAAGCTCGATCAGTTTCAGGCGTGTCTTGCTGACGGACGCGCCGAGCGTGGGGTGAAGGAAGACGAGGAAGCCGCGCGTCGTCTTGGGGTCCAAGGAACGCCGGCAATGTTCGTCAACGGCATCAAGCTCATCGGCTTGCTACCGCTGCCCCTCATGCAGTCACTTATCGATCACGAGCTCGGAAGGTAGTTGGACATGAGTGGCCAAGCACTATTCGACGGGTGCAAAGTTTTCAGTGCGACCAAGCAGAAGGATCGCGACGAGCTGGGCGAAACAGCGACGCGGTGGCTCAACGAGAACAAGAGTCGCGTCGAGATCGTCGACAAGACGGTCACGCAGAGCTCGGACAACGAGTATCACTGCCTGACCATCATCGTGTTCTACCGGTACCGCAACCCACAGTGATTGCGGAACGTCGCACCCCCGAAGCATCAGCGGTCGAAACCACGCACCTCGTCTTGCCGCCCGATACCAACGCGCACGGTACCGCGTTCGGCGGACGCATCATGGAGTGGATGGACATTACGGCGTCCATCGCCGCCGGCCGCCATTGCAGACAAGGCACCGTCACCGCCAACGTCGATGACCTGACCTTCGAGCGGCCCATCCGCTTGGGCGACATCGTCGTGGTGCGCGCGCGCGTGAACTACGCCGGCAAGACCAGCATGGAGATCGGCGTCCGTGTCGAGCGCGAGGAGCGCAAGAGCGGCGTGCGCGAGCACTGCCTCACCGGGTACTTCACCTTCGTCGCGGTCGGTGCCGACGGAAAGCCCACGGGGGTGCCGCCCATCGAGCCAGAGACCGAGATCGACAAGCGGCGCTTCCACGATGCGCTGGCGCGACGCCAGGTACGGCTCGACAGGCGCGCGCGTAAGACACCCTAGAAGCGAAACAGCGCGCGGCCGTGACTGAGCCCCGGCCAGGGTATGCCGATGGCAATCAGCGCCACGAAGACGGCGACCCCGATGGCCATGCGGCGATGAGCGTG
Source organism: Myxococcota bacterium (assembly GCA_041288095.1). Classification (GTDB taxonomy): domain Bacteria; phylum Myxococcota; class XYA12-FULL-58-9; order XYA12-FULL-58-9; family JALHOP01; genus JALHOP01. Next base: position 7,841 of record JBGGMJ010000208.1, read on the forward strand.
TCGGCCCGAGCTCGCCTTGCGCGCCCGAGCGACGCTGATGTGCGCGGCGACGGCGGCCAGGATCATGACGGTCGTGTGCTCCACGGTGAAGAAGCGGAGCTGCGTGTCTTTCATGGCTTCGCCCATGTTGCGGATCGCCGTGGTGGTGATCGGGCTCAAGAAGAAGAGCATCAGCAAGCCGAGCGTCACTTGCAGATCGACGCTCCCCGCGAAGGCGCGCGCGAGCTTGTTGTCGAGCGCGCCCCAGGGCTCGTCCGTGCGCAGGCCACGGATGGCGCGGACCAAGAGGGTGAGGGCCAGGATGATGACGACCCATCGCCACCACGAATGCACGTTCAAGACGATCGCATAGAGCATCAGAGCCTCATCTCCAGGCGCGAGAAGGGTTAGATTCCTACCATGCCGACGCCATTGGATGACGCCCTCGATAAGCTCTTTGTGGCACCGCTCGACGAATTCATGGCGACGCGCGAGACGCTCGCCAAAGACCTGCGGAGCGCGGGCCAAAAAGAGGCGGCGGCAACGGTCAAAGCCCAGCACAAGCCGACCGTCGTGGCCCATGCGTTGAACCGGTTGGCGCGCGAAGCGGGAGCCGAGCTCGCAACGCTCTTCGAGGTGAGCCGGCAGCTCGCGTCCGGCAAGGATTTCAAGAACGCCCTGGAGCGGCAGCGTGAAGCCTTGGAGGCCGTGCGGGCGAAGGCCGATGCGAGCCACGCACAGGACATCGTGCACGTGCTGCGCGGCGCGATGGTCGACGCAGGGCTCGCCCAGCAGGTGAAGACTGGACGCTTCTCGAAAATACCCGAGGTGCAGGTCGGATTTTTCGGCGCCGCGCCCGAAGCAGGCGCGCGGCCGCAGGCGAAGAGCAAGGCTCCGGCGAATCCGGCAAAGGCCGAGGCGCCTCTGCCCCAGATCGACCGCACCGAGCTGACGCGCGCGAGGGCCGCTCGGGACAAAGCAAAGCTGGAGGCCGACCGCGACAAGGTCGAGCAGGAGAAGCAAGCCCGAGAGAAGGCGGAGCGCTTCGAGCGTGAGCTCGAGGCGGCGGAGCAAGAGGTCGCGAGGTTGTCCGCGGCGGCGGATGAGGCGGAGCGTGAGGCCTTGGAAGCGCGGCGCATTGCCCGAGAAGCGGCGGCGAAGATGAAAGCCATCAAAGCGCGGCGGTGGGACTGAGACAGCTGACATTCTGGCACAACGACAGGACGCGATCGCCGATACACCGCCATATGACGACTCAAAAAGTGGACGGGCGGCAGGTGCTGCAGGTGTTGCAGCAGCATGGGCAAGTGGCTGGAGCGGTTCTCACGAAGGCGCTCGAGAACTTCGATGGGCCCTGTAAAGAAGCAGTCGCCAAGGCGGCACCGGGTGCGACCGACATCACGCTGCACGGCTACAGCGCCGCCGAGCCCACCGCCGACAAGTTCGAGCTGGTGGCGCACTACGCCGCGAAGGTGAAGGGCGAGACGGTGAGCGTCGATGTACCCGTGACCCTGACGGGGCCTTCGGTGACCGCGCTCTGCACCACGTTGTGCATGTTGCCGGCGGCGATTGCCCAGGCTCAGGGCGCCAAGAACGCCGGGTAATGCGACGTGTCACACGATCATGTAGACGGATTCCGAAAACGGTGATCAATTGCGCGCCGTTTGATGGCCGCCACCATCCATCGGAGCCGCGCCGCTCTTACGTTTGCGACTTTCATGTTCGCGATGGCGGCGTGTGACGCGCCGACGACCGAACCGCTAGAGCAGACACCAGAGACAACGGTCGCGCGGCCCGCGCGCACGCAGAGCCTGGCGCTGCAGATCGGTGATGACGTGGCGCCGGCGGTGAGGGAGCGCCTCGCGACACTCTTGGCCCTGGTGCCTACTCTCGAGGTGGCGGTGATCGAAGCGGACGCGGATCCGCGACGCACTGGCAAACGCATCGTCGTCGGCATCGGCGACACCGCGGCGACACGACTGCTGATTCGCCGGGCGCAGGTGGAGCAGCTCGGTTCCGAGGGCTTCGTCATCGCTGGCGACGACGAAGGCGACACGCGCTACCTCGCGGCTTGGGGCAATCCGCGGCGCGGGCACGCGGGCCAGAACATCGGTAACGGCTTCGCGGCCTACGCGCTGCTCGAGCGTCTGGGCTTTCGCTTCCTGCACCCGCTCGCGCCGGAAGCCCCGACGGAGCTCGCCACGACCGGCGCCTTCACCACGACGGAGAGACCGCGGCTGGCGACGCGCGGCATTCACTTGCACACCATGCATCCCATCGAGCTCACGCACGTGCTCAACGGCTGGGGGCCGGACTGGCCGGACGACGGCGACGGCTTCGACGAGCTGACCGGCGAATGGGCCCTCTACCTCGAGTGGCTGCTCGCCAACCGACAGAACACGGTCGAGTGGGTCTTGCTCGAGGCGGATGCTTGGCTTGCTTTCTCGCGCGGGGATACGCGCCGGGAACGGCTCGCAACCTTGAACGCGATGGCGGACGCACACGGGATCACGACGGTGGCGAGCGCGGCGCTGCGACTGCGGCAGCAACACGCGTTTCGCCTCATCCCGGACGGTGGCGACGCCGAGGCGCAACACCAACAGTTGCGCGCCACCATCGATTGGCTCGCCGGCGCCGGGTTCGACGCCGTGAGCACCGAGGCGGGCACGAGCGAGTTCACCCACGAAGCCGCGGAGCTCATGCTCGGCACCATGGACGAGCTCACGCGTTACGCGAACGACGTCCACGGCATGCCGACCTCGATCAAGGTGCACACCTCGACCGGACAATACGTGCCCGGCTTCGTCGACCCGGTGAGTGGCGGCGAGCTCAACATCAACTTTCTGCCTTATTACGCCGACCCGCGTCTTGGCGTTCTGCCGCACACCGTCCAGCACTACGGGCTCGACGATCCCGCGCCCACCTACGGCAACGCCGACTTCTCGAGCATCCTGCGCTTCGCCGAACGCACCAGCGGACAACGCGAGGTCATCTGGTATCCCGAGACCGCCTACTGGGTGAGCTTCGACATCGACGTGCCGCTCTTCTTGCCGGTTTACGCCGAGCGACGGGTCCACGACTTGCGACTGCTCGAGGCCGCCGGAGTCGAGCTCGGCGGCCAGATGCTGTTCTCGAGCGGCTGGGAGTGGGGCTACTGGCTCAACGACGTGGTCGCGGCACGCGCGGCGTGGAACGCGCCGCACGAGGCGCTGAGTGACGACGATGCATTCGCGCAGGTCCTGAATGAGATCTTCCCAGGCGACGGGCCGCTGGTCGACGCGCTCGTGGCCATCGCCCACCACCAACACGAGCTCCTCATCTTGGGTCGGCACGGGCTCCAGGCACCGACGACGGTTGTCCGCCGTAACGGGCAGGCGTATTTGCAGGGCTTCGAGGCGTTCGACGACGTCGCGGACCTCGCGGACGATACCGGCCTCGCGGGCCGTCTGCGCACCCAACCCGACAAGCTCGGGCTCGTCGAAATGCAGAACCCATTCCACGCCGCGCCCGCCGTCGACGAGATCGACGATCTCCTGCGCGCCATGGAGCGAACCTTCGCGAGCGACGCGGCGGACCTCGAGGACCTCACCGCGGGCCGGCCGCACGTCGCCGAGCTCGCCCAAGCCATGCGCATGACCGCGTGGCGCGCCGAGCAGGTTCACTCCCTGTACTCGTTCGCGGATGGCCGGGGTGACGCTCACCTCGCCAACGCCAGGCGCGTCCTCGACCGCGCGCTCGAGCTGACACGCGCGCACGCGTATCACGCCGACGCGGAGCGCATCGCCGGCTGGGGCATGAACCCAACCGCCTACCGCTTCGGCTATCTGTGGACGGCGCGCAGCCTCTACTACTGGTTCCGCGACGAGGCGAAGGCCGACGTGCGACCGCTCTCGCCCTGCTACCTGAACATCATGGACTTCCTCGAGATTGGCTTCGGCGAAGGGCTCAGCGGCGCCGCCGAGGACATGGTGCGCGCATTGTCGGCGGTGCCGGTCGTTGGGTCGCTGGCGGAGTGTTTGGTTGATCCGCGATCGGCTCCGGCGCTCGGCGGTTGGCGCTAGGGCGTGACGTTGCCGCTTGCGAGCCGTTTTAGCGTCTGCTGTTTGGGGCCTCGGTGGATCTGCACCGAGGGGGTTGAGGAGACCCGGTGGCCTTCGCCGGCTTTGGGGCTGTGCTTTCTGCATGAGCCGGAGGGGTTGTGCTGCGCTGCCGGGGGCTTGGACTATGTCGGTGTGTCCGCTTGGGCGGAATGCGCGTCAACGCGCATTTTGGTGAAGTTGCGGGCTTGGTTATGGGCGCGGCAGTAGAGGCGGAGATTCGAAGTCCTGGTTTCACCTCCGTCGGCGAACGTGATCTTGTGATCGAACTCGATCCAGGCGGTTGCGCTGCAGCGCTTGCCTGCGGCGCTGACGAAGGCACAGCGGTCGCCGTCGCGCTCCGAGACTTCGCGGCGGGTCGGCGCTCCTGGGGCACGT
>JBGGMJ010000209.1:0-37456 GCA_041288095.1 Myxococcota bacterium
CAACGGGCTCGGGACACACGCCGCGTCACCGCACTTCGCGGAGACCTTGAAAACGCTGCGGACGCCCCATCCGTACGACAGTCACCCGCTACTCGAGGAGCGCCTCCGGAGCGTCAACGCGCGCGTGCGACTCGACCAAGCGGCCGAGCTCATGGGCGCCGCGCGGTCGGGCTCGTGGGCGGACGACATTGGTACCGCCGACGCCATCGAGCAACGCTTGTGGGCCGATTATGAGACACGCTTTCGCGCACACCACGACACGAGCTTGGCGTATCGCTATCGACCCGCGAACGCGGCCGAGAAGGCGCTGGTCGAGCGATTTTTCCCCGACTGTTCGTTCAAGGAGAAAGACTACGAGCTGCGACTGACTCACGAGGGATTGGTGGTGCCGTCGTTCGAGCCACCGCTCCTGCGGTTCGAGCAGATCGTCAAGGCCGAGGTGAATCAGACGAGCTTCCGGCACGAGCTGAAGCTCGAATGCGGCGTGCCGGGCGCGACCAAGCGCACCAAGGTGAATCTGCGCAAGCTAGGCAAGCAGGCCGATGGCTTGAAGGCCGCCTTCAACCTGTACTGGGCCCGCGACCAAGCGGCCCGACAATACGAGCAACTTCGCCGGGACGCTGCCGATATCAACGGATGAGCCGATAATCCGGAGATTGTTGCAGCATGTTGGAGATTCCGGTCAGCATTTATGCCGAGGCCCCCGCGACCGCCGAGCAACGAACGGCGGCCATCGATGCGCATCGCAAGGCCGCCAAGCAGGCGCTCGCGACCGGCGTTGGCGAGCTTCCCACGACGACGGCCGAGTGGATCCGGCACATCGACACCTTCACCCTCGCTTGCAAGAGCAACAACGAAATCGCGATCGCTGATCGCAGCCTCGTGGGTCCGCTCGAGCAACAGCTCGGCGAGCACTGGGCCTTCGGCTTCGAGCTCATCCGCGCCGGCGTCGAAGCCGCGATGGAGCACCAACAAGCGAAAGTCCAGTCGAGCAACGGCGCCAAGAGCGAGCGCGTCGCGTATCAACACCTGCTGACGAGCTACCAAGTCGCGTTCACGACGTTCACCGCTTTCGGCAATCCGGTGGCGCGCTGGCCGAGCATCCACTGATGCGGGCGGCCGCGGCCAGATGGACGCCGGCTCAACGCCGTGTCATCGACGCGACCAAGGCCACGCTCGGCGTCGGCAAGCCCAACCCAAAGCTTCCGCGCACCATCGAGGGCTTCCTCGACCGCCTCCAACAAGCGGTTACCGATCCGCACGTGCGACTCGCCTTGGTCTCGTCCCTGGCCGGACCAGCGAAGGCCGGCGTCACCTCGATCTCCGGTCGACTCTCGGTCTTCGACGCCGGCATGTTCGCCGCGGTCGAACACATGGATCTCGCCATCGTGAATGCGCAGCATCAGGCTCGCAGCGATCCCGACGGCAGAGAGCTCGTCGAGCATCGCCAAAGCTTGAAACACGACCTCGACGAAGCCGCTAAAGCGGTGCGCGACAAGATCGCCAAAGGCGAATAGTCAGGCGCTTGCGAGCTTGCCGGCGAGGCTTGCCACCACCGTGACCAGCTCGGCGGCCTCGACGGGCTTGGGCACGTGTGATTGGTAACCGGCGGTCAGAGCGCGCCGGCGGTCGTCGGATCGCGCAAAGGCGGTGAGCGCCATGGCCGGCGTTTGCGCACCCTTCTCGGCGGGCAAGGCGCGCATGTCACGGATGAAGTCGTAGCCGTCACGGCCGGGCATGCCGATGTCGCTGACGACCACGGTGAAGCGATGCTTCTGCAGGGCGCTCAAGGCCTCATCGGCGGACGAAGCGAGCGTGACCATGGCACCGGCGTTCTCGAGCACCAGCTTGACGACGGCGCCCGCGTCCGGTTCGTCGTCGACCACGAGCACCTCGGCCCCGGCAAGGATGTTCGGTTGGGTGGCGATTGGTAAATCGGCGCCATCGCCGACCGTATCGTCCGTCATTGCGGCAGCACCCGCGGCGTCGACCACCGCGATGGGTAGCCGCACGGTAAACGTCGTCCCTTTGCCGAGACCGGGGCTGCTGACTTCGATGGTGCCACCGTGCAGCTCGACGAGCTCCTTGGCGATCGACAAGCCGAGGCCGAGGCCCCCGTAGCTGCGCGTCGATGACGAGTCTGCTTGGCGGAAGCGCTCGAAAACGTACGGCAGGAAGTCATGCGCGATACCCACGCCGGTGTCGGCAAAGCGGACCTCGAGGTGGCTGCCAACGCGGTCGACCACGACGCGTACCACTCCGTCGCGCGGCGTGAACTTGATCGCGTTGTTGAGCAGGTTCCAGAACACCTGCTGCAGGCGCGCCGGGTCGCCACGCGAGAGGGCCGACCCATTCGCCGTGTGCTCGATAGCGACTCCTCTCGCTGCCGCGGCCGGCCTCACCGTATCGATGGCGGCCTGCAGCGAGCGCGAGAGATTGATCTGCCGTGGCTCGATCCGCAGCTTGCCGGCGACGATGCGATTCATGTCGAGGAGATCCTCGACCAGTTGCGCCTGTACCCTGGCGTTGCGTTCGACGACCGCGAGGGCGGACTCGACCGCGGGTGGTATGGCACCTTGCAGCTTGATGAGCTGGGTCCAGCCGAGAATGGCATTGAGAGGAGTGCGGAGCTCGTGGCTCAGAGTCGCCAGGAACTCGTCTTTCATCCGGCCGAGACGCTCGGCTTCTTCCCGACGTGACCGTTCGTAGGCCAGGCGCTCTTGGGCGAGCGTGCGCTCGATGCGGGTGCGCTCGATCGACTCCCAGCAGCGGTTCGCCACCGCCAGCAGAAGCTCGACTTCGTCTTCCGTCCATGTCCGCGGTGTCGCCATGTGCACCGCCATAGCGGCCACGAAGCGTCCGGACTTGTGAAGCGGCACACAGATGACCGAGCGGATCTTGGTGAGCCGGTACGACGCGACGACATCGGCGCAGCGAGGGTCGCTCTCGCTGTCCGTGACGATGTACGGCTCGTCCGCGCGCATGAGCCGCAGGCACTCCGCGCCGAATTGCGCGAAGGTGTAGCGGCCGACGATCGAATCGACGCCGTCGTTGTAGTCGCCGCTGAGATTGAACGTGTCTTGGTCGGCCTCGACGTCGGCGTAGGCGCAGCGGTTCACGCCGAGGAACTGGCCGACGATGGTGGCCGCCGTATTGGTGATGACGCGCGCGTCATTGAGCGGTCGCAGCGCGTCATCGATGGACAGGAGCACGCCGTAACGTTGCTCACGCCGAGTCAACCGCTCGAGTTGTTCATCCATCGATGGCGACACTAGCGCTGTTCAATTCTCCGTGCGAGGCATCAAGCTCAAGTCACGAGCGGCGCTCGCCGCGGGCAATCGCGTGCATGGCAACGTCGTCATGCCATCGGCCGGCATGACCGCGATGGCGTTCGCCGTATCGCAGAGCGCCAGCTTGATCTGGAACGCCTGCTTGGCAACCGGCCGCTGCGGGTCGAGCGCGTCGACTTGCCGCGCCAGGTCGGCAACGAGCGCGCGCTGCACGCTGTAGCGCGGGTCAACCGCGGCCTTGTTGAGCGCGGCGACCGCTGCCTTGAGCGCCTCACGCACGCTCTCCGTGCGCTGCATCGTGTTTGGTCCCATGGTGCGCAACACTTCCGCGACGCGATGCACCTCGGTCGCCTCGGCGCTGATGTCGGCGTACGGCACGCCATGCAGCGCGGAGGCAACGGCATCGAGCGTTACCGCGAGCGTCGCGTGATCGAGATGTGTGCTCTCGTCCGTGAACGCACGCATCGTGTAGCGCAGCTGCTCGAGGTTCGGATTCACCGCGGCCTGCGGCTGCTCGTAGATGCCGAACTGGTCGTCTACGACTTCGGTATCGTTCTTCTTCGTGCATGCGGCGGTGAGACAAACCGCGATGACGGTCAGAATGGCTCGTGATCCCATGGCCCCTCCCCTGCTTGCCGGAGGCAAACGCCTACACATGTGCAAGATCGGCACCAGCGCGCGATGCGGCGCAACGTGACAATAGAGCGCTTCCGCGGTGGGCCGACTCCGGTGGGAGGGCGATTCGCCACATATGTGGGGCGGGAACGCGGGTCCGATTTCTAGCGTCCGCCCGAGCGCATGTTACGCTTGCCGCCATGCTCAGAGCGCTTTGGGCGTCCGCTTTCGCCGTGGCCATTCTCCACGTGACCCCGGTGTTCGCGCAGTGCGGCGTCAGCACGGTGTGCGAGACCTGCACCGGCGGCGACGAGGCCACGTGCACGGATTGCTTCGACGGCTACTACGTCGACGGCGGCGGGCCCGATATCTGCCAGCCGTGCTCGCCCATTCCGCATTGCACGTCAGTGGTGACTTGCAGCAGCGCTTTCGACTCGATGTGCTCCGCCTGCGAGCTCGGCTATTACGTCGACGTCGGGGTTTGTTCACTCTGCCCGTCGATTGCGAACTGCGCCGACGCGGTGATCGACTGCAACAACAACCCCACCGCATCGGAATGCAACCAGTGCCAGACGGGGTATTACCGGCAGGCGGGGCCCCCCGATCAGTGCAGCACCTGCACGCCGGTGGATCACTGCGTGTCCACGCTCACCTGCACGACCGCGACTGATTCCGTTTGCTCGCAGTGCGAGGATGGCTACTACCCCGCGAGCGATGGCAGCTGCACGCCCTGCACGGCCATCAATCATTGCACGAGCGCCCTCACTTGTGGCGCCGCAACGACCTCGCAGTGCACCAGCTGCGAGGTTGGTTACTATCTCAATCAATCCGGCATAGCGGACACGTGCACCCTGTGTTCCGCCGTCGCCAACTGCGACGCCAACACCGTGGTCTGCACCAGCTCGAGCGACTCGACGTGTGGCAGCTGCCAGGCTGGATATTGGCTCGACGGCGGGCAGTGCAGCGCGTGCACCGCGATCACCGGCTGCGACGTCGTGACCTGCACCAGCGACACCGATCAAACCTGTAGCGATTGCGCCGACGGGTATTTCCTCGCCGGCGGACAGTGCACGGCGTGCCTGCAATGCCCCGCCGGCACCTCGGTCGCGACCGCATGCACCGCGACGGCGGACACGACCTGCGCCAACTGCAACCCGGGCACGTTCTCGAGCACCATCAACGCCGTGAGTTGCACCCAGTGCGCCGCGGGCACCTTCGCTGCCAACGCGAGCTCGACGGTGTGCGCGCCTTGCGCCCCCGGCACCAGCTCGCCCGCCGGTGCCATCGGCTGCTCGGACTGCACCGCCGGCAGCGCCTCGAACGGCGGCAGCGACTGCTCGCCATGCGCCGCCGGCACCTACGCGCCGGATGGATCGGCCTCCTGCATCCAGTGCCCAACCGGCACGGCGGCGGGCCCGGGCGCCGGAACCTGCACCGCCTGCTTGGCCGGCACGTTCGCCGACGCGCCGCGATCGGCCACCTGCGAGGAATGCCCCGCGGGCTACTTCGCCAAGGATGACGGCAGCACGGGCTGCAGCCCCTGCGTCGAGGGTACGTTCGCCGATGCGCCGGCCTCCGCGTCTTGCACGGCCTGCGACGCGGGCACCTACGCCCTGACGGCGGCAACCGCATGCTCGCCGTGCGGTGACTGCGATGACACCGACGAATGCACGATCGACGCTTGCGACGTCACGCTCGGTTGCACGCACACGACCACGTGCACGCCCGATCCCGATGCGCAGGACCCGGGAGAGTCGGGCGACGTCATCGTCGGCGGCGGCTGCAACGGCGGCGGTGCCAGCGCCATGTCACTGCTCGCCATGGTGAGCTTGCTGGCGCTGCGTCGCCGGCGCGTCTCCTAATCGCAGAGACTCGAGCTCGAGCTGTCCAGCGGCAGGTTGGCCTCGATGGTGCGGGCTACGTCCATCGTGATCTGAATCGTGCAGGCGCTGGCATTGGCGCCACCGAGGTCGCCTTCCCAGCCGAGGAACGGCCAGGCGGGGGCGTCGACCGCGGTGAGCGTCACGACGGTACCGCTGTCGTACGAGATCGTCTGGCTGTTCTGATGATAGGTCGTGCCCGGCGGCGTCGCCGTCACCCCCCAGCTACCGGGTGTGTCGTCCTGATCGAGGACGAGCGTGAGCACACGCTGCCCCGCGGTGTCGTCGCCGTCGTCATCCGCGCCACCGTCGTCGCCGCAGGCAGGAGCGAGGCCGGCGATCGCAATCGAAACAAGAGCCAGGTACAGGTTGCGCATGGGAGTGGTTACGCCATGAACCCGGTCTTCGCCAACACCCCGACGACTATCTTCGAAGAGATGTCCACGCTGGCGCGCGCTCACGACGCCGTCAATCTCGGCCAAGGCTTCCCCGACGGTGACGAGCCGCGACTCATACTCGATGCCGCGGCGGATGCCCTGACGCGGCATCCCAATCAGTATCCGCCCATGCGCGGGCTCCTCGAGCTGCGACACGCGGTCGCCGAGCACGACAAACGGTTCCATGGGCTCGACATCGATCCCGAGCGCGAGGTGCTCGTCACCAGCGGCGCCACTGAAGCCCTTGCCGCCTGTTTTCTCGGGCTGCTTGAAGCGGGCGACGAGGTCATCGTCTTCGACCCCGCCTACGACAGCTACGTGCCGATGATACGGCGCGCCGGCGGAGTGGCGCGGGTCGTTGCCATGCGTCCGCCATCGTGGACGTTCGACGTCGACGAGCTACGCCGCGCTTTCACCGAGAAGACCAAGCTCGTCGTCGTCAACACACCGATGAATCCGACTGGACGTGTGCTGACGCGCGACGAGCTGACCGCAATCGCGAACCTTGCCCTCGAACACCGGGCCTATGTCGTGAGTGACGAGGTCTACGAGCACATCGTCTTCGCGCCGCATCGACACGTCAGCATGCTGGGCATGCCGGGCATGCGCGACCGGGCCATCAAGATTGGCTCGGCCGGCAAGACCTTCTCGGTTACCGGCTTCAAGGTCGGCTACATCACCGCGGCGCCCGAGCTCACCCGGGTCATCGCCGCGGCGCACCAATACCTCACGTTCACGACGCCACCGAATCTGCAGCGCGCCGTCGCCGTGGGCCTCGCGCAACCCGACGCGGCCTATGCCCAGCTCGCGGCGGAGCTCGCGGTCAAGCGGGACCTTTTCGCGAAGGGCCTCGCCCAGCTCGGCATGCCCACGACTCCCTGCGAAGGAACGTACTTCCTCCTCGCCCAAGTCGGCGCCGACGACGACCGTGCTTATTGCCTCGAGCTCACGCGCCGAGCCCGGGTCACCGCCATCCCAGTCAGTGCCCTATGCAGCGAGCACAAGGTGAGCGGATTCGTTCGCTTCTGTTTCGCCAAGCGTCACAGCCTGTTGGACGAGGCGCTGGCCCGGCTGGCCACCGCCGCGATGTCACCGCAACCCACGCCTGGTTAGAGCCGATAAGCTGCGCGTAACTGGGAGACGTGCGTCCATGGTTCATGAAGCCGGCCAAGTCGAGCGCGCCAACATTCGCATAGCCCCGTTGCAGGTCGGTTCACAGGTTCCCGCGGTGATTCCCCCGGCCCGGTCGGCCATCGAGATCGCCAAAGCCGCGGTCCAGCGTGCGACCGATGCCTTCGAGGTGGTCGCGGCCGGCAAGCCCCTTCACGCCGAGCATCCCGTCGCCAGCTGGGCGTCGCGTCACTCGGTGGCCATCGACGTCCTGGGTTTTGCTGGAATCGGCCTCGCCCTGCTGAGCGCCGGCGCCGCTCTTTGGCACTTCGAAGGCCAGTACCTCTGGGGCCTCGCCCCGGCGCTGGTGAGCCTGGGCGCCTGTATGGGCCTCGAGGGCGAGCGCGAGGCCCTCAAGAAGAAGATCGCCGCGCGCGTTCTCAACAGCGACGACGTCGAGCCCATCGTCACGGCCTTGAAAGACTCGAGCGACGAAGAGCGCGCGCTCGTCCGGCTTTTCGTCGAGCAGCAGACCAGCGAGCTCGAAAACGCGAAGCGGCTGACCCCCGCGGCTGCTCTGGCGCTCCGTCAATCGATCAAGGGCTCGGTCCGCAGTCACGACGAGCTCGAGCGCGTGGGTCGCGTCGCCACCTTCGTCGCCAAGCACAAGACCGTGGGTGTGACCGACGACGACCTCTACGCCCTCAACGCCGTGCTGCACGCGGCGAACCCCGACGAGCGCGTCGCCGCGGCGGACTACATCGATACGACGCTTTTCCCGAAGGAACAGCCGCTCCCGCACCTGGGTGTCGAGCAGGCGCGCAAGCTCTACACCGCGATAGCGTATTTCCGTGGCGAAGATGTGCCCGCTCCGCCGGTCGCCGCGGCGCCGCCCGCGCCCGCCGCCTAGCGCTCCCACAACGAAACGTCGGTTTTCGCGATCGTGTTCCGAACCGGAACACTCAACGTTACCGGCCAACTGCGAGTAACGTGCTTTCGCGGGGATGCGCGCGGCACGAATAATGCTCAATTTATGCGCCGCAGGTGACGTCTTACCTGCTGAGCGAGAATCCCCATGCTTATCAAGAACGAAACGACAGCCGAGCCGGGGCGATCCATCGCCGACGTCAAAGCGCATGTCGTTCGCTATAACGATGTCGAGCTGATCCTTTGGATCGACCGCGTCGGCGCGCAAGTGCAGGGAATCTTGGTGAGCCAAGATTCCATCGATGAGACCCTCCGCGCTTTGACACGGTGGAGCATGTACATGGAGCCCCAGTGGCGGTCGAAGGCTGACTGACCACCCGGTTCGGTGATAGCAGCTTGCCTGAAAATGGCTCGCAACATCGCTCTCTTGGTCGTCTGTCTGGTCCTCGGCGTCACCGCGTACGCGCTGGTCGCGTCGTGCTTCGTTGACGTCGACTGCGGCGACCCGGTCCTTTCGAGCCTGAGCCCGGAAGGAACGGACTCGCTCGCGGTGTGCCGCAGGCCCATGTTGATTGCCATGCCCGGTCAAGGCAGTGATGCGAGCGGTTGGGTCGTCTTGCGCGACGCACGAGCCTTCATCACCGGCATCACCGACGTCTCGATGGTGCAGAACGCGGCGGACCCGGAGTGGTTCGCGGAGCGCGTCGACATGAAGCTCACCGCCTCGTTCCCGCGCAAGCCGCCGTCCCCCACGGTTCAGGCTTGGCTGACCGATCGTTGCTGGCGCATGCGCGCGGTTCTCGGTCTTACGCCGTCCGACGCGAGCTATCGATGATCAGCGCAGACGAGATCCGCGACATCGCGGCGGTGTTCGAGCTGGCCGGCTCGGCGCGTAGTGAAGACGAGCTCGAGCAGCTGACGACCGAGGCCCCAGCCGACACGCGCGCCGGGATGTTCTTCGCGTTGCTCAAGAAGCTCGACGGCAGAGACGTGCCCTCCGAGTGCCGCGACATCGGCTTCTTCCGCTTCTTCGTGGTGAACGGCCTCTTGCAGGCCCAACGGTTGCGTTTCGATTTGCGCATGTACGCGTTGCGCGCGATCGGCGTGGGCTTGCACGAGTTTGCCGACTACTTCGCGCACCTCGAGAATCGTTCGAGCGACTCGCTTTACTCCGCCATTGCGCGCGACGAAAAGCGCTACTTCGCCTTCTGTATTGCTCAGCTCATCGAGCTCGGGTTCGAGATGGACGGGCTGCTCATGACCATGAAAGGTGACGCCTACGACCAAGGCGACGCCCTCGAGCTGCGGCGCCTGCGCGAGGATGGACCGGACGCTTTCGCGGAGTCATTCCTGTTCGACGCACGGGAGAAGACCCTCTTTGGGGCCGTCTTCAGGCAGGATGAGGCCGGTGCCATCGACGCCTTGCAACGCTACTTCGTGGACACGTATGAGGTGCCCTTTCTGCCCGCCCCGGAGATCGCCGCCGATGCGTAAATTGTACTGGCTCGCCGTTCCCGTCCTCATCCCTGTCGCGGCCGCCATCGCCTGCGGCACCGTTAGTGAGCCGCGTCCAGTCGGTCAGGTCGGCAAGAACGCCGACGACCTCGCGCACGCCATGATGCAACGCGTGGACGTCGACGCCTGGGAGCGCACCAAGGCGGTGACCTGGAACTTCGGCGGCCGGCGCACGCACCTCTGGGATCGTGAGCGCAACTACGACCTCTACAAGCAGGGCGAGCGCGAGGTGCTCCTGCGCATCTGGGACAAGAGCGGCATTGCTCGCGATAACGGACAAGAGCTGACGGGCGAAGAGGCTCAAAAGGCGTTACAGGAAGCTTGGGAGAGCTGGGTCAACGACAGCTTCTGGCTGAACGCACCCTCGAAGTGCTTCGACGAGGGTACCGAGCGCTCCATCGTCCGCGCCGACGACGGTGTCGAGCATTTGCTCGTCGCCTACAGCAGTGGCGGCGTCACGCCGGGCGATGCGTATCTGTGGAACATGGGCGAAGGGTTGCCCACGTCCTGGAAGATGTGGACGCATGTCATCCCCATCGGCGGCGTGAAGACGAGCTGGGACCGCTGGCAGCAGCTAGCGACCGGCGCGTGGATCTCCACCCTGCACGAGTTTCCCACCCGCACCCTCGAGCTCACCGATGTGCGGGGGTCGACGACGCTAGCCGAGCTGGTTCCGGGGGCCGACCCTTTCGCGGCCCTCGAAGCCACGAACTAGGCTACTTCTCGATCGTCGCGGTGGCCCGCACCGTCTCCATCAACCACGTGTGCTTGTCGGGATACTTGGCGTCGTGACGCGCCTTGAGGCGAACGATCTCCATGGCATCGGGACGCGCGTTGATCTTCGGAGTCTCGCCCACCTTCGCGTCCGCCGGTACCCAAGCGAACAGAGTCGCGGCGTAGTTTTCGTTGTCGGCGACGTGCCAATATTCGCCGTTGAGCTTCATGTCCGCGAAAATAGACTCGAAGGTTTTCGCTGAATCGGCCGCCGCGGCCTTCCTGAACGCTTCAGCGGACGCGCGAGCCTTCTTCTTCTCGGGCTTCTTGGCGATCTTGTCGAGGAACAAATAGGCGTGGTCGACGGTGATGTAAGGCTCGTCACCGGGCGGCGGCGGCGGCGCCTTGTCGAAGATACGCGCCTCGAGTTGCGTGCCCTCGTCCATCAGACCCGCCGACTCCGTGGGGGCCGTGATGTCGTGCTTCTTGGCATAGTCGCGCAGCAAGTAGAGATCGACGGCGGCGTCGACGGCGTCGGGCGAGTCAGCGGCGACCTGCTTTTCGCCGGCGATGGCGACGATGTCGACTTCGGCAAGCTCGGTGCCGTTCACCTTGATCACCGGCTTGACCCCAGCGGCGCCGGCGGCATTCGCCGCGGCCTCGCCCGAGCCCGGCGGCGGTTGGACTTTGTTCTTGGCGCAAGCGGCGAGCAATACGAGGGCGAATGGAGCAAGGCGTTTGAGCATGGCCCTATTCTTTCGCACGACCGCTGAAGCGACATCAAATGTCACGCCGAGGTTTGTGAACACGCCGGCCCTGAGCTAAGGCACGCGTCGTGATGAACGCCCTCTTCTTGACCGCCTCGTTGCTCGCTGTGGACCCAAGCGTCGCCGACATCCGCGATCGCATCCGCACGTGGCGCGGCGCCAACGAGGCCGCGATCGTGCGGGAGCTCGCCGAGCTGACCGCCATCCCGAACGTCGCCACTGACACCCCGAACATCCGCAAGAACGCCGAGCACCTGCAGCGCATGCTCGAGAAGCGTGGCTTCAAGCCCAAGCTCCTCGAGTCACCCGGCTCGCCCCCGGCCGTGTTCGCCGAGAAACGTTTCCCGGGCGCCACCAAGACACTGGGTTTGTACGCGCACTATGACGGACAGCCGGTGGTGCTCGCGGACTGGAAGACGGACCCGTGGAAGCCGACCCTGCGCACGGGCAAGCTCGACGCCGGCGCCAAGGACGTCCCCATCCCGGAGCGCGGCCCCATCGACCCCAACTGGCGGCTCTACGCGCGCTCGGCGAGCGACGACAAGGCTCCCATCGTCACCTTGCTCGCGGCTCTCGACGCCCTCGCCGCCAATCAGCGCACGCCCGTGGTCAACCTGGTGCTCTTCCTCGACGGCGAAGAGGAAGTCGGCTCGCCGCACATGCGCGACATCTTCGAGAAGAACCGCGACATCCTGCGCGCCGATCTGTGGCTGGTGCTCGACGGTCCCGACCACGCCAGCGGCCGCAAGCAAGTAGCCTTCGGCGCCCGCGGCATGACCGGCGCCGAGCTGACCATCTATGGACCGTCACGAGCGCTCCATAGCGGACACTACGGCAACTGGGCGCCGAATCCCGGCATGCGCATGGCCTCGCTTCTCGCCAGCATGCGCGATGACGACGGCCGCATCCTCATCGATGGGTTCTCGAAGAGCGTGCGCCCCCTCACCAAGAGCGAGCGCGCCGCTATCGCGGACGTGCCGAATCTGGACGACGAGCTGCGCAAGGAGCTCTCGCTGGGCTCCACCGAGGCCGGCAACGCCAAGCTCATCGAGCGCATTCATCTCCCGGCGCTGAACATCCGCGGCATCTCCTCCGGCCCGAGCTCGAACGCCGCAAACGCCATCGTCACGCAGGCCTGGGCATCGCTGGACTTCCGCCTGGTGCCGAACCAGACCCCGGACGAGGTGCACCGCCTCGTCGAGAAGCACCTCGAGAAGCGCGGCTACTTCATCGTCCGTGGCGTCCCCGACGCGGCGACACTGCTCGCCCATCCCAAGGTCATTCGCGTTGCCTGGATCCAAGAAGGCTATCCGTCGCAGCGGACATCGCTCGACGCGCCGTCGTCCAAGGCGATCATCGCGGTGGTGCGCGCGGCGTCCGATGCGCCGATCGTCGTCATACCGACCCAGGGGGGCAGCTTGCCCGCTCACCTCTTCCCGGAAGTGCTGAAGACCGACGTCATCTCCGTCCCGACCGTGAACTACGACAACAGCCAGCACGCGGCGAACGAGAACGTGCGCATCGGACATCTCTGGGACGCCATCGAGATCTTCGGAGTCATGCTCGTTGGGTTGCGTACCGATTGGTAGGACCACGGCGTGAGTCGTAGCATCGTCGTCTTGTTGGCCGCCGCGATCGGCTTGCTCGTGGCGAATCTGTATTACGCACAACCGCTCATCGCCGTCATCGCGCCGTCGCTGGGCATCGCCCCCGAGGCGGCGGGGCTCGTCGTCACGTTGACTCAAGTCGGCTACGGCAGCGGCTTGTTGCTCGCTGTGCCGCTATCCGACCTCGTCGAGAACAAGCGTCTGGTCGCGGCGATGATCGGCATAGCGGTCGCGGGCCTGCTAGGGCTCGCCTTCGTCCAGTCGGCGACCACGTACTTCGTCGCGGCCTACATGACGGGCTTTGGCGCCTCGGCCGTGCAGATCATCGTGCCCTACGCGGCGCATTTCGTACCTGAAGAGCGGCGCGGCCAAGTGGTCGGGCAGCTCATGAGCGGGCTCATGCTCGGCATCATGTTGTCGCGGCCCATCGCCAGCTTTCTCACCGATCTGCTTTCGTGGCACGCGGTCTTCGTCGCGTCCGCCGGAGCGTTGGTGCTCCTCGCGATCAGCCTCGCGCTCCTCATGAAGGAGCGAAGACCCGCGGCGTCGGCCGTGAGCTATGTCGGCCTCTTACGCTCGATGGGGCGCCTTTTCGCGACGACGGCGATCTTGCGGCAGCGCGCCTTCATTCAAGCGCTGATCTTTGGCGCCTTCTGCTTGTTTTGGACGGCCGCGCCCCTCTTGCTCGCGGGGCCGTCGTTCGGTCTGTCACAGAGCGGCATCGCCGTCTTCGCGTTGGTGGGCGTTGCCGGTGCCGTTTCCGCTCCACTGGCGGGCATCGCCGCCGACCGCGGGCGCGCGCATCTCGCGACGACCGTGGGGCTTTTGTGCGGCTCCGTCGCGTTTGCCATTGCGTACATCACCCCAGGAGCGTCCTCGCTGGGCATCGTCCTGCTGGCGATAGGCGCGATCCTCATCGACGCGGGCGTTTCGGCCAACCTCGTGCTCGGGCAACGCGCCATCTTCGCGCTCTCCCCCGAACATCGCGGCCGCCTCAACTCGCTCTACATAGCGACGGCCTTCATCGGCGGCGCCAGCGGCTCGGCGATCGGTGCGTGGTCGTATGCGACCGGCGGCTGGACGCTCACGGCCGCGATCGGCTTCGCGATGCCGGCGGTAGCGCTGGTATTTCACCGCGGCCGCGCTTAATTGTTGGCGCATGCGCGTCTGGCCCGTCGTGCTGCGGTGCGTAGCTACTCTGGTCGTCGTCGCGAGCTTCGCCTGGGTCGCGATGGCGCTCGCCTACCAGCTGCCTGGGGGCACGCTCGGCAAGAGCCTCGGCATCGTCGTCTGGTCGGCGATCGGTGTCTTCGCCCTCGTGCTCATGTGGCGAGGGCGCGCGGGCAGGTCGGCGGTGGTGGCGCTCGCCGCCCTCGCGCTCTTCGGGCTGTGGTGGCGCGGCATCGCCCCTTCCGACACGCGTGATTGGGCCGATGACGTGGCCAAACACGTCGAAAGCAAGGTCGATGGCGACATCGTCACGCTGACCAACGTCCGCAACTTCGCCTGGACACACGACCACCACTACGACGCGCGCTGGGAAACACGGCGCTACGACCTTCGCTTGCTGCGGTCGGTCGACGTCATCTGCTCGTATTGGATGGGACCCGCTATCGCGCACACCCTGGTTTCTTTTGGCTTCGACGATGGGCAGTTCGTCACCTTCTCGATCGAGATCCGCAAGGAGCGGGACGAGACCTTCTCGGCCATTGGTGGCTTCTTCAAGATGTTCGAGACGACACTCATCGCGGCCGATGAGCGCGACATACTTTGGGTGCGCACCAACGCGCGCGAGGAGCAGGTCTACGTCTACCGCATCGCCAACATCGGGCGGGATGAGATGCGCGCCTTGTTCATGGGTTATCTCGACGAAGGGCGCGAGCTGGTCGAAGCGCCGCGCTGGTACCACACCGTTACCGGCAACTGCACGACGATGGTTTACGACATCGCGCGCGTGGTCGTGAGGGCGCTCCCGCTCGACTACCGCCTGCTCGTTTCGGGCTACCTGCCCGAGTACCTCTACGACTATGGCGCGTTGACACCCGGCGTCGATCTCGAGACCTTACGCGCTCGAGGTCGCATCAACGAGCGAGCCCTCGCCGCCGATCAGGATCCGGCGTTCTCGGCTCGCATCCGCGAAGGCATACCAGGGGCTCCATGATCTTTCTCCACTACTCTACCTGCGGCACCTGCAAGAAGGCGCGCGCCTGGTTGCGCAACAACGCGATCGCGGTCACCGAGCGCCCTATCGTAGACGCGCCGCCCAACCAGGCCGAGCTCGCCAGGTGGATTCCCGCGAGCGGTCTGCCCGTTCGCAAGTGGCTCAACACGTCGGGCCAGTCTTATCGCGCGATGGGCAAGGCGAAGGTCGCCAAGATGAGCGACGCGGAGCTCATCGACGCCTTGTCGCGCGACGGGAAGCTCGTGAAGCGCCCGGTACTGGTCGACGGCGGGCGGGTCTTCGTCGGCTTCGACCCTGAAAAGTACGAGAAGCTGAAGAACTGAACGGCGTCGACCGCGGATCGATCGACGCCGTCCGTTTCGAACCTACTGAACCGAGTAAACTTCGACGCTGTTGTTCATGAAGCGCGGCACCAAGATGCGGTTGCGCTTGCTGTCGAAGCCGATGTCCGCCGAAGCGGCGATCTGCTCGAGGACCGGGGTGAACTCACCACCGAGCGTGCCCTTCATGACGCCGCCGAGCTCCCAGCTCGAGATCATGATCCCGTTGGGGGTGGAGACGATGCCGTCGAGACCGCCCTTGGGCAGCTTCTGCGTGTCGCCCCTGGCGCCGGGCTTGGCCGCGTCGAGGGAGTAGAGCTCGCCCGACAACATACTGACGACCCAGAGCTTGTTGTCGACGACCACGAGGCCGTTCGGACCACCGAGGTCGGTCGACTTCGAGAGCGGGATCACCTTCTTGGCCTTGTTGATCAAGTAGACCGCGTCGGTCCCGGTGGGCGTGGCCTTGCCGTCCGCGAACGTGATCGCGATATCGGACACGAAGACGCGACCGTCGGGCGAGGTGGTGATGTCACCGAGGAAGGTCGAGCCCTTCACCTTGATCTCACCCTTGGCGGCGCCGGTCTTGCGGTTGAACATGCGCACGGTGTCGATGTCGGCGACGTAAAGCGTGTCGGCGACGATGCCCATGCCTTTCGGAGCGTCGAGCTTGAGCTTGCCCTTGCCACCCTCGATCCACTTCATCGCGATGACGGCGCCGTCCGGACCGAGCTTCGAAATGAAGCCGTTGTTGTCCTTCGCGCCCGGCTCACCGTTGATGTTGCTCACGAGGTAGCAGTCTTCCTTCTCGTCGTAGAGCACCGACTCCGGCACGGACATGTCCTTGTAAGCCACGACGGGCTCGGGCGCCGGCGGAGGAGGAGGAGGGGTCGGCTCGGCGGCGACAGCGGCAGCGCCTGCTTCACCCGCGGCGGCGGTGGTGCCCTCGGACGCGGCCTCGGAGGCGGAAGCGACAGGAGGCTGATTCTTGTTCTTGGCGCAAGCGGCGAGGCCAATGGCCAGGAGCGCGGTGGCTACTAGACGATTCATGGTTATCCCTTGGTAGAGGTTCGGCGGAAGCATTACCGGAGCAGGGCAGGTGGACGCTACCATTACGGCTTGCCGCGCTCGGGCATTGACGGATAGAGGGCTTTGCCATGGGCGCGCTCGCTATCGCAGTCACCCCGTTCTTCTTCTGGGGCTTCGTCGCCGCTTCGAACGGCATTTTCATTCCCTTCTGCAAGAGTCACTTCGAGCTCTCGCAGTTCGAATCACAGCTCGTCGGCTCCGCGTTTTACGGCGCCTATTTCGTGAGCTCGCTGATCCTCTACTCCATCGCCAGCGCGACGGGCCGCGACCTCTTTGGCCGCTTCGGTTACAAGCGCATGATCGTCTACGGCTTGGGCATCTCGGCCGTGGGCGCCTTGCTCATCGTCGCCGCCGCGAACAGCGCCAGCTTCCCGTTCATCTTGCTGGCGTATTTCGTGGTGGCGCTCGGCTTCGGCGTCCAGCAAACGGGCGCGCAACCATTCATGGTCGGCCTAGGGCCCATCGAGAGCGGCGCCCATCGCTTGAGCTTCGCGGGCGGCGTCAACTCGTTCGGCACCGTCGTCGGCCCCATCGTCCTGTCGTTCGTCCTCTTCGGCACGCCGAAAGGCACGCCCGATGTCGCGAGCATCGGTAGCATCCGCATGCTCTACTGCGTCGTCGCCGGGATCTTCCTGCTCGTCGCCGCGTTCCTCTTCTTCTCGTCGCTCCCCGAGCAAAAAGACGACACGCCAATCGAGCGTGGTTGGGGCGCGCTCCAGAAGCCGCAAGTGCTGCTCGCTGCGCTCGGCATCTTCTTCTACGTCGGCGTCGAAGTCACCGTCGACAACAACCTCGGTGCGCTATTGAAGACCCCCGGCTACCTCACGCCGGAGGGCCTCGCCGAGCATCAGATCTCGAAGTACATCTCGCTCTACTGGGGCAGCTTGATGATCGGCCGCTGGGCAGGGGCGGTCGCGGTGTTCAACCTGACCGGCGTGAAGCGCACTCTGGCCACCATCGTCGCGCCCTTCATCGCTTTCGCGCTCGTGCTCGGCGTGAATCGCTTCTACGGCAACGACGTCTCCGACCTCATCGCCTACGCGGGTTGCGTCGCGGTGCTCGTGGCCGCGTTCATGTTCGGTCAGGAGCGGCCCATCAAGACGCTGCTCGCCGTGAGCACTCTCGCGACCATCTCCGCCAGCATCGGCGTCGCCACCACCGGCATCGTGTCCATCTACGCGTTCATGGCGACAGGCCTGTTCTGCTCGGTCATGTGGCCGTGCATCTTCGCGCTCGGCGTCACCGGCGTTGGTCCGCTCAAGGGGCAGGCATCGTCGGCGCTCGTCATGATGATCCTCGGTGGCGCGGTCATTCCGCCCATCCAGGGAGCCGTCGGTGATGCGCTCGGTGACATGCGCCTGTCGTATTTGGTGGCGGTGGCGTGCTTCGCGACCCTCATCGGGCTGACGCTGCTCATCCGCCGCTCGCTCAAGGCGCAGAACATCGATCTCGACCAGGCGATCGAAGCGCACTGAACCTCCGAGGGCCGCGAGGAAGTTCTAGGATCGTGCAACCACGGTGACCCCCGCGAGCACGCGGTCAGTCCGCGGTTTCGAGAAGTTCGACCGTCGTTGAACATTCGAACGTCGCCGCCCCGCGTTCGCCGAAATTTTTTGGATTTCGAAAGCAGGGTTTATCGTGCGGCCATGGCGATCAAGCATCCGACGGCGGAGCAGCTCGAGCTCCCCAGCATCTTGTCGGCTCTCGGCGACAGCACCCGGCTAGCGATGATCGGCAGGCTCGCCGACGTCGCGGAGCTCAGCTGTGGTCAGTTCAGCGAGCTCGGCTCGAAGACCGTGCTCAGCTACCACATGGCGAAGCTGCGCGAGGCGGGCCTCATCCAGGTGCGGGCTCAGAGTACGCGGCGCTTCGTGTCCTTGCGGCGCGCCGAGCTCGACGAACGATTTCCAGGCCTCTTGGCGACCATCGTGCCGGCCGCGAAGGCCGTTGAAACGCCACGCAAAGTCAGCGAGGCGCCGATCACGCCGCTTGCCCGTACCGACAGCTACGATTGGATCGTCGACTGACGGTCTAGTAGACGTCGGCCATGGAATATTGGGTCGCAGCGCTGTTGTTGGGATTCGTGTCGGGCTTGCGGGCGATGATGTCACCGTGCGCCGTGGCGTGGGCCGTCCGCCAAGGCGTACTCTCGGTCGCGGGGGTGCCTGTCGCCTTCATGGGCTACGCCTATACGGCCGTGGTCTTCACCGTCGTGGCGGTTGCCGAGGTGGTGAACGACAAGCTGCCTTGGACGCCGAGCCGCAAGGTGCCGCCGCAATTCATCGCGCGCATCTTGAGTGGCGCCTTGGTCGGCGCGTGCGTCGCCGCGTCGAGCGGTGCGTTGGTCATCGGCGCTGCCGTCGGCGTCGTGGGCGCGGTGGCCGGTACGTTCGGCGGTGCTTTCGCGCGCGGTAAGCTGGCCGCGGCTTTCGGCAAAGATCTGCCCGCCGCCATCGTCGAGGACCTGGTCGCCGTGGGCCTGTCGGTCGCCGCGATCATGAGCCTGTGATGGAGCGCTCCTTCGACGCGGCGGTCATTGGCGCCGGTCAGGCAGGTCCGTTTCTCGCCGCGCGGCTCGTCGCCGCCGGCAAGAAGGTCGCGTTGATCGAGCGCAAGCTCATCGGTGGGACGTGCGTCAACGCCGGTTGCACGCCGACGAAGACGATGGTCGCGAGCGCCAAGGTGGCTTTCACCGCCGCCAATGCCAGCGCTCACGGTGTCCATATCAGCGGCCCAGCACGCATCGACCTTGCCGCCATCAAGGGGCGCAAGAACGCCATCGTCGCCGCCTCGCATGACGGCCTCGAGAGCTGGCTCGGCGGTCTCGAAGGGCTCACGATCTTCCGGGGAAGCGGACGCTTCGAATCACCGACACGCGTCCGGGTCGGCGAGGACGTGGTGACGGCCAAGCAATTCTTCGTGAACGTCGGCGGCCGCCCACGCCATCCTGATTTCCCCGGCGTCAGCGAGGTCCCGTACCTCACGAGCACGACGATTCTCGACCTCGACGAGGTTCCGAAGCACCTGCTCGTCGTCGGCGGCTCGTACATCGGTCTCGAGTTCGCGCAGATGTTCCGGCGCTTCGGTGCGAAGGTCACGGTCATCGAGCGCGGCGCGCAGCTCTTGCCGCACGAAGATCTCGACGTCAGCGCCGCAATCAAGGAGACGCTCGAGGCGGAAGGCATCCGCTTCCGTTTGAACGCGGAGTGCATCAGCTTGCACGAGCGTGGCGCCGAGGTCGGCGTCGGCGTCTCCTGCCAGGCGGGAGCTCCCGAGGAGAGCGGCTCGCACATCTTGTTGGCGGTGGGACGCGATCCCAATACCCACGACCTCGGGCTCGACGCCGCGGGGGTGAAGATGGACGCGCGCGGTTACATCGAGGTCGATGACCAACTCCGCACCAACGTGCCCGGCATCTGGGCGCTCGGTGACTGCAACGGCCGCGGCGCCTTCACGCACACTTCGTACAACGACTTCGAGATCGTCGCGGCGAATCTGCTCGACAACGGCTCGCGCCGCGTCACCGATCGCGTGCCGGCGTATGCGCTCTACATCGACCCGCCCGTGGCGCACATCGGCATGAGCGAAGCGCAGGTCCGCAAGAGCGGACGTAGAGCTTTGATGGCCGTGCGTCCGATGACCAAGGTCGCGCGCGCCGTCGAAAAAGGTGAAACGCGCGGCTTCATGAAGGTGCTCGTCGACGCGGACACGCGGGAGATTTTGGGGGCGACCATCTTCGGCGTCGGCGGCGACGAAGCCATCCATGCGGTGCTCGCCGCCATGACCGCGCGCCAGAAAGCCGATGTCATCGCCAACGCGGTGTTCATCCATCCCACGGTCGCCGAGCTCTTACCCACGGTCTTTCAGAGCTTGAAGCCGCTGGAGGGATGAACATGCGTCTCGCAACTCTCGCCGCCATCGTCATCATGTACGCCGCGCGCTTGGCGCATGCTTGCTCCTGTGTGCCGCCGCGGCCAGCCAAGGTCGAGCTCGAGCGCGCCGACGCGGTTTTTCATGGAACCGTGGTGAGTATCGAGCCTGTCGAGTCCGCTGGCGCGGCGTCGACGAGTCCCGAGGGCCGCTTGGCCGTCACCTTCGAAGTCGCTCGCGTCTGGAAGGGTGACATCACCAAAAAGCTCGTCGTGAGCTCCATCTCGCCCCACGTTGGCATGTGCGAGATCGACTTCGCCGTCGGTGAAGAGTGGGTGATCTACGGCACCGACAAGGACGGGAAGCTCCATACCGGGCTGTGCACGCGCAGCCATCGCACCGACAAGAAGAAGCCGAGCGCCGACCTGAAAGTACTCGGTGCCGGAAAGCCGCCCAAGGTGCCCGCGGCGCCGTGATCACGACCCTCGTCGCCACGGCGTTGCTCGCCGCGCCTCTCGCGCCGAGCGAGGGCCTCGAGCTGCTGACGCTCGGCGCCAACCAGCCGTCGCTCGAGCGACTCGACGCCAAGTGCAAAAAGGGCGTCGACCTCATCTTGCGCGCGCCGCTCGCCGAGGTTCGCAAGGCCGCGGCCACATTGTCGGTGAGCTGCGCCAAGCCGCGTTTTCCCAAGCTCGCGGCCATCCTCGATAGGCAGGCGCCGGGGTGCCGCGCGAGTGACGACGCCTGCGCCGCTTGGCTCCTCCACGCACGCGCCGCGCTCGTCGACGTCATGGGTCCCGACGGCACGCCCGCGGACTTAGCCCAGGTCCTGACGGCGCTCGCGGCAGTGGGTGTCGGCGACTCCGTCGACGCGACCGCGGCGAATCGCGCGGTCGACGCGGCGAGCCGCATCTCGGACGCTAAAGCGGACAACGCCGCCGTGCAACGCGTCGCCTTGTCCGCCTGGCTCGCCCTCCCCGCGACCACCAGGGCCGGCGCGGAGAACGCCTTCGCAAAGCTGATTCCGCGCGTCCTCGGCACCAATGGCGACGACCCCGAGGTCTGGGGCGCCTTCGTCTACATGGCCCAACGCGCCAACGCGGTCGACGCCACCAAGCAGTTCCTCGACGCGCTCGCCGAGACCACTAGGAACGCGTCGCACCGCGCCAAGGCCCACTACCTGCGCGGGTGCCTCGCCATGCAAGAGAAGGACGACGAGAGCGCCCGCGCCGCCTTCGGTTCCGCCGCCAAAGCGGACCCATTCGATGCGACCTACCGCAAGGCGGTGAACGACGTCGCGGCCGGCACCAAGTTTCAGTGCAAGATCGTGATGACGCCGTTCGATACCGCCTTGAAAGAGGCGCTCCAGCCTCAGTGAGGTCTGTGAGGCTCGGTCTGTTTGCGCTGCATGGCGGCCTTGGTGGCGTCGGGTAACACGCGCGCCGCGATCGCCTGCATCTTGTTCCTGAGCGCCCCGCAGACGATCGAGTCCTTGCCTTCGAGCAGGGCGTCGACACCTTGCTGCGCGACCAGCGCGGGATCGTCCTTCTGACCCTGGCCGACCTTGGTCTCGAGCATGTTGGCGCGCTCGAAGAACTCGGTGTCCGTGGCGCCGGGCATCATCGCGGTGACCGTGACGCCGGTTCCTTCTAGCTCGTTGCGAAGGCCTTCGGCGAACGACTGGATGAACGCCTTGGAGGCGGCATAGACCGCGAAGAACGGGCCGGGAAAATTCGCGGCCAACGATGACGTCAGCAAGATGCGACCCCGGCAACGCGCCACCATGTCGGGCACCACGCGCTTGGCGAGGTGAACAGTCGACATGACGTTGAGATTGATGATGTTGAGCTCGTCCTCGAGCTTGGTGTCGCCCGCGAACGCGCCGCCGGTGCCGACGCCGGCGTTGATGGCCACGACGTCAATCGGACGCCCCATGCCTTTCATATGCGCGTAGAGACGCTCGACGCCTCGATAGCTCGCGAGGTCGACCTGCAGGGCATTGGCCCGCGGACCCAGCTCGCGCGCCGCTCGGCGCACGCCGTCGTCCTCGGCGACGATGAGCACGTCGAAGCCGCGCGCCAAGAGCTCACGCGCCAGCTCGAAACCAATCCCCGACGACCCGCCCGTCACCACCGCTACCTGCCCAACCACCGTCTCTTCCATGACATCGCCCTCCAATTCGCACGTTGGGCAGCGTCACGGTTGCACGCAACATTGGCGGGGGGTTTTGGCGTATTACGCGCTCGCTGCCGGGCGCTGGAGCCGCAGCACCGCGAAACCAATGAGACCGGACACCAGCGAGCCGACGAGAATGCCGACCTTGGCGAGTGAGAGATGCTGCGGCACGTCCGCGAAGGCGAGATCGGCGATGAACAAGGCGACGGTGAACCCGATACCCGCTAAGACGGACACACCGTAGAGGCCCCACCAAGTGCCGCCCGTGGGCATCGGTGCGAGGCGCG
Source organism: Myxococcota bacterium (assembly GCA_041288095.1). Classification (GTDB taxonomy): domain Bacteria; phylum Myxococcota; class XYA12-FULL-58-9; order XYA12-FULL-58-9; family JALHOP01; genus JALHOP01. Next base: position 22,786 of record JBGGMJ010000209.1, read on the forward strand.
CCTTTACCGCGATAAAGGTCGCGCCGAAGACCCCGACTTGCTTGCCGACGATCAGACCCAAGGCGACACCGAGCGGCACGGGTGTGGCGAGGTCCGCGAAGGACATGCCGCGAATATCGACACCGGCGTTCACGAACGCGAAGAACGGCATGATGAAGTAGACTTGCAGCGGATGCAGCGCCTCGACGAAACGCTCGAGCGGCGACTGCATGTCCTCGAGACGATCTTCGATGTGCGCGATCTCGCCGCCTTTTAGCTCCGCATCGGACTCGCACGGTAACGCTTTCAGGTACTCGCGCAGCTCGCGGAGGACGTCCGCCGCGCTGCGACGGGCGTTGGCGGGAACCGCGAGGCCGAGGACCACACCCGCGAGAGTCGCGTGCACGCCGCCGTGATGCAGGGCGAGCCACAGCCCTACGCCGCAAGCAGCGTAGGCAGCCCAGTGAACGACGCGCAGGCGGTTGAGCAGCACCAGCACGACGACGATGCCACCCGCCGCGACGAGCGCGGGGAAGTGCAGGCCGTTGCCGTAACGCAAAGCGATGACCAGGATGCCACCGATGTCATCGAAGATCGCCAGGGCCACGACGAACACGGCCAGGCCTTGGGGCACGCGCTTGCCCAATAGGGAAAGGCAGCCGATGACGAAGGCGATGTCGGTCGCGACTGGGACACCCCAACCAACAGCCGCCGGGGTGCCGGCATTGAGGAAGGCATAGATGCCCGCCGGCACCGCCATGCCACCGGCAGCCGCGACAGCCGGGAGGAGAGCACGTTGCATCGTGCGCAGCTCGCCGGAGACGAGCTCGCGCTTCACCTCCATGCCCACGACGAAGAAGAAGACGGTCATCAAGCCGTCGTTGACGAAGGTGGCAATGTCGAACCGGAGAGCGTTCGTGCCGACGCCTAGTGTGATCGTCGCGTGGACGAGCTGAGCATAGAGAGCGCTGAGGTCGCTGTTGGCCGCGACCATCGCGAGCAGCGCGGTCATGAACAGGAGCGCGCCGCCCGCCGCCTCGTGCGCGAAGAAACGCTGCAACGGGCCGACCACGCGCCCGAACAGTGGTGCCGGATGGTCCCGAGTCACGCTGGCCACAGGGACGCCTAGCGTCAATCGGAGTTCGCTGGCAAGGATTCCGCGCATGAGGAGCAAGGCTTCGCCAGTGACCGACGTCGACGTCATCATCATCGGCGCCGGCCTGTCCGGCATCGGCGCGGCTTATCGCCTGCAAACCGGCATGCCGCGCCTGCGCTATGCGGTGCTCGAGGCGACCAACGCCATCGGCGGCACCTGGAGCCTGTTCCGCTATCCCGGAATTCGCTCGGACTCCGACGTCTACACCTTCGCGTTCCCGTTCAAGCCGTGGCGCGGCAAGAGCAGCATCGCCGCGGGCCAGGAGATCTTGGAGTACATCCGCGCCACCGCCGCCGAGCACGGCATCGATCGTCACGTGCGCTTCGGGCATCGCGTCATCTCGGCTGATTGGTCCTCCTCGGAGAACCGCTGGCGGGTCGTCGCCGAGGTAGGGAGCGAGCGACGCGAGCTTCGTTGCCGCTTTCTTTACGCTTGCAGCGGCTATTACAGCTACGACAAGGCGCACGCGCCGCTATTCGATGGAGCCGACCGGTTTCGCGGACATATAGCGCACCCGCAATGGTGGCCGGCGGACCTCGATGTCACGGGCAAGCGCGTGCTGGTCGTCGGTAGCGGCGCCACGGCAATCACATTGATCCCGGCGCTCGCCGAGAAGGCAGCGCACGTCACCATGCTGCAGCGCTCCCCCACATACGTGGCGACGCTACCATCGCGCGACGTGGTCGCCGACGTGTTGCGCGCGGTGCTGCCGCTCCAACTCGCGCACCATCTGGTGCGCATCAAGAACGTGCTCATCACGCTGGGCATCTACCTGTTCTGCCGCGCCTACCCCACGGCGGCTCGCCGCTGGCTCACCGACAATGTCCGCTCACATCTCGGCAAGAGCGTCGCGGTCGACCCCCACTTCGCGCCCCGTTATGCGCCTTGGGATCAACGTCTGTGTCTAGCGCCGGACGCGGACATCTTCGTCGCGCTTCGCGAGGGCAAGGCGTCCGTCGTAACGGACACCATCGCCCGGTTCAGCGAGACAGGAGTGGTGCTCGCGAGCGGCGCCGAGCTCGAAGCCGACATCGTCGTCACCGCGACCGGTCTCGAGCTCTTGGCGGTCGGCGGTGTTCAGCTCCGCGTCGACGGGCAAACGACCGACATCCCGTCGACCCTCGTCTACAAGGGCTGCATGCTGAGCGGCGTGCCCAACTTCGCGTGGTGCGTCGGCTACATCAACGCCTCCTGGGGCCTGCGAGCGGATCTCGCCTCGCGCTACGTGGCGCGGCTGCTCGATTTCATGGAGCGGTATGGTTACGTGCGCGCTACACCGCGCCCCGGGGCGAGCGTCGAGACGCGGCCGGTGTTGGATCTCAGCGCCGGGTACATTCAACGCGGCGGCCATCGCTTGCCGAAGCAAGGCAACGAAGAGCCGTGGATGCTGCGGCAAAACTATCTCTTCGACTATGGAACGATGGTGTTCGGGCGCATCGATGACGGCGCGCTCGAGCTTGGAGTCTAGAGCATGGGCGTCGTCTTCCTCCTGATGATTCTCGGTCACAGTGGCGGCGAGCACATCATGGGCACCGCGAGCGCCGTGAGTGAGCGGAGCATCACCATCGCGACGGCGCAGGGCAAAGACGTCGTGCTCGCCGTCGACGCCGCAACCAAGTTCGAGAAGGCAAAGAAGCCAGCCACCATCGCCGAAGTGAAGGTGGGCGTCCGCGTGGTGGCTCACGCCAAGCGCGATGGCGAGACGCTGCGGGCGACACTCATCAAGGTGGCGGACTGAAAAATGGTTGGTGTCCCCATTTAGTCGCCGCGCAAGAACACGTCCTCCGCCTCCCTCTCCGCCCGCTCATGCGCGCTCACCGGCATGGCGCTCTCGATCGCTTCGACCTCGTCTTTGGTGAGTCCCGGCAATGACCGCACGAAGGCAACGAGCTCCCAGGTCTCGGGATCGTCGGCGTGCGCTTCGCCCCATGCCGGCATGCCGCTCAAGCGGATGCCATTCTGGATGATCCAGTAGATCTCCCCATCCGTGAGGTCCTGCGTGATCGCCGTGCGCATGTCGGGCGCGGGCGGATACATGCGCTCGCCCGAGACCCCGGTGCCGCTGCCGTCCGCCGCGTGGCACACGGCGCAGTGGTCTGCCCAATGGGCGCGGGCGTGGGCGCGCTTGGCATCGTCCATGACGATGGGGTTTTTCTGCTGGCGTGATGCCGCGGGGATGGCCGCCTTGCGTAAGGCGCGGGCCACCACCGTCTCTAGCTTACCGGGCGCCTCGCGGGTGCTCACACCTCGGCGCGTGATGTTCCAGACGGCGACACCGGCGACCACGACGACGACGGCGGCCAGGGCTCCGAGGGCGGCGAAAAGGCGGACGAGCATGCGGCAAGGTACCGCGAAGCCAAGCCGGGAAGAAACTTGGCTTGGATTGGCTCCCCAGGTACTTGGTCGGTCGTGCAGCGTTGGCTCTGGCGACTGACTCCCGTTGCGGTTTCCCTCGTCGCCTTCCTATGGCCGCTTTGGTACTGGAACCGCACACCCGGCGGTGACTGGGGCTATTTCGACAGTCTTGCCCTGGTGGTCCGCTCGAGCGTCCATAGCTACGGCCGCTTTCCCATGCACGACCCCTGGGTCATGGGTGGAGCGGACCTCTTGGCCAATCCGCAAACGCGGATCTTCTCGCCTGTGGGTCTCCTCGACCAGCTCTTCCGCCCGCATCTCGCCAACGTGGTGTCGCTGGTCGTCCACGGCATCCTGGGCGCCTGGGGCATGACCAGCGTCCTCACGCGCCTCGGTCACAACCGAATCGTCGCCGGGCTCGGCGCCATGATGTTCATCGGTGGCTCCTGGTTCATGCTGCACTACTGCGAGGGACACGTCCCTTACGGCACGATGCAGCTGCTGCCGTGGGTCGTTTACTGGCTGATGGAGCTCGACAAGCCGTCGGCCACTCTCAAGCTCGCCGCGTTGCTCGCGCTCTTCCTGGTGGATGGAGGCATGTATGCCTTCATCTTCAGCGGCTACGCCGTGATCGTCCTCGCGGCGCTCGGGATGGTGCCGCTTCGCGGATTCATCGCCACCGTCAAGGCGCACCGACTGCTCGTGCCGGGCGCCGCGGTGGCGTTTCTCGGCGTCGCGTCGAGCAAGCTCGTGCCGGTGCTGGAGTCGCTGGGCGCGCGCAAGCTCACCATCGAACGCGCCACCATGGGTTGGAAGCTCGCCCTCGCGGCCTTCTACGACACCGACCAATGGTTCTTGAAGGCAGCGCGGCCACTCGACTGGCGCTTCCACGAGGTCGGTTGCTATCTCGGCTTCGCTGCAACCGCGCTCATCGTCGTGGCTCTCGCAAGGCCCCAGTTCGCGCGCGCTCAGTGGCGCTGGCTCGTCTTTGGGCTGGTCTTCTTGTGGATCGGCACCAACGCGCTGGCGCCGTTCAATCCGTGGGAGATCATCTCACGAACGCCGCTATTGCGGAACGCTCACGTTCAGAGTCGCAACTTCATCTGGCTCTACTTCGCATGGGTCGTGCTCGTCTGCGCGGCGGTGCGCTCGTTCCGCTGGAAGGCGCGAGTCACGCACGGTCTACTCGTCATCGCCGTGCTCGAAATCGTCGTGGTGTCGCACCGGCAATGGTTCCGCGCCATGCACAACGACGGCGGCCAGCACCGCTATCAAGCAACGGCGCGTGACATCACCCAGCGTGCCTGGAACTACACCGTCATGTGGGCAACCAAGCCGGAGCACTATTTCGCCGGCGGCTACGGCGCGCTCGACACTTACGAGCCCGCGCAAGTCGAGCGCACCGTCCGCTATCGCGGTGGCCCAGGGTATGCCGGAGAAATTCGCGTGGTTGGCGGCAACGGCGTAGCCGAGCTCCGCGAGGTCTCACCCGGCTACATCGCGATGAGCTACGACGGCACCACCCCCGCGATGGTGCGCATCAACCAGAACCGCCTCGCGGGCTGGGAAGTCGTCTCGGGTGAAGCCGAGTGCGACGACGACGACTACTCTCTCGACGTGAAAATCGCGAGCCCGGGAGAAATCATCCTGCGCTATCGCCCGTGGTATTGGCCCGACATCGCGATGGCTTACGCGCTCGGTCTCGTCGTCTTCGTTGGCATGGCCCTGCGTTTGCGGCAGAAAGCAGCGACGTGACCGAGTTCGACTACAGCGGCATTCCCGTCGGCTTCTACGATCAGGTGGCGCGCGGCCAAGGCAGCGCCATCCGCAAAGCCTGGCACCTGCAGAAGTTCCAGCGCATCGTCGACTGCCTGCCACGGGGTCCTGGCCTGTCGATCCTCGACGTCGGTTGCTTCGCCGGCACCTTCTTGTCGCTCCTCGACCTGGAGCGCTTCACGCGCCAGCTCGGCGTCGACATCCTCCCCGAGCAAGTGGCGTACGCCAACGAGCACTACGGCAACGCGCAGCGTGAGTTCCGCGCCATCGGTGACGTGAGCGACATCCACAACCTCGGTGAGACCTTCGACTGCGTCACCTGCATCGAGGTCATCGAGCACCTGACGCCGGAGATCATCAAACGCCTCATCGACAACGTCGCGCAGGTGCTACGCCCGGGTGGCGCCTTCGTGCTCTCGACGCCCAACTACGCGAGCACGTGGCCGCTCGTCGAGCTGCTCTTGAACCGCTTCTCCGACGTTTCGTACGAGGAGCAACACATCACCAAGCTCAACGCCTTCAACCTCGAGAAGAAGCTCGCCGGCATCGCCCCGAGCCTGCGGACGTGCTTCCACCTCGAGATGAAGACGACGACGCACCTCCTGACGCCGTTCCTCGCGCCTCTCGGCTTCGACGCCATCATGCGCTTGTCGGGCGCCGTGCCGCACAAGAGCTGGCGCGTCCCTTTTGGCAACCTTTGTCTCGCTGTCTTTGTCCGCAATAGCGATCCGGCGCCGAGCGGCTAGGCGCGGTTCGCTTTCGCGAAGATCGCGCGAATCGCCTCGATGGTGTCCGCTTCCGCGGCGGACTTGTCCTCGCGATAGCGTTTGACGCGCGCGAAACGCAACGCGAAGCCGCTCTCGTACACCGTCGAGGCTTGGACGGTATCGAAAGCAATCTCGGCGACGAGCTCGGGCTTGACGTGCACGACGTGGCCCTCGCGGCCCATGGCGTGCTCGAGGAACCACTTGGTTTGCCAGGCGAGCATGACGTCGGTCATGCCCTTGAAAGTCTTGCCGAGCATCGCGAAGCCGCCGTGCTCGGGGTCGCGGGCGCCGAGGTGAATGTTGCTCAAGAGCCCCTCACGACGGCCGCTGCCCCACTCCGCCGCCAGGACGACGAGGTCGAGCGTGTGTGCCGGCTTCACCTTGAGCCAGCCGGAGCCGCGCCGACCGGCTTCGTACGGCGCGTCGAGGGTCTTCACCATGACGCCTTCGAAACCACGCGCCACGGCGTCGTCGTAGAAGCGCTCGGCTTCGTCCGCCGAAGCGGTCACTATGAAGGGGACGCGCTGAGTCGGCGTGAGCAGGTCGGCGAGAGCGCGCTGGCGCTCGGCGTAAGGAGAGTCGAGCAGGTCGGCGCCGTCGACGTGCACGACGTCGAAGAAGTAGGGCGTGAGCGCCATCGCCTCGCGTTGAGCGGCCACGTCGAGCTTGCGGCCGAAGCGACGCATGGTCACCTGGAAGGGCTGAGGCGAGCCGTCTTCGCGCATCGCCAGGACCTCGCCGTCGAGGATCAGCGACCGCGCGGGGAATCCGAGAGCTTGCTCGACCACTTCCGGTAGCCGTGCCGTGACGTCGTTGCCATCACGCGAGAAGATGCGCACCTGGTCGCCGTCGCGGTGCACCTGAATGCGCGCGCCGTCGAGCTTGAGCTCGACCGACGCTTGGCCGTGCGCAGCGATCGCCTCACCGACGTCCGCCGCGGTTTGCGCCAGCATTGGCTGCACCGGCGCGAGCAAGCGTAAGCGATACCCCGACACGCCGGAGCCTCCCTCACGTATCGCCGTAGCCGCGACCTCGCCGACCGCGGAGGCCAACATCACCCCGCGTCGAACCAGCGCCTCGTCGACGCCGCTGGCTTTGGCGATGGCGGCGATCATCACTCCCTCTTGGGCGCCCTGGCGCAGCTCGCCAATGAGCAGGCGCTGCAAGAAGCTCTGCTCCGCGGCCGTGGCCTCGCCCATGAGCTTGGCCAGTGCTCGCGCCCGCTCCTTCGCGGACCCCGCGCCCGACACGCCTGCGATGTGCGTGAACGCGACGTCGACGTCGCGGACCTCGAGGCTCGACTCGCTCGCCGCCCCGACCTCGCGCGCGGCCGAGACAGCGGCATAGCCGACGCCGATGCGCCCCTGCGGCACGATGCCCGCGAGGTAGTCGACGACGAGCGCGACCTGGTCGGGTTCCGTCCGCGTCAACAGACCGCTGATGGCGTCGACCTTCTGTAGTCGCGAGCGCGTGCCGGCGACGCGCTCGGAGGTCTCGACGACCGCGGCGAGCTTCATGGCTCCTTCTACACGAGCGTTGCTAGCGCCGCTGCTCGGCTCGTTCCTTCATCGCTTTCTTTTCGGCCTCGACGGCGTCCTTGCTCGCCTTCTTCTTGTTCTTGTCTGCTGCCTCCGCGGCCTTCGCTTCTTCGGCGTCCTTCTTCATCTCGCCTTCCATCTTCGCGGACGGCTTGTCGGCGATCTCGGGCCGCACGGTGCCGCCGATGCTCGCGAGCGACACGCGATTCTCGACGCCGGGCAAGATGGCCTTCAGGAAGGCGTTACCGAGCAGCGAAAATATGGCGCCGCCTACGCTGACGTTGGGTTGATCGAGACGACCCTGGAACGTCACGCGCGTCGCCACATCGTCGGTGCTGCCGTTCTCGAGGATCGACGTGACGCCGGCGACGAACGCCTCCCAAGCGACCTCGAGCACGTTGTCACCTTCATCGTTGCCCTTGAGGTCGAGAACTTTCTTGCCGGAGATGATCGGCTTCACGTAGCCGCTGATCGAGTCACGGGCGACCGCGAACTCCGAATACATGCTCATGGTGCCCGCCTCGAAATCGAAGCCGGCGTAGGCGCGCGTGAAATCGGTGAGCTCGGTGAGCGGCAACCTGCGGAGGGCAACCTCGCCGTCGACGTCGGGATGGTCCGGCGCGAACATGTTGGCGCGGAAGCCCGCCTTGAGGCGGCCGGTTTCCTGGACCGACGCGGTCACCTCCCCCGTGGTCGGGCGCTTGTCGGCGTTGTCGCCGGGCCGCGTGCGAATGTCGCGCACCGTGACGTCGAGGTTCGCCAGATGCAGGTCGACCTTCGGGTTCTCGCGCTCGTCGAGGTACGAGAGGCGTCCGTTGACCACCTCGAACTTGTTGATCTCGAGAGCCACGAGCTCGTTCAGAGTTTCCCCGATGGAAGCCGGAGGCTCGGTGGTGCTCTCCTTCTTGGTCTTGGCGGCGACGAAATTCACCCGCGGTGACATGAGCTTCACGCGCGACGTGATCTTGCCGTGCAAGAGCGCCTTCCAGTCGACCATGATGTCGGTCTCCGGAATGGCGAGCAGTGGCTCCGCCTCGCGCCCGGCGTTGCGCTTGACGATACGCAGCCCGTCGAACTGATAGGCGCCGCGCCAAAGCGAGAGGTCAACGTCGTCGATATGCCCGTAATATTCGGGCATCGCCGCGAGCTTGTCGTTGAGGACGCGCTTGATGACGTGGGGCGCGACGACCCGCGCGATCACCAGCAGCGCGATGAAGATTCCAAGCCCAATCAAGGCTTTACGCTTCCTGGTCATGCCTATTCCCCCACCATTTAGCGTAAGGCGCGAGACGCCGGTGGCAACGTCGACCTGCGCAATTTCCGCGATTCTGCTATGGTCTTGCGCCCCATGACCTCCCGCCACGACACGCAACGCCTCACCATCGCCGACCGCACCAAGGCCATGGTGGCCCGCCCGAATATCGTTCCCGCCGCCATCGCCGGCTTCTTGCTGTGCATGCTCATCGGCGGCCTCATCTTGTTGCGCTCGCATCGCATGCGCGCGACGCCGGCCGCCGCGGAAGAAGTCGAGACCAGCGTCGGCGTCGTGAAGGCCACATCGACGGTCTACGCCAACACCCGCCGCTATGTGGGCCGCCTCGAACCCTGGGCGCACGCGATCGTCGGCCCCAAGACCCTTTCCGCGTATGTCGCGGCGGTCATGGTGCGGCCTGGTGACGATGTCGTGAAGGGTGATGTGCTCGCGACACTCGATTGTCGCAACGCTTTAGCGGCCGGCTCACAACATCAAGCCCCCGAAAGCGCGTCGACGGCTTCATCGCGCGGCAGCGCTGACTGCACCTTTCGCGCGCCCTTCGATGGCGAGGTGGCGACCCGTACCGCGGACCCCGGCACCTTCGTCGCTCCCGGTCAGGCCATCCTCACCTTGGTCGATCGTTCGACCGTCCGCTTGGTCATCGACGTACCCGAATCCGACTTTACCCACGTCACGCCCGGCACCGCGGTGACCATCCGCTCGCTCGCGACCGGCGGTTCGGTCACCAGCCGCATCTCGAGGCGCGCACCCGCGGCCGACATGAACAGTCACTCGGTGAGCGTCGAGATCGACCTCACCGACGACGAGAAGCTCTTGCCCCTCGGCACGATGGCCGAGATCACCACGCAGCTCGGGGAGCCGGCGAGCGCCAGCGAAATTCCGGCGAGCGCGGCCAAGATCCGTGGCGACATCGCCACGGTCATGGTCATCGACGGCGACACGGTCTCGCGCGTGCGCGTCAAGCTCCTCGGCGAGCGCGACGGCAAGGTCTACGTCGAGCCGAGCCTGAGCGCCGGCACCCAGGTGGTCGTCGACAGCAGCAAGCAACTACGCGACGGCGATCACGTGGTCGTGCGCCAAGACGAGCCGTAGACGCGGCCCGCGGGCTGCGCGACCTTTGGCTCGCGAATCGAGCTCCGCAACGCTACAGCGGACACCGGCTGTGACGGCGGCGTCCACGGCACGGAGACCCGCGGCGCCACGAAGTCCGACGGCTCGTTGAGAGACTTGCCGCCGAAGGTCTCGCGATACTCCTCGCGCAAGATCTCCTGATACTTGTCGTAGGTGCCGTCGTCTTTCATGCGGTCGCGCACTTCGTCGCAGAGGCCGCCCATGATGCCGAGCCAGTTCAGGAGCGAGCCATCGATGGTCTTCATCGGCGAGGACTTCGAGCCGTCGTTGTTCACCGACTCACCGGCCCCCATGGAAGTCACGGCGTTGCGGGCCCGCAGCGTGTTGAGCAACCACGCGAGGCCCTCACGGCGCTCGGGCGTGTTGGCCTGCTCGAGCAGCAGCGAGAAGACGCCGTAGATGGCGTAGAACGGATAGTCGGTGGTCGACGAGTAGGCGATGCTGGGAATGCCGTGATCGCCCGCGTAGGGCACGATCGCTCCCTCTTGCGGACCGCTGTCGGGCGCGTTGATCGAAGCGCCGAAGCCGGGCTTGCCGCGCTCGACCGCGTCCTGCGTGCGCAGCTTCTGGCGGATGCGGAAGAGCGTGGCCCAGTCCTCTTGATCACGTTTGGGCATGATCAAGAACTCCCACTCTTCGTGGGGTGAGCCCCAGTAACCTTGCCAGGTGGTGCCGTGCTTGTGCTCGACGGCCTCCAGCTTGGTCTCGCTCCACACGTGCTTCACCTGCTCCGCGGTGAGGCCGGGATTGGCATAGAGCGACATGTAGTGGAGGATCATCGCGCCTTCGTGGACGCCGTGCGGGCCGCGCATGAAGGCGTCGCCGTCGTGCGAGGCGTACTTGGCGTTGGGATCGCGGATGTCCGAGATCTTCGCCTGGACACGCACCGCTTGCTTGTCTTCATCCCAGAAGACGCGCTTGACGTTCTTCGCCAGCTTCTCGTTCCAGGCCTTGTAGCGATCCGCCAAAGCGGTCTCGCCTTGCTGACGCAAGACGTGCTCCACCGCGAGCAGCGTGAACATCCACTCGCCGTTGTCGAGCGAAGGAACGTTCTTCTCCCAGTGCTTGTCGGCCGGCCCCAAACTGCCGTCGGCGCCGATCTTGATCCACGGCATGAAGCCCGCGTAGCCCGGGAACTCGCGATCGAAGCGCTCGTAGCTATCCATCTTGCGCTCGAGGATCGCGAGCGCCTCGGCGCGCGGGTCGACATCTTTCCCCATGAGGCGCGCGGCGAGCGCGTCGCCCGTGAGGATCTTGGCGATGACGGCGACGTCCGTGCACTCCTTCGAGGTCGCGGTCAGACGACGGCGGCCCGAAAGCTCGCCCGTCTTGGGATCGAGATCGACGCCGTCGAAGGCAAGACCCGTCTTGAGGTCGCGCGCGGCGTGGAAGAACGGCGCTTCGTGATCGAAGAAATCCTCCACGAACGCTAGCGCCGCTTCCGGCGAGCGCAGCACGTCGTCGATGGTGTGGTTGAACGGGAAGCGAGGCGCCGCCGTGGTGGCGGACTCGCGGGCCTTGGCGGCGCTCAAGAGAGCCGCGTTGCTCCAGGTGAGATCGGGGGCCGAGCGCGGCGTGCCGTCGACCTTGTCGAATTGCTCGGGCAGCGGCAACACGTAGCCGCCTTTGCCGTCGGGAGTGATCTTCGCGTGACGCGCCACGCGGTTCACGAAGGCGTCGCCCTTGGCGACCAGCGCCGCGGCGGTTCGCGAGGCCTCGAGCGATCCCGGCGCGAAGCTTACGCCAGGCTGCAGGAACTCGCCATGCGTCAAAGCGGACACCAGGAACTCACGGTTGTCGGCATCGACGTCGAGGCCGTTCGTGGTGATGCTCTCGGCGACCTTGTAGCAGAGCTCCGCGAAAGCGAGCGTCAACATGTAGAACGGATTGCCGCCGAAGTAGACGTCGCCGTCGTAGCGGCCGATGGCGGTGCCTAGGCGCTTGCTGACGTCACCGTTCAGCGGGAAGAGCTGCTGGTCGCGAAGCTCGACGACGCGCGCGGTGGCCAAGACGCGGCTATCGATGCGGCCGCTGTGAACGGCCGCGAGGATGACATTGCTGTCGAGATCGGTGGTCTTGCCGGTGTGACCGTCGCGCGCTTTGACGTCGAGGCTCGCGGCTAGGTACTTGCCGTTCCAGAACTGACCGCGCTCGGCATCGATGTCACGCGCCGCTTTAGCGTACACGGCGGCGCGGTCCGCGAGCTCCGGCACCTTCGACGCCGCTTGCAGAGCCGCGGCTTGCACCTCACGCGTGTAGTAGTGCTTGCCCGCGAGGGTCTCTTCCCAGAGGTCGAACGACAGCTTCGGCCAGACGTCGGCCACGTAATCGAGGTCGGTGCGCAGGGTTGCGATCACCTGCTCGCGCAGCGCCGGCGCGATGGGCTCGCCGAGCACATCGATGAGGGTCAGCGCCCGCAGCGCCGGACCGTCGGTCTGAGGCCGGCCCCAGTGGAACGGGTCGAAGCCGCCGTTGGGAAGCTCGCGCGGCTCGCCCAGACCGTGGCTTGCGTCCTTGCGCAACCAGCGTTCGGCCCACTCGAAGCCGGGCGCTGGCTTGAGCGTCTTCGGGTCGAAGACCTCGGTGGCGACTCGGGCTTGGCGGCCGCGACTGAAAGCGACGTAGTCGGCGAGCGCCTCGGGGGTGTGGGCGACGAGCGCGCGCATGACGATGGCGCCGTCGCGGTCCCAGATGAAGCGGTAGTCGGGGTTGTCGGTCGCCGCGGCGATGACGCCGCCCTTCAGCGTCTGGGTTTCTTGGCCCGTGAGAGGTGACTTCTGCCCGGTGGGTCGGCCAACGTTTTCCAGGACTTGGCGCAGCGCGATGGGCGTCGCAACGTCGAGATAGACCTCGGCCGCCGGGCGGTAGCTGACGAGGGCCGTGGCCCTAGGGGTAACGCGGGTCGCGGTGTCGAGGTGACGAGCCCGCGAGCGAGACGGCGCCATGGCGGAATCCGCCCGAAGAAAGCCACCCGCAAGCTGTTTTGAGCCTGGCGTTACGCGCATCGCATGTCCTTATTGGAGGCCAACGTTTTCGGCGTTGTTGAATGCTTGTTGCCTTGCTTCGGCAGTGCCAGGCTCGGTAAACAGCGGCCACGCAGTCGGGGGGATTGCTTTGGCAATACGTTGGGTTCGGTGCGTTGTCGCGACCAGCGCTTTCCTGTGCGTGACGATGGCGGCCAAGGCGCAGGAAGCAGCCGCTGAGCGTGAGAAGCCGCCCGCGGTAGCGACCGAGCCGGTAGCTGCCGACAGTGACACGCGACCAACGCGTGGCACCACCGAGCCGGCGGCCAGCGACCCAACGGGCGTAAAACCAGGCATTTCAGCGGGTGAATCGGAGTCACCGCTCGGCAAGACCGACCAGCGCGAGCCACAAACCGAAACCCACGCCGAGCCGGTGCCCTTCGAGCTGCCGGCGCTGAACTGGAAACCCGAGTGGGCTCGGGTCGGGACCGGCAACTACGTCTTCATCGGCGCGGCGGCGGCGGTCTCGGTCGGCGCTTCGATCATCAGACCGCTCGGCAATCACAACCTCGAAGGGCCCATTCTCTTCGATGCGTCCGTCCGCCGCGCCCTTCGCTTCGACTCACTCAACGCCCGCTACGCCTCCCTGGATCTGTCCGACATCTTCTTGTCGCTGGAGATCACCTGGCCGTTCGCGGTCGACGCCTTGGTGATGGCCGGCGGCGTACGCCGCAGCCCCGACGTCGCCTGGGAGATGGCCGTCATCGACGCCGAGGCGGTCGCGCTCACCACCGCCGTGCACCAGATCACCACGCTCCTGGTCAGCCGGCCGCGACCTTACCTGGAAAACTGCGGCGACGAGCTGTCGCCCGACTTGAATCTCTGCGTGCGCAACGGCCGCTATCGCAGCTTCTTCAGCGGTCACGCGGCCATGTCGTTCACGGGTGCGAGCCTCATCTGCGCGCACCGATTCCGTCACGAGATCTTCGGTGCCAAGGCCGACATCCTCACCTGCGCGACCGCTTACGTCGCGGCGGCGGCGACGGCGAGCATGCGTGTCATCGGCGACGTGCACAACGCGAGCGACGTCATCACGGGCGCTGTCATCGGCACGGCGATTGGCCTCGCCGTCCCGGCGCTGCACTACCGCAGCTGGGACAGGACGAAACGCGGGGCTAAAGTAGGCCGGGATTACGAGATCTCCGTTTACCCGACGCAAAACGGTATCGGCCTCGCGGTGGTGCACTGATGTGGCTCATCACCGTCGTCTCCCTCATGACCGCGCAAGCGAACGTCGCGGGGCCAACCAACGTCGTCGAGACCACGACCGGCGAGATCGTGCCCGCCGAGGACAGCGTCAACGTCGAAGAAGACGTCAAGCCCACCATCGATCGCTTCGCGTGGAAGACCGGAAGGCGCCGGCTCTTCGCGGCCACGACCACCGACCTCGGGTACATCTATCTGCGACCGCGATTGGCGTTGGGCTATGGCGCGCCGCACTACCGATGGATGGGCGTCGAGATCAACCCCATCTTTAGCCGACAAGGCGTGGGTGGGTGGGGCGGCGTGCGCTTCGCCTTGCCGTATATCGACATTCGCGCGGGCGCTCGCGCGTTCTACGCCTTCGAGCGCTCTTTCTTGCCGGGCGATCAGGAATCCTTCGATCGCGCGGCGCTCGAGACCTCGGGCGGCGATTTTTTTTTTAATGATACGGCGACCACCGAGATCTA
>JBGGMJ010000210.1:0-51924 GCA_041288095.1 Myxococcota bacterium
CGACCGCGTAGAGATCGACGTGCAGGTAGTTGCTGCTCACCGGGTCGCGATCGACCGCCTTGATGAGGACTTTGTAGTTCTTGCCGCCTTCGACTTGCACTTGGAACAAGTGCGAGGAGGCGAACTGCTGGCGCTGCATCCCGAACTCTTTCGGGTCGAGCGCCAAGAACTGCGAGTCGCTGCCCGGACCGTACATCACCGCCGGGACCTTGCCCGCGGCGCGGAGACGGCGAGCGACGCCTTTGTTGCCGGCATCACGCTTCGAAGCGCGAATCGTATCATCAACCTTCATGACTCTAATCCTTACGGACCTTGTCGGTGTCAGCACCTACAGGGTGTCCGCTGTTGCGCACTAAAACTAAACGAAAAGACTGCTAACCGATTCCCCTAAGTGGATGCGCCTGACCGCTTTAGCGAGCAGGGGCGCGGCCGTCAGCACGTGAATCTTCTTCGATTCACGCGCCGCGTCTCTCAAGGGAATCGTATCGGTGACCACGACGTTCTCGAGCGCGGAGCTCGCGATACGCTCGATGGCGGGGCCGGAGAAAACCGCGTGGCTGGCATAAGCACAGACGCGACGCGCGCCCTTCTCCATGAGGGCGTTGGCGGCTTCCGAGAGGGTGCCGGCGGTGTCGATCATGTCGTCGATGAGGATGGCGTCTTTGCCTTGGACGTCGCCGATGATGTTCATCACCTTGGCGATGTTCGCCTGCGGGCGGCGCTTGTCGATGATGGCGAGCGACGACCCGAGGCGCTTCGCGTAGGCGCGCGCGCGCTCGACGCCACCGGCGTCCGGCGACACCATGACGGATTCTTCCGGCTTCCAGTTGGTGCGCATGTGCTGCAAGAGCACCGGCATCGCGAACAAGTGATCGAACGGAATGTTGAAGAAGCCCTGGATTTGCCCCGCGTGCAGGTCGACCGAGAGGACGCGCGTCGCGCCGGCGGCCGTGATGAGATCGGAGACCAGCTTCGCGGTGATCGGCGTGCGCGGCTGAACTTTGCGGTCCTGGCGGGCATAGCCGTAATACGGAATGACGGCGCAGATGCTCTTGGCCGATGCACGCTTGAGCGCATCGATCATGATGAGCAGCTCCATCAGGTGCTCGTTCGCCGGTGAGCAGGTCGACTGCACGACGAACACTTCGGCGCCACGGACGTTGTCACCGACCTCGACGAAGATCTCGCCGTCGGCAAAGCGCACGACACGCATCTGGCCGACCGGAATATCGAGAAACTCGCAGATCTTCTTCGTCAGCGCGGGGTTCGAGCTGCCACCGAAGACCTTGATACTCTGTTCCGTCGGCATGCTCTTCTCGTCTCACGCTACTTAGAAAGACTCTCAGCGGGGCCTGGGGTGCAACCCCAGATGCGACCGACCGGTCGCGTAACTAGCGGCGCCAGCCGCGTAACACGGGGCGGCTCCGCCCCAACTTCCCGCCATATCAATCGAATCGCATTCCCACAGTGTCACCACATGCGGGAAGTTGGGGCGGAAGGACTCGAACCTTCGAATGCCGGGACCAAAGCCCGGTGCCTTACCAACTTGGCGACGCCCCACCGCTCCAAACATTGCTGTCATTGAGCACGGGGATGATGTCCCACGAGCTCGCGCGCGGTCCGACACCCAAGAGCGACGTCACGCGAATGCGCGCGCCGCGCCGCTGCTTCCGACGACGCGGAAACATGTCGCGCGCCAGAGCCAGAGCTACTCCCGAATATCGAATCGCCATCTTCATTGTGACTTCGCTGCTTTACAGACCGTGCGGGGGGCAGAAAATCGACACACGCCGGCCGGTAAAGTGGCGGCGCCCGATAGCGCGTTTGGATCGCGACTGTCAACGCGATTCGCGTGCCAATCAACGCACGTAGATCTCGCTATAACGCCACAAGGTCGCGGGGTTGAGCTCGATGCAGCCCGCTCCTAGCACGACGCCGGCCGGCTTCCCGAGATCCGCGCGCCGCAAGGTGACGACCGCGCTGCGCTCCGCCAAGCCGTTGTCGCGATACCAAAAGTTCGCCAAGGTGTTGTCGCAACGCGTGTTATCGGTCGGCCCCGAGCCGCCGCCAGTGTACGCATCCCCCGCCGAGCCGCCCATGCGCACCTGGTTACGGATGCTGTCGACCCCAGCGTCGAAAGGCACGAGGTTGATTGCGAGCTGGTCGCAATAGGGGAGATCGCCAAAGAGGCTCCAGCAGCTCACCGACCCGCTGAAGGCGTAGCGCGCGCGGACGTGCGTCCATGGGAAGCCGGGCTCGAAGTCGACCAGGTGCTGCGGGTTCTCCTGGCCGTCGCCGCAGCCTTCGACTTGCGGATCGACGGTGACGAGCAGCCCGCCATTCGCGTCGACACTGCTCGTCGCCGTCACCAGGTAATCCACTTGGTGAACGACATCGCTGGGCCGCATGAGGGTCCAGCCGCCGCCATCCTGGGTCATGTCGCAGTGAACATCCCGCGGCTCCACGCCCTCGGGCGCTATCGCGTACACGCCGTCGCCAAGCTCGGGCGAGCGCAAATGCAGCGCGCGGCAGCTGACGGCGAGGGGCGGGGTCGTGTCGCCGTCGTCACCGCCGGAGGGTCGTTCGCCGTAGTAGTAGACGGTGTCGCAGGCGCCGAGCGTGAGAAGGCCGGCGATGAGACCCACGGCGCGGCTCATTTGCCCTCACAGGTCTCGAGCGCCTTCTTGACGTCGGGCTTCTTGGCGCTCCCGGAAAAGCGCGAGGCGTGCCGGCGCCAGTGCGCGCACGCCTCCTTGTCGCGCCCGTCGAGCTGCAAGACGTTACCCAGCTCGAAGCTGAAACGCTCGCGCTGCGCCTTGGTGAGATCCTTGCGGTTGCTCGCTCGCTCCAGGAGCTCGGCGGCGTCCTGATAGCGACGCTGGCCGCGCAGCTGGAACTGCTTCTGCATGAGCGCGTCGGCGGTCTGGGGCTCGGGGTCGCGCCGGGGGGGATCGCGGCCGTCGGGAGATGACCGCTCCAGCGGAGGGGTCGGGCTGGGCCGTGGCGCGAGCTTTGGCTCCCGGCGTGGCCAGAAGAGCCGCTCGCCGGGCGCGAGCACGACGGGAGGCGAACCATCGCTCCAATGCATCTCGATGCGGCCGGACTCGAGCGCGACATCTCCGCCGTCGTCGCGCTGCTCGACGGCGAACACGGTGCCCATCACCCGCACGGTACCGTGGGAGACCGCGACCTCGAACGCAGGCTCACCCGCCGCGCGGCGCTCGATGGTGAAACGCGCCCGACCATGACGCAGACGTACACCGTGCGCGTCGGCCGCCAATCGGGTGGACGCCGACACTTGTACGCGATCGCGGCCAAGCGCCAGCACGGGCTCGCCACAGCCCTCTTCTACCGTCAACTCCTCGACCCCGGTCACGCAACGAGCGCCCTCGGCGACGCGGTACCAACCCTGGTCTCGCGCTGGCCACACGAGCACCGCGACGACCGCGGCCGTGAGCGCCCCGGTCAACGCGATAGCGGGCACGAGCACCCGCGTCCGGCTGCTGCTGCGCCTCTCGATAGCCGCCCACGACGCCTCGACCTCGGCGCGCGATAGCCCGTCGGTCTCGGTGCCGCGCCGCAGCTCGTCGATATGCCGTTGCAACTGGTCAGTCATGGGCGACATCCCATTCATAACGCCGTAACGCTTCGAGCGCCCGCGTGTGCAGCTTCGAGAGCTGACCCTTCGAGAGCCGCATCAGCTCGGCCGCCTCTTTCTGACTCTGACCCTCGACCTCGACGAGCACGAACACCGCGCGCTGCTTCGCTGGAAGCTTCTCGAGCGCGCGCTCGAGCTGGGTGAGATCGCGCTTCGCGCCGACTGCCCGATCGGGCCGCGCGCCTTGACCGCCACCGGCGCCGCGCAACACCTGCTCGATGCGACCCCACACCCGGCCTCGCCGCAGCGACATCAGGCACACATTGATCGCCGCGCGATACAGCCACCCACCTGGGTCGTCGCGATCCGCGACCTTCTCGAGGTCGCGGGCCAACATGACGAAGGCATCTTGCATACGGTCCATCGCCCAGGCTCGATCACCCGCCGCGAAACGCAAGCAGGTACGGAACACGCGTTCGCGGTGCTCACGGTACACGCCCGCGAGCCACGCCGTATCCTTGGCGTTCAGTCCCATGCCGAACCAACGCCCATACCCTTGAGGTGCTTACCGACCGCCGGAGTTTCCCACGAAGCCGTCACGGAGGAATCCGGAACGTAATCGCCACCAGGCCACCCACATGGCGAACACGGTACGCGAGGTCATCGCCAACGCGGTGCTCGACCGGTCGCAGTCGGAAGGTCGGCACCAACGCGATGCCGAAGCCGCTGGTTGCGTGCTCGACGCGCAGGGGGGCGCTCACGCGGACGTCGAGATGCCCCCCGCGGTCGTCGTCACGCCAGAAAGCGTGCCCAAGGAGCTGGACGGCGAGGCCGATGCTCATGTCGGCGAAGCCCACCCGCGTGAGTCGGGAGACCTCCGGGCCGAGCGCCGGCTCGAGCACGATGACACCCAAGCTGTCGCGCAGGGCCGCATCGACGCAAGCGGC
Source organism: Myxococcota bacterium (assembly GCA_041288095.1). GTDB lineage: Bacteria > Myxococcota > XYA12-FULL-58-9 > XYA12-FULL-58-9 > JALHOP01 > JALHOP01. Next base: position 4,546 of record JBGGMJ010000210.1, read on the forward strand.
GACCCACCATCCGCCATAGCGAACGCCTAGCTGACCTGTGAGCACCGCGAACGGCGACTCGGCCGACGACAGACCGGCGCCCAGACCTATGCGTCCTCGCGGCCCAGACCACTCGCGCGTCGTGCTTGCTCGCGGAGCTTCGGCCTGCACGGTCTCGACCGGTGCTCGCGGCGAATCGGCCCAAAGAGGCGCGGTGGGCGCGGTGCTCGCGGGCACTGGCGCGATGAAGCGCGTCTGCTCCTCCACCTCGGTGGCCGTGGCTCGCGCGGCCGCCTGAAGCTCGACACCGATGGTACTGTCACAGCGCTGGGGCACGGGTACGCGGCGTCGCGCCACCACGTCGTCGCGACGCGCTTCGACCGCGATGCCGCCCTTGCGCTCGATCAAGGTCACCTGGATGACACGCGGCCCGACCGCGTCGACCACCGCGAAACCGGACTCCACCATGCCCTGCAAGAGCAGGCTTTGTAGCAAGCCGAGGTTGCAGCGCCGCACGGTGGCGTCGCTCACCCCGGACCAATCGACCATGGCTGGTCGCAGCTCGGGAGCGGCGGCAAGCGTTGCGAGCATGAGGAGGGAAAGGAGCATGCGCGGTCTGTCAGCTTGACGAAGATAGCAGGAAACATCTCGGCGAGTCGCGCACCGAGAGTGTGAACTGGAGGTGGACGATGCGCGTCCTCATGGTCCTGTGCTGCGCGGGCATGCCCGCCTGCCAGGGTATCATCGGCGATACCCCCGCGAGCCTCGCGGGTGCCGACACCAGCGAGCGCCCGTTCGTGCTCGGGGATCAGCACACCGCCATCGGGGTGCGACGGCTCACGCGGGCCGAGCTGGGCGCGACCATCGAGGACCTCCTGGGCGTCGCGGGCGCCGAGACCAGCCTGCCACCCGATCAGACCATCGCCTTCCTCTCCAACAACGCGCATGGCCTCAAGGTCGGCCTAGGAGACGTCGAGGCGCTGGCGCGGATGAGCGAAGCGGTTGCCGCCGAAGCGGTCACCTCCATCGAGTTGCCGCTCGGCTGCGCGGTCGCGACTCTCGGCGCGGATTGCTACGACGCCTTCGCCGCCGACTTCCTGCCGCGCGCTTTTCGCAGGCCGGCGAGCGACGCGGAGCTCGAGCGCTACCGCGCGCTGTTCGACGCGACCCGTGAGCTCGACGGGGACGAAGACGCGCTGGCCGCGGTGATCGCCGCGGTGCTGCAATCGCCCGGCTTTCTCTACCGCACCGAGATCGGCGACGGCGGCGAGCTGACCTCGTGGGAGATCGCCTCGCGCCTCTCTTATCTGGTTTGGGGAACGATGCCGGACAACGAGCTGCTGGCGGCCGCCGCGGCGGACAGGCTTCGCTCGCCGGACAGCCGCGAAGCACAGCTACGGCGCTTGCTCGCGAGCTCGCGCGCCCAGGCCAATGTCAGCCGGTTCGTGCTCGAGTGGCTCGGGCTCGGAGACGCTCGCCTGTCGCGCAAGGACCCGAGCGTGCTCGACGGCCTGCCCGCCGACTTCGAGGCCTCGACGCGCGCCGAGACCCGCGCGTTCATCGAAGACACCCTGGTCACGTCCGCTGGAACGGTCGAGACGCTGTACGCCTCCACGCACTCTTTCTTGAACGCGACGCTCGCCGCCTTCTACGGCGTCCCCGGCATCGCCGGCGACGACTTACGCAGGGTCTCGCTGCCGAGCCGCGAGCGCCGTGGGCTGTTGACCCAGGCGTCGATCTTCACGGCTCACGCCAAGGAGCTGGGTTATTCGGTCGTGCAAGTCGGCCGCTTCGTGCGCGAGCGCGTGCTCTGCCAGGAGCTGCCGCCGCCGCCCGACGACGCCGATACCACCCTGCCCGCCCCGCCGGCCGGCACACGGTGGAGCTATCGCGAGCAGTTCGAGGCGCACGCCAAGGAGCCGATCTGCAAGGGCTGCCACGCATTCCTCGACCCGCCGGGGTACGCCTTCCTGCCGTACGACCCCGTGGGCCGCTATCGCGAACGTGACGAGCACGGTGAGCCCTTCGATACCAAGGGTGAGCTCATCGAGCTCGACGGCGGCAGCGCTCCTTTCGCCGACGCCGCCGACTTCACGACCCTGATCGCTGGGAGCAACGCCGCCAAGGACTGCTTCGCCACGATGTTCCACCAATGGGCCTACGGCCGCGCTCTGGCACGAGAGGATCTCGACGCCTTCGCCCCGCTGCGTGACGACTTCGCCACCTCGGGTGGCCAGTTCACCGGCCTGCTCACGGCGCTGGTGCGAGCCCCGGAGTTCACGAAGCCGGGTCCGACCCGCTGACGCAGGAGTCCCCCATGGTGTCCCGAAAGCTCGATCGCCGAGAGATCTTGAAGCACGCCGCGATGGCCGCGCTCATCGGCCCGGCCATGCGCGCCACCATGGCTCGGGCGGCCGATCCGCCGGTGCGGCGCCTGGTGACGATCTTCCAGCCGAACGGCCTCACGTACATCGACGCCGGTCCGAACGGCGGCGAGACGAGCTGGGACGTCGGCGATCATTTCCGCCCGTACGAGCGCCACAAGAACGACCTCATCGCCTTCTCCGGCATGCACATCGGAGGCATGCAGTTCGGAACCTACCGCGAAAGCGGACACGCGGCGGGCGCCCGGAGCTGTCTGACCTGCATGCCCGATGGTGGCAACGACTTCGCGACCGGCCCGTCCATCGATCAGTTCGTCGCCCGCAAGCTCTTCGAGCAGCGGCTCGCGCCATACGTCAAAGCTCCGGTCTACGCGGTGGGTGGCAACGGCGCCGACCCCGCCAATCACTGGCAGCCCTGGTACGAGTCGTCGGGGCGCAAGGCGGCGATCACGCTGCAGCCGCGCGCCGCCTTCGACGGCCTGTTCGCGGGCTTCACGGCGAGCACCGGCACGACCATCGACCGCGTCATCGCCCGCAAGAAGAGTATCCTCGATCTGGCGCACGCCGACTGCAAAGCGCTCCTGCCGGCACTGCCCCCCGAGGGCCGCGAGCTCGTCGACTATCACTGCGCGCGCATCCGTGAGGTCGAGCAGAGCCTGAGCGCGGTGACGCCCGCTGGCTCGTCCTGCGAAGTACCCGGCGCCGCGCTGGAGGCGGTCCAGGGTCGCGACGTCTATAGCCCGTCGAGCTACCCCGCTCTCGCCGGCTTCTTCTTCAAGCTCATCGACGCCGGGCTACGCTGCGACCTCACGCGCGTCGCCGGCCTCGAGTTCGGGTACGCGGCGACGCGCTTCAACATGCCGTGGGTCAACGCCCCGCTCATCGGCGAGGTCGGCACCGGTGAATACAACGTCAACGACCACCACTCGTACCATCACGTCGGCAACCGCGAGATCTTGGGCCGCTTCATGACCTGGTACGCCGATCAGATCGCCGCCTTCGTGGATCTCTTGAAGGCTCCAGGCCCCGACGGCACGCGCCTGCTCGACTCGACCATGGTGCACGTCACCAACGAGTTCGGCGGCACCGGTACGCCCAGCGACCACTACAACGGCAACGTGCCCATGTTCGTTTTCGGCGGCGGCGGCGGGACCTTTCGCACGGGACGGCACCTGCGCTACGACAACGACGGCAGGCACCACCACGCCTTGATGGTGTCGCTCATCAAGGCGATGGGCATCACGGGCGTCGAGCAGTTCGGTCATACCGCGGCGGGCAGCGGTCCGCTGCAGCGGATGTACTAGGGCAAAGCCTGGCGGTCCAGCCTCAAGAGATACCCCAAGCACCCGTCGAGCACGTACATGGCGGCGTCTCCCGGGAGCGGCGTCACGCCCGTGAGGCACTTGGTGACGTTCTCGGGGAAGGTGTCGCGTGGCGGCGCGCCGTAGATGGTTTGCACCGTGTCTTCGCCGGTCGGCACGCCGTCCGCTCCAGCGTTGACGATGCGAACCGAGGTGGTGCTCGTCACCAGTAGGTCCCCGTAGCCGTCGAAGGCGACGCCGAGCGGCGCCTGGGCCGCGAAAGCGCGCGCCGGCGTCCCGGAGCCCGCGCCCGAAGGCGTGCCGTCACCGAGCACCGTCTCGATGATCGACGACGGTGAGATGTCGCCCGAGACCTCGGCGATGATGCGGCGGACACGGTTGTTGCCGGTGTCGGCGATGTAGAGGCTGCCGTCGACCGGGCTCACCACGATGGCGGAGGGGAATGTGAGATAGGCCTCCCCCGCCGCACGGCCGTCACCAGCGAAGCCGCGAAGCCGCGTCCGCCCAGCGAATGTGGAGACCTGGCCTTGCAGGACATCGATGCGCCGGATGACGTGGTTGCCGGTGTCCGCGACCCAGAGGACGTCTCGTGTCGCGTCGTAGGTAACGCCGACGGGTCCGTTGAAGGTGGCGTCGGAGAGTGGGCCGTCGTCGTAGCCGAGGCCCAAGAAGCCGGCGTAGGTGTCCACCGTCCAAGTGCTGCTCGCGCCCGCCACGTTGAGGGTGCGAATCCGCTGCGTCGCTTCCTCGACGAAGTACACGATCTGCCGCGCGTCGTCGTAGGTGATCCCCGTGGGGTTGGCGAGGAGTTGCAGATAGCGAGCGCGATCACCGGGCAACAAGGCCTCGACATAGCCGTTCGGGTAGCCGACCACGGTGCTCACCCGCAACGCTGAATCGTCGAAGAGACGGATGCGACCGGGCTCACCGTCCGCGATCAGCCAGCGATTGTTCGCTATCGCGGTCAAGGCGCCGGGATGCGTGAGCTCGCCGGTCGCCGCCGGACCGTCGCCCACTGCATCGACGAGGCCGATGATGGTGGAGATCTCGGTGCCGACGATCTTGCGAATGGTCTGGGTGCCGTTCACCGGTCCGTTGCTACCGAGATAGATGCCGTCCGGGCCGCGCTGGATGGTCGCGCCACCAACCGCCCCGGCCGCGAGCGCCGGGCCTCCATCACCGCCGAACCCCGAGGTGCTCACCGCTACCGGGCGAATGAAGGCGCCTGGGGTCAGCGAGTCCAAGCGGCGCAAGCGCGAGTCCGCAATCAGCAAACCCGTGCCGTCGATGGCGATGCCGCCGAGCGCGGCGAGCTGCGCGGAGGTGCCGGCTGCGTTGTCACCACAGGCATTGTAGCCAACCGCGCACGGGGTGCCGGTGCCGGCGATGGTTTGAATGGTGCCGCCGGTGATGGTGCGCACGCGCACAGTGCCGCGGTCGCTGAAGACGATGGTCTCGCCGTTGCCGAGCACACGGATGGTGCCACGCGAAAACTGCGGGTCGACCGTGCCGAGCTGCGCGGCCGTGGGCGCGTTGCCGTCCCCACAAGTCGCGGTCGAGCACGCCGTACCGTCGCCGGCGAAGGTGCTGATGTTGCCGGACGCCGCGTCCACCTTGCGAATGCGACGATTGCCACAGTCGAGGATGTACATGTCGCCGCTGCTCGCGAAGTCGATGTCGCACGGTTGGTTGAGCTGCGCGTTGGTCGCGGGCTGAACCGCCGCCGAGAAGCCGGAGGATCCGGTGCCGGCGATACGCGTGATGATGTTGGTCGTCCCATCGATGCGGTAAATCGTGTGGCCGTAGGAATCCACGACCACGATGTCGCCGTTCGGACGCAGACGCAGTGTCGTCAGCAGCGAGAAGCTCGCATCGATCGCCGGGATGCCGTCCGGAACCGTCTGGCTGCCGCCACCCGCGACCCGCTCGATGACGCCGGTCGTGGCGTTGGCGCGCAGGACCGCGTTCGGCGACGCGTGCGTCAGGTAGATGTCGCCGTTCGCGGCGAGCTCGAAGCTCTTCAAGCTGGGGAGCGCCGTGCCGGTGAACCCCTGGCCGACGATCAAGCCACCGTAGGGTGGGCTTGCGGCGACTTCGTTGACGATGCCCCCTTCGATGACGCGGATCTTGATGACGGCGCTGGCGCCGCCACCGGTCTGTTCGCTGAAGGCAACGCCGCCACCGTCGATGAAGGCGAGATTCAACGGCGCCATGTTGGCGGCGAGCGCCGAGCCACCGTCGCCGGTCGAGCCATTCACGCCCGTGCCGCCAATGGTTACGAGTCGGCCGCTGAGATCGACCATACGCAGCTTGTTCTGCTCGACGAAGAGCACCTCACCGGTGACGCGACGCTCGAGATCCGAGAGATTGCCAGTGACTTGAATGGGGCTGGTCGCGGCGATGCTGCCGTCGGCGGAAACTCCCCCCGGTGAGCCGGTGCCGGCGAAAATGTAGGTGGCGTCTGCCTGCGAGTCGTAGCGGACGATACGGTCGTTACCGGTGTCGAGAATGTAGACCATGCCGTCGGGATCGACGGCGATCCCCGCCGGCTCGTTGAGGAGAACGCTTTCGCCCGGCTCGCCCTCGGGGAGATCGCTGCCCGGCATGAACAAGGTCCCAACGAGCACGTGCGACACGGCCTGGCCGGCGGGGATCATGCGCAACACATGCGAGCCGTCGGTATAGAAGAGGTTGCCTGAAGCGTCGAAGCCCAGATCGCGTACGGAAGGCATCGGCATGCCGGTCGCGAGGCCGCCGGATGGGCAACTCGTGCCCGGTGTGAAGCAAATGTTGCCGTTGCCCGCTATAACATTCAGTCGACCGGTCACAGGATCGATGCGGCGAATGTAGAGAGCATCCGCGAAGTACAAAGCACCTAGCGAATCGATAGCCATGTGGCGGACATTGCCGATGTCGGTGCCGCGGGCGATTTCGCCATTGAGCGTGGCGCCGCCCCCGCAGTTTCCCGAGCCGGCGACGGTGGTCACGGAGTCGTTCAACCGATCGATGAGCACGACGCGGCAGGTGACGAAGTCGGAGGCATAGATGCGGCGGTCGAGATCGGCAACCAGACCGGCGAGGCTCGCGAACGTCGCGGCCGCGGGGGTAGCGCCGGAGGAGCCGCGCCCCACCAGCACGGTTGGATTCCAGATGGTCGCGGCGCAGTTGTCGCAGCCGTCGTTGGGATTGTCGTTGGCGTCGTCACACGCTTCACCCGCGTCGACCTCGGCGTCGTTGCAGACCTCGACCTTCTTGCAGTCGGCCCGGCAGCCGTCGCCGCTCGTCGTGTTGCCGTCGTCGCAGACCTCTTTGCCGTCGTCGACCACGGCGTCACCGCAGCTCGCGTCACGACAGGTGGTGCGGCAGGCGTTCGGCGCGCTGTCCGAGTTCGACGCACCGTCATCGCATTCCTCGGCGGCACTGGGGTCCACGAAACCGTCACCGCATGCGGACGTGAGGCATTGTCCATCGAGGCAGACGCCGCTGGCGCCGGTGCGCTGCGTGCAGCTCGTGCCGTTGGCGACCGAGCTGAAGCCCCCCGCCGCCTCGACGACGCAGGACTGGGTGGCGTCGACGCACAAGCGCACGTCGAGGAGACACCGCTGCCCGTTGAAGCAGTCTGCGTCGGAGGCGCAGGTCACGCGCGCCCCGGGGGGCACCTCGAGTTGGGTACTGCAGGCGGCGAGCAAGAGGACGGCAAGAGCGGTTGGGCGAATCACGGGCGCCATAGTAGCCGGTCAGCCGACGCGCGGGCCATGCGCTAAATCACAAGTGGAAAACCACATCCGCACCCTCTAAACTCGGGCGTGGACTCCCTAAACCCCTATGCCGCTCCGGCCGCCCAGCTCGTCCCCGAGGTGGTCGCGGTCACGGAAGGGAGCGTCGGCGGCGCCGTGGTCGAAGAGCTTGGCGCGAGCAAGAGCTGGCTCGCCGGCATGGGCGCGTTCGGCATCGCCGCGAGCTGTCTCATGATGGGCACCTCGGCCTTCAGGGCGAGCCTACGCGACGAAGCCGGGCTGCACCTCGTCGCTTTCGTGTTGGCGGCGCTCTATGTGGCGCCGGCCATCGCCCTCTTGCGCACGGCCGGCGCGGTGAAGCGACTCGGAGGCGCCCCGACCGGCCAGAACCTCGCCGAGGTGACACGACGCCTCGCGACCTTCTGGCGGCTCGCGGGGGTCATTACCGCCGCGGCCGTCGGCGTCACGCTCGTCGTCAATTTCTTCATGCGCATGTTCCTGAGGGCCGTGTGACCGCACCCGCGGCCGTGTCCGACGCGGTGGTCGCGCACGTCCGCGCCATGCGTGGGTGGCTGCGCTTCTTCGCGGTCACCGCCGTCGTGGTCACGCTCTGGCTGTTGCAGCTGGAAGGCGCGAGCCTGCTCGACCTCTTGGTCGGGGCCGCTCGGCCGCGACTCGAGCATCTTCTCACGCTGGTGACGGTGATCACGCTCTCGGTTTGCGCACACCTGATATGGCGTCAGGCAAACGCCGCGACCCGCTTCGTCGCGGCGCCTTCCGAGGAGCTCTTCGTGACGGTAACGTCGGAGATGCGCCGCTTCTGGCGGATCTGCGGACCACTCGGCGTTTGTCTCGGAGGCTTGCTGCTCGTCGGCTTCTTCGCGGCAGCGAGCTAGGTAACGCATGCGCGTCGACACCCTCCACCACGTCGAGACCCCGGAAGGCGTCGAGCTCGCCCTGCGCTGTGCCGGTCCGGTGCCACGTGCCTTGGCGTGGGGCGTCGACCTCGTGATCCGCGGCTTCGCGGTAGCCATCCTCGCGGCCGCCTTGCAGTGGTTCGGCAGCGCCAGCATGGGTCTCATTCTCCTCGTGCTCTTCGTCGCCGAGTGGCTCTACCCCGTGCTCTTCGAAGTGCTCTGGCACGGCCGCACCCCCGGTAAGCGCGCGTTCGGCCTCACTGTTGTCCGCGATGACGGATTGCCGGTCGACTGGGGCTCGTCCTTCCTGCGCAACCTCTTGCGCACCGCCGACTTCTTGCCCGGCATGTTCGGCGCCGCCCTCGTAAGCATGATGGCGACCAAGAGCTTCAAACGACTCGGCGATCTGGCCGCGGGCACCATCGTCATCTACACCGCGAGCGAGCTTGCGCCGGCCTGGCGGGTCGAGCGCGGCAAGGGCATGCAGCCACACGCGCCGGTTGTACCGCTCACTCTCGACGAGCAACGCGCCGTCATCGCCTTCGCGGCGCGGGCACCGGCGCTCGGGCCGTCGCGTGCCGACGAGCTCGCGCTGGTCGCGGCGCAGACCTTGGACGGCCGCAGCCACTCCACCTCCAATCCTAGCGAGCGCGTCATCGCCGTCGCCGCGTGGCTCCGCGAAAGTGGACACACGTCGGGTGACGCCGGCATCGAGAGCGAAGCGTCATGAACCAGAACGCCTTCTGCGTGCTCGCCGAGCCCAACTGGCGCAAGCTCGACGAGCTCCTCACCGAGCTGGAAGGCGGCAAGCGTCCGGATCCGACGGGGCTGCCGCGCCTCTTTCGCCAAGTCAGCAGGGACCTAGCGGTGGCGCGCTCGCGTGGCTTCGACAGCGCCTTGGTCGAGCGCCTCAACACCTTGGCGTTGCGCGCGCATCAGGTGGTGTACGTCACGCGCCGTGGCTCGCTGTCGCGATTCGCGGGCTTCTGGACGCGTACTTTCCCGCGCGCCGTGCGTGGCGAGTGGCGCTCCATGGTGACCGCCCTTTTGCTCTTCTACGGCGGCGGACTCGTCTTCATGCTCGCGGTGCTCGCCTCACCCGACCTCGCCTATCGCTTCATGAGCCCGTACGAGATCGATCAGATGCAGCAGATGTACGATCCGGCGCGCGAGATGATCACCCGACCGGGCGGCGCGAACAGCGATCTCGCGATGTTCGGCTTCTACATCTACAACAACGTCGGCATCGCCTTCCGCACCTTCGCCTCCGGCTTGTTCTTCGGGCTCGGCAGCTTCTTCTTCGTCGCCTTCAACGGCCTGGTGCTCGGCGTGGTCTCCGGGCACCTCATCAACGTCGGCGCCGCCAACGTCTTCTTTCCGTTCGTCATCGGCCACGGCGCGCCCGAGCTCACGGCGATCGTCATCTCGGGAGCGGCTGGCTTTCGCATTGGCTGGGCGTTGGTGGCACCTGGGCGTCTGCGCCGCGCCGAGGCCCTGAAGGTCGCGGCCCGCGCCGTGCTGCCGCTGGTGTACGGCGCCGGCGGTATGCTCGTGCTCGCCGCCTATCTCGAAGGGTTTTGGTCGGCGTCCGCGGCGCCAAAGACGGTGAAGTACGGGGTCGGGGCCTGTTTGTGGATCGCTACCGCCGGGTATCTCCTGTTGGTCGGCCGCCATCGCGGAGCGCACCGTGCAGCTTGAGCAAATCGTCCTCGGCATGCGCCAGCGATCCGGCTGGGAAGCGCTCGATCTTGGGTTCGCCCTGGTGCGCCACGCGTTCCGCGACATCTATGCGGCGCTCTTCGTCGTGGCGGTCCCCCTCGCCGCCCTTGCCGTGACCTTGGGGCAACTCACCGAACCGCTCTACGGCTGGTTGTTGCTTTGGTGGGCAAAGCCAATCCTCGACGCCGTCACCTTGTCGGTGCTGGCACGCGCGCTCATCGGCGAGCGCTCGAAGGTGAGCCGCGTGTTCACCACCGTACCGCGCGGCATCCAGCGGCATCTGCTGGGAGCGCTGACCCTACGCCGTTTGTCGCCATCGCGAACGTTCACCATGCCGGTGCGCCACCTAGAGGGCCTCTCGAGCAAGGACGCGCGTCGCCGCATCGCGACCCTCGCGATGAATCACCGCGGCAGCGCTCAGCTCGCTTGCGTGGTCCTCATGGTGTTCGAGGTCGCGCTCATCTTGTGTGGCCTGCAGGCCATGGCGATGTTCACGACCACGCCGATGAGCGGCGAGACCTCGATGTTTCCCGAGAGCGTTCCCAGCGCGGTCGCGGTGCTCAACACCTTCGTCGCCATGCTGGTCCTCGAGCCGGTGTTCGCCGCCATGGGCTTTGCCCTCTACGTGAACCGTCGCGTCGAGCTCGAGGGCTGGGATCTCGAGCTCGCGTTCCGAGCACTACGCGCCCGTGTGCAACGCAAGAGCGGGGGCAAGGTCGCGGCGATGGTCGCGCTGGCTCTCTTGATGCTCCTACCCACCCTCGCGTCCGCGCAAGGCGAAGAGCTGGTGGGTCCACCGCCGCCGCCGTCCAAGGTGATCAAAGAGGTGCTGGCGCATCCCGACTTCGATCCGTGGCGGCCGACGGAGCGGTGGATGCCGGTCGAGAAGCCGAAAGAGGCGGACGAAGAGGCCGACCTCGCCGAAGCGCCCAACATACCCTTCGCGGCGATCGGCACCATCATCGCCGAAGCGATGCCGTACGTGCTCGGTGCTGTCGGCCTCGCGCTCGTCGTGCATCTCACGCTCATCATGTTGCGCAACCGTGTCGGCCGTTCCGTGCTCGAGCAGCTCACTCCGCGCGGCGACGACGAGCAAGCACCCGCGAAGAAGTTGGTGATCGCGGGCGATGTGGTCGGTTCGGCGCGCGCCGCCTGGCAACGCGGCGAACAGGCGCTGGCTCTAAGCATCCTCTATCGCGGATCGATCGGCTACTTCGCGAGCCACGCGCAGGTCGACTTCCCCGAGGGCGCGACCGAGCAGGAGTGCATCGCGTTGGTGCGCCGCAAGACGTCGACATCGCCGGCAACAGAGGCCTTCACGGCCATAGCCAGAAGCTGGCAACGCTGCGCTTACGCACACACGCTGCCTTCCGCGAGCGAGTTCGATTCGCTGTCACACGCTTACAGCGCGACCTTCATCGCGGTCACCGTTCCAGAGGAGCCCGTCGCTTGAGTCCGGGGTTCAAGACCGCGCTCGGCTACCTGTCTGCTTTGGCGGTGCTCGAGGCGCTCGCCATCTACGTGATGGAGAACTACGAACGGGTGCGCGTACCCGAGTGGGTCGGCTATGCCGGCGAGGCCCATCGCAACGATTATCTCGCGGCGCAACGCTTCGTGGTGGCGATGGGTCGCGAAGCACGCGGCATCGAGACACTCTACGGCGAGTCGGCGATGCCGCCGACCGAGGGGACCATCCTCGTCTCCGGCGACAGGCGCCTCATGAGCCCGGCCCAGCACCGCCGCTTGCTCGACTGGGCCCAAGCTGGTGGCGACCTCATCGTCACCGTCGGCGACGACGTGAGCAAGGACGCCGTGCTGAAGGCCATCGGCGTCCGCCTCTTCGAGGAGGCCGGGTATGGTCTGTATCTACCCAACGAGTACATGACCGAGCCCGAGAACTGGGTGACGTTCGATCCGACCCTCGACGAGGCCCAAGCTGATGACTCCGGAGCCACCGCTGCAGCGGACGAGAACGAGGACGCCACGGCCGACGACGACGGCGCCGATCACGTGTTCGCCGAGGACGACGAACACGAGGACCTCGAGGTCGGGGAGGCCGCCGCGCCCGCGCGCGACGTCGACGACGCCCCACGGCAGCTCGTGCACGTCCCCGGCTCGCGTGAGATCTACAATGTCTCGCCTTCGGCGCACGAGCTGGTGAGCGAGAACCCAGGTGGCTGGCAGGTGACCGGGCGGACCGGTGCTTACGCGGTGCGCGAGCCTCATGGCGCCGGCACGGTGACAGTGCTCGGTTCGCTCTGGTTCATCGAGAATCAGATGATCGGCGAGGTAGACCACGCACCGTTCTTCTGGGCCATCCTCGCCGCCAACGGACATCGTGGACCGGTCTGGTTCGTGTTCGGCGACGATGCTCCTTCGATCTGGACGAGCATCGCCGAGCACGGCTGGCCGGCGCTCGCGACCCTCGGGCTCGTGGTCGTCTTGTTGCTCTGGCGCCACATGCCGCGCGTCGGCGCCCCGATCGCGCCGCTCGCCCCCATACGCCGCGAGCTCATCGAGCATGTCGACGCGACCGGTAGGTTCCTCGTCGATCACGGCGGCGACCACGTGCTGACCGCGAGCGTCCAGAAACACGTGAAACGCCGACTCCTCATGCGCTACCCCCAGGTCGCCGCCCTACCCGAGCGCGAACGCCGCGGCCGCCTCGCCCAGCTCGCCAAGCTGTCCCCGTCCGAAGTGGATGCTATCTATCGTCCGCAGGTCGGACTCTCGCGTAACGACTTCGTTGCCGTCCAACGCGTTCTCGAAAGGTTGAGCCAGAATCCATGAGCACGGTAGCCGCCGCCCCCTCGAACCTCGATCAATCGATGCGGCTCGCCCAGGCGATCCGCGAGCAAGTCGCCCGTGCCGTCGTCGGCCAGCGTGAAGTCGTCGACCAGGTGCTCGTGGCGCTCTTCGCCGCGGGTCATGTCTTGGTCGAAGGCTTACCCGGCCTCGGCAAGACGTTACTCGTGCGCGCGCTGGCGCGGACGTTCCGCGGTCAGTCGTCGCGCATCCAATTCACGCCGGACCTCATGCCGAGCGACATCACCGGTCACACGATGTTCGACATGACGAGCGGCAAGTTCACGACCCGCCAGGGTCCAATCTTCACGAACTTGCTCATCGCCGACGAGATCAATCGCGCGCCCGCGAAGACGCAGGCGGCAATGCTCGAGGTCATGCAGGAGCGGCAGGTGAGCCTCGACGGCACCGCCGTCGCCTTGCCGCCACCGTTCATGACACTCGCGACCCAGAACCCATTCGATCACGAGGGCACCTATCCCCTACCCGACGCCCAGCTCGACCGCTTCTTGTTGAAGGTGCTTATCGGCTACCCCGCGCAAGACGAAGAAGTCGCGATGGTCAGCAAGGTGACGCGCGGCGAGATCGGCGACCAGCTCTTGCTCGACGCGGTGGAGCCGGTGGCGACGCCCCAGGACATCCTGGCGATTCAGCACGCGGTGGCGGCGTTCGACGTCGATCAACGCGTCATCGACTACGCGGTGCGCATCTGCCGGGCGACGCGCGCCTGGCAAGGCGTCTCCGTTGGAGCCGGCCCCCGTGGGAGTCTTGCGCTCGTCCGCGCGGCCCGCGCGGCGGCGCTGCTCGACGGTCGCAACTTCGTGACCCCCGATGACGTCAAGGCGATGGCGTTGCCGGCCCTACGTCACCGCGTGAGCCTGTCGGCCGAGCTCGAGCTCGATGGCCAGTCGCACGACATGGTGCTGCCGGCGATCCTCGAGACTGTCGAGGCCCCGCGTCTGTGAGCGAGCCCGCGCCCAAAGGCCCGCGCAAGCTCGTCCGCCCCAGCGGACTGCTCGTCTTGCTGGCAGTGGGGATTCTGACTCTGGGCGTCGCGGCGTCGTTCATCCACGCCCTCGTTTGGTATTGGGTGGGCTGCTGCGTCCTCATCGCGGCTATTGCGTTTTCGGACGCCCTGCAGCTCGCGCGCGCCGCCGCGCCACGTGTGCAGCGCTTCTTGCCGAACGCGCTGGCGCTTGGCTCGAAGACCTTGGTGCGCCTCGTGATCAGCAGCGAGCGCAACATTTCGGGGATGGTGGTCGCGGACCACGTCCCGCGGACCCTCGATAGCACCGGCCTCCCGGTCACGGTCGACGTGGCCGCAGGCGTCGATCTCGCGGTCGCCTACACCGTGACGCCGCGCGAGCGTGGCAACGTGATCTTCGGCGTCAGCGAATGCTGGACCACGTCGGCGCTGGGGCTGTGGTCGTGCCGCCGTGCTTGTGGCGCTCCGACGCCGGTGCGCGTCTATCCCAACTTCCGCGCCAGCGCCCGCTTCGCGCTGCTCGCCGCCGAGAACCAATCGCGAACCACTGGGGTGAAGCAGCGCCAGCGACGCGGCGCCGGCCTGGAGTTCGCGGAGCTGCGCGAATACGCGCAAGGCGACATGCCGCGGCACATCGACTGGAAGGCGACCGCCCGCCGGCGCAAGCTCACGACACGCGCCTTTCGCGACGAGCAGGATCAGCAGCTCATCCTGCTCCTCGATTGCGGACGACGGCTGCGTGCCGTGGACGACGGGCAGGCGCACTTCGACCATGCCTTGAACGCGGCGCTGCTCCTCGCGTGGGTCGCTCTGCGCCAAGGTGACCGGGTCGGCTTGATCACGTTCGGCGGGCGCGACCGTTTCATTCCGCCCGGGCGCGGGGTGTCGTTCTTCAATACGCTGTTGAACGGCACCTACGATTTGCAGACGACGACGGAGGCATCGGACGTCGCGAGCGCGCTCGAGCGCTGCGTGGAGCGGGTGCGGCGGCGCTCACTGGTCGTCGCGATCACGAACTTGCGCGACGACGGTGACGAAGAGCTGGTGCGCGTCATGCGACACGCGCGGGCGCGACACTTGGTCGTGGCGGCGAGCCTGCGCGAGGTGGCGCTACGGACGGCGCTGGCGACACCGGTGATGGATTTCGACGCGGCGGTGAGAGTGGCCGGGACGCATCATTACATCGACGAGAGAGAGCGGGCGCACGCGGCGCTGCGCTCCGCTGGAATGGACTGCTTGGATGTGGAGCCTTCGCAGTTGCCGGCGGCGTTGGTGAATTTTTATTTGGCGTTGAAGGCGAGTGGGAGGCTTTGAGGGGGGCGATGGCCGAGGGCCGATAGCCGAGCCGATAGCCGATGCCGAGGGCCGATTCCCGCGCCTTCGGCGGGACCGCTTGGCGGTCCTTGGAATACCTGGTGCTGCGACCTCCGCCGCAACCTCGGCGTGAGGCGCCGCCGAAGTGGCGGCGCTACGCGACCGATGCGATCACATCTGCGCGATGCTCGGCCGCTTTCGCTAACGGCGAGCCCACAGCCCCTTCGGAGCCGGTACCGGAGGGTTTTGTGCTTGCCACAAAACCTGAGGAGCGGAAGGCGTAGGAGGGGCGGTTGCCGAATCCGCAAAATGCCGATCACCGACTGCCGACTGCCGAAAACCGAAGGGGCGCGTCCAACGTCGCGCCCCTTCCGCTATAGCGAACTAACCCTTCTTGACCTTGGTCTTGAGCTTCTTGGCTTTTTTGCCCTTGGCGGGCGCCGGCGGGTACTTGTTCATGTACTCGGCCGAGTCGAACTTCCAGGCGTCAGCGATCTTCACGAAGGGCACGTCGCGCTTGTCGGCGCCGATGGTCACCGGGACGGTCGCCTTTTCACCCTCGACGACGCCTTCGCCGCAGGTCGCGGTGGCCATCATGGTGAACATCATTTCCTTGGTGGCAGCGTCGGCGACCGCTTGAGCGGTCACGTCGGTGGCGTTGGCGAGGAACTTGGCGTCGTCCTTCGCCTTGGCGGCCTCGATGAGGGCGTTGCAGGCCTGCTGCGGCGTCTGCTCGACCTTGGCGACCTCGGCATCTCCGCCCGCGGCGGCCTCGCCATCACCCGCGGCGGCCGCGGTGTCGGCTGGAGCAACGGCAGGGGCGGCATCACCGCCGGCGGTACCAGCACCCTGGTCGCAGGCGACCAATCCCAGAACGGCGAACGAAACGACACTGCCAAGGGTCAGAAGTTTCATGAACGTAGGAGCTCCTTATGCGATCGAGCGCGTGGAGATGGCCAAAGCGGACACATCTCCCTTGTGCGGCTTTGGTATAGGCAGCGTGATCTAGGGTCAAGTTGCGGTTTTCTCGGGGAGATCGCGGCGGCAGCTAGCGGCTCGCCTCGAAGAGACCGTGCGCCTGCCGGGCAAGGGCGTGCGCGCGCTTCCCAGCCTCGGTCTGGGCCGTGGGATCCTCTTTGACGAGTTGCTGCAGGGTGGTGGCCGCAAGCGCCCACTGGCCGGTGGCGATCTCGACCTTGGCGCGGGCGAGGCGGCCGTCGTAGCTCTTGGGCTCGAGCGCGAGCAGGCGTTGCACCTTCGTCATCGCCTCCCCCGACTTGCCCAGCGCGAGCAGAGTATCGATGGCCTTGATCGCGGCGGTGGTGTCCTTGCGGTCGAGCTCTTCGAGCATCTCGAGCATGACCAGCGCCCGTTCATCGTGACCGCCGTCGATGAACATCTGCGCGCGCTTGCGCAGTTGTTGCACTTGCTCGGCCGACAGCTGCGCCAGCTCGCGCAGCTCGACCTCGCCGCGCAGGTACTTTTCGATATGTCCTTCGGATAGCTCCGCCATAGCGTCCTCCTAGCTGTTCATGTTGCGAATGATCGCCATGGTGACGTCGTGCAGCACCTTCGAGATGTTCGACATCATCTGCAAGGTCTGCTGCTGCTTCTGCAAGCAGTTCTGCAGGTCGATGTTCGCGAGCTGCGCGTCGTCGCCGACGGAGTTCATCTGCTCTTCGAGGTACTTCAGGTAGTCGTCCATCTCGGCGACGGTATCGATGGTCTTGGCCGCGCCTGCTTGGGGGCCAGTGGTCTCAGCGGCGGTCTGGGCGCCTTTTTGCACCGCGAGGTTCTGGCGGCCGGCGAGGTCTGCTCCGACGAGACGGCCGCGCTCACCAAGACGCCCATGCGACTGCCCTGGGCTCGACACCACCTTGGGGCCCTCGAGCTTCTCCTTGTACGCCGTGACGATCTCTCCGGCCTGGGCGGTGCTCAATCCACTGCCCGCGACCGTCACCTCGTCGCCCATCAGCTCGTAAGCGGCCCCCACCAGGAGACTGTTGTATTCGGCGCGCTCCTCGACGCTGAACTCATCGTGCGGCTTGCTGCCCGCCGAGGGCGTGTACCAGAAGGCCGACCCGTCCGATCCGAAACCGGCCGCCGCGACGACCAGGCGTTGCTCGGGGCTCATCACGCGCACGAGCTCGAGGATGCCGCCCTCATGACCATGCTTCTCGAAGTTCTCGAGAATCGGCACCAAGAGCTCTCGGATATCGGCCTCGCTCATCTTCGGAACCAGTTCCTTGAGGTCCTCGAAGATCGACTTCTCGTTGCGAATCTTGTCGTTCTTCACCCCCGAGATCGTCTGGACCCAAGCCCTATCCTCGGGCTCGAGCGAGTTGCCCTCCCAGAAGTCGTTCGCGGCGGGGGCGCTTTCGTTGTTGGGCTCACCGTCCTTGCCGATGAGCTCTCCCTGCTGCCTGTCCTTCTGCTCGTCGAGCTCTTCCTGCGTGTACGTGGCGGGGATGAGCGCAAGCTGGGCGCCATCCACCTTCACCGGTGCGTAGAGATAAGGTGCGACCCAGTTCTCGTCGCCCTTCGCCGCGGTCGCCCACTCGCTCTTCATCTTGCGCGCCCGGTCCGCCTCTTCGCGGATCTTCTTCTTGAGCTCGTTGAGCGCCTTCAAACGGTCGCCGTAGAGCTGCAGGTCGGTCATGCCGAGCAGGTAGCACTCGCGCAGCACTTGCTGGACGAACGCGTTCACGTCGCCGCCCTTGAAGTAGCCGCCGACGGCGACGCGCCATTCTTGCGCGTGGATGATTTCCTTCGCGTCGGTCTTTGCCGGGCGCTCGACGAGCACGCGGGCGAGCTGTTCGCCGGCGTCGCGCTCGAGCAGCGATGCGGCGACTCGCTCTTCTTGCGCATCGTAGGTCACCTGCATGTAGCCGTGGCGAACCTTGCTGGGGCCCCAGGCGTCGCGCGGGGTCACGCGGCTCTCGATCTCGGCGAGCACGGTGAGGACGCCGAGGTGCGCCTCGCAGCTCGCGCTCGTCGCATCCGCGCTAGATGCCAGGCGAAGCTCGGCGGCCGCGACGTCGCTGGTCGCGGTCAGCAGCGCGGCAAAAGGATTGGCGCCGGTGGCGGGCGCGGCTTCGGTCAACACAACCACGGATGCGGTGCCGCCAGCGCCGACAGTGTCCGCGACAGCGGAGGGAACGGTCGACGGGGCGCGCTTCTGCGCGGTCGGGCCGCTGGTGAAGGAGGAGAGTTTTTCGACGTTGGTGTTTTGAACCTTGCTGACCATGACTGACTCCTCGAGTTAACGACTTTTGCGAACGGCTTCGGCGATGCTCTTGGCGTCCAGACCCAGCTCGCGGAGCAGCGCGCTCTGCTCCGCGAAAGCGGTGGCCATGGCACCTTCGTTGGCGTCGACGGTGCCGCGGTCGAGCAGCTTCACGAAGCCGACGACTTGCTCGCGAAGACCGGCGCGGGCCGCCGCCAGCTCCTCGTCGAGCGCCTTCCTCTTGGCGTCGATGTCCTGGCGTTTGGCGGCGAAGGCGTCCGCCTTGCCGGAGAGGAAGAAACGGATGGTGTCGCGGAGCTGGCTGGCCGTGTCCGCGGCATGCGAGGGCGTGGGCGCCGCCGCTGCTTCGCGCTGCACCAAGGGCTCGCCGCGCTCGAGCGACTTCTTCACCTGCGCCGTGGTCCGCCCAGCGCGCAGGGCCGGGTTCACCTTCAGCATCTTGCGAACGACCTGCTCGTCGACCTTCATCTTGGCCGGTTCGCTACTTTCGCCGGCGGTCGGCTTGTTCATCGACGGGGGTTGCCAGCGCTGCTTCGACATTGCCTGACCTCGCATCATGCACCGAACCAAAGCAGGGTTCGGGCCAAGCTGAAAAACCGCCAAAACGGGCTCGAATCGGCGGTTCCGTTCGTTCCGTGGCGGTTCGCGGCGCGCTTTGCGGCAGGCGCGTCGCAAAGTGAGACGCGATCGTGTCGCACGGGCTATAGTGCCGATCAATGAGCGGTGACGGCTCTAACAAGGTTGGAAGGCGCTCCCAGCACTTTCACAACCATCAGATCCAGCGGACCAAGGCGCACCTCGCCTTCTCGCGGGTCACCGCCAAGGTGCAGCAGCTCAAGATACAACGTGTGCACAACAAGCAGCTGCGCGAGCTGCGTATGCTCACCGAGCTGGTCGAAGAGGCGCTCGAAGAAGCGCGCCAGCGCGCCGAGCAGGCACTTCAAGACCAGCGCTACGAAGTCATGCGCTCGGTCGACGCGGTCAAGCAGCAGCTCAAGAACCTGCTCGACTCGCTGCCGCCCGAGTTTGCCGAGCTCGAGGAGTGGGAGCAGCTGCAAAAGAAGCTGCTCAAGAGCGGCGAGCGTGACGACAAGAACACATTCGCGCGCGGAACCCAGATGAACGCCACGACCCGCAAGGAAGTTCACCTCGGCGAGGTGAAGCGCTGGGTCAGCAAGACGGACACAAAGGTCGGCACCATCGCGCCGCGTCCCGGCATCATCAAGAAGGGTATGCCCGTCAAAGACGACGGCACCGTGGACGCGGACGACAAGCGCGAGTCCGGCGGCACCGCCGAGGTGGGCGCGGTTGCTGCCGCTGAAACGGCGACCGACGAAAAAGAAGCCGACCGCCTCACCTTCCACAATGTCTGCGATGGCGTACGCCGGCGCAAACGCCGAGGCGAAGAGCTCGAGCCGGACGACATCGAGCTGGTGGCGGACCGCGCCTACGTGTTGATGCGCGAGCTACGAAACGAGCTGTCACCGAGCTGGAAGCCCGAGGAAGTGCCGCGCTGGTTGAACGCTGGAGACAAGTACGTGTTCGACATGGCGCTGGCGTCGGTGCCCAAGGAGCTGTTCGAGGCGACGGCTGGGTATCAGGGGATCCAGGATCTGCGAAAGCAGCAGAGCGCGTTTACCCTGCGGGCGGCGGAGCAAATGGCGCAGGGGGTTCGGCGGACGTAGGTCGGCGGTCGAGCTCCGATCACCGATAGCCGACCACCGATTGCCGATCAGCGAGTTCCGATTGCCGATTTCCGAGGCCCGAGAATCGGCTTCCCCTCGAGCTGTTCGATTCTCCTCCCCACATCACTCGTCGCATGCCGCATGATGCGCATGACGTCATCGATATCCGACAGCTTGTGCATCACGGGCTCGAAGCTCGCTCTCACCTCTTCGCGAAACTCGTCGAGAGAGCGCACGTGCTCCGATAGCTGAGCGATCCACTCCATCGATTTGTTGCGATGGGTCATGACCGTCGCGAGCTTGGCGTCGATGTCGCCCAAGCGGCTTTCCAGGCGGTCCAGGAGGGACTTAAGCTCTTCCGGCAAACTCATGAGAAAACGCTAGCAAGAATGCGTCGAAGGCCAAAAAAAGCCGCGCCGCCGCGCGGCGGATCGTGCTTGCGTACACCGAAACGCCATGTCTTAGTTCCGCTGTGGAGCAAACGCCGCCGGTCCCGAGCACCTTCGACGCGCTGCCGGTATTTCCGCTTTCGGGCACGGTGTTGTTCCCCAACACGGTCTTGCCGCTGCACATCTTCGAACCGCGTTATCGCGAGATGGTGAGCGACGCCCTCGCTTCGGACCGCCTGATCGCCGTGGTTCTGGCCAAAGGTTCGACCGAGCCTGGTGAGTCGCCCGAAGTGCACGAGGTCGCCGGTTGCGGCCGCATCATCCATCACGAAAAGCTCCCCGACGGTCGCTACAACATTCTCGTGCAGGGCCTCGCGCGGGTGCGGCTCATCACCGAGCTGCCGCTGCAACGCCACTACCGTCGCTTTACGGCACGCGTGATCGCACGGCCCGACGAAAACGATATGTCCGAGGCGAAGGGCGAGCTGGCGAAGCTTCAGTCATGCGTCTTGAGCCTACGCACCTTGGTCGCCGAGCGTGATCAGCCGCTGCTCGAGGTGCTCCGCTCGACCTCCGACCCGATCGATCTCTCGGACATTCTCGCGGCCTCGGTCATTTCGACGCCCGCGCTGCAACAGCAGGTCCTCGAGACCGTGCGCTTCAAGCAGCGCCTCGCCGTGCTCATCGATGCCCTGGCCGACGTCATGCTCCAGATCAGCGAGCCGTCCGCCGAGCAGACGCTGAATTAGGACTCGGAAAACCGACGTCCCACACTGTCCGCCATCGCGGAATGCGGCGTGGTGTGCGGCACTTCCTGGAGTCATCCTACACTTCCCCACTTAACCCCGCGAAAACAGGTCTAGACCCCCAAGTTAGGCCTCCGGCACGATTTTCGCTGGGGTCGAAAAGTGACAGCGGGGCAACATTTTCGGGATGTTTTGTTCAACGGCCGGGGTTAAGGTTTTGTCATCAGGTCGCGGAGGGGGAGTTTGGGCCTTTGGCAGCATCCCACTCGAGATATGAAGCCGCTACGCTTGGGTTCTCATATCGCACGTCAGCCTTGGTTGCGCATTCGCGCGACCGGGAGAGGCTGCACGGGGATGCCCGCTTCAGAGACCCTCTCGATGTCCGCTTTAGCGCTCACGCGCTGGGACGCCTCATGGTGTCTTTCAAAGCAGACGGAGCCGCCGCACCGCCGCGCCTGCCTGAAGCACGTTGGCCCTTCGCCAACGCGCGTCGTTCCACATTTTTAGGTTACGCAAGGAGGCATCCATGCACGTCATCGTCAAAGCCCGTCACATGACTCTGACGCCAGCTCTCAAGGCTTTCGCCGAAGAGAAGCTCGGCCGATCCGTGATGCGAGTATTCGACCGGCCAGCCTGTCAGGTCGAAATCGAGCTCACGGACCTCGGGGCTAAGGATGGTGACACCAAGGAGTGTCGCGTGATCGTATTCATGCCGAAGGGCAAGACGATCACCATCACCGAGGTGACGGACAACATGTACAAGGCCATCGACCTTGCCCAGTCCCGTCTCCTTCAACAGGTCAAGCGCGAGCGCGGGCGTCGTCACAACCCGCATCGCCAGCGCCTTGCCGCGCAGCAAATGCGCGACAGAGTGGCGCGGGAGAGCTTAACAGTGGGCCTCGAGCCCTGGGAGCGCGAAGTCGCCGAGTTCGAACGGTCGACCTTGTGAGCATTGATTTCGCGTAAGCAACAACGTCGAGACATGTGAGGCAGGACGAGGACGAATCGCGTGACAGCAAATGACTCGGATGCCGAGCCGCTTTAGCGCACATCAACACTCGTAGCTTCGCGAATGACTCGCAACCCAACAGTGAAAACGATGGATCCCCCGCGCGTCCGATGGCGCGCGGGGTTCCAATCGACCTCTCTCGACTCCCAGCGCGCCTGACACTAGAGTCCCTGCGCTTTGGTAGAGCCCGTCGTCATCCTCGGAGCTGGCCTCGCCGGCCTCACCTGCGCCCTCGAGCTGGGCAGCGGCTATATCCTCCTCGAGCGCGATGCCGCGGTCGGCGGCACTGCCCGAAGCACGCAGCTCCACGGGTTCACCTTCGACGTGACGGGGCACTGGCTGCATCTGTCGGACCCGGAGGTGAAGACGCTGGTCACGGGGCTCATGGGCGACGACCTCGTCCGGGTGGCGCGACGCGCCGAGGTTCATTCGCACGGCGTCCGCACCCCCTACCCATTTCAAGCCAACACCTACGGGCTGCCCGCCGAGGTCGTCGCCGAGTGCGTGCTCGGCTACTTCAAGGCCCGCGAGCTCGAAGCCAAGGGCGCGCATCCGCCGGCGCGCACCTTGGAGGACTTCATCCGCCAGCGCATGGGTGACGGCATCGCCCGGCACTTCATGATCCCTTACAACACAAAGCTGTGGACCGTGCCTCCATCCGCCATGGCGCACACCTGGTGCGGCCGCTTCGTACCGGTACCTACTCCGGAAGAAGTGGTGATGGGGGCGCTGACGCCGCGGGGCGCAGGGCATGCGCTGGGCTACAACTCGTCGTTCTATTACCCGAAGAGCGGCGGCATTCAGACCCTGGCCGATCGGCTGGCCGCGAAGCTCGGCGAAGCGCCACGCTTGTCGACGAGCATCGACCGTATCGACACCTCGGCGCGGACCGTGAACGACACTGTCCGCTACAGAAGTCTCGTGTCGACGCTGCCGCTCACCGAGCTGGTGAAGCGCATCACCGACGCCCCCGAGAGCGTTCGCCAAGCTTCGGCGAAGCTCCGCTCCACCAGCGTCACCTACTGGAACGTCGGCTTCCGTGGCGCCAACGGCCCACACGACGCTCATTGGGTCTACTTCCCCGAGGCGAGCGTGCCCTTCTATCGCGCCGGCAGCGCCAGCGCCGCGCTCCCGAGCCTCGCGCCCGCGGGGCATCGCTCGTATTACGTCGAAGTGGCCCATCGCACCGGCACGGCTTGCCCGGTCTCGGATGCCGAGATCCTCGCCGGCATGCGCGAGGTCGGTCTCGCGGCCCCGGGCGACACCCCCGTGCTCATCGAGCGGCATACGGTGCCCATCGCCTACGTCATCATGGACGACGACTACGGCCCGGCGCGCGCCCACGTCCTCGAGTGGCTCGCCGCGCGCGACATCCACTCGGTCGGCCGCTACGGCGCTTGGACCTACGACTCGATGGAAGGCGCCATGGTACAAGGGCGCGAGGCCGCGAGGCGGCTGCGAAAGTGACGCGTCTGAAGCTCTCGGTGATCATCCCGGTCTACAACGAGGAAGCCATCCTCGAGACCGCGGTGCGCGGCTTGGTGGGAAAGCTCGCGCAAGAAGGCTTCGCGTACGAGCTCATTCTCTCGGAGAACGGCAGCACCGACGCGACCCTGACCATCGCCCGTGAGCTCGCCCGCGAGCTGCCGCACATCCGCGTCCTGCATGGTGACGCACCCAACTATGGCCGCGCCCTGCGCCGAGGCATCGAGGAAGCGCGCGGCGAGCTCGTGGTCTGCGACGAGATCGACCTCGGCGACATGGACTTCTATCGGCGCTCGATCGCGATGCTCGACGGCGGCATCGATCTGGTGGTGGGCTCGAAGCGCCACCCCGAGAGCGACGACTCGCGTCCACTATTACGGAAGGCCGGAACCGCCGTAATCACCACGCTGCTGCGCGTCTCCGTCGGCTTCAAGGGGACCGACACCCACGGCCTGAAGGCGTTCCGCAGATCCGCGCTCATGCCCATCGTCGCGAAGTGCGTGGTCGAGCACGACATCTTCGCGAGCGAGCTGGTCGTGCGGGCGTCACGCGCCAAGGTCGAATCACGCGAGATCCCGCTGCGCGTCCGCGAGATCCGTCCGCCGTCGATTCACCTGGTGCAGCGCGTACCGCGGGTTCTGAAGAACCTGGTGCGGCTCGCCCAGGTCATCCACTTCCCCCCGGACGATCAGGCGTGAGTGTGCGCGCGGTCGCCTTGACCATCGACATGGACGGGGTGGCCGAATACGCGCGGCTTCACGGCATCGCGCGCCCGTCGGCCGACCCACTGCTGATGTACCGGGCACCACTCGCGAGATTCGCGGCGCTCTGCGACAGCTTGGGCGCGCTGGGTACCGTCTATGCCATCGGCCGGGACGTCGAGGCAGGCGCCGGCGAGCTGCTCACGCCTCTGGTGGCGCGCGGCTTCGAGGTTGGAGCCCACTCGTTCGCGCACGACTACGCGATGGCGGACCGCGACGTGCCGTTCGTCTATGACGACGTATCGCGCGTGCGGCGCGCCATCGAGATCGCCGTCGGACGAGCGCCCTCGGGTTTCCGCGCTCCGGGCTACCTGCTGAGCACCACCATCCTCGACGCGCTCGAGGCCCTGGGCTTCGACTACGACTCTTCGGTGCTGCCGAGCCCGAGCTACTACGCGTTGAAGCTCACGGTGCTCGCCGGCTACCGCGCCATCGGGCGCGACTTCGGCTCGAGCTGGAAGACCCCGCGCCTGGGGCTCGCGCCGACACAACCCTATCGCCCCTCGGTGAAGCCGTACGAACGGGGGAACCGTAAGCTCATCGAGCTGCCGATCGCCGTGACCACCGCGGCGCGCCTGCCGCTCACCGCCGCTGCCATGGTGCTCGCGCCGCGGGCGCTGCGCCGCTTCATGATGCGGAGCCTCGCTCCGCGCGACGTCGTCATCGTGAACTTCCACGCCATGGATCTGGCGGACCCGAGCGTCGACGAGATCCCGCCCGAGCTCGTCCGCTATCAGCCCGAGCTGCGTATCGCCGTCGACGAGCGCCTCGAGCGTTTGCGTGAGAGCCTCGCTGGTCTGCTCCGCGATCGCGCACCGATGACCTGCGCGACCATCGCGCGTGCTTTCGTCTGAGCCCTATTCGTAGCCGTAGTTGGCGATGAGCGTCACGCCCGGGGCCACCTGCGGCTGATTGGGCGCTCGGGGGCCGTTCAAAAGAATGGCGGCCGCGTCGGGGAAGACGCGCTTGTAGTCGTTGGCGTTCGCCGGCTGCGTGTCGACGGTGGCGACCACCCGGCCGTATTGACGCAAGTAGGTGACCAGCTGCTGCTTGAACGTAGCGTCCGGCGTCTGCTGCGTCGGCTTCAAGACGACCTCGGTGCCGGCGATTCCGATGGGGAATCCGTGATCGCGGAGAGCCTTGACCGTGCCGATGAGCTGCCGCGGCACGTCACGCGAGCTCACATAAACGATGCGCGCGCCGTTGGTGTAGAGGTTGCGTACGAAAGTGACGGCTCCGGACACTGGCTCGTCGTACTTCACGTAGTCGTCGTCGAAGAAGTGTTGCGACCAGAAGACCGCCGCGTTGTTCACGACCGCCTGCTCGGTGACGCCAGCGCGGCTCAGCGTGTCCGTGAGCATGTAGCCGATCATCGAGGGCGGCAATGAGCTCAGGCGTTGAGCGGCGTCGGGCCTCGCGGTACGCAGCTCGGCGTCGGCGTACTCGCGCAGGATGTGCGCCGTGCGCGCGCGGCTGTCGAAGATGGCGCCGTCGAGGTCGAACACCACCATGGGCCGCTCGGTCTTGTTGTAGGCGATGCGCGCGTCGTCCGTGACCTTGCGGAATACCGCGGTGGCGGGAAGCGGCGCGACGGTCTGAGCGCCGGCTGACGACGTCACGGCGAGCACCACGACGAACAAGAAGGACTTGCGCATGCGAAAGACCCTACTAGGCCCGGCGGCAGCGCTCAAAAAAACGCTCACGCCGTGGCGGTACGCAGGAGCGTGCGGCTGTCGATGGGCTTGGTGAGGTGCGAGTCGAAGCCGGCCTCGAGGGCTCGTGCCTTGTCCTCGGATCTACCGTAGCCGCTCACCGCCACCAGCGTCACCGAGCTGCCGAGGCGCTGGCGTGCGGCGCGGGCGATGGCATAGCCGTCCAGGCCGGGAAGACCGATGTCGATGAAGGCGACCTGTGGTCTGGTCGACAGCAAGAGATCGAGCCCCTTGGCACCGTCTCCGGCCACCGCGATCTGATGCCCAGCTCGCTCGAGGAGCGTCTTCATGGTCTCGCGCAAGTCTTCGCTGTCTTCGATGACGACGATGGTGCGCTGTTCGTGCGATGTCGCTGGCATGTCGCTGTCGGCCTCCGTCGAGACCGGCTGAGTCATGGGTAAAGTCACCGTGAAAGTGGCGCCCTGACCGACGCCGCCGCTCGCGGCTTCGATACGACCGCCGTGAAGCTCGACGAGGCTCTTGGCGAGAGTCAAGCCGATACCCATCCCACCCTGCGAGCGCGCCAGTGCACTGTCCGCTTGAACGAACATATCGAAGATGCGTGAGAGCATCTCGGCGGCGATGCCGATACCGTCGTCGCGGAAGGTGATGCGGACATCGGCTTCGACGCGCTCGACCGAGATCATGACCCGGCCGGGTGGCGGCGTGTACTTCAAACCGTTGGTCAACAGGTTCACGAACACCTGTTCGAGGCGCACCGGATCGCCGCGCACGAGCACGGCCTCCTTCGGCATCGACAACATGACGCGCCGTTGGCCCTCGCGGGCTCCGACGTTGTTGATCGTGGCGGTGAGCATGGCGCTCACATCGACGGTGTCTTGCTTCAAGATGATGCGTCCGCTGGTGATACGCGAGACCTCGAGCAGATCGTCGACCAGCCGTGTGAGATGGCGTGCCTGGCGGGCGATGCGTTCGAGATGGACGTGGCGTGCGATGGCATCGGGGTTGTCGTGGCGCAGCACCTCGACGCCGAGGACGACGGCGGCGAGCGGGTTGCGCAGCTCGTGCGAGAGCATGGCAAGGAAGCCGTCGCGTTGCAGGATGGCACCTTCGGCGGCGTATTGGCGATCGCGGGCCCGCAGCGCGCTCTTCAACGTGCTGGTGAAAGATACAATCTGGAGCGGCCGCTCGATGAACGTCACATTGCCGCCGGCGAGTAGCGTGTCGAGGCGGGCGGCGCGGCGCTGGGGGAGACGCCTAGGCTGGCGGGCAGTGATGACGATGAGCGGCAAGTCCGACCACGCTGGCTGATCGCCGAGCAAGTCGGCCAGGCGCTCGATACCCTGCGCGTCGAACGCCTCTTCCGCGATGACGCAGACTCCTACCCCGCGGCGCGCTTCGTCGCACAGGGCCGACAAGTTGGCGCACACGGTGACCTCGAACTCAGCGCGGGTGAGAAACATGTGAGCAAGCTCACCGTCGCGGCCCGAGGGTGCCACCACCAGGATGCGCGCGCGCATCCGATCACCCACCCTTTCGCCTTAGCAAGTCGGC
This sequence comes from Myxococcota bacterium, assembly GCA_041288095.1. Taxonomy (GTDB): domain Bacteria; phylum Myxococcota; class XYA12-FULL-58-9; order XYA12-FULL-58-9; family JALHOP01; genus JALHOP01. Next base: position 32,257 of record JBGGMJ010000210.1, read on the forward strand.
GTTCTCCCCCATGAAGCTGGGCACGCCGGTCAACACCCCTTGAAAGTTCTTGAGCTGATTGCCCACTAGGGCCCCGCCGTCTCCGAAACCCAGCTCGCGAATCGCGTCCTCGTGCCTGCCGGTGCGCTTCTTCACTACCGAGATGGCTTTGCGGATGCTGCCCGCCGCTTCGAAGTAACGCAGCAAGACCACCGTGTCGGCGATGTAGCTTATGTCCACCGGAGCAGCCATCCCTGCGCCCATGAGTCCGTGCTGCGCCATCACCAAGAAGGTCGCGACTCCCTTGAGCGAGGCGTAGGTCAGGAGCTCGTGGATGTGCAGGGTCAGGAAGGATTCCTGCGGCATCGCGGAGAGGTAACCATTCAAGCTGTCGATGACGACCGCGTCGGTGCCGCCGTCGATGGACGCGCGCACTCGGCAGGCGAATTCCCCGGGAGAAACCTCGGCGGGGTCGACCTGTTCGAGCAAGAGCCGGCCGCTCGCCATGGCCTTGTCGATGCCCATGCCGAGATGACGCGCGCGCGTCACGAGAGTCTCAACCGACTCCTCGAAGCAATACATGACCGAGCGTCCGCCATTGCGGGCACTCGCTAGAGCGTAGTGCAAGCTGATCGTCGACTTGCCCGATCCCGCGGGACCGACGATCAAGCTCGCGGTCCCGTAATCGATGCCGCCGCCGACCAAGGAATCGAGACCGGCGATGCCTGACGACAAGACACGCTGTAGCTTGCCGCCGCGGTGCTCCGCCGCCACCAGGCGCGGGAAGACCATCAAGCCGCCTTCGCGGATGACGTAGTCGTGATGGCCGCCGCGGAAAGGCACGCCGCGCAGCTTGGCCACGTGCAAGCGGCGCCGCTCACCGCCGTATTCCGGCGCCAAGCGCTGCAGGCCGATGACGCCGTGGACGAGGCTGCGCACCTGCTCGTCCGACGTCGGGTTGCTGTCATCGATGAGCAGAACGGTCGCTTCCTTGCCCACGAAGAAGCTCTTGAGCGCGAGGATTTGTCTGCGATAGCGGAGCGGGTCTTGCGCAAGCAAGCGGACCTCGGCTAGCGAGTCGAAGACCACGCGATTTGGGTTGACCCGCGCTACCTCCTTCAGGAGCGCATCGGTGACCTCCTGCAGGTCGACATCGGCCGGATCGAACAGCGTGTTATCGTTGAGGCCCAGACGCTCGATGGCCGATAGCTCGAAGATGTCGAGCCCCTCGAGGTCCCACTTGTGAGCACCGGCGACCTCGGTGATCTCGTCGCGCGTCTCAGCCAAAGTGACGTAAAGACAGCGTTCCCCCTGGCGAACGCCTTCGAGCAGATACTGCAGGGCCAGAGTCGTCTTGCCGACGCCGGGCTCACCCTGGATCAGGTACATGCGGCGGCGCGGCAACCCGCCACGTAACACATTGTCGAGTCCGGCGATCCCGGTGCGCGCTAAGTGCTCCATCTTATTGCTCCGTTGCTTGTAACGAATAGGCATCAAGCGGGCATCGCGCCACACCTGTGGCATTGGAAAAACGAACTGGGTTCTGCGTACCCAGGTGACCACCAGGCGCCAGCATCGCGGGAAAAAGGGCGCAACAACGCATTTGGCGGGCCGATAAGTCTCGATGCTAGGCGAATTGCGCCCGGCGCGACTCGAGGACGTAAAAGCACCATGCGTAGGCTCACAGCGTTGATCTTGCTCAGTTTCGCGGCAGCTTGCGGCTCGGAGCGGGACGTCCCGCCGGGCGCACCTCAAGACGACGACGGCGGCCCCAGCAGCGCGGCCTTCAGCGCCGAAGACCAAACGCCCGGATTTTACCGCGACGCCTATCGCCTCGTGACCGCGGTCAGCAGCGAGGATCACGCCACCGCGATCGAGCGTCTCCACTCGCACATCACCCACAAGCTCGAGAGCTCCCCGGAGCTCGACCGCATGCTCGAGCACGATCGCGACACCATTCGCGGCCTGCTCATCCTGGCCTTGCGCACCATGCAAGCGACCGAGCACCACCCCGAAGTCGCCCACCGCATGGGTGAGTCGATCCTCCAGAAGATTCTCGCGCTCGATCCAGCCCGCAAGGTCTGGAACCAGAACAACCCTGGCGACCCGGTCGACATCGCCGAGCCCGGCGCCCGCCTCATCGCGCAGGCGACCGAAGGCGTCTTGCTCGACGCGGTGAACGCCCCGGTCGACAACTTCGGCAATCCCCTCGTGGGCGGACTGACCGCTGAAGCGGCCGCGCAGTGCGGGACTCCGACCACCCGCTCGTCGGTGTGGATCCCCGGCCTCGCCGAGCTCACCTGGGTCGACGGTTATTGTCTCCCCGACCAGTATCGCGAGGGCTATTGCGAGCCCGATCGCTACGTCGAAGGACAATGTTACGACGTCTGGGTCGACGACTGCGCCGGCGGCGAATACGTCAACCAGGGCTATTACGAGTACGTCTGCTACACGAGCACCGACTGCCAATATCTCTGGCGCAACCGCTGGGTCTGGGTCGGCGGCGGCTGCAACGACGGCTACTGGGACGAAGAGTGCGTCGGCGGTTCATACGAGCCCGGCCTTTGTTATCCCGACGAGGTCATTGCCGGCGTGTGCATCCCCGGTCGCTACTACTACTTCTATCCCTACGGCAGCTGGGCCTTCCGTGGCGGCGCCAGCAGCGCCTGTAGCCCGGTCGTGCCGGCGCAGGCGGCAGTGGCGCAGACCAGCGCCAAGATCCTCTCGGGCCGCCTCTCCAAGGACATCGCCGACGACTCGTGGCGCGCCGCGGTCTTGAACCTGGTCGCGCTGAGCAGCCGCCCGCCCGACGCCGACTACGTGGATGCCGTCCGCCAAATTCTCGAGGCTGCCAGAACGGCAGGTCCCTGATTTTTCGAGCAACAACCGGAAGCCGCTGCCGAAAACTGATCTGAGACTAGGAGGATGCGATGGAAGCGAGCTCATTTTCCACCAGCCTAGCGAAGGCCAGCGCTGAAGACCGCAAGGTCTACATCACCAAGAAGAACGGTGATGTCGTCGGTAAAGGCTTCTCGGTCCCCAAGGGTGACTTCTCGCGCTTCCTCGGCATGAAGGCTCCGACCCCGCAGGAGACCGCCGGCAACGTCGCGGGTTTCCGCGCCATCGAAGTCGCGCTGCAGAAGCAGTTCAATCAGGTCGGCCGCAGCGCCGTGAAGAACGGTTCGAAGTACACCAGCATCGGTGGCGCCCTCGGCGCTTTCGACAATGAGCCCGGCCGCGAGTTCGATGCCGCGGCGAACGGCCTGGACGCTATGAAAGACAGCGTCGAGCTCGGTCACGCGATGGGCATGCAGTACCTGGAAATGCAGTACAAGTTCCAGGTCGCGAGCACGAACTATGGCGCCATCTCGAACATGATGAAGGCCCGCTACGAGACCGTGAAGAAGTCGCTCGACGGCGTTCGCTAGAGCGGATCCCGGCCGCGTAACATCCGCTCACCGATGCTCTCGATGAGCAGCTGAGTGCTCGTCGCCAGCTCGACGAGCCCATCCCGCCGCATGCGCTCACGTGGCGTGTGGTTGTCCACGAGGTCGGTGCCCAGTGAGATGGCGGCCATGCCCTCGTAGAGCGCCGCGATCGCGCCACACTCGATCGTCGCCGGCAGCAGCGCGACCGATGCGAAATGCTGGCGTCCCAACGCCAATGCCGTGCGCACCAGCCAGTGATCTTCTTCCAGCAACCACGGCGCGACGGCGTCGCGTTGGGTTTTTGCCACGTCGAACGCACCGCGCAAGGCTGACTCGATGCGCGTGGCCCACGTGGTGGTGTCCGCGGGGGTAAACGTCCGCGCGCTGTAGACCGTGCCGACCGACCCATCGGCGGCGTCGGCCATCAACAAGGCGAAGTTCGAGGACACCTTCACGGTATCGGGATAGCCGGGGTCAGCGACCAAGAGACCGTCGGGAACCCCAGCGAGCCCGGTGGCTAGCCGCCGCGTTGCCTCCGAGGTGAAGGCCTTGGCCGCGGTGACCTCGCCGATCGAAGCGGTGAGCTTTACCTGCGCGGGATCTTCGTCGCGCGTCGCGAGCAACGCGGCGAGCTTGGCGCGCATCTCGGTCAGCGCCTTCTCCACGTTCTCCTTGGGGAGCACGAGGGTCATGCCGCAGGCGTCGTTGATCTTGTTGAAGACCTTACCATCGCCGGACCTCACGTTCACGAGTCGTCCGCCAAAGCGTTCAGCGACGGCGATGAGCTCGGCGCCGGCGATCGCCGCGTTGAGACGTCGGCGGTGAGCATCGCGGGCCGCATGTCCGCCGCGCAGACCGCGAAGGTCGAGCTGCATCTGCGTCGAGCCGGCGTCGGGCGGAGCGGTCGGCGCGAGGCCCCCCATGAACGCTCCCGAGGACCCCATGCACCCACGGGTGATGGTGCGGGCGCCGGGCGAGTCGAAGTTGAAGAGGACTCGCCCCGCGAGCGGCAGGCGCATCTGCCTTGCGCCAACGAGGCCGACTTCTTCACGTGTCGTGAAGACGAGCTCGAGCGGCGGGTGCTCGATGCTCGGGTCGGTGATGTAACGCGCCGCCACCGCCATACCCAAGGCGTTGTCGGCCCCGAGTGAGGTGCGGGAGCCGAGCGATCGGATCCACTGCTCACCGTCGACGGTGACCAGCTCGGTCTTCACGCCTTGGCGAAAATATGGGCGCAGATCTTCGCCGGGCTTCGCGCCCTCGACAGCGAGAACCATGTCCATGTGCGCCTGGAGGACGACCGGCTTCGCGAGGTTCGCGAACCGGCCGGTGCCGGGCAAACGCACGAGGAGGTTTCCCGCGTCGTCGCGGGCGGTCGAAACGCTCCCCGCCGGCCACAGGCTCTCTGACCGGCGCACGATGTCTTCGATTGCGGCGCGTGCCGCGTCTTCCTCACCCGGCGGGCGATAGAGCCTGGTGAATGCCTCGAAGAGATCCAACACGGCGCCGGCTTTCGTCTCCTGGCGGGGCAGCTTGCCGCCAGCGACTGCCGGCGGCGCGGGAGGCGCGGCTACTCCAAGGGGGCCCATCGTCACGTGTCGCATGGCCGGCGGTATCGGCAGGGCGCCATCCAAGGTGCAGGGCGGGAAATGCCCGAATGGCACCCCGGGCTGTTCACCAGGTCACGGCGCCGGTTTTTTCTCAACGGCGACGCCCCCTGGCATGCTCGCCAGGCGCGATGATTCAGCTCTTCCACGTCTACAAGTCGTACGGCGAAGGCGTGCAGGCCTTGCTCGACGTCAACGTCGAGATCGCCAAAGGCGAGCTGGTCTATCTCACCGGCCCATCGGGCGCGGGTAAGTCGACACTGCTCCGACTGATCTTCGCGGCCGAGACGCCGTCGCGCGGCCAGGTCTTCGTGGCCGGCAAGAACCTGACGCGCCTCACCACCGGCGCCGTGCCCTATTTGCGGCGCAATCTCGGCATCGTCTTCCAGGACTTCAAGTTGCTGCCATCGCGGACCACCTTCGAGAACGTCGCGGTGGCGCTCGAGGTCTTGGGGCTTCCACGCGCTCATATCCAGAAGCGGGTCTTCGACATGCTCCGGCGCGTCGGGCTCGCGCACAAGCTACACGCGCTGCCTCGCGCTCTCTCGGGCGGCGAGCAGCAACGCGTCGCCATCGCCCGCGCCTTGGTCGCCGACCCGCAAATCGTCATAGCGGACGAGCCGACGGGTAACCTCGACACCGAGCGCGCCGCCGAAATCATGGAGCTCCTCGAGGACGCCAACGCCCGTGGCGCCACCGTCATCGTGGCGACCCACGACAAAGAGCTCATGCGGCGCGGCGAACGGCGCATTCTCCGGCTCGACGCCGGAAAGCTCTCGGCCGCGTGATGCTGGGCCGCTTCGCATATTTCGTCGGGCGTACGGTCTCGACGCTGCGCGAGGCTCCGGGCATGAGCCTCCTTACGACGCTGACCATCGCCGCGGCGCTGGTGGTGCTCGGGATCTTCGCGGTCGGCTTCATGGCGATCGACGGCTTCACCGCGAGCTGGGGCCGAGTCGCGACCGTTACGGCGTACATCGCGGACGATGTCTCGGCCGACTCTTGGCCTGGGCTGCTCGAGGCCATCGCCGCCCTACCTTCGGTCGAGAGCGCGGCGTTGGTCACACCCGAGGAAGCGCTCGAGGCTTTCAAGGCACGCGGCCAAGAGGCGCGGGCGCTGGTCGACGGTGTGAGCACGACGCTGCTACCGGCGTCGATCGAGGTGGTCGTCGCGGAAGACGCGATGGCACTCGAGGCCGTGCACGCGTTAGCGGACACCGTCGCGGGCATCAAAGGCGTCGCCGATGTCGATTACGGCCAGGCAGACCACGCACGCTTGTCGGCGCTGGCGCGCGTCATTCGCATCGGCGGCGCCGCGGCGGCGCTGCTCGTGGCGCTGGCAACCGCGTTCATCGTCTCCTCCACCATCCGTCTCACGGTCTATGCACGGCGCGCCGAGATCGGCATCTTGAAGCTGGTCGGCGCCACCAACGGCTTCGTGCGCCTTCCCTTCCTGCTCGAGGGCGCGGTCTGGGGTGCGTGCGGCGGTGGTACCGCGGCATTGCTCCTGTGGCTCGCCGACCACACGCTGGTGCGCCATCTCGACCTCGGCGAGGTGCTCGGCGTCGCCGCGTCGGTGCGCTTGTTCGCGCCCGAGGTCGCGCTCGGCATTTTCGCCACCGGCATTCTCTTGGGCGTCTCGGGCGCGGTGCTAGCGGTGCGGCGCTTCCTCGACCTGGAGCCGGCGTGAGCTTGATCGCGTTCGCGGTCGCGGTGTTGCCGTTCGTCCACGGCGGCGTCCAGACCGACGTAGGCTCCGTGTTGGGCGAGATCGAGAGCATCGGCCGCGCCATCGGTCGCAGCGAACAGACGCTGCACGACCTGTCGCGAGAGGCGGAGCTCATGACCTCGCGCGCGAGTCTCGCCGACGTCGAGCTGGCGAGCGCTCGCTTGCGCTACGACGCCGCGTTCGCGGTTTACCGCGAACGGCTGCGAGCATTGGCGCGTCTGCCACTCGGCACCTTGTTCGTCCTCTTCGGAGAGAGTGACTCGCTGTCCGATGTTCTACGCGCGAGCAAGCTCCTGCGGCGCGTCGCGACCTATGACCACGGTGTGCAGGAGCGCCTGCGCGTGGAAGCCGAGCATCTGCGGGCGGCTGTCGCCAAAGCGGACGAGGACAAGCGAGCGCTCGAACACGTCATCGCGCGCTTCCGCGAGACTCGCAACGCGCTCGCGACGCAGCGCCGGGCCCGTGTCGACGTCATCAAGACCGCCCTCGCTTCTCCCGACCGAAGAGCCGGTGTGCAGCGCGAGCTCGCCTCGGCGCGTAGCAACCTCGCCGGCATGCTGCAGCGCGTGCAACCCACCGCGTCGACACGCTTCACCGCGCTTCGCGGCAAGCTCCCGTGGCCCGTCGTGGGCACCCTGACCGGCCGCTTCGGTGAAGCCGTGCATCGCGAGCTCGGCACCACCACGACACGCCAAGGCATCGCCATTCGCGCCGTCGCTGGTGATCCGGTGCAGGCTGTCGCCGCCGGCCGTGTGGTGTACGCCGGTTGGATGCGTGGCTACGGACAGATGGTCCTGCTCGACCACGGCGAGCACTACCATACGCTGGTCGCGCACCTCGATCGCGTCGCCGTGCACGTCGGCCAGCAACTCGCCGCGGGCGCGGTGCTCGGGCACGTCGGCGAAAGCGGATGGCAAGAGGCCCCGGGACTCGCCTTCGAGCTACGGCACGGAAGCGGAGCCGTCGACCCCACGCCGTGGCTCAGGCGCTGAGGCTCTGCTAGAGCATCCGTCACATGCGCTCGCGAATCATCTGGCTCGGTAGCGGCCTCGCCCTCGGAACGATCTTCGGACTTGCGATGTCCGCGTGGGGCCTCGCCTCCGCGGCGGGCCGAGACCCCCGCGCCGACACGCTCTATCGCAAGCTCGAGGTGCTCGCGGAGGTCCTCACCGCCGTCGAGAACACTTACGTCGACGCCCTTACCCCGAGCGAGCTCGTCTACGGCGCGGCCCGCGGCGCGCTGGTGGGGCTCGACCCGCACTCCGACTTCTTCGATCCCAACGACTTCCAGCAGCTCGTGAACGCCACCGAAGGTGAATACGCCGGCATCGGCATCGAGCTCTCGGAGGGTCAAGGCGAGACCGACATCGTCACCGTCTTCGACGACTCACCCGCGAAGCAGGCAGGCCTACAGGTCGCCGACCGCTTGGTGGCTGTCGACGATCAGCCGGTGCGTGACCTCTCCTTCGAGGCAATCCAGCGGCGGCTGCGCGGCCCGGTCGGCAGCAAGGTGAAGCTCGGTGTCTTGCGCGCCGGCCGTAAGGAGCCGTGGACGTTCACGGTGGTACGCGGCTGGATCCGCGTCGCGCCGGTGACGTGGCGCGCCTTGGGTGACGGCGTCGAATACATCCAAGTGAAGACCTTCTCGCGGCGCGTCGCCCATGACCTCGACGTGCTGCTCAAGAAGCAAGCGCCCAAGAAGGGCTTGGTGCTCGACCTGCGCGGCAATCCCGGAGGCCTCTTCGACGAAGCCATCAGCATGTGCGACCTGTTCCTCGCGAACGGGCCCATCGTCTCGGCCATCGGTCGCGGCGGGCGCGTCCTCGATCAACAGTCCGCGAAAGAAGCCGGCACGCAGCCGAGCTACCCGGTGGCGGTGCTCATCGACAGGGGTAGCGCCTCGGCGGCCGAGGTCGTCGCCGGCGCTCTCCGCGATCGCGGACGAGCGCGTCTCTTCGGCGAGCGCTCCTATGGCAAGGGCAGCGTCCAAAGCATCATGCCGCTCTCCGACGGCTCGGGCTTGAAGCTCACCGTAGCGCGTTATTCGACGCCTTCGGGCCGAGTCATCGACGGCCAGGGGATCGAGCCCGACGAGACGGTGGACGCCAAGTCGGACGCACCCATCACGCAGGCGCTCGCCTGGATACGGGGTCAGAAGTGAGCCGCGAAGACAATGCCGCCGTCCTCACCAAGGCCTACGGCGCGCTGCAGCGCCGAGATGCCGCCGCGCTCAACGCCGCCTACGCCGATGATGCGACCTTCGAAGATCCGGTCTTCGGCAAGCTCGACGCGGCCGGCGCACGCAAGATGTGGAGCACCCTGCTCAAGGGCGAGACGCTGAAGATGACCTTCACGGTGACGCCCACCGACGATGGCGGCACCGTCCAATGGGTCGCGGACTACGTGCTCGGCCGCCGGCCGGTGCACAATGAGATCACCTCGGTGGTGGTCCTTCGGGACGGCAAGATTTCCCGCCAGCGCGACACCTTCGACTTTTCGAAGTGGGTGCGCCAGGCCGTGGGAGGCCCGGTCGCGGTGCTGGCCGGCAACCCGCTAACGAAGTGGCTTGCGCAGTCCTTGATCCGCTCCAAGGTGCGTAAGCGCTGCGGCATCTGACCGCGACCGCCAAAGCAGGCACCTGCGATCGCTAAAACGGCCGCACGCGTGGGCGAGCCCGTTTGCGCGCATTAGGTGCTATCGCGAATTATCGGCGCCCAGCCCTGGTGGTTGCGCAACTTCGGCGAACACAGGCCGATATCGATTGAGAGCGGGTCTCCACCCGTTCAATCCCACAGCAAGTTGAGGCAGACGCATGGGCACTCCGAATGCCGAGCCACGCTCGGCCATTGCACTCGCACGTCCGGTCGCAGCACCCGTTGCTCCGGCCCCAGGTTTCTCGCGCGCGGTGTTGACCGGCGCGTTGGCTGCTCCCGTGACGTCGCAAGATCGCGGCAATGCCCGCGGCATGCTCGTCTTGGCCCAGCAGCGGCAGACGGTCGCCCCCGGCGCTCGCCCCGGCCAGCCGATGCGGCCGATGCCCGTGCCCCCCGGCGGCAACCGCGGTGGCTACTATACGCCTGGGTACTCGCCCGGTTACACGCCCGGCTACTCGTCGCCTGGGTACGTGTCGCCCGGCTACAGCTACCAGCAGCCGAACAGCACCTTCTTCGGCCTCAGCATCGGGCCCAACGGCGTGCAGCTTGGCGTCGGCAACGGCGTGAACGGCTATTACGGGCAGCAGCAGGCGCTGGCGCAAGACGTGATCGTCGCCAACTCCTATGGCCAGCGTTACTACCTGAAGGCCGGCTACCCCGTGCCCGCGGGTTACTACGTCGTCGACATGAACCCCGGCCTCTGGGCCTGGTTGACCACGCCGAACGCCTACTAAGTCACGCGAGGATCGCGGGCTGACCGGGTGATGCCGGTCAGTCCTGCTACTCGTCCGTTTTAGCAGTCGGCTTGATACCGAAGCGGGCGGCCCAGCCAGTGAGCGTTTGCTTGGCTTGGTCAGCGAGCTCGGCGGCTTGCCCGGCTAGCGCCGCGGCGCGCTCTGGCGCCTGGTCCACGAGGGCGTTGATCTCGCCGTAGACCTGCTTGCCAGCCGCGACCGGGTCCTCACCGTCGACCAGCGTGAGCTTGGCGGTTCGCGCGGCGGCGCCGAGAGCGACTGCTACAGCGGGCAGGCCGCCCACGAGCAGTGCGGCACCAGCCACGAGGCCACCCTTGTTGCGCCCGGCAACGTCCTTGGCCGCGTCAGTCACCTTCTTGACGCCGTCTTCGGTCGCGAGCTCGCCGACCGCATCCGCGCCCTTCAAGAGGGTGTCGCGAACGGCGCCGTATGCTTGGCCGGCCACGTGGCCCGCGGCGCGCATGTTGGCTTCGAAGGTGCTCTCGGCAGCCGCGGCGGCAACCTCGGGGTTGGGGCGTTGCGGCTCGGCCGCCGGCGGCGGGTCGGGAAGCTTGCGCTGCGAATCAGCGAAGCTCGGGCGCGGGGTGCCTTGGTCGGCCTTTTGCGTTTTCGCGCCGCCTTCAGTCGACGCCTTGCGACGCTTGCGACGGGTCGGCTGGGCCTTCTCGCCCGAGGCGACATCGTCAGTGGTGGTAGCGCCGCGGTCAGTGCCCGTATTCGTAGCCTTGCGAACCATGATCGACTCCCTTGAATGAGCGCTCGAGGCGCACGCCGGCTGCTTTGTAAACAGCCACTTTGTCGCGTTTCAGTCGCTTCGTTATCGACGAACGCGGACCGGCGTTGCGCCTCGTACGCGGGAATCGCGGATCGCTCGGTGTCGCTATGACACCAGGGGCGCGCGCCTAGGTTGCGGCGACGACGCGACTGCCGGGAGCCGGCAACTGCGCGGGCGGCACGGGCTCGACCGCGGGGCCGGTGAGCTGCTTCGGCGTGTCGGGACCAGGCGGCGGCAGCGCCAAGGGCTGGAAAGGCTTGGCGCCGAGCATGAGGAGGAGGCGCCGTCGCCATGATTTGTCACGGGCGATCCCCTGCTGGTTCGCCGCCTGCACCGCTTCGAAATCTTCGCGCGCCTTCACGTACTTGGGATCGCGCATGAGGACGAAACGCTCTCCGTTCGTCTCGTACGGCCCGCTGATCGCGAACCCAGCGGCTTGGTACATGCCGCGCACTTCGACCATGAGCGTTCTGTGGAGGACGACGACGTCCGGCACCGGAGCGCTTTCGCCCTCGCCCTTGAACGCGGTGGCGTGGCGCTTCTCGAACTCCGCCTTGCTGAGGAGGTCGACGCGCGTCGCCCAGCGGAGGGTTCGGTCGTAGTTGTCCTCGTTACGGTAGTTGATGGTCTCGCGATACGGATTCTCGCCGATGTCACGCAGGCGCTTGAAGTGCTCGTCGATCAGGCCCTCGCACTCCTTCGCGAGACCCTCGCAGAAACGGCGCGCCGCCATGATCTGATCCGGCGTCGCCGCGCCCTTGTAACCATAGCGCTCGGTCAACGGCGTCGTGTCGGCGGTCTGGACCGGCTTCTCCGCGCGAACGGCATCCGCGGTAATCATGACTTGTCTCCAATAGCGGAACTGGCGCGGAGCTCGAGAGCGCGAACTCCGCCCTCGACCCGCTCGCCTCGGGGCACGATGTCGCCCAAGACACGCGCCAGCTTGTGACGGTCCACGCGCGGTGTCTTGCCGAGCTCAGCGATGAAACGACGCACCTCTGCCGCTGTGATCATGCAAACCTCGCTGCGTTGGCTACTTCTTGCTCGCGGCGGCCCGGAAGCCCGCGAACAGCGCCTTACCCGTGGCGCCGGCGGTGCTGAGTAAGCGACCGACGTTTTCGCGCAGTTGAACGACTTCGGGGGCGTCGATCAGCTTCGGCTCGTCTGCGAACAGTGCGTTGATCTGGCCCATCTTCTCGGGCTCGGTGAGCTTGCCCTGCACGGCCTTGCGCGCCTGTGAGCGTTGATCGTCGAACAACACGAGGAAGGCGCAGATCTCGTCGGCGCTCATGCCGTTGTACTTGCTGACAATCGCCTCGAACGCGGCGAGACGCGCACTCTCATCGTCCTTCGCGAAGCGGGCGACGACCTCGGTTGCGATGACACGCGATTCGATGTGCTTGGCCAGCACCTTGAGCGCCTCGACCCGGAACGGGTAGTTGGCTTTGCCCTGCGTGTTGTTGAAGCCGTCGAGGACCTCGAGGGTCGTCGCGGCATCGATCTTCATGTCGAGGATAGCGTCTGAGATCGAGCCCAGCGCCTTGAGGCGCTCCTCGCAGCTGTTCGAGAAGAAATCGAGGAGCTTGAAGACGCGCGGATCGGGGTTGTCTTTCATCCGCCGCAGCGACTGGGCGAAGCCCTTGCCCTTGAGCCACCCGGCAACGCCGCCGTGCACGTTCTCGGTGAAGCCAATCGCCGCCGCGATATCGTCAGGCGAAGCGCGTTTCCTCCAGATGCGAAAACCAACTCCGACTGGCCGCGGCGTGAGGCCTTCGGCCACCGTCGCGAGCTGACGTGCTTGGTCGGCGACGATGAGCGAGGTGCCCTTCACCTTTTCGCTGACGCGCGCGAGTGCTTCATCGGTTTGCGGCGACACCGCGACCGGGGTGCCAGCGCTCTGCTTGAACGCCGCCAGCGCACCCGCCAGCGCGGCCTGCAAATTGGGTGCGGCACCCGCCGTCGTGGCGGCGCTGCCTTCGATCGACTTGGCTTTCCCTTCGCCCTTCGGCGCGCGCTTACCAGTGTCGACGTCGTCGAGGACCTTGCGCGCCCTCTTCACCACGCGTCGTGTCTTACCGGCGACGCGTGCGGCGGCGATGGTAGCGGTCGCCGCGCCCTCGTCACCGGCGATCTGCTTTGCGATGTTGATGCCGAGCTCGACGCCCGCCGCTTTCATGCTCATGACACGTCGCTCCGATTGCGGCGAATGGCGGCCGTCCAGCCGCGTTGCGCTAACGAGCGGCCGAGGTCGAATAGATCGCTCGCACGCGCGCGCACTTGCTCTCTGACGGCGTCGACGGTGCCGTCATCGACTTTGCGCTGCCAAGCAGCGTGCGCTGCCTTGATGCCCTGATCAGCCATCTGCAGACCGCGGTCCGCGACCGAGGCCGCGACGATGATCACGCTGGCGAGCCCGGGGCCCTGCTTCGCGAGCTCGACCGGTGCCTTGGCGGCCTTCGTGCAAATCATGAGGCGGTGGAAGGCTGCATTGGTTTCGATGATCTCAGCCGGGGTGGCGCCGTTGTTCTTGACGAAGTCTTCGTAGAGCAGCTTCGCAAGCTTGCGCTGCTTTACTTTTGCCGCTGCGGGGTCCTTGCCGAGCACATCGCGCACGAACGACAGGTCGAGCTCGGGTTTTTCTCGGTGCGGCCGCGCGTTGATGGCGCGCGCTGCCTCGAGCGCCTTCAAGAGATCCGGGTTGCGGGCGGGCTGCGCCTCGCCGGGGATGACAGCGAGCGCGCCTGCCGATTGCGCTGCGGGTTCGACACTCATGCGCTGTCTCGCTTTCGTTTGCTGGGTGCTGCGGTCTTGGCTGGCGCCGGCTTGGCGGCGGGCAGGTGTGCGGCGAGCTTCGGAGCGCGGGCCTCCCAGGCGAGCCCACCCTTGCCGGCGATCACGTAGTCGACGGCGTTGATGAGCGCTTCACTACTCACCGCGGAACGATCCCACTCGGCGTACTCGGGCTGGCGGCGCACGCTGAGGTGCTCGTCACGCACTGCTTGCGCGAGCGTCTCGAGGTCGAGACCGTTGTTCCAGTTGGGCTGCTCGATGAGGTGCTGCATGACCTCGATGAGCTGGGCCTTGGCCTCGTCGTGGAGCTGGAGGTCGAACGCCTCGATCTTTTTCGCGAGCACCTTGCCGGCGGCGTCGGCGTCCATCACATGGGTCTCGAAGCGACGGTTGAAGAGCGAAGCCAGCACACCCGTCTGATCGAGCTTGAGGAAGTCGGCGATCTCTTTGTCGGTGCCGACGAGCGACACGGCGATGTTTTTCCCGTGCTCGCGCAAGCCGGACTTCAGCGTCGAGATGACGTCGGTCGTGTACTGGTCCTTGTTGTCGACCAAGCCCTTGAGGTTGTGCAGCACCAAGTGTCCGCCCGCGGAAGCGACACGACGGAGCTCCTTGTTGGTCAAGGTGATCGCGGCGCCGACGACATCGCCCTTGAGTGTCGTGACATCGGTGACGAAGGGCTCGTCGCTACCCACCAAGCTGAAGGCCTTGTAGATGTGCGTGAGCTCGTTGGCGAAGGTCTTTCGGCCGGTGCCGGAGTCGCCGATGATGCGGGCGAACGGCTTGTAGCCTTCGCGAACCGGCTTCTTCTTGATGCGCTGGTCGTCGACCGTCGCGCCGATCTTGGAAAGCGCCGCCTGCAGATGCCCGAAGCCGACGAACGACTCGAGGCGCCGCACCACATTGTCGATCGTGTCCGGCTGGTCGCCGAAGTCCGAGGCGATGAGGTCGTTCATGGTGTCGGGCGTGCGCACGCGGTTCGCGAGTCGCGTGATCGCCTCGGCGACCAGGTCGCGAATCGCGCCGCCATTGCCGAAGCCGGCGCGAGTCTTGAGCACGTCGACGATGCGCATCGCCGCGTCGATGACTTCGTCGGTCGCGTTGTAACCGCGGTTCTTGATGCGCGAGACGAGCATGGCGCGCAGGTCCGGGAGCTCCGGCACGTCGAGCGTGATGCGATTCACGAGCGGGAAGCGCCGGTCGGTGCCCTGATCGATGTCGGGGTCGAGCACGTCTTTCATCTCTTCCGGATAACCGAGGCCGATGACCGTGGTCGTGCCAGACTCGTTGAGCAGGTGGGGCACGAGGACGCTGATGGCGTAGCGGCCCATCTCCGTCTTCGCCAGCGTGTGCATCTCGTCGATGGCGCCGACGCCGAACTTGGCGCGCTTCAAGAAGTCGAGGACCAGCTCTTTGGTCTCCGCCTCGGTCGAGCCGATGAGCTCGCTCGAGGTGATGTACGTGAGCTTACCGTTGCGCTCTCCGATCTCGTAGAGCAGGTCGTTGATGAACTCGACGGCGGTCGTCTTGCCCGTGCCCTTCTCGCCGAGGAGCAGGATGTTGTTGTTGTCTTCCTCGACGGCGACGCCAGCCGTGAGCTTGCGCTGGTTCTCGACCACGCGCTTGGCGTAGCTCTCGGCCCACGCGATGAAGTTCTTCTGGCTAGAGCGCTCCCTCTTCAGGCGCTCGAGCGCAGGCAGGCTGCCATCGGCCTCGTAGAAGGTCGCCGGCGCGACGTCGGCGCCCGTGAGGGTTCTCTCCACTTCGTCGGAGTGCGGCGTCTCGGGGACCTTGCCGTCGGGATAGAGTCGCGTCGACATACGACCGCACGACTCCTCGAGGATCGCGTCGACTTCGTCGCCACCGGCGTTGGTGATGCTACGCAGCCGGCCTTTGGCCGCCTTCTCGGCGTCGACGTCGACGAGGAGCTTGTACTTGTCCGCCGCCATCTTGACGAACATCGCCATGAGCGTGTCGGCCGTGAGGCCGGTGAAGGGGATTTGGGTGCGAAGAGTGTCGCGGGTGCGGTAGTCGGCGTCGAGCGTGCCGCGCAGGCTCTTGGCACCGGACATCACCAGCACCGGCTCGCCTACGCAGGCCGCCAGCGCTTCGATGAGGTTGAGCTCGCCGTGGTGCACGTCGCGATCGAGGATCTCGGCGTTCTCCATGAGGATCACGCCCTGTTTGCAATGGCGAACGACGGCGTGCAGGTCGGCGCCGCTCTCGATGACGCGGCGCAGGTCGATGACGTTGACGCGCGGAGCAGTCGCGATCTTGGCATCGAAGAGCATGCGCGCGTAGATCATCGCGGCGAGCTTGCGGCCGACCCCGTTGGGCCCGACTAGCGCCGCGGCGAGCACCGGACGCATCGCCGGGTTGCGCTGAGCGTGCGTGATCTTGCTCGCCATACCCGAGAGCCACTTGGTCGCGGCTTTCTGGTCCTTGAGCTTGTCGATCGTGCAGTCCACGGGGACGTCGATGACGTGCAGGACTTCGCGCTTGGCGTTGAGCGAGGTCGCGGCGTTGGGCGGTGAAGCGAACGGGTCCGACTCGTCGACGGCGGTGCGCGTCGCCGCCGGCGCGGCGGTAGCTCGTGCAGGCCGGGTGGCGGGCGCGTCATGGTTCGCGGCCTCGACTGCGTCAGTCCCGTGGTCACCGAGGATCGGTCCAACGCTCTCGATGAGCTGGCGATGCGCGGTCGCCAATGCGGCGCGACGATGGCCCAATTCGGAGATGATGTTGCGCGCGGCGTACATAGGAACGTCGCGGCCCAGCTGGTCATCGCCCGTCGTGGGCGCGGGGCGCGGCGCTTGGGGCGCGTCCTCGGTGGAGAGCGGCTCTCCCGATTGCTGCTTGGCGGTGCGAACAGCCGTGAGCACGCGGTCGTACTCGACGTCGCCAATCGCGAAGCGCTGGCGCTGCCCGCTGATGTGAGCAAGCGCTTCGTCCGGCGTGACCGGAACTCCGGTGAGGTCTGCGCCGCGGTAGAAAATCCGACCGTCGGGATGGACCTGAAGCTTTGCATTCGCCGGAATCGACATGACGGATGCTCCCGGAGGGCGCGGCCGAGCCATCGCTGGCCCGGCCGCTCAGGTTGCGGAGAATTAGCGGGTCAGGCTCGCGCGTCCGGCCTGCTTGGCCTGCAGACCCTGCACGAACTTCGTCATGTCGCTGGTACGCGCACGCATCGGGTTCTGGGTCACCGGGCCGGTTAGCTTCGCCGTGGTCGGCGTGAAGATGGCGCGCTTGCCGGCCGCGCGGTCGGCGAGGAGCTGCTCCATGAAAGCCATCGTGTCTTCCTCGGACTTGAGGTTGGCCGCGTACATGGCGCCGGCCATCTGCATGGTGGCGTCGTGGGTGCGCTGCTGCCATTCGTTCATGTTGTCGCCGAACGCGGCGACGCGACCCGAGAGGTGCTCGATGGCGCGCGTCAGGTTCTGCGTCGTGGTGTCGAACACGAGCATGCTCCAGTCGGCGGCGTTGATCATCGCGGCGACCGCGGCGACGACGCCGGTGGTCACGCCTTGGAGCTCGCGCAGCTTGACGCCGTTCGAAAGGACGCGTGCGGCGTTGCCTTCCGCGTTGTCGAGCAAAGCCTGGAGCTGTACGCCCATGACCTCGAAGTCACGCAGGTTGCCACACCAGTCGTTCAAGAACGCCGCGTACTTGGTGATCTCGCGCGAGCGGTCTTTCAAGGTGGTCAGGGTGGCCTCGTTCGCGCCGTAGTCAGCGTGCATCGGGTCGAGGGTCTTCTGCTCCTCTTCGATCGCCTTGATCTCTTCCTGCACCTCGTGGAGCACGTCGACGGCGCCGTTGAAGCGCGTGACCGATTCCTCGAGCTGCTGCGAGAACTCGACGCGGGAAGCCGCGAGATTTTGGCCGACGCCCTCGAAGGCCTTGATGCGGTCCTCGAGAGTGGTGATCGCCGCCTCGACGATGTCGAGCTGCTTGAGCAAGAGCTTGTCGAGCTCGAGGTCGTCAATCTTGGCGGGCGCGGGCTTGCGCTTCACCCAGTTCATGAACTTGCCGACGACGCCTTCCTTGACCTCTTCCTTTTGGTTGGTCTTGTGGACGTTCGCGCCCTTCAGCATGTCGGCCGGCATGAGGTCGACGAGCTCTTGCAAGTTGTCGGCGACGGCCTGGCGCACTTCGTCACCGCTCGCGATAGCGGCCTGCATGGTCGTGAACGAGGTCTTGATGTCCTCTTTGCGCTTGTCGAAGGAGGCCTGGCGCGACTCGTTGTAGGCAGCCAGCGTCTGGCCGTCGACGATGCCGCCCTTCAGGGTCTCCTTGAAGGCATCGATCGAGGCGATGGCCTTGCCTGCGGCGCGAATGGTCGCGCCCGCACCGGCGACTTGCGTGCCCGCGGGCACTTTGCCTTCAGCCGACGGCGCTCGGCGCTCGGCGGCAATGTCCTCTAGGCCACGGCGCTTGCGCTTCGTCGCCGCGGGCTTGTCGGTCGCTGCCGCTGCGGCGGCTGGGGTCTGCGGGGCACCATCTACTTTGCTAACCATGATGTTTTTTCCTTTTGCTCGTCAAAAAAAAGTGGATCGAACTTTCAACGTCGTGTCGTACTTCTCTGCATAGAACTCGAGTGCGCTGCGCAGCTCCGGCGTACACACCCAGAGCTTGTCCACTTCCGCGGACCAACCCTGTGCGATCAAACGCTCGAGTGGAGCGTCGTCGGGATCGACCCATGCGGGGTTCGTCACCTCACGCGGCTCGCGCCAGAGCTCGAAGGCGGTGAAGCAAGCAATCAGGTTGTCCGGTAGCGCGTCGAACACGTCGGCGATGGGGTCCGGCATCACCGCGCCGCTAAAATAGACCGGCCCGACGATACCTTGCGTGACGCCGGTGAGCGCCTGGCCGCAGTGCCTCGAAACGATGAGAGCGAGGTGTGATGCGCCTTGCTTGGCGAGCGAGCCGACCATCGCGTTCAGCTCGCGGTTCATTGCCCAAGCGCCGCTCGCGTCTTGGGTCATGGGCGCCACGTCGACGCTGGTCGCCTTGCTCGGATCGATGTGCAAGGTGGTGCGCACGACGAAGCCGGGATCGCGCCAGGCATCCAGGTGGACGCGAAAGCGGCGCGTCTGACCGTCGACCTCGACCACTTCGATGCGCGCGTCGCTGGTCAACGGCGAATCGGGGATGTCCTTCAAGAGGTCGCGCACGTGTGCGCTCATGGGCGTCGAGAGGTGTAGCTTCGTGTAGCGTGGGTCGTCGGCGCGGAAATGGCGCGCGAGGTCGCGCTGCGCGTGGACTTGGGCCCAGCTGACGTACGTCGGCATGCCGGTCTCGCCGTGGAGCTGGACCCGCTGCTCGCGCGGCATCATGCCCAGCGCCGAGAGGCCGGTGAATGCTCTCTCGAGGTACTTCGGGCTGACGAAACGATCGTCGAGCTGCGCCGTCTTCACCGCGCGGCTCATGCTGGCACCGTAGTCTTGCACCTCTTTGTGCGTCAGCTTTAGCGGAGGCACGCTATCGTAGACTTCCGCGGTGCCGACCGCGACCAAGCGTCCAGCGCCAGGATGGACCTCGAAGCCGTCTTGGACTTCGTGACCGGAAGGGACAGCCGGCGCCTCGTTGGCGGGAGCGAGGCTCGGCAACGCGTCGAGCGCTTGACCAAGATCAGCGAGCCAGTGCGGCTCACCGTTGCTTGCTCCGTTCGCTGAGGACGTGAAGGCCACCGTTAACCGCTCCGCAATCGCTGAGTTCGAGGAAGATATTCGGCGGCGTTGTTCGCTTGTTGTGCGATTCCCACGGAAGGGACCGAGTGAAGCGGTGGCAGCGTAAGCGTTTGATCGCCGAGCAACTCGCGCTGTCGCGTCCCGATACACCGGCCATCACGAAACTTTGGGTGCGCTCTATCTCGCGCTCGGAAAAGACTTGAGGAGAATCTCGTGGGTGACTTGGGAGTATCGAACCGACCGCGTTTCAAATCGCAGACCAAA
>JBGGMJ010000211.1:0-127724 GCA_041288095.1 Myxococcota bacterium
GCATTCCGCTAACGCGGACACGCCGACATATGGCAGCCTCCGGAAGCGAAGCACAACCCCGGCGGCTCATGCAGAACCCCTTAAACCCCAAGCCGGCGAGGGCCCCCGGGTCTCCTCCACCCCCTCGGTGCAGATCCACCGAGGCCCCAAACAGCAGACGCTAAAACGGCTCGCAAGCGCCAGCGTCACGACCTCGCAAGCGCACACTCAGTCGGCGCGCAAGACCGCCAAGAACGCTTCCTGCGGCAGCTCGACGCTCCCGACCGCCTTCATGCGCTTCTTGCCCTCTTTCTGCTTCTCGAGGAGCTTGCGCTTGCGGCTGATGTCGCCGCCGTAGCACTTGGCGGTGACGTTCTTGCGGTACGCTTTGACGGTCGTGCGGGCGATGATGCGCGTACCGATGGCGGCTTGGATAGCGACCTCGAACTGCTGCCGCGGAATGATGTCCTTGAGCTTCGAGCACAGGACCTGTCCGCGATCGAAGGCTCGATCCTTGTGAACGATGATGCTCAACGCATCGACGACTTCGCCGTTGATGAGAATGTCGAGCTTGATGAGGTCCGCCGGCTGATAACCCGCGAGCTCGTAGTCCACTGAAGCGTACCCACGCGAGGCGCTCTTGAGCTTGTCGTAGAAGTCGTAGACGACCTCGGCGAGCGGCAGCTCGTAGCTGAGCATGACGCGATCATGCGCGGCGTAGGTGAGGTTGATCTGCTTGCCGCGGCGCTCCTCGCAGAGCTTCATCAAGTTGCCGACGTACTCTTGCGGCACGTGAATGTTCGCCTTGATGAGCGGCTCTTCGACGCGATCGATCTCGGTCGTTGGCGGGAGCTTCGCTGGGTTGTCGATGCGCTCCATCGCGCCGCTGGTCGTGTGGACCTCGTAGATGACGGTCGGCGCGGTGGTGATGAGGTCGAGGTTGTACTCACGCTCGAGCCGCTCCTGGATGATCTCCATGTGGAGCAGACCGAGAAAGCCGCAGCGGAAGCCGAAGCCGAGCGCTTGGGAGGTCTCGGGCTCGAAGCGCGTCGCCGCGTCGTTGAGCTGGAGCTTCTCGAGTGCGTCCTTGAGCTCGCCGTAGTCTTTGCTGTCGACGGGGAAGACGCCCGCGAAGACCATGGGCTTCACGTCTTTGAAGCCGGCCAAGGGCTCGGCGGCGGGGTTCTCGGCGTAGGTCATGGTGTCGCCGACCTTCGCCAAGTGGATGTCCTTGATGTTGGCGACGATGAAGCCGACCTCGCCGGCGCGGAGCTCGTCGAGCCGCAGCGCGAAGGGGTTGAAGGCGCCGACTTCCTGCACCTCGAACACCGCATCGGTGCGGAACATCTTCACCTTGGTGCCCTTCTTCACCACGCCGTCGACGATGCGGCAGAGCACGATGACGCCACGATACGCGTCGAACCACGAGTCGAAGACCAAAGCCTTCAGGGGCGCGTCGTCGTCGCCTTTCGGCGGTGGGACGATCTCGACCACCTTCTCCAGCAGCTCACGGATGCCGATGCCCATTTTAGCGGACACCGGCGTCGCGGCGCTCGCATCGAGACCGATGTCGGCTTCGATCTCTTCCTTGGCGCGCTGCACGTCGGCGCTCGGCAGGTCGATCTTGTTGATGGCCGGGACGATGTCGAGGTTGTTGTCGAGCGCGAGATAAACGTTCGCCATGGTCTGCGCTTCGACGCCTTGCGTAGCGTCGACGACGAGGATGGCGCCCTCACAGGCGGCGAGCGACCGCGAGACCTCGTAGGTGAAGTCGACGTGGCCAGGCGTGTCGATGAGGTTGAACTCGTACTTCTGGCCGTCGTTGGCGGTGTAGCCCAGGCGCACGGCTTGGGCTTTGATGGTGATGCCTCGTTCGCGCTCGAGCTCCATCTTGTCGAGCATCTGGTCTTGCTTGGTCCGCTCGTTGACGGCCTCGCACACCTCGAGGATGCGATCGGCGAGAGTGCTCTTGCCGTGATCGATGTGCGCGATGATGGAGAAGTTACGGATATGCGAGCGGGACGTCATGTGGCGGGCGGGTCATACAGGAAGCGCCCGGGTTCCGGAAGGCCGACCAACGCGCCCTTCACTTCGGAGGAGTGACCGTGCCGCTGCGCAGGTTGCGAGCGATGCGCGCTAGGACGTCCGCGCCCTCGGTGTTGCCTTGCTGGCGCAGCTGCACGCCACACCTGGAGACTTGATTTGCCATGCGCCCGAGCTCGGTCGTGACTGGGCGGCCACCCGCGACATTGCTGCTCGTGTAACCCAGCAGGCCGCCGGTCCAGCTCTCGTCCCTCGAGTAGCCGGCACTGTTGGCGTCGAAGTTGAGGCGGGTGACGTGGTGCCAGTCGTTGCCGGTGATGGTGACCTGGTTGCCCGTGACCGCCACGTTGGCGTTAAAGCCAGCGAGGGGATTTCCAGGGATGACGAGGTTGCAAGTGCTGCCCATGGTGGAGGCTTCCTAGTGTACAGCTCGGCCAAATCGACCGTTCTGTAGCTAGTATCGGCAGCCGAACCGCCCGGTTGCGTGGAAATCGGTGACTTTTCAGCACCCTCGCGAAACAACCCAAAGCGGACTCTCGGGCCTATGTAGGGCATGGCAGCCGAGATCACAGCCAGAGCCTGGACGCTCTACGCGGCGAAGCCCGAGGCCCGCGACTTCACCGAGCGCCTGGCCCGGGATCGCACGAACACCCGCGATCCCATGGTTCGTGACTATGCGCTCTCCGTTAATATCCATGTCGACAGAGAGAAGGCCCAAGCCGTGGTCACCGCCGACACCTTCGGGACGGCCGCGCTGAACGCTGCCGCCGCGGCGGCCATCATCGGCGACGTGAAAGCGCAGGCGCATGCCAGTCGACGCTACGAAGTCATGATCGCGAACTCACCGATGCAGACCGGCTTGGCCGCGGCGCTCGCCGCGCTCATGAAGGACGCCGGCGCCGTAGCTTATCCAGGCGAGTTATACACGGAGCCGGCAACCTGCTTCGTGGTCACTCGACCAGCTTGAGCTGCCCGGGCAGCTTGTCGGCGTGCTGCTTCAAGACGAGGTCGATGCCTTCGCGGATGTACTCGGCGACCGGCACCTTGGTGCGCGCGTGCAGCTGCTTGAGTCGCGCGTGTTGTTGCGGCGTCAGGTAGACCGTCGTCGATATCTTCTTGTCCGACACGCGGCGGACCCTACGAGTGCCACGCCTCGAGTGTCAACGCTCTGACGCGGTGGGCCGTCTACTCGACCCTACATGGCGCGTGAGGCTAGTCACATCTCGGAATTTACGGCCGAATTTTGTTTTCTATAGCGGATAAATGGCTGAATGCACCACAGCAGACTAGCGTCGGTATGCCCGGGCGAACAATCACCCTCGCCCAGCTAGGAGCATCGGTAATGAAGCGCGGAGCAATAACGCTTGGCCTTGCGTCGTTGGTGTTGTGCACCTCGACTGTCGCTATGGCGGACCCCGGTAAGCACGACGGGTTCTATATGCAACTCCAAGGCGGTCTCGGTTACTACAGCTCGTCGGCATCGTCCGGCGGGTTCGAGCAGTCGTACTCAGGTCTCACCATTCCCGCCGCCCTCCTCCTTGGACGCACGGCGTTCATTCCTGGCTTGAGCATCGGTGGCGGTCTCATCTTCGATACCGCCCCGTCGCCGGGCGCCGAGATCAACGGCACCGAGGTTAGCGCCAGCTTCAAACAGTTCCTCATCGGTCTGGTCGGCTTCGCGGACTATTACCTGCAACCGGAGGGCGGCTTGCACCTGCAAGCCTACGCTGGTTGGGGCGGTCTCGAGACCTCGACCGCCGGCGGCGTCGGCGGCAGTGACCCCACGGGTCTCCTCCTCGGCCTCGGCGCGGGCTATGACTTCTTCATCTCCGACGAGTGGAGCTTCGGCGTCATGGGCCGCTTGAGCTACGGCGCCTTCTCGATCGGCGGCGTCGGCTTCTCGACCATCGCCCCGGCCGTGGTCGCGACCCTCACCTACAACTAGGCAGTGCCTTGCGGCCCGGGCGCTTCTGCCGCACAACCTGTGCATGCTGAAGGCGCTCGGGCTGCTGGTTTTCGTTGGTCTCGTGGCCTGTGCAGGCTCCTCGCGAGACCCGGCCAAGGCGGCAAGCCTCGAAGCCACGTCCGCCGCAACGGACGACCGCGAGGCCTACGCCAAGGAACGCAACCTCGCGCTCAAGAGCTTCGACCTCAACCGCGACAAGAAGCCCGACGTCTTCAAGTTCTATCGCATAGCGCCCGACCCCGCCGCCGCCGGCCAAAACGTCGAGCAGCTCGTGCGCAAGGACGTCGACCTCAATCACGACGGCAAGGTCGATGTCATCCGTCTCTATGACGGCAAGAACCAGGTGACCGAGGAGCGTACCGACCTCGACTTCGACGGCCGCTACGACGAGCTCGCGTTCTTCGAAGCAGCCCAGCTCACCCGCAAGGAGATCGACCTCGACTACGACGGCAAGCCCGAGATTGTCCGCTATTACGCCGACAACAAGCTCGGCCGCGTCGAGACCGATCGCAACGGCGACGGCAAGGTGGACGCCTGGGAATACTACGAGGGCGGCAAGCTCGAGCGCATCGGCACCGACAACGACGGCGACGGCATCGTCGACAAGTGGGAGCGCCGCACCACCGCCAACGCCCCCGCGCCGGAGACCGTCCCAGCCGCGCCCGAGCCGGAGCTCACCGCGCCGCCCGCGAAGCGCTGAGCCGGGGCGACCTTACTCGCTCTTCACGACCCAGCCCGCGATATCCGCGGCCACCAGTTGCTGCTTCGCGAGAGTCGCGGCCTCGGAGCTCGGGAAGACGCCAAGGCGCACACGATGCCATGTGCCCTTGCCGGCGATCTGCATGGCGACGACGTAAGGTGAGTAACCCTTGCGCTTGAGCGACGACGCGTAGGCCGTCGCCTCTTCGGCCGTTTGGAAAGAGCTGACCTGGATGGTGTACTCGCCGCTCTTGGCTGGGCCCTTGGCGAGTCCCGTCGCGGTATCGGAAGCAGGCTCCAGCGCCGGGGCTGGAGCGGGCACGGGTGCCGGAGCAGGAGCCGCGGGCGCGGCGACACGCGCCGGCTCGACCGCGTCGGTCGCGATCTTGGTCGTGTCGGGAGCGCGGGTCTTCTTGTTGGGCAGGGGCTCGGCGGCGGCGACCGTCGGGCGCTCGCCGTGGTTCTGCGTGAGGCGTGCGTAATACGTCAGCTCGTCGTGCAGCTTGTGCTCGGCATCGATCTGCTTCAGCGGATCCGAAGGCTGCTCGTGCTGCGCGGCGCTGAGCTTCTCGGCCCGCCGGCCCACCATCACGCCGAGCGCGAAGGTCATGCCGAGGGCGACCAACCCGCCCAAGGTGAGCCACACGATCTGCGAACGCGCGCTGCCTAGGTGGGTTTGGATCTTGCGTACGTCTCTCACGACTACTCCGTTGCGTCGTCCAAGCTCATGCGGTCCGGGGCGGAGACGCCCAAGATGCCGAGCAGTGCTTTCAGCGTGACCCGCAAGCCCTCACAGAGGAGCAAGCGTGCCCGCGTCTTCACTGGGTCCGCCGAGACGACGCGCTCGGTGCCCTTGTACTGCGAGTAATAACTGTGGAACTGCGCGATCAGGTCCTGGATGTAATGGACCACTTGGTGCGGCTCGCGGCTCACGGCCGCATCCACGACGACCTCGGGAGCGCGCAGCATGGTCTTCACCAGGGCGATCTCTTCCGGCAGCGTCAGCGCATCCAAGGCGCCCGGCGAGTACACCGGACGCGGCACGCCCTGCTCATCCGCCTTGCGGACAATCGCGCACATACGCGCGTGACCCATCTGGGCGTAGAACACCGGGTTATCGAGCGTCTTCTTGGTGGCGAGCTCGAGGTCGAAGTCCATCTGTGCGTCGGATCGGCGCATGATGAAGAAGTAGCGGAACGCATCCGGCCCGACTTGTTCGAGAACTTCGCGCAGCCAGACCGCGGTGCCGAGGCGCTTGCCCATACGCACCGCTTCACCGCCGCGCGAGATGCTGACGATCTGGATGAGGATGACCTCGAGCGCCTTGGCGTCGTACCCCAGAGCCGCGATACCCGCGCGGACGCGCGCCACGTAGCCGCCATGGTCGGCGCCGAGCACGTTCACGAGCCCCACGAAGCCGCGCTTGAGCTTGTCTTCGTGGTAGGCAAGGTCCGCTGTAACGTACGTTGGCCGTCCGTCTTCGCGGATGAGCACGCGGTCCTTGTCGTCGCCGAAGGTGGTCGAGCGGAACCAGGTCTTGCCCTCTTCCATGAAGATGTGACCCAGGCCCTCTAGCCGTTTGACGAATGCCGGCAGGCCGACGCGCTCGGAGAGCTCGCGCTCGCTCACGAACGAATCGAAGCGCACGTTGAACGCCGAGAGGTCGTCCTTGATGCGCTTCATCATCAGCGCGATGCCACGACCCTTGAGCTTCTCGATCCATTCGCTCTCGGGTTTGTCGAGCAGCGCCTCGCCGACCTCGGCGTGCACGGCGCGAGCAATGTCGGTGATGTATTCGCCGGGATAGAAGTCCTCGGGCGGCGAGAACGGCCGGCCGCACAGCTCCGCGTAACGCAGGTAGATCGAGCGCGCCATGACGTCGGTCTGATTGCCGAGGTCGTTGATGTAGTACTCGCGCGCCACCGAGAAGCCGGCCGCGTCCAGGAGCGATGCGACGACGTCGCCAACGACCGCGCCGCGGCCGTGGCCCAGGTGCAGCGGGCCGGTCGGATTCGCGCTCACGAACTCGACGAGGACGCGCTTGCCTTCGCCGTGATTGGTGCGCACGAAGCCCTCACCCGCGGCGAGTGCTTCGGCGAAGCTCTCCATCACGGCTTTCTGCGTGATGAAGAAGTTGATGAACCCCGGGCCAGCGACCTCGCACTTGGCGATGAGCCCACCACCGTCGCCGACCTCGCGCTGGATGAGCCCGGCAATCTCGCGCGGATTCTTCTTGGCGCTCTTGGCGACGAGCATGGCGAGGTTGGAGGCGAAGTCGCCATGCGCTGCTTCTTTGGGCGGCGAGAGAGCGACCGCTGGGAGGTCGCCCGTGAGCGCGCCGGAAGCTTGAAGGCGGGTGAGCGTGCCTTCGAGATGCTTCGCGAGCTTGGTTCGAATGGAGACCACCATGACCCTAGGACCTTCCTCGCCCAGCCTGGATCACGCGATCGTAAGAGCGCGCGCCCGACTGGTCAAAAATCAGGCGTTAAAACGCGCGGCCAAATACCCGGATAAACAAAGCAAAGCGAGGCTCGTCATGATCAGCCAGCAGCCGAAGACGCGGGGCGACATGGTGGTTGCGCCGGCGAGCGTGAACCCGCCCGCCCCCTGTACCGGTGCCTTCGCCGCCCGACGCACCAGTGCGATGCCGCCGATGAGCACCAACAATTCGATGAAACTGACCAACGCCAGCAGAATCGCGGCGCGCCCTTGCATGGTGCGGCCCGTAGCACGCGCGTTGCTAAGTGACTAGTGGAGCTGCATTCTAGGGCCCCGCATGGACGCTACCTCCGCGAGCCTTCTGAAACGCGCCGCGCTCGACGCGCTCAACACACGTCCTTTCCGCGCGCCGCTGTGGCTGCGGAGCGGACACGCGCAGACCCTCTATCCGCACCTTCTGCGCCGCCCGCTGCTGCCGCCGTTGACCCGCGAGCAATGGCCGACGAGCGACGGTGACGTGCTGAGCATCCATCATCTCGAAGGTCGCGAGACCTACCCCCGCGTCGTGCTCATCCACGGGCTCGAGGGGGGCCTGACGTCGAGCTACATCAAGGGCCTGGTCGTCGCCCTCCATGGCGAAGGCTACCCCGCGACGGTCATGGAACACCGCTCCTGCGATGGTCGAATGAACCGCGCAAAGCGGCTGTACCATTTGGGAGAGACGACGGATTTGGCGCACGTGGTGACCGAGCTCGTGCGCCGCGAGCCGGGCCGCCGGCTGGTGCTCTGCGGGTTCTCGCTCGGAGGCAACCAGGTGCTCAAGTGGCTCGGAGAGTCGCCGGCGTCGGTCCCAGCCCAGGTGCTCTCCGCCATCGCGGTCTCGCCACCGTTCGATCTGATGGTCTCGGGCCCGCACATGGATCGCGTGCTCTTCGGCCAGTACACCAAGCACTTCCTGCGGTCGCTGATCCCGAAGGCGCTCGCCAAGGCCGAGCAGTTCCCGGGGGTCCTCGACGTCGAGCGTATTCGGCGCGCGCGCACCTTCAAGGAGTTCGACACCTATGCCACCGCTGCCCTGCACGGCTTCGCCGACGCGCGCGACTACTGGACCCGGGTCTCGAGCGGTCAGTTCCTGCCCCACATCGAAGTGCCGACGTTGCTGATTGCTTCAGCGGACGACCCATTCAACCCGGGCCGCACTCTGCCGCGTGAGCTCGCCGCCAAGTCGCCGTACCTCATTGCCCAGCTCACCAAGCGTGGTGGCCACGTCGGCTTCGTCACGGGCTCGCCGCGCCGGCCTCGCTTCTGGGCGGACGAGCAAATCGTCGCGTACCTAGGGGTTCTGCGGCGGCGCATCTCCGCGCCAGATGCCGCCGTCGACGTCGCCGACGTAGCAAACGCCGGGTACGCACGACACCACGCGTAGCTCGCGCTCGCCGACGCGCCGCCAGAACCAGCGCTGGCCATCGAAGGTCTGCGCCACCAAACCGCTCTCGGTGCCCTGCCCCTGGTCGACGATGCCGACCGCGATGCAGCTCTGGTAGCCCGTGCACTGGACGTCGTTGAAGATGCCGCTCGCTGGAACGTCGAGCACCTTGGCGAACACCGCGTCCTCGGCCGCGCCGGCGCTGACGCCGCGCTCGAGACCATCGACGGTGACCGCGCCCACGCAATAAGCACCGGCGGCGTCGTAGCTACAGTCCGCTCCAGCGGCCTCGCCGGGGCCGAACACCACGAAGTCGGTGTACGGGAATTCCGTGATCAAGAGACCCGCGGTTCGATCGGGGAAGGTTCCGGTTCCTACGCCCGCGATGATCACCGAGGTCGTTCCGGAGCGCCCGCGCACGCCGCTCCACCCGAAGTCAGCCGAAGACGGAAGCGTCGCGGCGATGCTCGTGAAGTCGCTGGCCACGAAGTCCGTGACGTAGGCCAGCGTGACGGCGCTGCCGTTCTTGCTGACGCTCAAGCAACCGAGGGGATCGATGGAGTTGCCGCAGGCAAGCCAGCGCGTTGGACCGATGGCGACGCCGGTCGGCTGACCAATGCGCTTTCTCGTGACTTCGGGGGTCGCGCCGAACGTTTGGGCAATGCGCACGGCGTTGCACGTGCCGCCGCGCGCCACCAGGCAGTCGTCGGCGATGCACTGAACGCCGCTGATGTTGATGGCGACGCTGGTGTCGTCGGTCGTGTCGTCGCAGCTCTTGGCGCCGGTCAACGCGCTCGCATAGTCGAGCGGCACGAAGTCATTGCCGTTCGTCGTCCGCCGTAGCGTTCCATCGAGCGTGCCGGCGAGCACGTGCGTGCCGCTGGCCACCGAGAGCGAGAGCACGCGTTGGCCCGCGTCCTCCCCGACCTCGAGCTGATCGAATCGATAGAGCGGACCCACGGTATAGACGTCGGGCGTCGACTCCTTGGCATAGATGAAGCGGCGCACGGACACCCTGCCAGTCTTGGAGCCGACCGGCACCTTCGCGGTCACGGTCGTGTCGCTCGCGGTATCGACGGTGGCAACGCGCTCGTCACCTGGACCATTCTCGCCCTCGAAGACGAGGGTGAGCTCATCCGCCAAGGAACCGAAGCGCTCGCCGGTTATGGTGACCTGCTGCTCGTCGAAGCCGTAGTCGGGTGAGACGCTGGTGACGATGATGGGCTCGTCGGTCGTGGCGCTGATCGACGGAGACAGATCGCCGAGGCGGAAAACGCCCTTCTCGACGTTCATCTTGAACGCGTAGGCCGAGTTGCTGTCGAGTCCCAGAACCGTGGCGCTGGTCGCCGAGCCGGCGACGTGGACCGACGGCGAGGTGTCGGTGACTTCAGTCGAGCCCGGCTCGGAGCGATACACATTGAAGCCGCTGGCGCCGTCGACAGCGTCCCAAGCGAGGACCACGCCACCGCCGCCGATGCGTGCCACTCTGAAATTCGGGGCCAAGCCGGGCTTGGTGAGCACCGCGCGAACGACGCTCGACGGGCTCTCGAGGCCGTCACGCACCGCGATCACGTACACGTAGTAAGGCGTCTCCGGCGTGAGCCCGGTGACGCGCGGGAACTCCGTGCCCTCTCCGACGAGCGTGAACGGGCCGGACTGTGCACCGCTATAGTAGACCTTGTAGGTGCAGCAGCTCGCGGGAGCCTCATGGGTCCAGCGCACCAGCATGGTCGTCGAGGTCACGTCGTAGACCTGAATATTGAGTTGCGGCGCGACCGGTGCCAGCGGACCGGCGTCGCCTGGGTCACCCTCGTCGGTGTCCTCGTCGGTCGCGTCGTCGTCGGTTGGCGTATCGTCGCGGACGAGATCCGTCCCGCCACACGACACGATGCTCGCTGCCCCAAAGGCCATGAGGGCGGCCACCGTCAACCTGCGGATCATTCCCCTAAAGTTACTCGAGGAAAGACTCGTAGACCCGGATATATTGCTTGGCGGTCACGGCCAGCGAAAATCGGTCGAAACTCTCGCGCATGACCCGTTCCAGGACCCGCCGGCGGGTGTCGAACGGGAGCCGGTGGAACTCGATGGCGCGGAGCATGGCACCTTCCAATGCTTCCGGGCTGAACTCATCGAACACGAAGCCGATGCCAGTGTCATTGTCGAGGTCGAGCGGCAACACCGTGTCCGACAGGCCGCCGGTAAGGCGCGCTACCGGCAGCGTCCCGTAACGCGGCCCTTCCATTTGCGGCAGCCCACACGGCTCGTAAAGCGACGGCATGAGCACGAAGTCGCTCCCCGCCTTACCGATCTCGCTCAAGTCCTCACGGAAGTAGCGCTGCGAGATGCGACCTTGTGACGCCAGCGCCAACTTCTGGAATTTGCGCTCCATCTCGGGCTCGCCGTTCGCGACGATGGCGATCTGGGCGCCGTGTTGGTCGACGATGCGCTTCGCTATAGCGAACAAGAGGTCGGGCCCCTTCTGATCGTAGAGGCGCGAGGGCCAGAGGAAGATCGGCGCTTGTGCTTCCTGGCGCAGCCCCATGCGCTCTTGGAAGAGCACTTTGTTCTGCGACTTCTTCTCCATCACGTCGGTCTCGTCGTACGCGACAATGTGCTTGGCGAGCCGCGGGTCGACGGTGTCGCTCGGTGCATTCAAGATGCCGAGGGCACGGCCGTTCTCGTCCTTCACGCGAATGGCGGTGCGCACCGACGGGGGCACGATGTTCTGGAATTCGCCGCGCGTGATCTCGTGCAGGAACGTAGGCGAGACCGTGTTGACGACGTCGGCGGCGTGAATGCCGCTCGCGGTGAAGTCGACCCGGTTGCCGTTCCAATTGTCGCGGTACGCCTCGGGGAAATTCTCCATGTAGAGGTGCGCCATGAAGCGGCGCACGTCGATGCCCATGCGGTCGATGGCCGACGGCGAATCGTACTCAGTGAAGACGTTGTGGAGAGTGAAGATGCTCTTGATGCGCTTCTCGCGCGCCGCGGCGGGGACGAGCCCGGTCATCCAATCGTTGCAGTGGACGACGTCGGGCCGCAGCTCGTCGAGCAGCTGATTGATGATGTAGCGCTGGAAGGCCTCGGCTCGGCGAACGCGTGGGTGCGCGGCGCTGTCTTCGTACACCGCGTGGAGGTTCGAGAAGGCGCTGTCGGAGACCAGATGCACGCCCTTGCGCTGCAGCAACGGCACGAGCAGGTCGAGCTCGCGCGCTGTGACGTTCGCGAAGTCGCGAAACTTGGCGTCGTACTTCGGCAGCACGACGTGGAGCTCGAAGCGCTCGTCTTCGTGCAGGTAGCGAATGAGCCCCGCGGAGATGTCGCCGAGACCGCCGCCCTTCGCGCGAATCGTGTGCGCCGCGTTGCCCATTCCCTCCGGGAGCTCGGTGATCTCCGGAGTGCAGATGAGGATGCGTGGCCTTTTGCGGCGTCGTTGCATGGATGTGAGCGCGGTAGACTAAGGACTACCCTGCCAAAGCGCTCGTAACAACTCCGCGACCGTCGCGGCTCTAGCCGGTCATGTTCTCGGCACGCGCGCCCAGGGCCGCGAGGGTGCCGTCGCCCACATCACCGAGGTTGCGACGCGACGTGGCGCGATTGGTGCTCTCGCGCTCGGTGGCGATCTGCTCCTCGCGGTCTTGCCGCAGGGCACTGGTACGAACGATTTCAGCGGTTTGAAGCGCCACGGCGCTGCGACCGATGGCGTCTTCGCCGCGCGCGCGACGCCGCGTCGCGTCCGTGACGGTCGCCACGCCGACGCCGGTCGAGACACCCTCGCTGCTCAGGTTCGAGGAACCTGCATCGACGCGGCGCTCCTGGAGGGCCAGCGTGTAGTTGTGCGGCGTGACGGCTTCGACCCGGCGGGTGTGCTCGTTGTAGAAGGTGGCGTTGGCGCGACCCTCGAGCGTGCGCTGGATCGCCTCGCGACCTATCTGGCGGTAGTCGGCGTGCGGCACCGGCGGGGGATCGGTGCGGAGCCGCTGGATCGCCGCGCGCATCGACTGAATCGCGCGGGCGCGGTCGGCCGCGGGATAAGCGTTGGCCGTCACGAGCTGGTTGACGGCGCCGGTCTGCATGCGCTGCAACGCCGCGACGTACTCTTGGGGCGTGAGGTTGGCCGGGAGCTGGCCCGTGGCGATCAAGTTGGTGATTTCGGTCGCCTGCATCGTGGTGAGCAAGGCGCCTCGTACCGCGCGGTTGACGTCGCGGATGGCATTCACGCTGTCGGTCAGAGTCGCCGTGTTCTTCCGGATCCAGGTGGCGACTTCCGGTGGCACCAACGCGGGATTCTCGGCGATGCGGTCGATAATTGCCGGGACCATCGCGAGACGGGCCTGGCTGTTCGGATAGGCGATGCTGCGCTCGCCCGGAACGTTGTTCGCCGCGGTGACGCCGTTCAGGCGCAAAATCTCGCGCGCCATGAGCTCGTCGGCGGCGCGCGACATGGCGGCGACATCCATCGGGCGGTCGCCGTACTCACGTGCGAGATCCCTGAAGAAGCGCTCGTGGAGCGTGGCGAGAGCCGGATACTGACGGAGCAAGCGCTCGCGCGAGTCGCCGACGGTGCGTTTCACAACCTCGACGGCCTGATTGTAGTCGCCCGGAACGATGACCGCGGTGCGCGTGTTCGACTGCAGAAAGAGCCTCTGGCTCTCGGGCGTCACGTGGGATTGGCCAACGCGCTCTAGCGCGGTGATCGCGCCAGCGTCGGCCGGGGATAGCGGCTCGTCTTGCGCCGCGCTGATGCCTGCGATGACGGGCGCCAGCGACGAGCAGGCGCCGGCCGTGTTGGCGATGCGGGGCGTTTCGGCGGGGCGTTCGCCACGACGTGGCGGGGTCAGCACGGTCACGCCGTTGACGTCGCGGAC
This sequence comes from Myxococcota bacterium, assembly GCA_041288095.1. Lineage (GTDB taxonomy): Bacteria > Myxococcota > XYA12-FULL-58-9 > XYA12-FULL-58-9 > JALHOP01 > JALHOP01. Next base: position 13,421 of record JBGGMJ010000211.1, read on the forward strand.
GCACTGACCAGTGAGGGTTGCCGCCAAGGCCTGGGCGCGGGCGACCTCGGCCGGCTCACGGGTATCGGGGGCGGCGGCCGGTTGCTCTTCCTGGTCGGGCTTGGCCACGACCGGAACCACGGGCTTGTCGCTGGCGGCGGTGCCGACCTTGGGCGGTTCACGCCGTGGCGGCAACGGGGGTGCCGGTCGCGCTGTCGCTGGCTGAACTGTGGTTGTGTTGTCCGCCATCAGCTCTTGTCCCCCGGGAATCCGGGTAGATCTCCTCAATGTCTATTATCGGAGTCCGGGACAAATTCGTTGCCAAAAAAATCCTCAGAGATCTGACCTGTTGTCACAACCAGTGGATTTTTTTGGAGATTTGCCGATGCTCTGGCGTCACTTTTTCAGGCAACGATCATGACAACACTGCCGATACTCATATCCGATGCGGGGAAATCTATGATTGCTCCCTCGGGTCGCGCACTCGCCGGTTTAGGCACCTACCCCTCCCCAGTGGACCGTCTCGATGCCTCGCATCGAGCGAGCTGGCAGGACTTGGTGCAGCAACCGATCACAGACACCGAGCTCGCGGCCGCCGAGAGCTATCTACAGAGCGTGCGCCGCTGGGGCACCGAGGTTGGTCCTGGTGACCCCGAGGTCCAGGCACGCATCGCCCAAGCCGGCTTCTATCGCGCGGCCGTCCAAGAAGCCTACGGCCGCATCCAGGTCACCAACGCCATTCGCGACAACCGTCCCGAGCTGGTCGGCGCCTTCTTGCGTCGCAACTTCGACCGGGAAGCGGTCGCTAGCGCCCTCAACTGGGGTGGTTCGGGCATCAACCGCATGGTCAACGGCATGGATGTCAGCAGCCGTCGCGCCATGGCCGAGGTCCTCGCCCAGTCGCCGCGGATGTCCTCCATCAACACCCTGAGCGTTTCGCAGCTCCGCGCGACCCTGCCCAGCCCGGCTGACCGCATGGCCTTCGATCAACGTTATCCCGCGCGGCAAGACCTGCTGGGCGCGACGGTGATGGTCTAAGCGGCGGCGAAAGATGGTGCGCGGTGCAGGATTTGAACCTGCGACTTCCACCGTGTGAAGGTGGCACTCTACCGCTGAGTTAACCGCGCACTAAGAACTGCCTGAAGGGCGCCGGATATCGCAGAGCGCCCCTTTTCAGGTCAAGAGGGTTCGGAAGCGTTTTTCGCGGCTACTCGACGATGCCGGCGGCGCGATCGCGCTCAGCGTTCCATGCGGCCCAGTCGTCCCCGGCCATGGCGAACGACTCGACGGGGCTCATCTCGCCCGCCTTGGTCACACGGACCTGCTGCATGGCGCCGGCCACCAGCTCGGTCCATTGCTTCTGGCTGACCTCGGACGGCCCGGGTACCTGGACGCGCTTGGCCTTGGTGTGGCCGGCCTTGGCGTAGATGGGTGCGTTCGAGACCAGTACCTGTCCGCTATAGACGCGCACGGTGGTGTCGCCGGTGGCGCTCTTCTCCGCCGCGAAGCGCGTGCCACGCACACCTGCGACCGCGTTTTCGGTGGCGACCTGGAAGCTCGAGTCGGTGCCGAACAGCTTGGTGACCGAGGCCCAGACGCGTCCGAAGGTGAGCGAGATCTTCACCTTCTTGGTGCCGCTGTCACCCTTGGCGAACTTGGCTTCCTCGAGCTTGAGCTCGGAGCCCGGGGCCAACCGCAGGAGGGACCCATCGGTGAGCTTCGCCTCGAGCTTCGCGCCCTGCGCGGTCTTCAATCGGTCACCGTCGTAGAGCGCCGAGCCGACCGCTAAAGCAGACCCACCGCTGCCGCGCGTCACCGTCGCGTCGCCTTCGAGAAACGCGACGCTCCCCGCCTGCTTCTTGTCGGCGGCATGGGCGCTGAACACGGCGAGCGTTACGAAGAAGCCGACCAGCGCCGCGATGCCGAGCGCCACGAGCGCCACGACCAGTGGGTGGCGGCCACCGCGCGCGCCCTTGGGCCGTGGGCGGTTGAAGCTGGATAGATCAGACTGCTGCTGCGGCATCGTGAAGCCGTCGTCGGTGGACAGCGGCTCGGTCGACCGGCGGCGCAATGTCGGCGTGCCGACGATAGGGGTGTCCTTCATGGCGTACTCGTGGCCTTTCGGATCGTTTGACTACTTGAGGGCCGCGGTCACCGAGTTCGCGGTGACCTCCTGCACGTCGACCGCGAAACCGGGGAAGGTCTTGGTCTCGAGCTCGTCGGCGAGATCTTGCGCCGAGCCCTTGAGCTCGACCTCGAGCTCCGCCGCCTTGTTCTTGAACGAGAGCTGGCGGACCTCTTGGACACCACGGACCTGCTCGCGCAGGACCTGAGCGATGCTGCGCAGATTCTTCGACTGCTTCACGTTGGTGAGGTTGAGCGTGATGGTCGCGGGGCCGCTGACCTCTTGCGACCACTGCGCCATGATCTTTTCGAGCAGCTCGTCGGCGCTCTTCTCGGCCGCTTTCTTCAAAGCCAGGGTACCGCCGGTCGTCGGGTCGACGTGGCCCACCGCTTCACTGCGGGTCGCGGTCGCGAGGATGCGGCCGGTGTCGAGGGAAAGAGCGCGCAGCGAGATGTTCGCGCGCGCCGAGTGCATCTGCGTGCCCATGATGGTGCCGACGTCGGTGGCGACTGCCTTGCCGACGATGACCACTTCGGCGCCGCTCTTGCCGGCGAACTCCTTGATGGCGTCGTTGGTCGGCTCGGCGCTCGTGGTCGCCGGACCCGCGGAGATCTTGCCCTGGAGAGCCTGGCGGTCGACGAAGCGCACGCCCTTCTTCATCCAGTGATCCATGAAGGTGTTCTCGGCGGCGTCGAGGTTGGTCGAGAAGGTCTTGTTGCCCCACCAGAAGTTGGCGTCGCCCTGGCCGATGTTCTGCTCGGCGATCATGATGAGCATGCGCGGCATGTTCTTGGCGCGCAGCACGTGCATGATGCCGTCGACGTCGTTCTTCAGGTTGCCGGACGACACCTCGGCATCGACGCCGACGATGTACACGCCCTGGTCCTGCTTCTCGCTCGTGATCTTGTAGTTGCGCACGTAGCCGCGCGCCTTGCTGAAGACCTTGTCGGAGAGCAGCTGGAAGTTCTGGGTCACCGTTTCGCTGGTGATCATGGTGCCGACGGATTGCTCGACGGCCTTGCGCAGAGCGTCGTCGACCGCCTTGTCACGGGCATTGGCGACGTCGGTGCCGATCACCGCTGCTTGACCAATGGAGCTGACGCGCTGGGGGGCGTCTGCCTTGGAAGCTACTTCGGCGGAGGCTTCCGCCATGAAACCGACGAGCACGGCAGCCATGACAAAGGCCCGTGCCGACCACTTCGTTGCGCTCATCCGTCCTGCCTCCAAGTGTACTGTGTAGCGTTCGTCGTACTGGTTAGTCGGTGACGATGATCACCTTGCCGAGACCCAACACGCTCTTGGCGCTCGCGAGCTTCACGGCGTCGTCGGCGCTGACCACGACATCGGCGCTGCCAGCCTGTGACAGGCGGACGCCCTTCACCACCAACGGCTTGCCGGAGACGCGCGTGTCACGCGTCGCTTGCTCGAGCGACTTGCTGTAGCTCGCGACGCCACGCTGCACGAGCGCGTCTTTGCCGACCATCGCCGCGCCGTAGAGCTCCTTGCCGCTCTCGTCCACGAGGCGCGGCGCGAGCGCCGGGGCGACCTTCAGGCCCTTGGCATTGACGATGACGCCGGAGGGACCGGCGCTCGACTCGGCCGGAGTGGGAGCCGGGGCGGTCGCGGTGCCTGTCGGCAACAGAGCCTCGGCGAGCACGCCGTCCATCGGCACCTGGACGATGACGTCGACGCCGCCGTCCGAGTAGTACTTGGTGTCGACCACCTTGAAGTTGCGGACGACGCCTTCGACCTTGGCTTTGACCTCGGGCGAGGTGTCCATCGCCGCGCCGGCCGATTGACCGCCGCTGATGCGCACGCCCTTCACCGCCTCGAGGATGTTGCGCAGGGCGTCCGCTTTAGCGGCACGCTCGGCGCCCAGTCGCGCCACCGCGACATTGGCGGCCTTGAGGTCGGGTGCCCCGCTGCCGGTGGCCGTGATGGTCTTGTTCGTCCAGTCGATCTGGCCATGCCCCACAGTCTGCGCGACGGCGTCCTTGGCGGGCTCGGCGGCGATTGCCGAGATGGGCGCCAGGGTGAGGGTCATGCTGAGGATTGCAGCTTCGATGACAGAGCGTGGGTGCACCGCGAGCTCCTTACCAACTACGTAGACGGCTTGACCGGAGTTGAGCTTCAACTAGGTTCAGGGTGCGCGCAACAAGAACGTGATGCGGTTGGTGCGATTGTTGCGTTGGTTTGTGATCCCTCTCACGAAGTGGCCTGTGGATTGTGCGCGCGGTCACGTGTGGGATGATCTTTTTCGCGCTGGGGTGTCGGAATCACCGTCGCTCGAACGTCATCCCAACTGAGGAGATGACCATGGAGAAACCATCCCAGATGCCCGAGGTGCGCGGCGGTATCGTCCCGTATCTCATCGTCGAGAACGCGGCCGCGGCCGCCCAGTTCTACGAGAAAGCCTTCGGCGCGGAGGTCGTCGCGCACATGGATCCGGACGCCAAGGGCCGAACGATGCACTTGCACCTCTACATCAACGGCGGCTCGCTCATGCTCTGCGATCCTTTTCCGGAGCACGGCGCCGGCTTCGTGCCGCATCACCGCGGCGTGAACCTTCTGCTGCGCGTCAAGAACATCCAGGCGGCGTGGCAGCGCGCGGTCGATGCCGGCGCCAGGGTCATGTCGCCGTTGCAGCGCATGTTCTGGGGCGACGACTACGGCGAGCTGCGCGACCCCTTCGGCGTGAGCTGGTCAATGGCGGAGACTCCGAAGTAAGGGGCGCGTCATGCTCTACGCAATTCTTTGTTATCACTCGGAAGACATCACGACGTCCTGGACCAAAGAGCAGGACGACGCGGTGCTCGCGCGCCTCAAGGTCGTCGAAGACAAGCTGGCCGCCGAGGGTCGCATGGGGCCGGTGGTGCGTCTGCTGCCGACGACCGCGGCCACGACGTTACGCAAGACCAAGCCCGAGCCTCTGGTCATCGACGGACCGTTCGCCGAGACCAAGGAGCAGCTGCTCGGCTTCTACATGGTCGAGTGCCGTGACCTCGAACAGGCTTTGGATACGGCGCGCGAGCTCGCCAAGGCCAACGACACGGGCGGCGCCTACGAGGTTCGCCCGGTGGGAATTTTCAGGCCGGGATCTCCTAGATGACGGATGTGTCGTGGATAGAGCAGACGCTCGGCGGAGCCCGGCCCCAGGCCGTCGCCGCGCTGCTGCGCTACTTTCACGACTTGGACGTCGCCGAGGAAGCGTTCCAAGAAGCGTCGCTGCGCGCTCTGCGCAACTGGGCGCGGAACGGCACGCCGCGCGACCCGGTCGGGTGGCTCGTCATGGTCGGCCGCAACGCCGGCATCGATGCGACCCGCCGGGTAAAGCGCGAGCGACCCCTCGAGGACCCCTCGGTGCTGTCAACCGAAGAAGACAGCGAGTCCGTCATGGCAGACACGCTCGACGCAGCCGACTACCGCGACGACGTCCTTCGTTTGTTGTTCATCTGTTGCCATCCCGAGCTGCCGGCGACCCAGCAGATCGCTCTGGCTCTGCGCATCGTGCTCGGCTTGTCGGTGCCGCGCATCGCGCGGGCATTCCTGGTGAGCGAGAGCGCGATGGAGCAGCGCATCACGCGGGCGAAGGCGCGCATCGGCGGCGCGGGTGTCCCCTTTCAGCCGCCGACCGCCGTCGAGCGCGCCGAGCGTCTCGCCGCCGTTGCCTCGATGGTCTACTTGCTCTTCAACGAAGGCTATTCGTCGCCGAACGGAGACGACGAGCGCGCATCGTTGTGCGACGACGCCATTCGCCTCGCGCGTCTGCTCTTGCGCCTCTTCCACACCGACCCCGAGCTCATGGGCCTCACTGCCCTGCTGCTCTTGCAACACTCCCGCGTCGACGCTCGACGCGCCGCGGACGGCAGCGTCATCCTGCTCGAGGAGCAAGACCGCTCGCGCTGGAATCCGCGGATGATCAACGAGGGTCTGGCGCTCATCGACAAGGCTTTCCGGCACGGCACCCTCGGCCCCTATCAACTGCAGGCGGCCATCGCGGCGGTGCATGCGCGCGCCAAGACGCCCGCTGAAACGGACTGGCGGCGGATGGAGGCGCTCTATGCCCTACTCGAGCGCGAGATGCCGTCGCCGGTGGTGACGCTCAATCGCGCGGTGGCGGTCGGAAAGGTGCAGGGCGCGGAAGCGGCGCTGACGCTGGTCGAAACGCTCGCCGAACGTTTGGACGGCTACTTTCACTTCCATGGGGTGCGGGGGCATTTCTTGAAGCAGCTCGGCCGAGCCCGTGAGGCCCGCGAAGCTTTCACGCGCGCGATTGCGCTTGCGGGCTCGCCCGCCGAGGCGGCGCACATCCGCGGGCTGCTCGATAGCCTCGCCTGAGCAGCGCTAGTCGATGGTGGGGCCCGGGAGGTCGTAGGCGCCGATGTCCCAACCGAAGCGTGTGGCGTAGTCGATATCGACGCGCGGGGTCAGCTCGTCGTCGAGCCCCGTTCCCGCAAGGATGCGGGTGCAACTCGTGGAGAGCGGAAGCTCGCAGCCCGTGGACTGAATGTTGCCATCGACGCCGATGGGGTCACCGCAGATTCCCTCGACCAGCATCGCGCAGGTGGTTCCCCCGCCGCTCACTTGAAAGTCATTGGTTACGACGCTGACCTGCGAACCCGGATTGGGAATGTTGAGGCCGTAGCTGCCGGCGCTCCCTACGGCGGTCAGCACGTCGTTGATGACGCGCACCACGCCGGTGGTGGCGATTTGAACCGCGGTCGCTCCCACGCCCGTGCCCTCGATGTTCGTGTGGAAGATGTCCGCCATGCCGCTCCCGACGGTGAGCGGAAACGCGGTGCCGGCCGTGCTGGTTACTTCCAGCAGGCTGTTCACGACGCGTAGTGAGCTCCCCTCGTGCGCGACGCCGCCGCTGATGCCGTCGACCCCCTCCACGTCGATGCGCACCGATTGGAGGTCGACCACCGCGCCGCTGAACGTCTGAATGGCGGTGGCGCGAGCGCCATCGGCGGCCAGTGTGCTCTCGCCGACGGTCAAACCGCCGCCGCCCCAGAAGACCGTCGGTTGCTGCGTGACGTTGCCGGGCGAGCCGGCTTGGATCTGCGACTTCCACACCACGGTGTCGCGGTCGTTCTGCACCACGGCGCGGTGATTCACGCAGCTCGCGCCACGTACCGTGACGCGGACTAAGACAGCATCGCCGGTACTCACCTGAACGGTCGAGCAATCGGTCGCGGTGTTCTCCATCGCGACGTCGAAGTCGGCTAGACGCGCGCCGCCGTTACCCACCGTGAGCGCCGCGCAGTTGTTGCAGTCATTCGTGTGGAAGTAGATCGCGTGCTGGATGAGGACGTCGTCCAGCACGGCTCCCGAAAACTCGGTGGCGTTGGTGAAGCTCGTCGCCGTCCGTGACGGCGAGCGCGAGGTCCAGCCGGCGAGGTAGCCTCCGAAAATCCGCGTCGAAGAAACGGTGTCCGGCATCGCGTACTGGCCGCTGGCCACGAAGATGAAGGAGCCTTGCTGGCTCGCGGCGAGCGCGCCCGTGAGCGTGCAGAACGGCGCGCTCATCGTGCCCTGCTCGTTGCTCCCGCAATCGCTGCTCACGTAGATGCCGACCCCGTCCGCGGCATGCGGCTCCGAGGCGCCATCGCAGTCCTCGGCGATGCCGTTGTCCGGAAAGTCGACGGCGCCCGGGTGAATCAACGGGTCGCGCTCGTCACAGTCTTCGTCGACCGTCGTATAGGCATCACACCCGGCGAAGGCACCGTCGTGGTCTGGGTCACGACAGGTAGCGCAGCTCACCCAGACGTTCGGGTTACCTTGGTCGCAATCGCTCTCATGCCAATTGCAGCCAGGGCCGGTGTGGTCCCCATCGGGATCAGAGCAAAGGCCGCAGTCGGACCAGTGCTGGGACTGTGTCGGGTCACAGTCGTCGGCGTTGTTCGTGAACCCCTGGTGGCCTTCGCACCCGATGATCGAGACGCTCCCATCGCCGTGCCCATCCCCGTCGTCGTCGGCATACAGTGCGACGCAACCATCGTTGCATAGAGCATCCGCGTCGTCGCAATCGCCGCCCTGATCACAGCCCGGCCCACGGCCATCATCGTCCGCGTCAGCGCACGCGCCGCAATCGCTCCAATGGCGGCCGTCGCTGTCGTCGCAGTCGGTCGGTGCGTCGACGCCGCTATGCTCGCCGGTGAAGGCGCAGACCGTCAGAAGCTCGGTTTCGGCGTAACCATCGTGGTCATTGTCGCGCCTGGCGGTGAAGCATCCGCTATCGCAGAACCGACCGGTGGTCGCGGTGTCGTCGCAGTCCGGGCCGAGGTTGCAACCGTCGCCATGCTCGTCACCGTCGTCGTCGACGCAGGTGTTGCAGTCGCTCCAGTGCGCGTTCGACGACTGATCACAATCCTGCCGGCCGACGCGTCCGTCGCCGTCGGTGTCCGGTTCCTCGGGCGCTTCGCTTCCGCAACGCGCGAGGCAAACACAGAGCACCAGCAACGAACCCCGTCCAAGCGGACCGAACGCCATCGGAAGAGCGTACCCGAAAACCGTCGGCGCTATCAGCGGCTCAGCGCGGTTTGATAATGCCCCTGCCCGGCCAGCTGTGGGCGGTCGCAAACAAGCCTTCGAAGAAGGCGCTGATGGGCGAGAACGTCGCGAACGCCTGGATCTGGTGCATGCTCCGGGCTGCCTCGTATTCGAACGCTGTCTGATCGCGGCGTTGCAGCGGCGGCGAGAGCGCATCGTTCATGCACGCGACCGCCAGGTCCCACCGGTCTTGGATGCGCTGCCCCGTCGAGTGGTTGGCGGCCGGGCGGGCTTGCACCAGCCGTTCGAGGTTGTCGCGTTGGCGGGTGCTGCGCTCGGGCCCGCCGCCATCGACCGTGCGGCTTCGGGCAGATGCGCTGTGCTGCGGTCCGTTCGGACGCATGAGAGCCCCCCGTTGGCGCGGTCCTGTTTCTTTATCGGCGGCGGCCGGGCTCGGGTTGCTCTCGGCACCGCGCAGCGCGTCAAATCCGCGTCATCACGCCGTTTCCTGTCGTTGACAGCGGACCGCGAACCTCATTATTCCTTCGCCCTTCACGCTGGGCCGCGCTTTTGTAGTTGGTGGCTCGCCCGGCTGGAGGCCCCCGCCCATGACGGCTTTGCCTACCGAGCGCTCAGAGAGCGCTTTCGCGGACTACAAAGAAGCCTTGTCGCCCGTGCAAGCGGTCGCCGAAGCGAACCGCTGTCTCTACTGCGCCGACGCGCCATGCATCCAAGCGTGCCCGACCGGCATCGAGATCCCGGAGTTCATCCGCAAGATCAGCACGGGTAACGTCAAAGGCAGCGCCCGCACCATCTTCGAAGCCAACATCCTCGGCATGAGCTGCGCGCGCGTTTGTCCGGTCGAAGTGCTCTGCGTCGGCGACTGCGTCTACAACGAGATGGACTCACCGCCGATTCAGATCGGCAAGCTCCAGCGCTACGCCACCGACATCGCTTTCGAGAAGGGCTGGAAGTTCTTCGAGGCAGGTAAGGACACCGGCAAGAGCGTCGCCCTCATCGGTGCCGGTCCGGCGTCGCTCGCCGCCGCGCACCAGCTCCGCCGTGACGGACACCGCTGCACGATCTACGAGAAGCACAGCTTCACCGGCGGTCTCAACACCACCGGCGTCGCGCCCTACAAGATGCGCGCGGACCGTTCGATCCAAGAGGTCGAGTGGATCCTCTCCATCGGCGGCATCGACGTGAAGACCGGCGTGACCGTCGGCAAGGACGTCACCTGGGACGCCATCGAGAAGCAGCACGACGCGGTGTTCATCGGCATGGGACTCGGCGTCGACAGCAAGCTCGGCGTGCCCGGTGAGAATCTCGCCGGCATCCACGGCGCCGTCGATTTCATCGAGAAGATGAAGGTCGGCAAGGTCGATCTCTCCAAGGTGAAGCGCGCAGCGGTCATTGGTGGTGGCAACACCGCCATCGACGCGGTTCGCGAGCTCGCCGGCCTTGGCATCGAGGAAGTGCTGCTCGTCTATCGCGGCGAAGAGCCGGGCATGAGCGGTTACATGCACGAGTGGGAGGTCGCGAAGCTCGACAACGTGCGTCCGCTGTGGCGGTCGTTGCCAATCGAGTTCAAAGGCGCCGGCCACGTGCAGGCGATGCGCTACACGCGCGTCGACACCGCCAAGAAGCCTATCGCCGGCAGCGAGCTCGAGATCCCGGTCGACTTGGTGCTCCTCGCCATCGGCCAGGCCAAGCTCGGCGAGCTCGTCGCCGCTCTACCCGGCATCAAGACGGACAAGGGCCGCATCGTCGTCGACGCCAACGGTTTCACCGGCCGCAAGGGCTACTACGCCGGTGGTGACTGCGCCAACGGCGGCAAGGAAGTCGTGAACGGCGCCGCCGAAGGCAAGGCCGCCGCCATCGCCATCAACGAATATCTGCGCAACTCCGCTAAAGCGGCCGTGGGAGCCTGAGCCATGGTTGATTTGACCAGCAACACCGGCGGCATCATCTCGCCCAATCCTTTCTGGCTGGCTTCCGCCCCGCCGACCAACTCCGGAGATCAAATCAAACGAGCCTTCGACGCCGGTTGGGGCGGCGCCGTTTGGAAGACCCTCGGGCAGCCCATTCAGAACGTCTCGAGCCGCTTCGGCGGACACACGGTGCGCGGCGTCAAGGCCGCCGGCTTCAACAACATCGAGCTGATCACCGATCGGCCGCTGGAATCGAACTTCCGCGAGATCATCGACGTCAAGAAGCAGTACCCGAAGCACGCGGTGATCGTCTCCCTGATGGTCGAGACCGAAGACGAGTGGAAGGACATCATCAAGCGCTCGATCGACGCCGGCGCCGACGGCCTCGAGCTCAACTTCGGCTGCCCGCACGGTATGTGCGAGCGCGGCATGGGTAGCGCCGTCGGTCAGGAGCCGAAGATCAACGAGCGCATCACCTCGTGGGCCGTGAAGTATTCGACGGTGCCGGTCCTGGTGAAGCTCACGCCCAACGTCGGCAACATCGTGCCGCACGGCATCGCGGCGAAAAAAGGCGGCGCCCATGGCGTCTCCCTGATCAACACCATCAAGAGCATCATCGGCGTCGACATCGACAACTTCATCCCCGAGCCCCGCGTCGACAAGCTGTCGTCGAACGGCGGCTATTGCGGACAGGCGGTGAAGCCCATCGCTCTCCACATGGTGGCGGCCTTGGCGCGCGACCGCGACTTCGGTTTGCCGATCAGCGGCATCGGTGGCGTCGCCAACTGGCGTGACGCGGTCGAGTTCTTACTGCTCGGCAGCAACTCGGTTCAGGTCTGCACCGAGGTCATGCTGCGCGGCTATCGCGTCGTCGAGGACATGATCGAAGGCCTCACGACCTACATGGAAGAAAAAGGCTTCAAGAAGCTCGACGACATGATTGGCAAGGCCGTCCCGCAGTACTCCGAGTGGGGTGACCTCAACATGAACTACGAGACCGTCGCCAAGATCGACGCGGACAAGTGCATCGGCTGCCAGCTCTGCATGACCGCCTGCCACGACGGTGCCCACCAGTGCATCCATCCCAGCCTCGAAGCTGGGTCGCGGGTGCCGCGCATCGACGAATCCGAGTGCGTCGGTTGCAACTTGTGCCAGATCGTCTGCCCCGTGCCGGACTGCATCAGCATGGTGCCGGTCGACAACGGCTGGAAGCCCGGCACGTGGAATCAATTCACGCGCGGCGAGACCGAGCTGCGCCCCAAGAAGGGCTCGCACTAGCCCGCACGGCGAACCGGGCGTCAGCTCGGCTTGCCGACGACGCCCGTCAGCTCGACACCGAGCAGCATCGCGGCGGTGGCGAGCGAAATCTCGGCCTGCGTGGGCAGGCCCTTTTGCTGGCCGTACGCGTGCACCTCGCGGATGAGCTGGCGGATGTCCTCGCGATGCTTGCCGATCGGGCTCATCGTGAAGCAGCCGAGCGCCATGAAGCGCGCGCTGTCACAGACCGCGATGGCGAAGTCTCTCCAGGGATCGAAGGTTCCCGCGGGGATGCTTGCCGTCTTTTTCATGGCCGCGCGGATCTGCTCGATTTCACGGCTCACGGCCGTTACGGACACTGGCTGATTTCGAAGGGTGTTGGTTCGCATGCCGGGGTTATCGAAAGGCGGGTGCGGGAAATGGCCGGCTCTGCGCCGCGATGGCGCATCGTTCTCGGTCACGCACTCCGCCAAGCCCCAGCTGTCACCGGCCACGGCGGCAACTCGCCCCAAGCCGGTCCGATACTCGCGTGCTCAAACCGCCAGGAGAACGCACAAAATGAATCTGACCGTGAACGGCCCCGGCCGTGTTTCCGCCGCCGGTGCTAGCCAGCCCCAGACCCTCGAGCAGCTCGTCGCCGACCTGGTGAAATTCGTCGAGTCGAAGCCATCGGCCGAGCAAGTTGCGGCGAAGCTTCCCGAGGTCCAGACGCACCCCCACGGCATCGGCATGCTCCAACTCATTGCCGGCGTGGCGCCGGTGTTCGCGGGCGTGTCGGACGAGAAGCGCGCCGAGGTGCTGGAGAAGGCCTCTTCGCTGCTCGGCGCCATGCGCAGCGAGGTCGCCGGCGGCCGTCAGTTCGAGCTCGCTCGCACCATGATGGGCACGAAGAACGATCGTACGGGCGCCCTTCTCGCCAGCGCCATCGACTCACCGCTCAAGCTCGACGCCGCGTGGTGCTTCCTGACGTTGTCGGCCATCCAAGCCCGCGCGAAGTAACCCTCGCGCCGCAGGCCGCGCCTGACGAATCGTCAGGACTGATGCGGGCACCCGTGGATCTGGCTCGCCGATATTCGCGACATCGAAACGCGAATCTCGGAAGGTGTTTGCCAATGGAAGCCACGGGTGACCGCTCCGCTGTGACGGAACGACGATGGTTGAATCTCGGAAGCGTCGGTTTCGCCGCGCAGACCGCGCTGCACGCGACCGCCGCGCTTGCCGAGCCGGGCTCCGGCACGCAGATCCTCGCGATGGTGCCAGCGACGTTGGGCCCGATGTTTCTCCTCGGAGCCTTCATCGGCCCGATCATCGAGCCCATGCATGAACGCACGGTGAAGAAGCTCGCCGCCTCGGGCGCGCTCCTACTCGTCGGCGGCGTCGCAACGATGGTCGGAACGCTCGGCGCCGAAGCCCATGCGGTGTGCGCCGGGCTCGCGGCCTTTGCCACGGCGTGGTGCGCGATGAATCCCACGCCGCGCTACACCGGTTACATCCGCGGTGGCCTACCCGTCTACGAGGACGGGTCCGGGCCGGCGGGCTAGCCCTCGAAGGCCTCGTCGGTAATCGCGAGGCACTTGTCGATGATGGCAAAGCCTTCACGTAGCTGCGCTTCGGTGATGCACAGCGGCGGGTTGCACGTGAAGTTGTTCCAGCGCGTGAACGTGAACAGGCCGTTCTCGAGGAACGCCTTGTTGAGCTTCGCCATCGCCGGATGCGCGCCGTTGTAGGGCGCGAGCGGCTCGTTCTTGCTGTTCTTGCGCAGGTCGACCATGCCGAAGAGACCGATGCAGCGGCACTCGAGCACCGACTTGTGCTTCGCTTGCAGCTTGTCCATCTCCTCGCGCATCACCTTCTCGAGCTTGGCGGCGTTTTCGATCATGCCCTCTTCGCGCATGACCGTGATGACCGCTTCAGCGGTCGCCATGCCCACGGGGTGATTGGCGTAGGTCAGTCCGCCCCAGAAGACATTGTCCTTGAAGTGCTTGGCGACCTTGTCGCTCATGCCGACGCAGCCCATCGGGAAGTACGAGCTGGTGAGGCCCTTCGCCATGGTCACCATGTCGGGGACGATGTCGAAGTGCTCGAAGGCGAACATCTTGCCGGTGCGGCCGAGACCGGCCATGACCTCGTCGCAGATCATCAGGATGCCGTTCTTCTCGAGGAGCTGCTTCAACCCCTTGAGGTACCCCTTCGGCGGGATGAGCACACCGTTGGTGCCGGGCACGGTCTCGACGAACATCGCGGCGATGTTCTGCGGCCCCTCGTACATGATGACTTCTTCGAGGTAGCGCAGATTGTTTTCGGTCTTCTCCGCGTCCGTTTTACCGAACGAGTAGTTGTACGGCGTCGGGTCCATGACGCGGATGATGCCGGGAGTGCCGGGCTCGTTGGCCCAGCGACGCGGGTCACCCGTCAGCTGCATCGTCGCGTTGGTGGCGCCGTGGTAGCTGCGATAGCGGCTCAAAATCTTCTGGCGGCCGGTCATCAGGCGCGCGGCGCGCATCGCGTTCTCGTTGGCCTCGGCGCCGCCGAGGGTGAAGAAGAACGTGTTGATGTCGCCGGGCGTGATCTCGGCCATCAGCTTGCCGAGGCGCGCGCGGGGTTCGGTGGTCATGCCCGGGTAGACGTAGATGACCTCGTCGAGGGCCTTCTTCATCGCGGCGATCACTTTTTTGTGACCGTGGCCGATGAGCACGCTCATCAGCTGCGAGTTGAAGTCGAGGATCTTCTTGCCGTCGGCCGTGTAGATGTAGACGCCTTCGGCGCGGGTGATCGGCAGAGGGTTTACGTCCCCCTGCTTCACCCAAGGCGTGAAGGTGAATTGCTTCGACAGCGCGACGATTTCTTCGCCGGACATGCTCATCTGACTAGCCCATCCACGTGGTGTCGGACTGCACGGTCCACTTGCTCGTGACCTTGCGCGGCCGCGTCCAGAAGTGGAAGCCGTCCATGCCCGTCATGTCGCCGTTGCCGAACTTCGAGTTGTTCCAGCCGCCGAAGGCGAAGGGCTCGCGCGGCACCGGGACGCCGACGTTGACGCCACACATGCCGGCCTCGAAGCGCTCGATGCAGTAGCGCGCGACCGCGCCGTTTGTCGTGTAGACCGCCGCCGCATTGCCGTAGGGGTTCTTGTTCTCGACCGCGATAGCGGCATCGACGTTGGCGACGCGCACGATGCTGAGCACCGGGCCGAAGATCTCGTCGCAAGCCGCCGGCATATCCGGACGCACGCCGTCGATGACCGTCGGGCCGATCCAGTAGCCGTTCTGACCGGCCACCTTGGCGCCACGGCCGTCGACGAGGATCTTGCAACCCGCCTTCTCGGCTTCGTCGATGTAGCGGACGATGCGGTCGTAAGCGTCCTTGTTGATCACCGGGCCGATGTCGACGCCGACCTTGACCTTCTTCGCTTCGGTGACCATCGCGTCGATGATGTGCTGGGTCTGACCCACCGCGAGCATCACACTCGCGGCCATGCATCGCTGACCGGCGCAGCCGTAGGCCGAGGCAACGACGTTGGTCGAGGTGAGCGCGACGTCGGCGTCGGGCACGACCACGAGGTGGTTCTTGGCGCCGCCGAGGCACAGCATCTTCTTACCGGCGGCCGAGCCGCGCGCGTAGACGAGCTTTGCGACCTTCGTGGAGCCGACGAAACCGACGGCCTTGATGTCCGGGTGATCGCAGATGGCCTCGACGACTTCGCGTCCGCCATTGACGACGTTGAAGACACCGTCGGGCAGGCCTGCTTCCTTGAAGATCTGCGCCAGCTTCATGGCGCCGTAGGGCACCACTTCGGACGGCTTCAAGATGAAGCAGTTACCCGCGAGGAGAGCCTGGGGCATCATCCACAACGGCACCATGACCGGGAAGTTGAACGGCGCGATGCCGGCGACGACGCCGAGCGCTTCCTGGGTGACTTCGCAGTTCACGCCGCGCGACACGTCGATCTGGCCGCCGGCGACCATGTTGGCGAGCGAGGCGCCCATCTCGACGCACTCGATGCCCTTCTCGACCGATGCCTTGGCCTCGGCGAAGGTCTTGCCGTTCTCGTGCGACACCAGCCAGGCGAGCTCTTCGACGTCGCGCTGCATGATGTACTTGACGTTATAGAGGACCTGCGAGCGCTCTTTGATCGGCGTGGCCTTCCAAGCCGGCCAAGCCGCTTTAGCGGCCGCGACCGCCGCCTCGATGTCCGCTGCGCCGGACATGGCGACCTGCCCCATCGACTTGTCGTGACGCGGGTTGTTCACCGCCATCGACTGGCCGTTCATGGCATCGCGGAACGAGCCGCCAATCCAGTTGCGGCACGGCACGTACTCGACGAAGTCGTACGAGCGCGCGCTGAACGCGAGAGAGTTGCTGGTGTTGCGGCTCTTGCCGCTGCCTTCACTTGGGCTCGCCACGACTGACATCGGGGGCTCCTATCCCATCATTGTTTGGGAGCGCTGATGTGCCCGAGGCGCACGCAGAAAACAAGCCGTAAAGGTATGCCAGACCGCGTCAGAAGGCCTCAACGCACCGTGATTGGCAGCGGGAAGTTCTTGATGGGCGTGCCCTCTTTCGCCGGCCGGAAGGTCCAGGTCAGCATCGTCTTCTCGAAGCACGAGCGCAGCGTAGTGCGCATGATTTCGGGCGGGCCGACGACCTTCGGGTCGGTCGTGTTGCCGTTGGGGAGCACGTACCAGTTGAGCACGAAGGTGTGCTTGGCCGGTTGGATCTCCTTGTTTTCCCTGGCCGTCGTGACACACGGCCCGAGCTTTTCGACGTTCGCCTTCAGCCCCTTGGCGATGTCCTCTTTGCTCAAGGTCGCCGGCAGCGCGGTCGGGGCGGCCGGTTGGGGGGCGTTGGCGGGATCGAGGACCAGGCGGTAGCCGCGCTGGACCTCGGCGCGGTTGCGCGGGGGGAAGCGCCAGCGGCCGAGGAGACGCGCGAAGCACTCCGCCGCCGTCGAATAGGAGCTCTGCACGGGTCCGCTCACCGTGCCGCCGACCGTCGTACCGTCGGCGCGGACCACCCAGTCGAGGAGCACGGGCTCGCCGCGGGCCGGCTGTTTCTCGGCATTCGACCACGCCCGCTCGGCGCATTGATGCAGCTCGAAGTCGTGGCCGGCGCGGGCCTTCTCGACCTCCGCGTCGGTGAAGGGCGTGCCCTTCGTAGCCTCGAGTGAACGCTCGCTCATCTTCGGGGCGGCCTTCTGGCAGATCCGAGCCAGCCCCTCGCCGACGAGGTTGAGCGGCGCCTTGACGTTGCCCGCCACGTCGAAGCGCTGTCCGGTGGAGAGGATCATGGTCAAGCTCGGCGGACCGCTCACCTCGGGTGTGAGCTGGGCCTCGAATACCATGTCCGCTTTGGCGTCGAGGACCGCTTCGGCGGCGCAGCGCAGGTCGGTGCATGGAGCGTCGAGCCTCGCGAGCGACAACCCGCAACCGCCGACGAGCAGCCCAGGGAGCTTGCTGCGGAGTTGCTGCGCCTCGGGCGTGTTGCCCTCGGGACCAATGGCGATGACGCGCGGCGCCGCCTGCGCGGCTCCGGCGGAGAACAGAATCAGGACGGCGAGAACGGTTCGCATGACGCCCCAACATATATCGCGGTTTGCCCCTCCCCCAAGGAGCGTGAGAGATCTTCGTCTGCCAGCAAAAGGAGGCGACCATGAAACGCATCATCACCGGCGGTACCGTCGTCACCGCGAGCGACACCTTCGCAGCCGACGTTCTCATCGAAGACGGGAAGATCACGGGCCTGCTCCTGCCCGGCGCCGGCCCCAAGGACGCCGAGGTCATCGACGCCGCGGGCTGCTACGTCATCCCCGGTGGCATCGACGTGCACACGCACCTCGACATGCCTTTCGGCGGCACCAACTCGATCGACGACTTCGAGTCCGGGACCGTGGCCGCTGCCTTCGGCGGCACCACAACGCTCGTCGACTTCGCCATTCAGGTGAAGGGCAGCTCCATGAAGCTGGCCCTCGATACTTGGCATGCCAAGGCCGAGGGTCGGACCATGATCGACTACGGCTTTCACATGATCGCGACCGATCTGGCGCCGCAGTATCTGTCCGAGATGGCGGACATCGTGCGCGAAGGCGTGACCAGCTTCAAGCTGTTCATGGCCTACCCTGGCGTTCTGCTCCTCGATGACCAATCGATCTTCCGCGGCATGCTGCGTGCCGGCGAAATCGGCGCCACCATCTGCATGCACGCGGAGACAGGGTTGCCGATCGACGTCATGGTCGAGCGCGCCTTGGCCGCCGGCCACACGGCGCCGATCTACCACGCCCTCACCCGCCCCGAGGTCGCCGAGGCAACGGGGACGGAGCGCGCCATCGCTCTCGCCGAAATGGCCAAGGTGCCCGTCTATATCGTCCACTTGTCGGCGCAGCGCGCCCTCGAGCGCGTCATGGAGGCCCGTGACCGTGGCCTACCCGCGTTCGCGGAGACCTGCCCGCAATACCTCTTCCTCTCGGAAGACGATCTGCGCGGCACACCCGACAATCCGTTCGAAGGCGCGAAGTACGTCTGCACACCGCCATTGCGACCAGCTCACCATCACGATCATTTGTGGCGCGGCTTGCGAAACTACGACCTGCAGGTCGTCGCGACCGACCATTGCCCGTTCTGCATGAAGGGCCAGAAAGAGCTCGGCAAGGACAACTTCGCCAAGATCCCGAACGGCATGCCCGGCGTCGAGACGCGCTTGCACTTGCTCTACGAAGGCGTGCGCCAGGGCCACATCGGCTTGAACCGCTTCGTCGAGATCTCCTCGACGGCGCCGGCCAAGATTTTCGGGATGTATCCGAAGAAGGGCACCATCGCGATCGGGTCCGATGCCGACGTCGTGGTATGGGATCCGAACAAGAAGTTCGAGCTCTCGCATAAGAATCTGCACATGAAGTCAGACTATGCTGCGTACGAAGGTAAGGTGGTCACGGGGGCGCCGAAAACGGTGCTGTCGCGCGGGGAGACCGTGATCGCGGACACGACGCAGCTCGTAGGCAAGAAAGGTCGCGGCAAGTTCCTGCGACGAGGAGGATTGGGTGTCTGAAGCCAAGCGTTTCGCGGCTGGGTTGTTGCTGTGCACCTCGCTCATGGGCTGCGCCTCGTTGGCCGGCTCCCTGGCCGGTTCGTCGTCGCGGCGGCCGCTATCGGACTGCGCCAGAGGTCTCGTCGAGCGCGGATACTTGCGCGAGGACCAGACCGAAAAAGCAGACGAGTATTGCCGCGAATATTCTCCCGCCCAGCTCGCCGACGCGCAGCGGGCGGTCGACAACAAGCAGGCGTCGACGTTCTCCCAGGCACTGGCCCTCATCAAGCGCGACCCTCCCGTCGCCGAGCCGGCCCCCGTCGTCGTCGCGGCCACCCCCGAGCCGGTGCCGGCGCCCACGCCCGAGCCGACTCCCGAGCCTGCCCCTGCCCCAGCCCCAGCGGCCCCCGAGCCGGCACCAGCCGCTCCGGCGGATATTCTCGCCGTCGCTGGAGCGTATGAAGACCTCAGCACCTTTGTAGGCCTGCTGAACGAAGCCGGCATGACGGAGCTCATCAGCCAGCCCGGTCCGTTCACCCTCCTCGCCCCGACCAACGCGGCGCTCGCCAAGTTCCCGTACCTCGCCAAGAACAAGGAGCGCCTCAAGAAGGTGCTCGCCGTGCACATCATCGAGGGCGACGTGAATACCACCGAGGCCCCGGAAGCGCCGGCCAAGCCCAAGCGCCTGACGACGGTCGGGGGCAAGTGGTTCCCGATGCGCGCCAAGGGCGGTGTCGTATCGATCGGCCGCGCCAAGGTCGTGCGTGCCGACGTTGCCGCCGCCAACGGCAGCATCGAGGTCATCGACGCGGTGCTCATGCCGTAGGCTCGGCCGGCCTCGCTCATCTGTACGCGATGGCGAAGTCCTCGGGTGAAATGCTGACGCTGCCGTCGGCTGGGCGCTTCTGCTCGCCGTCGATGGTCTTGCGATAGTTCACGACGGTGCAGGTGCGGGTCACCGTGCCGGCGCCGTCGGGCGCGTCGATGACCGTTTGCAGACTGTAGAGGCAGACGACGTTGTCGCCGGCGATGGTCGTGCTCGTCGCCAGTGTCTCGACCAGGCGCACGTTCTCCACTTCGAACGCGAAGCAGCTCGTGCCCGGGGTAGCGGCGCTGCGCGGTGTGCTCGGCGCCAGCGAGCTGTAGCCGTATGACCAGGCGTCGCCGGCCTCGGGATAGATGGGGTTCGTGCCCGTGCGGATCTCCTGGGCGTCGTTGGTACCGTCCCGGTCCGTGTCCTGGGTCAGGGTGCGCGCATCCAGCGGATTGGTGCCGACGTGCAGCTCGAGGTCATCGGGGAAACCGTCGCCGTCGGAGTCCGACGACGAGGGGTCGTACCCCAGCGACGCTTCGGCGCAGTCGAGCAGCCCGTCGCCATCGCGGTCACCGCTGCCAATCTCCAGACACTGAGAGCGACACAAGCCATCGTTGGGCATCAGCTCGAGGTCGACGCGATCACTGCAGCCGTCGCGGTCGACGTCCGCCTCTGTCGGGTTCGGATCGGCCGCATCGCGGATGCCGTCGAGGTCGCTGTCGGGCCAGAGTTGATCGTTCCAAACGACACGGCTCAGGTTCACCAGGTAGAAGTCGCGCGACTCGAAGCGGCGCTTGATCTCGGTGAAGGTGATGTCGAAGTCGAGCTGGTCGTCTTGGAGCTCCTGAAACGTACCGCCGCCGATGTCCGCCATCGGCTCGAGGAACGCAGACGGGTCGCCGTATTGGCAACCGCTCACGAAGCCCTCGTAGGTGAGCCGCGTCGTGCTGAGCTTGAGCTGGAATGGATGCCAGGTGGCCGCGAGGCGCATCAGCGACTCGGTCGCCGCTTGAACGGACTCGATGGGGATGCACGGATTCGGCTCGCCGTCCGACAAGAACTGAACGTCGTAGCGTGTACGCGCGAGCTCGGATGCGGTGATCGAGCGCATGTCGTCCTCGAGGAACTGGACGCCCTCGCGCAGCGCTTCGATGTAGTTCGTGGCGTCGAGGTCGTCGCGCAGTGGCGGAATGCCGGTGGCGACGAGAGTCGCGACGTCCGACATGAACGTGGGCGTTACCCGCTCGGCTTCGGAGTGAAAGCGGACGATGCCGAACGAAATGCTCGGGTTGTTGCCGTACTCTTCGATCACTCGCTGCACGGCATCGGCGCGCCTGTCCAGCGGGTCGCTCGTCGCGTTACTGCCCGAGACGTCGATGATGAACAGGATCTTGTACGGGAAGGTCACCGATGCCGGCTCGACGGTGCAAGCGTCGCCCTCGACGTGGACGACGTTGTCCTCGACCGGTGGCGGCGGGTCCATGCAGGGCATGACACAAAGCTCCGCATCCGTGCAGGCGTACACGTTCAGTGCAACCCAGATGAGGGGCAATAGGCCGCGTGAAGCCATGGGAATGGCGCTGCACACCGCGTACCACAGTGTGTGCTATCGCCTACCGTCGAAGACCCTCGAAATCATTGAGGGCGCCCACACCCGCCGGCGAGCGACATGTTGTCAGTGCTCACCACTTTCGCGGACAAACGACGTGCGCGCTCCCCACTACCCGCGCCGGCTATCGACGCTCCAGATACCCGCTCCCCTGCACGCGATGTACAGGAAGATGAAGCAGAGCAGCAGC
This sequence comes from Myxococcota bacterium, assembly GCA_041288095.1. Taxonomy (GTDB): domain Bacteria; phylum Myxococcota; class XYA12-FULL-58-9; order XYA12-FULL-58-9; family JALHOP01; genus JALHOP01. The sequence continues at coordinate 34,838 of JBGGMJ010000211.1, forward strand.
GCCGACAATCCCTGATTCGTGGTCGGGAAGAACTGGCTATTGAACTGGAACTTCCAGTGGAACTGGATGTACGCGACCGCCATCTCACCGCTGCAGATGAACGCGGCGATGACGGTGAACAGCCCGATCATGACGAGCAGCCCGCCGATGACCTCGATGCAGCCGCCGAACCACATCTGCGAACCAACCTCCGCCACCGGGTACGACGGCATGAGGGGCACGAGCTTCGGAAGACCGGCGGTGACGAAGCAGAGGCCCGAGACGATGCGCAGCACCGCGTACGCCTTGGCTTCGTGCGGCGAGAGGATTTTACCGAGCATGTCTTTTCTCCGGGTCCTTAGGTCTTTACGAGCTCGTCATAAGCCTCGGGACGGCGGTCCCTGAAGAATTGCCAGGTCTGACGGACTTCGTTGATCAGGTCGAGGTCGAGGTCGGCGACGATGACTTCGTCCTTGTCCTCGCTGCCCTCGGCCAAGATCTGACCGCGCGGGTTCACGAAGTAGCTGTGGCCGTAGAACTTACCGATGTTCCAGGGAGCCTCGGTACCGACGCGATTGATGGCGCCGACGTAGTAGCCGTTCGCCACCGCGTGTGCCGGCTGCTCGATCTTCCACAGGTACTGCGAGAGCCCGGCCACGGTCGCGGACGGATTGAAGACGATCTCGGCGCCGTTGAGTCCGAGGCAGCGCGCGCCCTCGGGGAAGTGTCTGTCATAGCAGATGTAGACGCCGATGGTCGCGTACTTGGTCTTGAAGACCGGATAGCCTCCGTCGCCGGGCTTGAAGAAGAACTTCTCCCAGAAGCCGCTGGTCTGCGGGATGTGCTGCTTGCGGTATTTGCCGAGATACTTGCCGTCGGCGTCGATGACCGCCGCGGTGTTGTAGTAGACGCCGCGAATGTCCTCTTCGTAGATCGGCACGACGATGACCATGTCGTGCTTCTTGGCGAGGCCCTGCATGATCTCGGTCGTCGGACCCGGGCACTTCTCGGCTGCCGCGTACCAGCGCTTGTCCTGACTCGGGCAGAAGTACGGTCCGTTGAAGATCTCTTGCAGGCAGAGGATCTTCACGCCCTTCTTCGCCGCCTCTTCGATCAGCGGGATGTGCTTGTCGAGCATCGCCTTCTGAATCTCGGCGACAGGCTTCGACTCGTCGTTGATCGGGTTTCCGCACTGAATGAGACCGCAACGCACGACCGACGTCTTGGACATGAGGGGCTCCGGAATTCGATTAGGGGGCCGTAGCTACCTGGGGCCGCCCTAGGTTGTAAAGTCCGCGTTTGCCAGCGTAGTAGACCGCGCCGGCCAGCAGGAACCCGGTGAACCAGGCGTAGACGTAGAGGCCGTCCCAGAAGGCCGGCACGCTCTCGACGGCATGGGTGCTGTGCAGGAAGCCCGGCACGTTGGGCACCACGCCAATGACTAGCGCCGCGATGGCGAGCCAGCTCACGCCGCGATAGCGGCCGGTCGTGCGGTAGAGATCGGGAACGTCGAGCTCGGTCTTTCGCAGCAACCAGTAGTCGACCACCATGATGCCGGCGATGGGCCCGAGCAGCGCCGAGTAGCCGATGAGCCAGTTGAAGATGTACGCATCAGCGGACGCGAGCAGCTTCCAGGGCAACATGAGGATGCCGAGGATGCCGGTGATCAACCCGCCCGTCTTGAACGAGATGTGACGCGGCGCGAGGTTCGCGAAGTCGTTCGCCGGGCTCACCACGTTGGCGGCGATGTTCACGGACACCGTCGCGATGGCGACGCCGAGCAAGGCGATGATGGCGACGACGATGCGCACACCGGGGCTCGCGATGACCTGACTCGAGGGGCTCGTGAGCTGCGCCAGCAAGTGAATGGGGTCCCAGAGCTTGCTCACGTCGGTGCCGGCGAGAATTACCTGCGAGGCGCTGGTGATGACGACGCCCATGGCCGAGAAGGCAATCATCGTCGTCGGGAGCCCCAAGGCTTGCCCGAGCATCTGCTCGCGTTGGCCTTTGCCGAAGCGCGTGAAGTCGGGAATGTTGAGCGACAAGGTCGCCCAGAAACCAACCATGCCGGTGAGCGACGGCACGAAGACCTTCCAGAATTCGCCGAGGGTCGCGAACTTCGAATCCTGGCTGAAGATCGGCCCGAGTCCGCCGGCGCGGACGAGCACCCACGCGAGCAGCATCGCCGCGAGCACGAGGACGATGGGCGCCGCCCAGTTCTCGAAGACGCGCACGGCGTTCATGCCCTTGTAGATGATCCAGATGTTGAGCGCCCAGAAGATGGCGAACGTGATAGCGGACGGAAGCGTCAGCCCTAGAACCTGGGCGCCGCCGCCGAGCTCGCCGTAGGCGGGCCAGAGCGATTCGAGGAAGGTGCGAACGGCCTCGCCGCCAATGTACGTCTGAATACCGAACCAGCCGCAGGCGACAATGGCGCGCAGCACGGCGGCGACGTTGGCGCCGATGGTGCCGAACGAGGCCCGCGCCAGCACCGGAAACGGGATGCCGTATTTGGTGCCCGGGTGCGCGTTCAAGAGGATGGGCGCGAGGACGACGAGGTTCCCTAGCGCGATGGTGAAGAGCGCTTGCCACCAGTTCATGCCGACCGCGATGAGGCCGCCGGCCATCATGTAGGTCGGGATGCAGTGTGCCATCGAGATCCAGAGGGCCGCGAAGTTGTAGGTCGTCCAGGTGCGGCGGGACGGCGGCGTTGGAGCCAGATCGGCGTTGAACAGCGGACTGTTCGCGACGTCCGGAGGGAGCATCGCGAGGACTTCTTGAGTGAGCTGGGCGTCGTGCACGCGCGGCTTTTAGCGTTGTGACGCGGCAATCCGCAACTGCGGTCTGTCGCGACCGATACACGAGGCCAGCATGGGCACAGTCGTGAGTTTCGTACGGGGTATCGAGGCCAGGGCCGAAGACGTCAGCCGGCGCGGCAAGCTCAACGCGGCGACCGTCACGTTGGACAGCGGCGCCGTCGTAGCGCAGCGCGCCACGGCCATCCGACCGCATGAGCATCGCCATATCGAGCTCATGGACCGCTACGGGGCAGTGACCAACGACGCGGACGTGAGCGGCGTTCCCCTGCGCGCCGCGCACGATGCTTGGCTTGCTTGCCGGGCGGCGCTGGTGGCCGTCGGCGTCGAAGCCGCGGGTGTCGTCAGCTATGCCGGCGAGTACGGTGATTGCCGCAAGCTTGCCGTGACCGTCGACCAGCGGCTGGTCGGTCCCTTCTCGATCCTCGACGGCACGCAGCCGCGCGACAGAGGCGCCATCGAAGCCGACTTGCGGCGACTGCTAGCGCACTAGAGCTTTCACAGCTCCGCGGTAGCGAACGTATCGCAGGTCTTCGAGTCACCGGTCTCGACGCCCTTCTTGAACCAGCGAACGCGTTGCGCCGAGGTGCCGTGCGTGAAGCTGTCGGGTACGACCCGCCCGCGTGTCTCGCGTTGCAGGTTGTCGTCACCCACGGCGGAGGCGGCGTTCAGGCCTTCCTCGATGTCGCCAGCCTCGAGTAGTCCGTAGTCGCGGCCGGCATGATGCGCCCAGACGCCGGCGAGGCAGTCGGCTTGTAGCTCGGTGCGCACGCTGACGGCATTGCCGCGTGGGCCTTGGCGCGCCTGCGCCGTCTGCTCGAACACGCCGATGAGATTTTGCACGTGGTGCCCGACCTCGTGCGCGATGACGTACGCCTCGGCGAAGTCGCCAGGAGCGTTGAAGCGGCGGGAGAGCTCTCGATAGAAGGCGAGGTCGAGATAGACCTGTTGATCGCGGGGACAATAGAACGGGCCCATCGCGGATTCTCCCATGCCGCAGGCCGAGTCGACGGCGCCGTTGAAGAGCACGAGCTTGGGCTCGCGGTACCCATCGACCTGCTTGCTCCACACGTCTTCGGTGCTGGCGAGCACCTTGGCGACGAATTGCTTGCCCGCGTCGTTCACCGGCGCGCTGGCGCTCGGGTCCTCGATGCCGGCGCTGGGCTCGTCGACCGGCTGGCCCTGAAGTATGTCCCGCGGATCGACACCGAGCAGCATCGAAATGACCGCGACGATGAGCGTGCCTCCGAGCCCTAGCCCTCCCAAGCGCATGCCGCGCCCCATGCCGCGCCGATCGACGACGTTACCGCTCTCCCGATAGCCCCCGAGCTTCATGTGCTCTCCCTGACAGGACACAGACTAACCATGCTGCTAGTTTCGCGCAGCAATGAGCGTCCATCTCCTCGACCGGCCGGTTTGGAGCGCGCTGACCACGCGCTGGGCGTCGCTCGCGTTGGGCAAGCGCCCTGCCCTTCGACTGGCGCCGGAATACGGCCTGTTCGCCGCGACCGCCAACGACTCCCCGGACGCCCTGGCTGCTTTAGCGGACTTGGTCGCGCCCCGTGGCGAAACCTGGCTGGTCGAGATGCACGAGCCGCCGCCGCCACCACGGGTGAACGTCACTCGGCGCGTCGAGCTCTTTCAGATGATCGCCCCATCGCTGACACGAGCCGCCGTCGCCCCCGTGCCGTTCGTCGAGCTCGGTGACGCCGATGCAGCGGAGATGATCATGCTCGCCATGCTCACCAAGCCCGGCCCGTTCCTCCTGCGTACTCACCGGTTCGGCGGCTTCATCGGTGTCCGCGACAGCGGCCGGCTCGTCGCCATGGCAGGCACCCGCATGCGACTCCCAGGCTACTGCGAGGTCAGCGGCGTCTGCACCCATCCCGACTACCGCGGCCGTGGCTATGCCGGCGCTCTGATGCGCGTGGTCTGCCAGCGCATCCTCGACGCGGGCGAGACACCCATCTTGCACACCTACGCGGCCAACAAGGGCGCGAACACGCTCTACGAGTCGCTGGGGTTCACGGTGCGCACGCCGGTGACGCTAACGGTGCTCACGAAGGGCTAGGCGCGAAGGTCGAGCTCCCAGGTCTGGCTCACGAGGTCCTTGCCGAACATGTGGTTCGGTTGCTCGTGCACCAGCGTGTAACCCTCCGCCTCGTAGATGCGGTGCGCGGACTTGAGGATGCTCTGCGTCCACAGCGTCATCGTGTGATAGCCGGCGCTCCTCGCGAAGCGGGTACACTCCTGGACGAGCTTGCGCCCAACCCCCAGCCCGCGCGCGGCGCGCTCGACGTAGAGCAGGCGCAGGCGGGCAACTCCGGGACGTTCTCGATGGCGGACAACGAACACCGAGCCCAGCATGGCGCCGTTGCGCTCCGCCACCCAACAGGACTCCTTGCCTGCTTCGAAATTCTCGATGAAGTCGGCGGTCACCTTCGCGACCAACGCTTCGTAGCCGTCGTTCCAGTCGTACTCTTCGGCGTAGACGATGGCCTGGCGCGCCGTGATCATGCCCATGTCGCCAATGCGATGCGGGCGCAGAATGACGGCGTCTTTGCCTGGGCCGGCGCCGAGCTTGTCCTCGATGAGCCGCATGGCAGCGACGAGGTCCCTCCGTGAGCTCTCGCCCAGCGGTTGGACGAGCTCGAGGATCGCCGCGCGGGCGCGCTTCTGCAGGTCGTTGAAGACCTTGCGGCCGGCCGCGGTCAGCTCGAGGTTGCTGCGACGTGCGTCCGCCTTCGAGCCGGTCCGCTTGATGAGCTTCTTGCTCTCGAAACCCTTGAGCATGCGGCTCAGGTAGCCGGCGTCGAGGCCCAGGTCGCGGCCGAGGTCACTCGCGGTCGCTTGAGAACGGTTGGCGATCTCGTAGAGGGCGCGTACCTGCGCCAGCGAATAGGGACTGTCCAAGTGCCCATCGTCGAGCGCGCCCACCAGCCGGGTGTAGAAGCGGTTGAATTGGCGGATCTCGCCGATGTCTGCCTCGATGCCCATGGTTGCCAGAGTCAACTAAATGCTTGCCAGAGTCAACGCACTCTCGTGGTGCCACCAGGACATCGTCCTCCGCACAACCCCGCTGGGAGAGGGTCGATACAAGCGCTGCCATGAACATGCGCGTCAGCGGACAACACCCAGTCGCCTCCAGCAGCACCGACACCCGCCTCAAGACGCTGACACCTTTGACCGAGTGGTCGGCCGCGCAGCTCACCGAGATGCGCAGCAGGCTCGGCCTCGACGGCATCCAGCTACCGCCGGTCCGCACCGGGATCGCGCTCTATCGCGTGACCTACGCGACGCCGGACATCCGCGGCAACGCCACCACGGCGAGCGGGCTCCTCATGGTGCCGCTGGAGAAGAAAGAGCCGGCTCCGGTCCTGAGCTATCAGCACGGCACCACCGCGGGGCGGGACGCGGGCCCCTCGCGCAACCTCAAGGCTTCGCAGCACCTCATGGTCGCCGCCGTCTATGGCGCAGCCGGATATCTCGGCGTGCTTGCCGACTACATCGGCTTCGGCGACTCGGCCGAGCCCAACCCCGAGCAGTACAAGGACCCCTCGCTCGTCAACGTGCACGGCGCCAACCATCGGCGCATCATGCACCCCTATTGCAACGCCAAGACCGAGGCATCCGCTTGCGCGGACTTGCTGATCGCGGCGGGTGAAGCGGCCGAGCAACTAGGCGTGAAGCTGTCGGGCAAGCTCTTCTTGAGCGGCTACTCGCAGGGCGGCCAAGCGAGCATGGCGCTGCACCGACACCTCGAGACCGACAGCGAGCTCAAGCGTCGCTTCAAGGTCACGGCCTCGGCGCCCATCGCCGGCCCGCACGACATCGTGCGCACCGTCGAGCGACTCCTCGAGCGCCCGAACCCGATCTTCGGCACCGCGACTTTCGCCTACGGCATGATGGCGCGCGACCATGTCGGCAAGTTCTGGCCCAAGGTCACCGACTTCCTGGTGAGCCCGTACGCCGAGCGCGCCTGGACCAACTTCTCCGAGCCACCGCCAGGGCGCGACGAATATCCCTGGAAGGATGGTTTCTCGGGCGTCGACCCGAAGAGCATCCTCACTCCAAAGGTCTATGCCGATCTGTTCGTCGACGGCCGCATGCGACCCGACACAGAGTACGCTAAAGCGTGCGTCGCGAGCTCCGCGCACCTGGGCTGGAAGAGCGACACGCCGATCCTGCTCATCAGCCCACGCGAAGACGACATCTGTCCCGTCGATATCAACGGCGTCGACACCGAGCGCACCATGAAGGCCAACGGCTTCACGCAGGTAGGGCTGCTCTTGGTGCCGGGCGATCACCTCACGGGCGCGCGTGCGGCCTTCGCGGGCGCGGTCGCGTGCATGGAAAAGCTGCGCTAGCGCTCGACGACTTTCGCGAGCTGCACTAGGTCCCAGAGGTTCCCGTAGAGGTCCTTGAACACCGCCGCCGTACCGTACGGCGCGCTCGTCGGCTCGCGCACGAAGGTGATGCCCTTGGCGCGGTAGGCCGCGTAGTCGCGCGCGATGTCGTCGGTGTGCAGGAAGAGAAAGACCCGGCCACCCGATTGGTTGCCGATGAACTTCTCCTGTTCGGGTGTGGCCGCGCGCGCCAACAAAAGCTGCGCGCCGCTACCCGCGCCAGGCGGGGCGACGATGACCCAACGCTTCTTCTGCTCGGGAACCTCGCTGTCTTCGACGAGGGTAAACCCGAGCTCTCCGACGAAGAAGGCGATGGCTTCGTCGTAATCACGGACGACGAGCGCGATGCACGCAAGTGATTGATTGGTCATGTGTCTCCTCGTACATCATCGTCATGCTCCGCTACGACGAAAGACTTCGAACGCTCGCGCTGGGTTTCGCGATGCTTGCGGGCTTCGTCGACACCATCGGTTTTCTGATGTCGGGCGGCCTGTTCGTCTCCTTCATGAGCGGCAACTCGACGCGCCTCGCGATTGGCTTCTCCGAGACCAGCAGATTGGTCGGGCAAGCAGCGATGCTCATCGCCCTGTTCGTCCTGGGGGTGGTGACGAACGTCGTCGTGTGCGCTCGCGTTGGGGCGGCGCAGCGCAAGGTCACAGCGTGCGCGGTCGTGGCCGTCTTGCTCGTGGCTTCGGCGACGCTGCAATCGCTCGCGTGGCCTCGGGGGACGGTCTGGGCCGTGTGCCTGGCGATGGGGGCGGCCAACGTCGTGTTTCAGCGTGAAGGCGAGGTCAGCATCGGCGTCACGTACATGACCGGCAACCTGGTGCGGCTGGGCTATCGCATCGCCTACGCCTTGCTCGGTCAGGACCGCACCGCGTGGCTCCCCTATCTGCTGTTGTGGATCGCCTTCGTGCTCGGTGGCATCGGCGGCGCGCTGACCTACCGCGCTTCGGCGGCCCTTTGTTTGTGGGCCGCCGCGGCTTTCGCAATGGTGCTCGTCGTCGTCGCGCGGGTGCTCACGAGACCGCGATATCGAAGTGCATGACGTCTTGCTGTGCGCAGCCTATTCCCACTCGATGGTCGCGGGGGGTTTCGAGCTAACGTCGTAAACCACCCGATTGATCCCGCGCACCTCGTTGATGATGCGCGAGCTCATCCGCGCCAACACCTCATACGGCAAGCGCGACCAATCCGCCGTCATCCCATCCGTCGAGTCGACGCAGCGAATCGCAATCGTCTCGTCATACGTGCGGTCATCGCCCATGACGCCGACGCTTCGCACCGGCAAGAGCACCGCGAACGACTGCCAGACCTTCCGGTAGTAGTCCGCCGCGATGATCTCCTCTTCGACGATGGCATCCGCCTGGCGCAGCACATCGCAGCGCGCCTGCGTGACCTCGCCGAGGATACGCACCGCGAGGCCCGGCCCCGGGAACGGTTGGCGATAGCAGAGGTGATCCGGCAGGCCGAGCTCGGCGCCGAGCAACCGGACTTCGTCCTTGAAGAGCTCGCGGAGCGGCTCGACGAGCTTCATCTTCATCCGCTCGGGCAGACCGCCGACGTTGTGGTGCGACTTGATGACCGCCGAGGGGCCCTTGAAGCTCACCGACTCGATGACGTCGGGATAGAGCGTGCCCTGAGCGAGCCAGTTGGCACCCGGGATGCTCTTCGCTTCGTGCTCGAAGACCTCGATGAACTTGGCGCCGATGATCTTCCGCTTCTTCTCGGGATCGATGACGCCTTTCAGAGCGTCCATGAACATCTGGCGAGCGTCGACGACCTTGAGCGGGAGATGCAGAGCGCGGCCGAAGATGTCCTTCACCTGCTCGACTTCACCGCGGCGAAGCACGCCGTTGTCGACGAAGATGCACTGCACCTGCTCGCCGATGGCCTTACCCAAAAGCGCCGCGACGACGGATGAGTCGACGCCACCCGAGAGAGCGCAAATGACCTTTTCGTCCTTCGGGATGTCGGACCGGATCTTCTTGATCTGGCCGTCGAGGAACGAGCCCATGGTCCACGAGGGCGTGAGGCCGGCGATGTCGAAGAGGAAGGCCTCGAGGATCTTGATGCCGCGTGGGGTGTGCGCGACCTCGGGGTGGAACTGCAGGCCGAAGATGGGCTTCGACTTGTGCGCCATGGCGGCGAACGGGGTGCTGTCGGTACTGGCAATCGCCACGAAGTCCGGGGGCAAGGCCTCGATGCGGTCGCCGTGGCTCATCCAGACTTCGAAGGGCTCGTTGGTTTCGAAGGCGTGCAGCAGCGCGTCCGCTTTGCCGGTCGTCGCACGGCTGCGGGTCACGAGAGCGCGGCCGTATTCACGGTCGTCGGACTGCACGACCTTGCCGCCGAGCTCGTGGGTGAGGAGCTGCTGGCCGTAGCAGATGCCGAGCAGGGGGCCGCTACGCTCGAGGATGGCGCGGTCGACCTTCGGGGCGTTCTGGCCGTAAACCGACGATGGGCCGCCGCTCAAGATGACGGCCGACGGCTTCCACTTCTCGACGTCCGCCGCCGACATCGAGTGCGGGTGAATCTCACAATAGACGCGCAGTTGGCGGACGCGCCGGGCGATGAGCTGGGTGTACTGCGAGCCGAAATCGAGGATGAGGACGCGCTGGTCGGCCATGCCCCCGAAATCGCAGAGACGGCTCGGACTCGCAAGCGTTGAGCGAAGGCGTCGGCTTCGTGGTACAGAAAATGGGCAAATGAATCGTTCCCGTCTGGGCGTTCTATCCCCTCTCCTCCTCGCTTTTGCCCTCGCCTGCGCCAGCGGTGGCGGTAGCGGCGTTGGCAGCAGCGCCAGCCGCGCCAACATGAGCGGCGACGAGCTGCGCTCGAAGGGTGACCTGAGTGGCGCCTATTCGGCCTACTTCAAGGAAGCGCAGAAGAAGCCCGACAACGAGAAGGTCCACGTCAACCTCGGCGAGGTCGCGGTCGACCTGAAGAAGTACGACGAAGCCGTCGTTGCCCTCGAGAAGGCCAAGCAGCTTGGCGCCGGTAATCGCGCGACCGTGGCCCTGGCGGCCGCCAAGGCCGGGCAAGGCAAATACGACGAGGCGTCCGCCATGATGGACGAAGTCCTCAACGATGACGACGACGCCGAGAACTTCTACAAGGCCGGCAACATCAAGCTCGCCGCCCGCAAGCCCCGCGAAGCCCAGCCGCTGCTCGAGACCGCGCTCAAGAAGGACAAGAAGCTCGAGCACCAGGGCGCCGTCGGCCGTTGCCAATCCGCGCTCGGCCAGCACGAGGAAGCCATCAAGACGCTCGATGGCGTGCTCAAGCAGTACAAGAAGCAAGGTGCCGTCGCCGCCGAGATGGAAGTCTCGCTCGCCAACTCGATGGTCGCCACCGGCCGCCTCGAGGAGGCGTTCCAAAAGTATCGCCACGCCGCCGGCATGGACCCGCGCAACGGCGAGGCTCAAGCACGCTACGCCGCTATGATGCGCGAGCGCGGCGACATCGAGGGCGCCATCACGGTGCTCAAGGCCGCCGAGTCCAAACAGCCGCACTCGGGTATCGTCCAATACCAGCTCGGCCTCGCCTACAAGGACTTCAAGCTGCGCGAGCAGGCCGTCATCGCCCTGCAGAAGGCCATCCAGTACGACCCCAGCCTCGGCGAGGCATACACCCCGCTCCTCGCCATGATGGAAGAGGATAAGGTCTCGACCGACAAGCTCTACGGTACCCTCGAGGCCGCGGCCAACGGGGCTCCGGGCGACTTCGAGCTGCAAATGCGCTTCGGGAAGCTCGCCGAAGGCAAGAAGCAGTACGCTAAAGCGCTCGCTGCCTACGACCGCGCGGTGAAGGCGACGCCCGGCAACGTCGAGGCGAACTTCGCCCTCGGGTCGATGCAAGTCGTGATGGGCAAGATCGAGGACGCGAAGCAATCGTACGACGCGCTGCGTACCATCGACGAGATGAAGGCGGCCGACTTGCTCACGCTGATCGAGCGCGTTCCAGCGCAGCCGCAACCTAAGCAGGCACAGGCCGACGCGCAGCCGAAGCCCAAGAACAAGGCGAAGCCGTCGAAGAAGGCCAAGGGCAAGAAGAAAGGCCGTTAGCGATGAGTGTCCTCGCCGTCGACATTGGTGGCAGCAACCTCAAGTTCCGCACCCAGCACCACAAGAAGCATGTCTCGGTGCCGTCAGGGCCGAAGTTCACGCCCCGCCAGATGATCACCGCTATCGCGGAGCACACCGCCGGCTGGAAGTTCGACCGCGTCACCCTCGGCTACCCAGGCCCGGTGGCGAACGACCGTCCCCTGCTCGAGCCCCACAACCTTGGCGGTGGCTGGGCGCGCTTCGACTACGCGAAGGCCTTCAAACGCCCGGTGCGCATGATCAACGACGCCGCGATGCAAGCCCTCGGCGCCTACCGCGGCGGCCGCATGTTGTTCCTCGGGCTCGGCACGGGCCTCGGCTCCGCTCTCGTCCTCGACGGCGTCGTGCAACCGATGGAGCTCGCCCACTTGAGCTGGAGAAAGGGCAAGACCTTCGAAGAGCACCTCGGCGAGGCAGCGCTGCTCACCGAAGGCAAGAAGGCCTGGCGCAAGACGGTCACGCGCGCCATCGAGGACCTCTCGGCGGCATTCCTGGTCGAATACATCGTCATCGGCGGCGGCAACGCCAAGCGCCTCAAGGACGTCCCCGACAACGTGTTCATCGGCAGCAACGCGGACGCCTTCGTCGGCGCCTTCCGCGTCTGGGACGACCATGTGGTCAGCCCGCGCCGGATTTCCCCACGGCTCGCCGGCTAAATGGGGACACTAACCATTTTCGCTATGTGCCGTTGGAAAAATGGTTAGTGTCCCCATTTTACGATCAGCTGCGGTAGTTCGGCGCTTCCTTGGTCACCGTCACGTCGTGGACATGCGACTCGCGCATGCCCGCCGCGGTGATCTGCACGAACTTGGCGTTCTTCTGCAGGGCCGGCAGATCGCCCGCGCCCAAGTAGCCCATGCCGGAGCGTAGGCCGCCGACGAGCTGATAGACGCTCTGCGACAGCGGACCCTTGTACGGGACCATGCCCTCGACGCCTTCGGGCACGAGCTTCATGGCTTCTTTGATTTCACTCTGGAAATAGCGGTCGGCGCTGCCCTCTTGCATGGCACCGAGCGAGCCCATGCCGCGGTACGATTTGTACGAGCGGCCTTGGTAGAGAACGATGTCGCCCGGCGACTCGTCCGTTCCAGCGAAGAGTGAGCCGATCATCACGCACGAGGCGCCGGCGGCCAGCGCCTTCACGACGTCACCCGAGCTGCGAACACCGCCGTCGGCGATGATGTGCTTGCCCTTCGACTTCGCGGCCTCGGCGCACTCCATGACGGCCGTGAGCTGCGGCACGCCGACACCGGCGACGACACGGGTGGTGCAAATGGAGCCCGGCCCGATGCCGATCTTCACGGCGTCCGCTCCAGCGGCGATCAACGCCAAGGTGGCTTCGGCGGTGGCGACGTTGCCGGCGATGACCACGAGGTCCGCGTGCTCCTTCTTGGTTGCCTTCACGGCTTCGATGACGCCGCGCGAATGACCGTGCGCCGTGTCGACGACGATGACGTCGGCTCCCGCTTCACGGAGGGCCGCGACGCGCTTGGCCCGGTCTTCACCGACGCCGACGGCGGCGCCGACCCGCAGGCGGCCCAGCTTGTCCTTGCTCGCCGAGGGATGCCGCGCGGCCTTCTCGATGTCCGCGATAGTAATCAAGCCGCGCAGAGTGCCTCGGTCATCGACGACCGGGAGCTTCTCGATGCGGTATTTCTGCAGCAGTGCTTTCGACTCGTCGCTGCCGATGCCTTCGCGCGCGGTCTTCACGTCCTTGGTCATGACGTTGCGCACCTTTTCGGTGGCGCGGCTCTCGAAGCGTAGGTCGCGGTTGGTGATGATGCCGACCAGGCGTCCGTTTTCGACGACAGGGATGCCGCTGATGCCGTGGCGTTTCATCAGCTCGCGGGCATCGCCGAGCGTCGCGTCGGGGCCGATGGTGACCGGGTCGACGATCATGCCCGATTCGCTCTTCTTCACCCGCAGGACCTCTTTGGCCTGAGCCTCGATGGAGAGGTTCTTGTGGATGAAGCCGAGCCCACCCTCGCGGGCCATGGCGATGGCGGTCGCGCTCTCGGTGACGGTGTCCATCGCCGCCGAGACCAGCGGGATGGTCAGGGTGATGTCGCCCGCGAGCGTGGTGGCGACCTTGGCGTCCTTTGGGAGTACTTCGGAGTACTGCGGAACCAGGAGGACGTCGTCAAATGTCAGGGCAACTGGGAGCGGGTTGATTGCCATGGCAGGGCATAACTCCGGGGCACGGATTCGTCAACGCGTCACCCCAGACTCGGGCAACAGAAGACGATCCCAATCCGATACTGGGAAACAACGCTGGATTCGCTTGGACCGGGATTTGCCAGCAGGGAGAGGCCAATGAGCATCGACAACGTAGACCGCGCTGGAACCATCATGCCCGATATTGGGAACGTGAAGCCCTACAAGGGCCCGAAGCCCAACATCGATCTAACGCAGCTCAGCTACGACCCGACGACCCGCAAGCTTCAGGTCAAGTGGACCGCCAGCGACATCATCGAATCGCTGAAGCCCGTCATCGAGAAGAAGAATGGCGAGCTCCACGTGCAGCTCCAGAAGAGCGCGCCTGTTCAGATGAATAGCACCGGCGGCTTCACCATTGGCGCGGGTGGCGCGGCCATGACCGAGCACACCGACGATGTGCAGCTTCCGGTGCTGGCCAAGGGCACGACCATCAAAGTGTGGAACGGCGACGTCGACGCCGGCACCTTCATCGCCTAGAAGCGAACCGAGACGCGGGCGGCACTCAACACCGCCCGCATCCCGCGACCGCTAGTCCTCCGGATAGCTCGCCCAGCCAGTCGTCCAATCGTCGGCGCCAATACCGCCGATGAAGGTGGCGCTGGTGTCGAAGAAGCCGTCGGCCGGCGGGGTCAGCCCGGTCAGGAACGACGCGGGCTGGAAGCTCGGCGCCGTCAGATGCGTGCTCGCCGCGGGCAGACCCGGGTCGACAGCGACGTTGGCGAGCGCATCCGCCATGAACGCGACGGCCTCTTCGAAGCCATTGTCGTTGTTGGCGCTGCCGCTGCTTTCGTCTTGCCAGTTCACGCCACCGGCGTTGCTCCAGAACACCGAGCTTTGGACCGCGAGGCGGGCGCCGAAGCCCTGCGTCGTTGCGCTATCGCGGACGTCCACGGCGGAGCTCTTGAAGCTCGCGAAGATGTGGTTGCCGTAGATGCCGGCGGTGCCGCGACGCAAGACCGCGCCCCGCGACGAGGTCGGCGTCGACGCGCTGCCGATGAGCGTCGCGTTGAAGATGGTCGGTTCGGTGCGCGGCAAGGCATTGTAGTCCTGACCGTCCGGGCGATTGTCCGACTCGTAGCCGTTCGGATCCGAGCTCTGGCCGTTGATATGCTGCACGACCAAGAACTGGGTGCGGCCGCTCCAACCGAAGTCGGTGTCGAACCCGTCGTCCTGGTTCTGCGAGCTGATGACGTGTCTCAGGTCGGCGGTGCCGCCGAAGAGCTCGACGCCGTCGTCCGAGCCGCGGTGCACCTGCACGTAGTCGATGACCGTCGAATTGCCGACGCCGCAGAGGGTGAGCGCGTTGAACTCCTTGTCGGTTGCGTAGGTGAAGCCGGCGAACTCGATGCGGACGTAGCGCAGGATGCCGCTGTCATCGGCGACATCGTCGCCGCCGTAGTCACCCGTCGCGTCGGAGGCAGGCAGCGCCTCGAAGTGTGGCGAGGGCTCGTTGACGGGCGCGTTGCCGAGGATGAGCAAACCACCCCAGTCGCCGCCGGCGCGCGAGCCTTCTTCCTTGGCACTGGTGAAGACGATGGGCTCGGCCTCGGTGCCTTCAGCGACGATGCGTGCGCCGCGCGGGACGATCAGCGCCGCGCCGGTAAGGCCACGGATGGTCGTGCCCGGAGCGATCTCCAGGGTCACGCCCGACGCGACGGTGACGTAGCCGCCGTCGTTGCGTGGCGACAGGATCCAGTCGCCCGCGGCGAGGCGCGTGTCGGTGGTTACGTCGAGGTTCAAGCAGTTGGTGATGCCCGCGCAGCCGCCCTGCCCGTCATTCAATCCGACCTCGTTGCCGCCATCTTCTTCACTGCCGCACGCCGCCATGGCGGTCGCCAGCAATCCTGCAATGAGCACACTGTTGCGGTGCATGACATCCCTCTCCGTTAGAGCGCCCACTCCAGGGTCAGGCTGAATGCCGTCCCCGGTGTGTAGCGATAAATGAAAACCTCACCACGCTTGACGCGGACGTCCTGCGCGAGAAGATTCGAGCCCGCGAGCTTGCCGACGAAGTGCTCGGCGATGCGCTGCGTGATCACGAGATCGAGCTTGTGGAACGGCTGCTCGAAGGCATCGGGCGACCCGGCGACACCGACCTCCGAGATGCGCTTACCGAAGACGTTGTAGAGCGCGCTGAGCTGGGTCCCCGTGCTCTCGAAGCGGCCGCCGAGCTCGACGTTGACGACGTACGGCGACTGTCCTTGCAGCGCGCGCTTGCGGTTCGTGCCCTCGGTGGTGCCGCTCAAGCGGACCTGCGAATCGATGAGCGAGAGGTTCGCCGCGGCGAAGTATGGAGCAAGAGCCGGCGAGAAGCGCTTGAACGACGTCCGCGCCTCGATTTCGACACCGAGAGCGCGCGCGCCATCCGTATTGACGTAGGTGATGTCGTCACCGGCGGGCGTCGCGAACACCTGTTCGATCGGGTCGTTGAAGCTCTTGTAGAAGGCGCCCGCCGCGAGCACCTCGGTGCCGCTCGGGAACATCTCCCAGCGCAGGTCAGCGTTGTGAATGCGAGTGTCGCGCAGATTCGGATCGCCGCTCGACGAGCGGCCCCGCGCGTAGTCGAAGAAGACGGTCGGCGCGAGCTCGCGGAACGTGGGGCGTGCCAGCGTGTAGCTGTAGGCCGCTCGCAGGTTCATAGTGTCCGTTAGCGCGTACACGAGATTCGCCGCGGGTAAGAGGCCACCGACATTGCGAGTGGTATGCGTGCGGCCGATGGCGAAGTCGTTACCGGTATCAATCGTTTGCGTAGCGTATTCGTAACGTGCGCCGGCGATGATCCTCAGTGGTGACAGCTTCACGATGTCGGTAAGCGCGTAACCAGCGAAGACCGCGCGATCCGCGGCGTAGGCGTCGGCGGCGTTCGTGACCTCGCGGAAGCGCAGGATCGAGCCGATGTTGTCGCGCGCGAACAGGCCCTCGGGCGATTGCGTGAGATCCGCGCTGGTGGCGCTGCCGGTGGGCTCGTAGCGGAAGCGGCGGGACGAGAAGTCGCGGCTCGTCGCCATGATCAACGTACCGACTTTGACCTTGCCCAAGGGATAGGCGAACGCGAGGTCCGCTCCGCCACCGTAGGTCCAGTCGCCAAGGTCGGCGTAGAAGTGGTCCGCCTGGCCCAAGCTCGCGCCGACGAACACGAAGTCGCCGGTGTCGGTGGACTGGAAGACGGTGTCGCGGGTGTCCGGCTGCTTCTGCTGGGTATTCGAGACGTTGAGCTGCCAGCTCAAGGTCACGCCGTCGCCCAGCAGGTGCTCGCCCAAAAGCTGCGTGAATACGAGCGAGCGCTCCGTGAAGCGTAGGCTGGTGCGGCGGTTCACGAACGATTCACCGTTCGGCTCGATGAGCGTCGTCTCGGCGATGTCGTCGGACGAGTGCGTGTAGAAGCTCACCAGCGTGAGTCGCTGCGTCGGCGACAGAGCCCAGCCGAGGTTGCCGAGCGCGCCGAGCTGCGCCGACTGGATGCCGGTCGTGAATCGGCGCTCGTCGGTTTGCACGGAGCCGGTGACGTCGGTGCGCCGGGCGACCGATTCGCGCCGCGTCGTCTTCATGCCGTAGTTGACGCTCGCGAGATAGCCGAGCGGCTTGCCGGCGAGGCTCACGGTGTCGCCCACCACCACCGCGACGCCCCCGTTCGGCAACGCGCTCCTGTTCTTCGGTGTCCAGACGTTCTGGAAGTCGCGCCCAACGGCGTCAGCCTCGGCACGCGGCAAGGACTCGATGGAGCGATTGCGCGGCACGCTGTCGGGCAAGGAGCGCGTACCGTCGTCGTAGCCCAAGAAGTCGAGCTTGCCGCCGTCGTAGGTCGGCGTGTCCTTGAAGGTCGTGGCGGTGTCGCCGGAGACACCGAGACGGATCCGCAAGGTAAACTCGCTCGGGAACTCTCGGGTCTCGATCTGCAAGAGACCGCCCGCGAAGTTGCCGGGGACGTCGGGATTGAAGGTCTTCGAGACCGTGAGGTTCGCGAGCAGCGTTGCTGGAAACAAGTCGAGCGGCACTGAAGCGACGTCCGGGTCCGGGCTCGGGAGAGGCACGCCATTGAGCAGTGCTGCGCTATAGCGTCCGCCAAGGCCACGAATCAAAACGTATCGATTGTCCTGCACCGTGGCGGCGACGACGCGCTTCACGGCTTCGCCAGCGGTCGAGTCCGGGGTGCGCGCGATAGTCTCCGCGCTTACCGAGTCGCTGACGGTGGCGGCCTTCTGTCGCCGCACCAGCTGCACGGCGTCGGTCGCGCGGTCCGCGGTACCGACGACGACGATCTCGTTTTGCACCGTCGTGCGCTCTTCGCCCTGCCCGCCCAGCGCCACGTCGAGTCGCACCACCTCGGCGACGTTGACGATGAGGTTCGAGAAGGTCCGCGCCGGCTTACCCTCGGCGAAGACACGCAAGCTGTACGTGCCCGGAGGAATGTCGACGAAGTAGTTGCCGTCGATGTCGGTGAGCGCGCGTAGCTCGAGCTCGACGACGGTTACCTGGGCCTCGATGAGCGCCTCGCCGGAGTCCGCGTCGACGACCGTGCCACGCAAGCGCCCCAGTCCCTCGGCGAGCGGCTGCGCGTCGTCCGGCTCGATGACCTCGGCGGGTGGCTCCGGCGCGGGTGGGATGCCGACATCGGGGAGCGACGCGCCGCCGTCCTGGGCGAGAGCGGTCGCGGGAGCCGCGAGCAACAGCACTGCGAAAACGAAGTGGCGTGTGGTGGTCACGCGCGAGGAATTAAGCGGTGCGCGTGTCGAGTTGGCTGCGCGCTTGTGACAGTCAGTGTCTTCGCTGTGCCAACTTTTGCTACTGGATCGTTGCTTCGGGAATGACCGCGATGGTGCGCGCCCCGGCGCCACGCGCTGTATCCATGAGCGTCACCGCGGCGCCATAATTGGCTCCGTCATCGGCGTCGAACAGCATCTGTCCGTCATTGCGAACAGAGAGCTCTTGCTGCAAACGGAATGCGACCTCGGGCTGCGGCACCACGGTGTCGTTGATGCGGACGCTGCCGTCGCGGTCGAGGCGGACGACGAGCGGCGGGATGGCGACGGCGGGCGGTGGGCTGTCGTCCTTCTTGGGCACCGCGACCTCGAAGGTCTTGGTGAGCAGAGGCGTCACCACCATGAAGATAATGAGGAGCACCAGAACGACGTCGACGAGCGGCGTCACGTTCATTTCGGGCTTTACGCCCTTGCCGCCCTGCTGGACCGTCATGCCCATGGGTCAATCCACCTTTTCGTCGACGGTGAGCGACACACCCGAGAAGCCGATGCCACGCGCCGTCGCGAACAGTGCACGGGCCTTGCCGTAGGTCAGCGACCGGTCGACCTTGATCACCAAGGGACGATCTTCGCTCTTCGCATGCTCGGCGGTGAGCCGGCGGAGCAGTCCGTCTTCGTCGACGACGTCGCGCTCGACCAGCATGCGTCCGCTGGCGGTGAGCGTCAGCGTCAGCGCTTCCATCTGACCTTCCCGCGCCACGTTTTTCGCCTTGGCGAGCTCGACCGCCTCGCCGGCTTCGAGCTGCGGCGCGATCACCATGAAGATGATGAGCAAGACCAACACCACGTCGACGAGCGGCGTGACGTTAATCTCGGGCTTAAGCTGCGTTCGAGGCTTGGCGCTCATGCGTGCTCCGCTTGCCGAAGAACTCGAGGTGATCGAGCAGTTGGCCCGACGAGGTCGTCAGGTTCTTCTCGATGGTGTCCGCGACGCCGGAGAGGCGATTGAACAAGAGCACCGCCGGGATGGCGATGAGCAAGCCGAGCGCGGTGACGACCAGCGCTTCGGAGATGCCGCCCGCGACCGACGACAGACCGCCCGAGCCGGTGGCCGAGATCTTGGCGAAGGCGGCGATGATGCCGACGACGGTACCCAAGAGGCCGACGAACGGGGCTACCGAGCCGACGGATGCGAGCGTCGAAAGGCCGCGGCGCAGATCGTGCCCGGTCTGCTCGTGCTGGCGAGCCATCTCGCGACGCACCACCTCGACGACGGCCTCATCATTGCGCAGCGAGCGGCTGCTCGACAGGAAGGTGTCGAGGACCGGCCGCAGCATGCGCGCCAGGTGCGAGCTCTTGTACGCAGCGGTGCGGTCGCGCAAGGCCCCGTAGTCGCCGCGATGAATGAGCTCGGCCGCTTCGCCCGCGAATGCACGCGACTGCCGCTTGGAGCGCGCGTAGGCAATCGAGCGCTCGATGAACACGGCGAGGCTCGCCACCCCCATCGCGAGAAGCATGAAGGTGATGCCGCGGGCCATCCAATCCATCTCATGAAAGATGCGAACGATATCGAAGCTCATCGAGCAACTCCTTGTACGTAAGTGATCGGGAAAATTCGAAAAACGGGAACGGCGACGCCGTCGACTTTGGCGGGTGTGAAACGCCAGGTGCTGACCGCGGCGAGCGCCTCGCGAGCGAATGGGTGGTCCGCCGTAGCGGTCGTCGTCTGATTGGCGATCTTGACGGTCACTTTGAGCACTTGCAGATGCGAGACGGTGCCGTCCGCCTCGATCACGCCCTTCAGGATGACTTTGCCTTCCCAACCGTTGGCTTCGGCTTCGGGCGGCATGCGTGGCGCGACGTTGCCCTCCCTCGCGACCGCGGGCTCGCCGTTCTCGGGGAGGTTGATCGCCTTGGTGCCGGTGCCGCCGACGGTGCCCGCGGTGCCGACACCCGTGCTGGCGCTCGCCGTGGCCGCGGGTTGTGGCGCCGCCTCGACGGGAGCGTTCGCGGCCACCGGCGGCGACTCTATCGTGGGCGCCGGGGCCTGCGAGCTCGGCGGTGCCACGTCTGCTTTGGTGAGCGTCGTGATCTTCGGCTCCGGGCGCGGTTCCAGGCGTGGCTTCGGCGGCGGCGCGGGAGGCGGAGGTGGCGGCGGCGCGTTGAAGGTGACGTCGACCTTTTTGGGCTCGAGCGTCGGCACCGCGGCGCGGCCCGCGAAAAGAAGCGCCGCGGCGATCAGCAGGCCGTAAGCGCCAATCGCCGCGCCGGTGGACGTCGCCATCCGCCCACGGCCCTCACGCGCATCCGTCTTTTGAAAGGCCTCGAACATTGCATGCTCGAGTTAGGCCTCGCGCGTGACGCGATGATGACGACAACGGTAAGCCTTGGCGACGGGAGTGTGCCGCGATCGCCCGCTCTTTAGTTTTCGAGGAGATGCAACGCCGTGTCGGCTTCTTTCACCAGCATCTCGAGCTCGTGCAGATCGTCGTACGTTTCGTTCAGGTCGCCGTTGTCACCATAGGCGACCAGGGCGTGGCCGTGGCCGGGGGCGATCGGCGCCAACAAGAAGGTGGCGGCGGAGCCTAGTCCGAAATAGCGGGCAAGCTCGGCGGCGCGTGGGTCGTTGTTCGACAAGCCGTGCACCAGGCCCTTGACCTTGGCGTGCGCGGTCACCTCGGGCAAATCCTCGAGCGCCCCGTCTGTCCGCGATGGCGTCACACCGCCATAGGCAACGACCTTGAAGTTCGTGCCCAAGCGCTCGAACACCACGACGCGGCCGAAGTAATTCAACAAGGCTTGCGCCACGGCGCGGCCGACGCTGCGCACGGTCTCGGCCTCGTAGATCTTCTCCACTGCTTCGTAGAGCGTGCACTTCTCGATCGGCGGGAAGGAAGGCGGCGTCGCGAGGGTAACCCGCTTTGGCGGACTGGGCTGCGCCGGCGCCTGCGCGACACTCAGGGTCGGTGGGCGCGCGCGGCCGGAGAGCGGCGGCGCCGGCACGACGCCACGCAGACTCGGGTAGAGCTTCCCCAGCGTCTCTTCGATCTCGGTCTCGAGCGCGACGTACGCGCCGATGGCCGCTTTGGCGTGCAAGGCCACCTCATGGAGGTGATTCAAGACACGACCGTCGGCGACCGCGACGCCCAGCATCTCGCCGTCCCACGAGTAAGGGACGATGCGCAGACGATGGGCGACCTCGGCAGGCACGCGGCGCACCGCCTCCTGCGAAGCACGGATCAATAGGCCACGCGGCAACGCCGGCACGGCGAGCTGCTTCGCCAAGATCCCGAGCAAGCGATCGGCTTCGACGTACCCGAGGGTCAAGAGGCAGGTGCCCAGCAAGCGATTGTTCTGCCGCTGCAGGCGCAAGGCGTCGTAGAGCTGGGGCCGGGTGATCAACCCTTCGCGTACGAGGATGAGGCCCAATGTTTCGTGGGACGACACGAGCGGTATTGTGGGGCTTTTCTAATTCTCCTGCAAACGTTGACGGTTTGACCCTCATGCGATAGTCCCGCGCGAGTTATTCGTGAGGGCCGCCACTTGAGGCGGTCCAAAAGTGAAGGGCTCCCGCGCCACAGCGTCCAAATGGGGCCTCTACCGGAGAATCGTGCGCTATGAAGCACCTCAAACTGCCGTTCCTTGCCTTGGTCGCCACCTCTCTCATCGCCGCGACCGCCGCCGCCAATGACAAGGTCGGCTACGTCGACATGGCCCGCGCCTTCAACGAGCTCGAGGACAGCAAGCAGGCCAAAGAGCAGCTGAAGAAGGACTTCGACGTCAAACAGAAGCAGCTCGACGAAGCGCAGAACAAGCTCAAGACGAAGAAGGACGAGTTCGACGCCAAGTCCTCGATGATGAAGCCCGAGGTCAAGCAGCAGAAGCAGGACGAGCTGCAGAAAGACTTCGCGTCGCTCCAGCAGACGTACATGCAGCTGCAGCAGGACCTGTCGAAGCGCGAAGGCGCGCTCGTGCAGGACATCACCCGCAAGCTCCGCAAGGTGGTCGAGAAGCTCGGCGACCGCGAGAGCTACAGCATGATCCTCGATATCGGTGATGGCGTGCTCTACTACAAGCGCCACCTCGACATCACCGACCAGGTCATTCGCGAGTACAACAAAGAGTACGGTACCAGCACCGCCAAAGAAGCCAACGCGGCCAACAAGAAGTAGCACCCATGACGACGGTCGGAGCGTTGGCCGGGATGGTCGACGGTGCCGTGATTGGGGACGCTACACGTGAGATCCGCGGCGTCGCGGATCTGACGAGCGCGGGCCCCAACGACATCACCTTCCTCGCCAACGCGAAATACGCGAGCAAGGTAGCGACGACCCGCGCGGGCGCCGTCATCGTCATCAAGGCGCTCGAAGCAGCGCCTTGCGCGCAGCTCGTTTGCGCCAATCCGTACCTCGCGATGCAGACCATCGCGCAACACCTGAACCCCGCGCCCAAGTACTCCGCTGGAGCGGAGGCCGGCGCTTTCGTCCACCCGGACGCCCGGCTCCACCCCACCGCGGTCGTGCGCGCCGGCGCCGTCGTCGAAGCCGGCGCCGTGATTGGCGAGCGCACCATCATCGAGCCGCTCGCCTACGTCGGCCGTGACGCCAAGGTTGGCGCCGACTGCTTGTTGCACCCGGGCGCCAAGGTGATGAATCGCTGCGAGCTCGGTGATCGCGTCATCATTCAGCCAAATGGCGTCGTCGGCTCCGACGGCTTCGGCTACGCGCCCGACGCCGCCGGCAAGCGCCACAAGATCCCCCAGGTCGGCATCGCCATCCTCGAAGATGACGTCGAGATCGGCGCCAACAGCACCATCGACCGCGCGACGTTCGGCGTCACCCGCATCGGCAAGGGCACCAAGATCGACAATCTGGTGCAGATTGGCCACAACGTCGTCACCGGCAGCGACTGCGTCATCGTCAGCCAATCAGGTGTCGCGGGCAGCACCACGCTCGGCGACCGCGTCGTCATGGGCGCCCAGACCGGCGTTACCGGCCACGTGACGATCGCCTCGGACGTCACCCTCGCCGCGCGCGCCGCGGCCGCTGGTCGCATCGCCGCCGCTGGTGTTTATGGTGGCATCCCGGCTATCCCGCACCCGAAGTGGGTGAAGAGCATGGCCGTGGTGGCGATGCTTCCGGAGCTGCGCAAGAGGGTGCGCGAGCTCGAACGCAAGATTCTCGGAAACGGTCCCGCTTCAAATGGCGGGCCAAACGAAAAGTTCTCGAGTGCAGAGGGTGTCGATGGCGATTCATCCGACAGCAATCGTTCATAAGGGCGCCGAGATCGATCCGACGGCGGAGATCGGGCCCCTCTGCGTCATCGGCCCGCGCGTCAAGATCGGCCGTGAGACCAAGCTCCTGTCGCACGTCTCGGTCGACAACGACACCACCATCGGCGCCAAGAACGTCATTCACCCTTTCGTCGCGCTCGGTGGTCCACCGCAAGATCTGAAGTTCAAGGGCGAGCCGGCGCGCGTCATCATCGGCGATGACAACGTCATCCGCGAAGGCGTGACCATCAACATGGGTACCGCCGGTGGTCACATGGAGACGCGGATCGGCAGCCGCTGCCTGCTCATGGCCTACGCCCACGTCGCCCATGACTGCATCATCGGTGACAACGTCATCATGGCCAACTCGGCGACCCTCGCCGGTCACGTCACGCTCGAGGACGAGGTCCGCATCAGCGGTCTCGCCGCCATCCACCAGTTCGTCCGCATCGGCCGCGCCGCGTTCCTGGCCGGTGGCGCCATGGTCGCGCAGGACATCCCGCCGTGGTGTATCGCTCAAGGCGACCGCGCCGAGCTAGCCGGCCTCAACGTCGTCGGCTTGAAGCGTGGTGGCTGGAGCCGCGAGCGTTTGGGCGCGCTGCGCGAGTGCTTCAAAATGATCTTCTATCCCGAGCGCACACGCGCCGAGGGTATCGATCGCGCCGAACAGGAGCTCGCTCCCAAGAGCAAGGACGCGGCGGAGCTCGTCGCGTTCGTCCGTGCCTCCAAGCGCGGTGTGGCCTCGGCTCGACCGCTTGGCGCGAACGAGCCGGACGAGACGTGAGCAGCGCGCCGAGCGACCGCATCGGACTCATCGCGGGCAACGGCACCTTCCCCATCTTCTTCGCCCGCGCCGCCAAGAAGCGCGGCTTCACGGTCATCGCCGTCGGCATGAGGGGCGAGACCAAGCCGGAGGTCGCTCGTGAAGTCGACGAGATGACCTGGGTGAAGGTCGGACAGCTCAAGCCCATGATCGAAGCCTTCGTGAAAGGCGGCTGCACGCAGGCCGCGATGGCGGGCGGTGTGCGCAAGACCCGCTTGTTCGAGCGTGCTCGGCCCGACTTCCTCGCCATGAAGCTCTTGGCCCGCGCCGCGATCCGCCGCGACGACGGCATGCTGCGCGCCGTAGCGGACGAGTTCGAGAAAGCCGGCGTCACCATCATCGATTCGACGGTCTTCATGCCCGAGGCGCTGGCGCCGGAAGGCGTGATGACCAAGAAGAAGCCCGACCCTCGCGAATGGCAGGACTTGCGTTACGGGCTCGTCATCGCCCGCGAGATCGGCAAGCTCGACATCGGTCAGACGGTGGTCGTCAAGGACGGCGCCGTCGTCGCGCTCGAGGCCATCGAGGGCACGGACGCATGCATCGCCCGCGCCGGCGCGCTCACCAACAAGAAGGGCGCGGTCATCGTCAAAGTAGCCAAGCCCGCGCAAGACATGCGCTTCGATGTCCCCGCAATCGGCCCGAAGACGCTCGTGTCGATGCGTGACGCGGGCGTGCGCGTGCTCGGCATCGAAGCCGGCCGCACACTCATCCTCGAGCCCGAGCAGTTCGTGAACGAAGCGGACGCCGCGGGGCTGGTCATCGTCGGCCTGACGAGCAACGAAATCCTCACGGCGGCGGCATCATGAGCGGCAAAGTGCGTATCGCTGTCGTCGGCGGTGGCCACCTCGGAACCTATCACTGTCAGAAGATTGTGGCGGATGAGCGGGCGCAGCTCGTCGCGGTCATCGATCCAGTGGACGAGAAACGGCAGAAGCTCGCGAGCCTCCATCACGTGTCGGCCTTCGCGACTCTCGCCGAGCTTCGCGACCCCGTCGATGCCGTCATCGTCGCGACGCCGACGCGCACGCACTCCGCTATCGCGCACGAGGCCCTAGAGCGCAATCTGCACGTCCTGGTGGAGAAGCCGATCACGGCAACGACGAGCGAAGCCGTCGCGCTGGTGGAGGCGGCGAAGAAGCGCGGCCGCGTGTTGCAGGTCGGCCACACCGAGCGCTGGAACCCCGCCGTCACCGCGGCGCTCGCCATGGTGGACAAGCCCGGCTACATCGTCGCCGAGCGCCTGGCCCCCTTCTCCGGCCGCAGCACCGACGTCGACGTGGTGCTCGACCTGATGATCCATGACCTCGACATCGTCGGCGCGCTGATCTCGGCTAAGCTCGTCGAAACGCGAAGCGTCGGTGTTCCCATCATCACCAGCGAGATCGATATGGCGGCGGCGCGGCTGCAGTTCGAGGACGGCACCGTGGCGCAGATCTCCGCGGGCCGCGCGAGCCTCGAGCCGGTACGCAAGATCCGCCTGTTCACCAAGGAACGCTACGTGTCGATCGACTGCGCGGCGCGCGAGGTGAAGTCGGTGCGGCGCCTACCACCCGAGCCCGGCAGCACGTGGCCCCAGATCTCCGGTGAGCCCGTCGAGGTACCGCCGGGCGACGCCTTGCAGCTCCAGGACCGCGACTTCATTCGTTGCATCCTCGAAAACGGACGGCCGCGTGTCGATGGGCCCGCGGGGCTGCGCGCGCTCGAGCTCGCCGAAGCGGTCAAGCAAGCACTGACCGCCCCCCTCGCCTGAGCGCCAAGCCGGCGAAAAATGGGTGGGACATTTTTCCCATCGTCATGGGTGCCGCGGTCCACGGTGCCGAGAACGAACGCCTGCCCGCTGGTCTCCCGGCGGGCGGCAAAACACTCAACCAGGACAGAAACCAATGTCGATGTCTGGCACCATCATGCGCCGCCGTTTGGAAATGCTTCGCGACTTCAACAGCCCGAATCCCTACGCGCGCCACGCCGCCAGGGCCGAGTGGAGGGGCGCCGCGCAAGAGAAGGCACTCCTCATGGGTATGATGGCGAACCCGATGATGTGGAACCCGATGGGCATGGCGATGATCGGCGGCTATGCCACCAGCAAGTTCGTGAGTAACTACGCACGCCTCTCGCGCGGCGGCGGCCGTTACTACTACTAGCTATCGTCGCGGCCGAGTTGTCCGCTCCAGCGGCTGAACACGGCGCCTTGCTCGCCGCTGGTCGTCGAGAAACCGAGCAGATGCGGGGGCAAGATCCCTTCCATCTCGCGCAACCGCTTGAGCGTCCACCGCTCGCCTTCACGCACCAGCCACCCCTGCGCTTCGATCGACTTGAGCGCGCGGGTGATGGTGCGGCGGTTGACACCGAGGTGCGCCGCCAGCGCGACCGGGCCTATGGGCTCCGAGAGGATCATCGCGTCGTCGCCGCGCTGACCGACGCGTTCGCCGTGATCGAGCAGCAGGCGTAGGAGTCGCGTCTCGACGTCATAGATCGCCATCACCTGCGCGGTGTGGTTGGCGAGCAGGTGTCGCACGCAGGCGTCCCGGTAGAGCCGGTAGGCGACCGCCGGTTCCTGGGCCAGCTTCGCGAAGGCCGCGTTTTCGATGCAGACGACCGTCGCATCGACCTCGGCCCGAACGCTCACCATCCAGGGCACCCCGGCCGCCCATTCCGCGTCCCCGAAGAGGGCTGGCCCGCTCAGGATCCCGAGCGCCATGGTCACGTCTTCCCTGTGATTTCGCCGGTATAAGACGACGGCGCCGCTCGCCAGGTAGAAAACGTCACGTTGGGGCGATCCCGCCCGCACCAAGATGTCGCCGGCGCCGAGAATACGGACGTTGCAACGCATAGCGACACGGCGGAGCTCCGCGTCGTCGACCTCGGCGAACAAGGGGGCACGCCGCAGTAGAGCATAGGCTTCCACGCGGCTGTCTTAACATCGTGAACGGTTTAGCCCCAACCAAGTCCGCGAGCCCGCTCTGGCTGGAGGCTCTGACGCCCGCTGAGCCGGCCGCACGCCCGGTTGTGCACACGCCGCGCCGTGAGCCGGCGGTACGCCGCCTGCCCTTGGAGCCCGTGTCCTCGGGCGAGCGCGTTGCCTACCACACCGCGTGGATCCAGCATGCGCGTCACTCCATCAACAACCCCCGCTTGGCCGGCAAGATCGCGTTCGACGGCGCTTCGGACGGGCTCTACGCGAACGGGCGGTTCGCGACCGACGCAAGCGCCTGGGAGCACCTCGACCTCGCGACGTACCGGCCCGCCATCACGTCGTTGCCACGTCTCCTCATGATGTCGAAGGAAGAGCTCGTCGCTCGCGTGGCCGATGCTCTCTGTGACCTCGACGACGTGAAGGTCGAGACCGTGGTCAGCCACGTCGCCGAGAGGCTCTACAGAGCGCCGGTCGTCACCCAGCTGCGCGTCGGTGTCGACCTGGATATCTTGGCCGCCTTCTTGGACAAGAACCAAGACGCCATCCGCGCGACGATGCGGACCAGGTTCGCCGCCGAGCGTCGCGAGGACGTCGCGCGCACCATCGCCGACCTCGCCGCCTATCCGCAGCTGTCGGCCCACGAAGTCTGGTTGCAGGGAGCGGGAGCCAAGCGCCACCGCGACGTGTCGTATTTCGCCGATCTGCGGGCCAACGAGCTCGCGCCTTACCTTACCCGCCCCGTGGACCGGATGGGCAACGAGCCCAACTACCTGCTGGCGGCGCAGCTGGCGCGCTTTCTCCTCGGCGCCGAGCCAGGCACGTCGTTTTCATCCGCTGTCGCGGACTTCAAGGAGCTGGCGTGGGACGCGAGTCTCGCCCCCCAGGGCTGGACAGACTTCACGGTCGCCGACGCCGAACGCCTGTCGCGGGTCTACACGTTCATTCCGTGCTGGCACACCGGCGCCAAGGGGCCATACGACCTCGGCATCGACGACTTGCCGGAGGACATCCACTCGCGCTTCACCAAGCTGGCGCAGGTCCCCTTCTCCACGTCCATCATGCGAGACTACGCCGCCCTGCGCGGCGAGCGCGGAGGCCTCGCCGGGTCCTTGCTCGTCACCACCGAGCACGCTTTAGCGGACAAAATCGATCTCTTCCGACACCTCATCGTCGAGGACGGCATGGCCGGCAAGGACATCCGCGTGGTCTGGAAGCACCACTCGGCGGATCCGCTGGTCATCGAGCTCTGCGAGCGACTGTTCGGGGTGACCGGAGAGAAGGCCTCGCCGAGGGGCGTGTGGACGGCGGACACGCGGCTCGAGTGGCTCGCGAGCGGCGCCCTCGAGCAAGCGGTGCGCGACGCCAGCGCCGACGGCCGCACCGTCAACGTGCACCTCCAGGGCGTGCGTTCGTGGGGCGTCGCCGGCGAGCTGAAGGCGCTCTATCCCAACGTACCGATCAACGCCTGCTCCCACACGACCAGCGAGGTGCCCGAGATCCTCACCCTGCCCGAGGGCCTCGAGGACGTGGCGCTCGCCATCATGGCCACGTGCGAAGCGAAGATCCGCTACGAGCGGCACGTGTTCACGCTGAGCTTCATGCGGCTCGTCCTCGATATCGAAAAAGCACTCGAGAGCGAGATCGGCGTGGTGCGCGGCGGCCGCCGCTTCCTCGTCTACGGCGGCGCGGGTCGAATCATCGGCGGCGCGGTCGTCGACGCGCTCCGTAACATGAAGAAGCTCTCGGTAGCGGTCGTCGATCCGTGGCTCGCCACGCCCGAGGGTAAAGCCAAGCGCGAAGCCTTGATCGCTCAGGGAGTCGACATCATCGACAGCGACGCGGAGCTCGAGCACGAGCTGCGCACCAAGAGCTTGTTCATCGTCAACGCCACCGCCGACGACGCGTTCTATCACCGCGACTACACGCGCATCGGCAAGAACAAGGCGGTCGTGCTCAACCTCGGCACCGGCCAGCGCGGCTTCTCCATGAAGCACCTCGAGGAGCTGGCGTTCGACCAACGCACCGGCGGGCTGCAACGGCGACGCCTCGTGGGCGAGATCGATCGGCATCAAGCGTCGTACGCCTACAAGATCTTGAACGACCAAGGGTTGCCGGTCGACGTCTTCGCCCTCGGTGACGGCGCCGTTTACAACCTCGGCGAGCGCAGCCCCAACCCACGCGAGCTGTCGGCCTTCAACAACCTTTTGATCCTCGAGTCACTTCATCAAGCCGCGCATGACCGTTCGAGCGGACTGCTAGGGCCGCGGGTCCTCGGCTCGGTTCGCGTGGCATTCACGGACGAGGCCGACCCGCGCCCGGTCATTGCTTTCCTGCCTCGCGACATGGAGCACACGCTCCCTTGGCCGAAGATCTGGCCGGACGCCATCGCCGCGGACCATGACGGGCCGGTGATTCGCGTCGACCTCACGAAGTCACCCGACGAGGTTCGTCGCATCGCCGCCCACTGCGTCAGCTAGCTACTTGACCTCGGAGCTACCGCTCTCGCTGCGATTCTCGACCGGCTGGGCCTGGACGCCGTTGCGATCAATCTCCGCCAGACGCCGACTCATGCGGTCGTTGTCCACCCGCAAGAAGCGCTGCTCTTCGCGCAGGGCCATCAGCTCGCTCGCGAGATCGGCCGCCTTGGTCTCGGCTGTGCTGCTGCCCTCGCGCACCAGGCGCAGCTCTGCCTCGGAGGCGTCGAGCTGACGCTGGAGCGTCGCGACGTCGGTCTTCAAGCCTTCGATCTCGCGCTTCTGGTCGTCGAGCGACTTCTGCCGGTCGGTGATCTCGAGCTTCAGAGCCTCTTGCGCTCGGCCGGCGTCCTCGATGGCGAGCTCGCGCTCGCGGATGGTGCCTTGCAGCTCGGCGGCGCGAGTTTCTCGCTCGTTACGGGCCTCCGCGGCTTCGTCGCCCAGCTCTTGCAGGCGCTTGTCGCGTTCGCTGACCGTGGCGCGGAGCTCCTCGATACCGCGGTTGGCGTCGCTGAGCTGCGCCTCGAAGGTGGCGACCTTGTTCTCGAGCTCGCTGCGCACACGCGCAAGCTCGCTCTCCAGCTCACCTCGCACGCGGCCAAGCTCGTCGTTCGCGGCGGTCAGCTGGGTCTCGCGCTCGCTGAGCGCCGTGCGGGTGCTCTCGAGGTCACGCGTGGTGATGGCGTATTGATCGACCAGCTCGACTTGCCGCGAGTCGGCCGCCGCGAGTCCCGCGGTGAGCTCGTCGATTTGCTGGCGAGCACCCGTCAGGTCGTTCTGCGTCGTCGTCAGCTCGTTGGTGAGCGACGCGATGCGCGCCTCACCTTCGGCGATGGTGCGCGTCGAGGTTTCGCGCATCTCGTTGAAGACTTGCTGCGCCGTCTCGATCTTGCTGCGGAAGTCCGCGAGCAGCGCGTTCTTTTCGTCGCGCTCCTGCTCGAGCTTCATGTGCCAAGCTTCGTTGGCGGCGTCCATCTCCTGACGCAGGGCGGCGAGCTCGCCTTGGAGCTGAGAGTTGGCCGCGACACCTTCGTTGATCATGGCGTTCAGGCGCGCTTCCTCGGTGCGGAAGGCCTGGGCGCTACGGGTCGCCTGGTCGCGGACGGTGGCATACCGCTCGACAGCGGACGCGCGTTCGCTCTCTTTGGCGTCGACGAGCTGATCGACGGCGTCGACCTGGCGCTGCTTGATGCTCCAGACCCAGCCGACCCGGGCCAAGTCGCGCTCGAGCTCTCGCACACGGTCCCGCAAGAACTGCATTTTCTTGTCGAGCCCAGCGAGGTTTTTGCGAGGAGGAGGTGGCGGCGCCGAACGGAAGTCGACGTCTCTGACCTGATTGAAGACGCGGTGGATGAAGGCGCGGTCTTCTTCGGTGATTTCGCCGATGTCCGGGAGATTGGCGCGGGCCCGCATGGCAGGCGGAGCGTTGGGGTCGGCTATCTCGACGATTTCCTGGGTGTCGTAGCTTTCGACCTCGTCGACGGCCTCGACTGAAACAGCTGAAACCTCATCGAGGGGCAGCTCTTCAGGTGCCTGCTCTTCAGTAGGTTCGGCTGCGGCGTCGGCAGAGTACTGCGCGGACGCGGCGTCGTCGGTTGGTTCCGTCGCCATCGTTCCCCTAATCCCTTAACGTTCGAGTCTTTCGCCAGCGTACCCGGTTCTGTCTTCTATGCAAGCGCCGACTGTAGGTGCGTGCTAACCTCGCGTCGGTGCTCGCGGTCGCCGTCGTTGCCTGGGTCACAGTCGCTTCGCCGCCGGCGGTGTCGCCGTGTGCGCGGGTCACCGTCACGGCCTCCCTCGACCCCAGATCCCATGACATCACCGGGACCGCCACATGCACCGTAGCCCGCGATACGCGCCTGCGCGCCGCGACCTACCCCCGTCTCCTGCGCACGCCTGCCGGGGTCAATGATGTGCGGCAGCCATGGTTCTATCCGCAAGGCTTCGACCCTGCCGACATGGCACTCAGCGACGAGGCAGGCGTGGCGCTGAACGGCGACGGCGCCTGGCAGGACCTGGGTGCCCGACGGGCCGGCGAGCTCGTCACGCTCCACTTCGTGACCCGCGTGCCGCGGCGTAACGGCGTCCTGGGCGAGCGTGACGGCACCTTCTATATGCTCGGCGGCTGGCACCCGGCGTTCGCCGACGAAGGCACCCCGGTCGCGGCGACGACCGTCGAGCTCCACCTGACGGCGCCGCGCCACACCGTCGGCTTCGCGGGCGAGACGCCATTTGGTGCGCACGCGCCCAGGCGGGTCGACGGCGTCATGGAAGCGCGGTTCGTGCCCTGGCTGGTCGCCGGCTCGGCCTCGGTGAAGCTGCGCGACGCGGCCGTGGTCATCACGCCGGCGGCCGCGCCGCGGGGCGAGACGCCTTATGACCTGCGCGAAATCACGGCTGGGCTCGATGGGCTCGCGTCCCGTGAGCTCTCCGAGACCCTCGAGGTCGGCGCCAACTGGGCCGATGCCCAAGTCCTGCCGCGCCGCCGGCTCATCGTCGTGCTGGCGCCGCTCCGAGAACGCCTGGTCGAGCGCTTCGACGGTGGCTTCGCGGTCTCGGATCGAGCTTTTCACGTCGCGTCGATCTTGCAGCGCCTGCATCGCCTGGCCATTTGGCGCGCCCAGCTCGCGAGCTATGCCCTGCCCAAGGCTCGGTCCGCTGAAGCGGGTCCTGACGCTCTACCCGCCGAGCTCGTCGCCGATACGCTCGGGGTCATCATGCGCGACGCCTTGGCGCGCAATCTCTACCGCAGCAACGAGCACGCGGCACAGATGCTCGAGCACATCGCCATCATCCCGGAGATCGACTCTCTCATCTTCGCTCCGCAAGTGGCCTTCGCCGACGCTTACTACGAAGCCATCGACGAGACGCCGGTCGTCGCCAATCACCTCGACGACTTCGACACGACGCTCCCGCGCGGCAAGATGGTCGCCGTAAAGCTCGTCGACCGCGTCGGTGACGCCGGCGCGCTCGCCATCGCCCAGGCGTATCTGCCGAGCACCTCGAACTGGCTCTCGCTGGTGCGGGCCGGTGCCGGCGACGAGGTGGTGACCGCCCTGCGCGAGTGGCTGGGGCCGGCGCCGAAGGTCGACTATGTCCTCGCGGATATCGAGACCCTGCCGGAGGGCACGCGCGTCCGCATAGATGCCGTCGGGCCCGACGCCGACAAGGTGCACGAGCCGATCATGGTGCGCCTGCGCCTCCCCGGCAAACATCGGCTCGAGGCGACGCGTATCGGCCCCGGTGAGCTGTTTTTTCCGGGCAAGGAGAAGCCGAAGCTCGTCGAGCTCGATCCGTTCGAGCGGACGGTCCAGCTCGCGACCCAGCCCGGAGAGACCACGCGCTACAACGACCGCAGCACGCCGCGCTGGCGCTTTCTCTTGAACGACATCACCGGCCTCTTCCAGATCACCAATCAGCAAGTGAGCGCCAGCGCCGACTTCGCGCTGCGGCGCATTCACGACCTTCGCTACGCCTTCGGCTTCAGCGCCTCTTACGCGCCGGAGTCGGTGGGCGTATCGGCGAGCGCGGCCTACAAGTTCGGAAAGGCCGTGACACCCTTGCAGCTCGCCGACCGCATCGGTGTCGGCATCGGCTACAATCGCCTGCGCGGCGAGTTCGACGACGCGACTCCAGGCGATCTCTTGTCGCTGTCTATCGGCTACGGCCACGACGACCGCCTGAATCCGTACTTCAGCTTCGAAGGCTCGGGCTGGTCTCTGTCGAGCGGCGTCGCTTATGGCCGCGATGACCGCGGCGTCGACTACGTCTTCGGGCAGGTCGGCGCCGGCGTGCTCCACATCTGGCAGCTCGCGTTGGGCCACGCCCTGGTCGGCCGACTACGAGGCGACGTGTTGATCGGCCAGGCTCCCAAGCAGAGCGAGCTGCGCCTCGGCGGCCGCTATCGCGGCGGGCGCGGTTACGAGGTCAACGAGGCGCGCGGCACGGAGCGCATCACCGCCAGCGCCGAGTATCGCCACATCCTCGAGAACGACATGCGCTCGGACTGGCTGCGCCTCTTCACGTTCACGCGTGTCGAAGGCGCCTTCTTCTCCGACGTCATCGTGCTACCGGTTGACCGCGCCGGCTGCCAGCGCTCGGTGTTCACCGATGTCGGCTACAGCGTTCGCTTCATCGGCGACGTGTTCAACCTCTACACCAGCTCCCTGGGCTTCGACTTCGGCTTCCCGCTCAACCGCTGTCCCGACGAGAGCGACCGCTTCCCGGTCACCATCTACGCGTCGTTCTTACAGTCGTTCGCGTCGTTCTAACGGCGTTCGGCACGCATCGCCGCTTGGGCGCCCAGCAAGAACGCCGGCACCAGGTCGCTATTGAGCTTCGTGAAATCACCGATGGTGTAAACGCCGAGGCGCGACAACTTCGCGGCGCGCTCGGGGCCGACCTGCAGCAGCGACTGGACGCTCTCGCGCGAGAGGTTGACCAGAGGCGTGAGGCCGTTGCGGCGGCGATAGGCGTTCTCGTCGACCAAGGCGCGGCGAACAGGCGCGTCGAGGTAGGCCGCGGTGCGTTGGGTAAGACCGATTCTCATGGGGAAGCCTCCGAGGGGAGCCCTGTTATCGTGCGCGAGGCGGTCGGTGTTTCGCCCGAGCGCGCGGCTGTCAGGTGGAACGTTGGTCATCCCGGAGGGCGGCTTCGGCCAAGGCGCGGACGTCCTCCGTCAATCCGAGGTGGCGCGCGCCTCCCGAAAACGGGCACTTGCCGGACTTTCCGGTCGCCCCGCTGCCGCCGCTCTTGGCCGCCTCGGTGTGCGCCGCGAGGAAGGCCTCGAGGGTGATGCCGTCTGACAAAGTGGCAGCAACGGCCGCCGGTTGCGCGGGGGCCGGGCTGAGAACCGCTGCGTCACGAAGGGCTTCGAGCTTCACGTCCATGCTACCTCCGGGGGAGGTAGACGTTATCGGGACGTGGGTGGCGGCGTTGCGCGGGCCGCGCCGCGAAGGCGCAGACCTAGAAGAAGTTGCCGATGGTGAACTCGAAGATGAGGCTCCGGTCGGTGGGCCGCACCTTGGTGATCGGGATACCCCACTCGAAGCGCAGCGGACCGATCGGCGAGAGCCAGCGCAAGCCGAAGCCGAACGAGTAGTAGAGGCCGAGTGGCGGCTTGATCGGATCGGTGCTGTTGAAGAGGTACGCGTTCGGACGCAGGTCCTTCGGCGTGTCGAGATAGAAGAAGCCTTCGTTGTCGTCGTAAGCGTTGCCGGCGTCTGTGAAAAGGACGCCCTTGATGCCGGCGGCGGTGAGGATGGGGAACTCGAGCTCGAGATTGAACACGACCTCTTTGTTACCGCCGCGCACGAACTCGGTGGTCTCGCCGAGTGGCTCGCCCTTGTAGCCGACGTTGACGCGGGGCCCGAGCGAGCGTGGATTGAAGCCGCGGACCGAGTAGATGCCGCCCGGGAAGAAGCGCTCGGAGATCTGCACGCCCTGCTCGCCGTTCCCGGTGATGTAGCCGAACTGCCCGCGGAACTTGAGCGTGAAGTTCAACGGCAGCGGCACGTAGCGTTGGATGTTCAAGGTGTAGCGCTGGTACTCGAGGCCGGTGTCCGAGCCCCACGCCTTGTTCGAAACCTCGGTCGCGAGGATGTGGTAGTGGCCTGACCGCGGAAACAGACGGTTGTCGCGCGTGTCGTAGGCGATACTCGCGTTGAACGCCGAGTTCATGCCGTTGTTGTTGAGGTTCTCGTAGTCAATCTGGCGGCCGCCGCCGACCTCGTCGATGTTGATCTGCTCGAGCGTATAACCGACGTTGACGCGCCAGTCGGGCGTGATCGGATAGCCGAGCGTCGGCGAGAAGCCGGTCGCCGAGCGCGCGAAGTCTTGGTAGAAGCGCTTGGTGATGTAGGCCTTGAAGCCGAGCTGCCAGCGCGTATCGAGGAAATACGGCTCGATGAAGTCGAAGGTCGCGAGCTGGCGCGCGAACGTACCGAACGAGAGCTGCGCCGACAGCGACAGAAGGTTGCCGTTCCCCAGGAAGTTGTTCTGGGAGATCTGCATCGTCGCGATGAACGATTCGACGCTCGAGAAGCCGGCGCCAATCTGGAACGTGCCGGTCGACTTCTCCTTGATCTCGACCTGGACGTTCATGGTGTCCGGGCGCGAGCCGCGATTGGTCGTGATCTCGACGGTCTCGAAGTAACCGAGCTGGTAGATGCGCGCCTTCGAGCGCGCGATGCCGGTGGCGCTGTACTTGTCGCCCTCGAAGATACGCATCTCGCGGCGCACGACCTTGTCGCGGGTCTTGGTGTTGCCGACGATGTCGATGCGGTCGAAGTAGACGAGGTCGCCGCGCTGGACCTGCAGCTCGAGGTCGACCGTCCTGGTCTTGGGGTCCGTCCGCGTCAGCGGATTGACGTTGGTGTAAGCGTAGCCCTGGTCGCGATAGGCGTCGGTGACGGCTTGCAGGTCGGCGAAGAGCTTGGTGCGATTGAAGAGCTCGCCGCGCGCGATGGTGAGACGCTGGCGCAGCGAGCTCTCGCTGACCACGACCTTGCCGGCCTCGTCGGCGAGCTCGACGTCACCACTGAAGCTGATCTTGCCGATGTCGTATTGCTCGCCTTCGTCGATCGGCACCGACAAGTAGATGTAACGGCGGTCGGGCGAGATGGTCGCCGAGGGCTCGCCGACTTTCACCGACACGAAACCGTTGTCGTAATAGAGCGCCTGGATGCGGAACATGTCGGTCTCGAAGAACTCGCGCTTGTAAGTTCCCGCTTGCGACAAGAACGAGAGCTCGTTGCCCTCGCGCGTTTGCAGCACGGCCTTGATCTGGTCGTCGGGGATCTTCTTGTTGCCGACGAAGGCGATGTGCTTGACGATGACCTTGGCGTTCTCCTGGATCTCGAAGACGACGTTCACTTCGGCGTCGTCGCCGTCGATGGGCTCGATGCGATAGCGGACTTGCGCGAGGAAGTAGCCCTTCTCGACGTAGAGGTCCTTGATCTTCTCGACGTTGCGCTTGAGCTGGTCGGTGTTGAGGATGCTGTACGGTTTGACGTCGACGACCGGTTTCATGTCGTCTTCGCCCAGGTCATCGAGGCCGACGAACTTGACCTCTTGAACGGCCGGCCGCTCCACGACCACGAACACCAGGCGCACGCCTCCGGTCGCCGGCTCGGTCTCGGCGCGCACGTCGCGGAAGAACGTCGTCCCCCAGATGGCACGCAAGTCGGTGGTGACGACCGTCGGGTCGAGAGCGCTACCGGCGCGTGACTTCACGACCGCGAGCACCGCCTCGGGATCGACGCGGCGCACACCTTCGACGCTCACATCGACGATACGGAGCTCGTCGGCATCGCCCTTCGGCGCCGGTGGGCGCTTGCCGCGCGTCGGAGTCGGCGCTGGTTGCGGCTGCGGTTGCGCTGGCGGGTTGACCTCGGTGGCCTCCCCTGGTCGCGGCGGGTAGTTCTTGATCGTCGAATCGGGGTCGGTCGTCGAAGGCGCGGGCTGCGTCGGCGACGCGGGCGCCCGTGAGGTCGACGGATCGCGGGCCGGCGGCGTCGCCTCCTGAGCGGCCACCGTCGCGGACCACGCGACGATGCATGCTACCGCAAGGAGTCTCACGCCCGCTCCTCGACCAGTCCGTCGTGCAACACCAGGCGGCGCGACATACGGTCCGCGAGACCACGGTTGTGCGTGACGACGATGAGCGTGATGCCGCGGGTCGCGTTCAGGCGGAAGAGCAGCTCGTGGATCTCTTCGCCGGTCTTCTCGTCGAGGTTGCCGGTCACCTCGTCCGCCAAGAGCAGCGGCGGGTCGAGCACCAAAGCGCGCGCCAGAGCGACGCGTTGCTGCTCGCCACCCGACAGCTCGCCAGGGCGATGCTCGACGCGGGCAGCGAGCCCAACGTCGGTCAAGGCGCGCATGGCTCGCTCGCGGGCCTCGTCGCGCGACTGACGGCGGATGAGCGCCGGCATCATGACGTTTTCGAGGGCGCTGAACTCGGGCAACAGGTGGTGGAACTGGAAGACGAAGCCGAGCTCGCGGTTGCGGAAGTCGGCGAGCTCCGACGGCGACAAAGCGGTGAGATCCCGTCCGTCATAGTGGATGGTGCCGCTGTCCGGGAGGTCGAGGGTGCCGAGGGTGTGCAGGAGCGTGCTCTTCCCCGCCCCCGACGCGCCGATGATCGAGACGACTTCGCCCTTCCTGATGACGAGCGACGCGCCACGCAGCACGTCGATGACGGCGCCGCCCTTGCGATAGCGTTTGTTCAAGGCCCGCGCTTCCAAAAGCACGGAGGAGCTATCCGTCACGCAAACCCTCGACCGGCGTCAGGGAGGACCCACGGAGCGCGGGGAAAACAGCGAAATTCCAAACGATGAGAAGAGCGGAAAGGGCTACGAGGACGACGTCAGAGACCTCCAGATGCACGGGGAGCGCATCGATATAGTAGACGTCGTTGGGAAGCCAGAGCCTCCGGAGGCCGGCAACGAGGATGAGCGCGAGCACCACCCCGACGGCGATCCCGAAGCCGCCGACGAGCAAGCCTTGGGTGATGAAGATCTTCATGATGCCCGCGTCGTGGGCACCCATGGTCTTCAAGATGGCGATCTCTTTCTTCTTCTCGATGACGCTCATGGTGAGCGTGTTCACGATCGAGAAGCTCGCGACCAAGATGATGAAGACCAGCACGATGAAGGCAACGACACGCTCGAGCTTCAAGGCCGCGAACAGCGTCTGGTTGCGAACCTTCCAGTCCACCAAGGTGAGCGGCGCGGTCGCGCTCTTGGCGTTCGCGAGCGCGGCGTTGCCGTAGATGTCGCTCTTCTCTGGATCGGCGGTGAGGATCTGAACGCCGGTCGCCTCGTGGGGGCCGAGCTCGTAGAAGCGGCGCGCTTCGTCGAGGGACACGAAGGTGAGGTGCGCGTCGTATTCGTACATCTTGCTCGAAAAGACACCGACCACCTGGAGGCTCACCGACTTGGGCGCGACCCCGACGGGTGTCAGCACTTCGAGGAGTGGTGAAAGGACGCGCAGCTTGTCGCCCACCTTCACCTGGAGGCTGTTCGCCATCTCGACGCCGATGACGATGCCGGGCACCTTCGCCGGAGGCGCGAACTCGGCGTCACTCTCGATCGGCTTGCCCGCGTCCAGCGGCGCCTTGAGGCCGTCGAGGCTGCCGCGGGTGATCTGGCCGAGCACGGTGATCACGCTCGGCGCTCGGAAGGGATCGATGCCGACCATCAGCGCGGTGCCGGTATAGTTGGCGCCGGGATTCGCGACCGCGACCTCACCTTGAACGTAAGGAGACGCCGCGACCACACCGGAAGTCGCGGCGATTTCGTCGACCAGCGTAGGTGTCAGCTGCAGCGGACGCCCGTCGGCGGCCTCGATGCTCGCATGCGCATTGGCGCCGATAATCTTGGTGCGCAGGTCGCCTTCGAACCCCGACAGCACCGCGAGAGCGCCGATGACGGCCATGACGCCGACCGCGACACCGATGATCGAGATGGCGGTGACGATCGAGACCGCCTGCGAGCTCTTCGACAAGAGAAAGCGCCGACCAATCATCGCCTCGTAGCCGAGGCGCATGCTCGACGGCCCGCTGGTGAGGAAGAGAAAGCCGACCGAGGCTCCGAAGTAGGTGCACGCCGCGAGGGCCGCCGGCGCGATGAGCAAGGCGCGCAAGGGAGCGGAGGTGAGGCCGTGCTCGCCCGGCCCCATGACCGCGAGGACGGCGGCGAGGTCGAGCACGAGGAGGCAGCCGACGAACAGCTCCCAGGTAGGCATGCGCTTGAGCACCGCGGCGGCGGTGAGGCCGACGAGCATGGACGTCGCGCAAGCCCAGAGCCACAGCAGTGTCGGCTCGCGCTCGAGCGTCAGCGACGAGCGCATGTAGATGACCCACAACACGCTGCCGGAGACCGCGAGCGCGCCGGTGATCGCGGCGGCGGCGCGGAGCGAGAAGCGGCGTGAAGCAAGCCGTCGTCGCGCCAACCCCGTGAGTGCGAGCTGCACCAACAGGAGAATGGCGATGACGACGAGACCGCTCACGTCGTTCGGCGGAGCTGCGGGAAGAGGATGACCTCGCGGATCGAGAGCGCATTGGTGAAGAGCATCACCAAGCGATCGATACCGAGACCGAAACCGCCGGTCGGCGGCATGCCGTGCTCGAGGGCGCGGACGTAGTCCTCGTCCATTTGATGCGCTTCTTGGTCGCCTGCCTCGCGTTGAGCGAGCTGGCCTTCGAAGCGTGCCTTTTGATCGAGCGGATCGTTGAGCTCGGAGAAGCCGTTGGCGAACTCGCGTCCGGCGATGAAGAGCTCGAAGCGATCGACGAACCACGGGTTCGAAGGCTTCTTGCGCGCGAGCGGCGAGACGTCGAGTGGGAAGTCGTACACGAACGTGGGCTGAATGAGTTTCTGCTCGGCGAAGTGCTCGAAGAGCGCCACGACGCGCCCCCCCGACGTCATCCCCTTCTGCCAAAGACTCAAGCTCTTCAAGAGCTCCGTCGACTTGGCTTCGTCACGCGCCTCTTCGGGCGACGGGCCTCCGTGCTTATGGATGGCCTCGAGCATCGACAGGCGTTGAAACGGCGCCGCCATCGAGATCTCGTGTTCGCCAAAGCGGATGTTGGTGGTACCGAGCACCGCCTGGGCCGCGCCCGCGAGCAGGTCCTCGATGAACCGCATCAGCTTCTGGTAGTCGCTGTACGCTTCGTACGACTCCAGCATGGTGAACTCCGGATTGTGGAAGGTGCTGATGCCCTCGTTCCGGAAGTTGCGGTTGATCTCGAAGACACGCTCGAGGCCGCCGACCACCAGGCGCTTCAAGTAGAGCTCCGGCGCGATGCGCAGGTAGAGGTCGACGTCGAGCGTGTTGTGATGCGTCTTGAACGGACGCGCCGCGGCGCCGCCGGCGATTGGATGCATCATCGGCGTCTCGACCTCGAGGAAGTCGTTCTTCACGAAGAAGTCGCGGATCCAATGCACGAGGCGCGAGCGGATGCGGAAGATGCGGCGCGTCTCGGCGTTCGAGACCAAGTCGAGGTAGCGCTGGCGATAGCGGATCTCGGTATCGGTCACGCCGTGCCACTTTTCCGGAAGTGGCCGTAGGGTCTTGGTGATGATGCGGAACAGCGAAGCCGCGATGGACAGCTCGCCGGTCTTGGTCCGCATCGGCGTACCGACGACACCGATGAAGTCGCCGATGTCCATGTGCTTCAAGAGCTCGAAGGCCTTTTCGCCGACCTTGTCCTTCTTGAGGTAGATCTGGAGCTTGCCGACGGGCTCGTTGTTGGGGCCCAAGTCGTCGGTCGTGCCGTCCTGGATGCGCAGGAACGCGGCCTTGCCCATGAGGTTCACGGCGACGACACGGCCTGCGATGGCGTGATTCTCGGTCACGGCTTCGAGAGCGGCGGCTGATTGCTCGGTGGCGTAGCGTTTCACGAAGGCCGCGACGGTGGTGTCGACCGCGAAGTCGTTGGCGTAGGGGTCGATTCCAAGCTCGCGCAATTCGTTGGTCTTGCGCAGGCGCTGCTCGTACTGCTCGTCGCGTTCAGTCATGGGGGTCGCGCGCGCAATAGCGTGCGGAATCGAAGGGGTCAAGCAACGGATTTTGTGAGTCGAAACGCCATCGTAGAGGCCTGTCCGGGTATGTGGTAAACCCTGGAAACGATGTGCTTGCGCACCGTGGCTCTGGCCACGACCATGGCCTTCCTCGCCACCGGCACCGCTGCCGAGGTTGCCGCCTCTCCCGAGCGCGTGGCGGTGGCGGGAAAGCGCGCTCCATCCAAGAAGGCCAAGGCCTCGAGCAAACGTCCACCACCTCCCGAGCCGGAGCTCGAGGCACCGGCGCTCGAAGAGCCACCGAAGCCCGCAAGCGCCGCAACTCCAGTCGCGTCGCAGGGGCCGCCGACGCTCTCCACCAAGTACCGAGCGGTGGCCATTCTGCCCTTCGATACATCGGACGTTGGTGAGTCGCTCATCCGCTCGATCGAACAGGCCCTCATCAACGAGATCGAGGACAAAGGCGGGTTTCGCGCCGTGTCGCCGCGCGACGTCGTGAGCGAAGCGGCTTCCTACGACATGAGCCCGGGCAAGTGCGCGAACGAAGATGTTGCCTGCTGGGCTCAGGTGGCCCGTCACGCCCGCGCCCACCTCGCGATCGTCACGCGCGTCGCCGCCCTCGGCGGCGTGCTCAACTTGTCGCTCCGCCTGCTCGATGCGCAGACCGGCAGCGAGGTCGGCCGCGTCGCCGAGGCTCTGTCCGAGAAAACGGACGAGCGCGCCGCCCAGATGCATCGGATGGCCGTGCAGTTGTTCACGCCGGCGGAGTACGTCGGCACGCTCATCGTCAAAAGCGACGAAGCCGGCGCCGACATCTACCTGAACGACAAGCTCGTCGGCACCACCCCGCTCAAGGCGCCGCTCAAGAGCTTGCCGGCGGGTCCCTACATCTTGCACGTCACCAAGGAAGGCTTCGCCGACGTCTACCAGTTCGTCGACGTCGCCTATAACCGCGTCTCGACCATCACGGTGAGCCTCGCCACCAACACCATTTCGGGCGCCATCGCTTTCGGCTCCGACACGGGCTTCGGCAGCGTGTACGTCATTTCGGACTTGCCCGAGGTCGAGGTGCGTATCGACGGCGAGCCCAAAGGCATGACGCCGCTCGAAGGCGCGATCTCGCAAGTCCCTGCCGGCAGCCGGCGCTTGTCTCTGCGTCGTGGCAACGCCGCGCCGCTGGTGCGCGAGCTCAAGGTCGAGAAAGGAAAGCGCACCGACGTCGGCGTCAGCGTGGGCCCGGACGGCACCCTCACGGCGGTGGTCATGGTGAGCTCCTTGGACAGCCCCTTGCCGGTCGACCCAGGCCTGTCGACGCCGGTCGCGGGCGTCAAGGCAGCCGGGCCCACCGCCGAAGCCAGCCATCCAGTCTTCACGAGCGGACTCGTGGTTGCCGGCGTGGGTGTGGTGGCGCTCGGCATCGGCGGCGTATTCGCGAGTCAAGTGCGCTCCGCCAACAACGCGGCCAAGGACTACGAGCGCACCATTCGTGAAAGTGACGACCCCGTGGAGCGCAACGAGGCGCGCGAGGATCTCGCCCAGCTCAACGAGGACGGTCCGGGCAAGGAGCGCAATCAGTGGATCGCGCTCGGCATCGGAGGGGGCTTGTTGCTCACCGGGGGCCTGCTCATGGCGGCGGATCATTGGCACTGGTTCGGCATCGGCGCGCAGAGCGCCGGCCGCGACCGGGACGATGGGCTCCGTATCGGGGTGATGCCGGGCCCTGGCGGCGGAATGGTGAGCATCGCGACACCGTGGTAGCCGCCGGACGGGCCGGGCTTTTGCTGCTCGCCGGCCTCTTCGCTTGCAGCCCGAGCCTCGAGACGCCCAGCGGCGTGCGGATTCGCTGCGTCGACCATGATGACTGCCCGAGCGAGCGCTGCAGCACCACCGTCGGCGTCTGCATCGCGAAGGACGACGACGACTCGCCTTTGCGGATCGTCAGCGTCGAGGCGCTCGACTCACGGCACATCGTGGTGCTCTTCAATCGTGTCGTCGACCCCTCGTCAGCCGGTGACTTCACGGTCTACGCGTTGAGCCCGGGGATTTCACCGGAGGCCGCTGAGGTCGCCGACGATCACTTGAGCGTCACCGTGCAGACGACTCAGCAAAAGCTCCGCACGTACCTGGTCGATGTCGTGGATGTGTTCGACCCCATCGGTCGTCCACTGGAGCGGACACAGAAGACCTTCACCGGCATCGGCGAACAAGTGAGCGCACTGGCGCCGACGCCGTTGGCGCCGCTCGATCACAGCCTCTTCGGTGAGCCGGAGGTCGCCTTGACCTGGAGCGCTCTCGACGACGCGGTGGACTACTCGATCGAGGTGGTGCGTCTCACACCCGCCGGCGAGATACCCATCGTCGGTTCGCCCTTCGTCACACGCGAAACCGAGCTGAACCTGACCGTCGAAGCAGACGCCACCTATTCATGGCGGGTCACCGCGGACACCAGCCGTGAGCCGCCGGTGACGTCGTCGTTTGCTGTCTTTGGCGACGCGATCCACGTCTACTGCGCGGCGACCGCCGACTGCTCGCTGGCCGACACCTGGGACGCCGGCACCAGCGTCAACCCGAGCCGCCGCATCGGGCGAGCCCTGGCGCTCGCGGCGTTTCTGTCGCGCGGCGAGGTTCGCATCGCGGGTCGCGGCGCCGGCGGCGCCTATGACGAAGGCTTCATCGTGGCCGCGCCCATCACGCGCATCCGTGGCGGCTACGATCCGAGCTTCACGGTGCTCGACCCCGCGGCGACACCGACCATCATCCGTGGCGATCCAGCGGCCGTGCGGGTCATCACCACCATCCCCCTCGAGCTCTTCGATCTCGAGCTGCACGCAAGCGGCGGGGTTGCCTTGGCCTTGACCGGCGTCGCTCAGTTTGCGGCCACGCGCCTCAACTTGTTGGCGGCCAACGGTGGACGACCGCTCGACGCGCGCCGCTGCACGGACGGGATCGTCGTGACGTTCTCGAATCTCAGCACCGGAACGTTGGATGGTCCTGGCTTTCCGGCGCAGAGCCGGGTCACGGGCGCCTGTGAGGTCGACTTCGATCACGCCGCGATTGGTGGCGCGGGCATCGAGGTGGTCGCCGCCGGCGCAACCTTCCTCGATTCCACGATCGCCGTGACAACGGGGCGACCCACGGGCGATCAGGATTTCCTTGGTCTCGAGATCGAGGCCGTGCTCGTCCAACGCGGCTCGGTCACGCTCCTGCGCAGCTTCGTGCGCGCCGGCAC
This sequence comes from Myxococcota bacterium, assembly GCA_041288095.1. Taxonomy (GTDB): domain Bacteria; phylum Myxococcota; class XYA12-FULL-58-9; order XYA12-FULL-58-9; family JALHOP01; genus JALHOP01. The sequence goes on from JBGGMJ010000211.1 coordinate 79,299, forward strand.
CGATGACGGAGCCGAGCGCCGGGTTGCCTTGCGCGTCCTTGGCGGCGGTAACGCAAGGGTCGACTCCAGCACCCTCGTCGCGGCGCGGGTCGGCTATGGCGAATGCGACCCCGTGAGCTGCCAGGGCTACGCGTATGCCATCGAGGGCCGTGACGTCGACGGCGTCGGGGAAGTCGATATCGTCGTGACCAACTCGGTCTTGGCCGCGAGCAGCACGCCGTTCACGAACGAGCGGACCGCGTCGGCGGTGTATTGGGTTGGCCCCGGAAGAATGTCGCTCATCCACGACATTCTCTACGCGAGCGAAGGAACTGCCCTGCAGGTAAACCCCGGGCAGGCGTCGGGCAACGACCTTCAGGTCCTCGATAGCGCTCTGGTGTGCAGCGGCACGAGCGTCGGCGGTGACAACGTCAGCGACGTTCCACCGCGCCTGCTGCGAGCCACCGCCATCGTCGGCTGCACGACGCCGTACATGCGCTTGGGGGCCAGCTACACGACCGCGTCCGCCATCATGAGCATCAGTGACCCCGCGCCGCATTCCTTTTCCAACCTGCATGTCTTGGCTGCCCCGGTGTCGGCGACGTTCCCCCAGTACGCTGGCGCGGACACCATACCCGGCACCGCGGACGACGACTGGTCGTGCGGTGCGGCCTGCTCGGGCCTCGGCGAGTCGAGCCAAAACCCAATCTGTGGGTCGAGCGGCGCGTCGACCTGCGCTGCTTCGGTCACGGTGGACAGCGCGGGCGTCAATCGGACCTCGCCGGTGAGCCTCGGCCCCCGGGAGGTCGATTGATGCGCCGCATCGCCCTTCTGCTCGCGCTCTCGTCGGCCTGCAGCGTGTCCCTCGTCACTCCAGACGACGCCGTTATCGTGTGCGACGAGGACGCCGACTGCCCACTCGGCCGCTGCGATGTGGCGCTCCAGCGCTGCGTCGGAGCGGGCAGTGGCACGCCACTGCGCTTCACGTCCGCTATCGCGACCTCGTCGGTGCGGGTCGATGCCGTGTTCAATCAGCCGCTGGCGCCGCGAAGTGTCGTCGGCGCGGCGCAGGTGACGATCGTTCCAGCTCTCGCGGTCACAGGGCTCGCGCTCGACGAAACCAATCAGCGCCTCTCGGTCACTACCGAGCAGCAAGCCTTCGATGTCGTCTACACACTGACGGTCACCGGTTTTTTGGCCAGCGCCGGCGACCCGCTCGAGGAAACAGCGCGCAGCCAATCGTTCACGTCCTTTCTCGGGCTCGCTGACCGGAATCCGCCCGCCATCATCCGGCCCGCGGACGGCAGTCGGGTGCGCGGCGGTGACGTGGACTTCGCTTGGCAAGCAATCGGTGGCGCCACCAGCTACACGCTGGAAGTCTTCCGGCGCGGTGAGGCCGCGCCACTCGCCCTCGTCGAGGTTCCGGCCACCACGACGACCATCAGCATCGCGCTGCCGCTCGAAGGCACGTACGACTGGCGCGTACGCGCCGACACCACCACCGCGGGCGTCTACAACAACGCCGCCTTCGATGCTCTCGTCGACGCCGTCTACGTCTCCTGTTCCGAGCCAGAGTGTCCGCCGCGTCTCGGCAATGGCAGCAGGCGGGCGCCGGTCCAACGCATCAACGAGGGTCTGGTGCTCGCGCGTCAGCTAGGCATCGGCTCGGTGCGCGTCGCGGCCCGCGCCGACGGTGGCACCTACGACGAGATCTTGGTGCTCGCGGACACACCAGTGACGATCGATGGTGGATTCGACGCCGCCTTTACCCCCGGCGCAGGCCGCGCCGAAATCGCAGCCGTCGGCACCGTGATTGTCGCCCGACCGGCCTCGGGACCGTTGCGTATCGCCAACGTTCTGCTCTCGGCTCTGTCGGCGCCGAACCTCGAGGTCGTCAGCGTCGAGGGCGCCACCGACATCACCTTCGACGACGTCGTCATCCTGGCCGAGCCGACCATCGATACGAGCGTCGGTATCAACTGTGACGGCCGCCCGGGTATCGCCGACGTGCACCTCGCCGACGTGACCATGCTCCTCAGCACCAGCGCATCCGTGGGGGTCGAGCCCAGCGAGTCGATGGTGGGAATTCGCGGGCGCGATGCGCGTCTCGACGTCCGCGATAGCTTCCTCTCCGTGGGCTTGGAGCCGGCTGGCGGCGGAGGCCCGAACCAGATTCGCGGCATCGAGCTGCTCGGCAACGGTACGTTCGCCGCCACGCGTCTCACGGTGGGCGTCGGCTACGCGGTCGCCGTGTCGACGGCATACTTCGATGACCGCAGCGCGCGGCCGAGCGGCGCCCCGGCGTACGATTTGATCGAGGCCTCGCGTTTTTTCGTGCCGGTCAGCAACAGCGCCATCATTGCCGTGTACATCACCCATTTGCGACGCATTGTTGTCCGCAATAGCGTCGTGGTCGCGGGCGGCGCCCCCGCGGTCGACGCGGTGCGTATCCTCGGCGGCCTCGAGGACGGCTCGCCCGGCGACGGGCCCAATTTCATCCACGACCTCATTCAGGTCACGAACGACCGGCCCTCGAACGCCATCGCGAGCAACGTCAAGGGGTTCATGGTCGCCAATTCGATCATCACGACCGATGCGTGCACCAACGTGGCCTGCGGTTCGACGACCAATCGCTGCCTATTCGTCAACGGCGACGTGGGCCCCGCCGCGCTCGTCGGCACGGCCCTCGCGTGCGAGGCGCCCTACGCGGGCTTCGGTCTTGGCTCCCCCGACTTCAGCCAGCCCTCTCCCAGCTGCGCCGACGGCCAGGGACGCGTCATTCGCTGCACCGGCACCACCCTCGTCACGCCACCGCTCGGCGCCTATTTCACCGATGGCGACGGCGCCGACGCCAGCATCGGCACAGCCGCGGACAATGACTACCACCTGCTCGTCGGCGCACCGGCAAGCCTGCGCACCGGAGGCGTCAACTTGGCCGGCAACGTTTGCGGGTACGCCGATCAGTCATTGCCCTGCAACGCCGGCACCACCGACGCCGATGGCGTCACGCGCTCCAATCCGTTTTCGATGGGCCCCTACGAGTACTGACGCCTACTCGAGCTCTTTCTGATCGGTCGCTGTCTTACCCAGCAGATACGACTCGATGAAGCCATCGAGGTCGCCGTCGAGGACAGCGTCGGTGTTGCCCGCTTCGTGTCCGGTGCGATGATCCTTCACGAGACGATACGGCTGCAGAACGTACGAACGGATCTGCGAGCCCCACTCGATCTTCTTGCGGTCACCGGCGAGCTTCTCGCGCTCTTCATCGCGCTTGCGCAGCTCGAGCTCGAAGAGCTTGGCGCGCAGCATCTTCATCGCCTTGGCGCGGTTCTTGTGCTGGCTACGCTCCGCCTGACAGGCGACGACGATGCCGGTGGGCATGTGCGTCAGGCGGATGGCCGACTCCGTCTTGTTGACGTGCTGACCGCCCGCTCCGCTCGAGCGGTAGGTATCGACACGCAGATCTTCGTCGCGGATCTCCACCTGCACGTCGTCGTCGATCTCGGGCGCTGTCGCGACCGAGGCAAACGAGGTGTGACGACGCTTGGCCGAGTCGTAGGGGCTGATGCGCACCAAGCGGTGCACTCCCTGCTCCGCCTTCAGATACCCATAGGCGTACGGGCCGGTGATCTCGAGCGAGGCGCTCTTGATGCCGGCTTCTTCGCCGTGCTGGATGTCGAGCACCTCGACCTTGAAGTCGTGCTGCTCGGCCCAGCGGCTGAGCATGCGCATGAGCATCTGCGCCCAATCCTGGCTCTCGGTGCCGCCGGCTCCGGCGTTGATCGAGAGGAGCGCGTTGTTCTTGTCGTATTCGCCACCGAGCATGCGCTGCAGCTCGAACTGCTCGATGGTCTTCTTCGCCGTGCCGATGTTGTTGTCGACCTCGGCGGCAATCTCGGCGTCCTGGTCGGCGAGCTCGAGCAAGCCGTCGGCGTCCGAGATCAGCTTTCCCACGTAGCGGAACTGCTGCACGACGCGCTCGAGCCGCGTGCGTTCTTGCTGGAGCTTGGCGGCGGCCTGGGCGTCTTGCCAGAGGGCGGGGTCACCCGAGCGTTCTTCTATCTCGACGAGCTGTCTCTCCAAGCCGGCGATGTCAAAGATGCCTCCGCAGCAAGGAGACTCGGTCTTGGAGCTGCGTGAGGAGTGGCTTGCGGTCGTCGCTCATGGAGCAGGCATCTGCATGCCCAGCCTCGTGAAAGTCAACCGCTCTGCGCGACTCGGTCGGCGATAGTCTTGGCGAACTGGTGCACGTTCGCCATCGTGCTCATCGAGAGGACCTCATTGGCGTAGAAAATCCCGCCCTCGCCTTGGAGGTTTCGGGCGCGCTCGAAGAACTTCTCCATGCGCATGGCGTCGCCGTCGACATGAGGGAAGAACTTCCAGCGTCGGGCTTCGACGAGCTCGACCGAGGTAGCTCCGAGCTTCTCCATGTCGCCACGGATCTTGGCTACGACATCGGCGTCGCTGAGCTGCTCCGGCGCAAAGAGGTGGAAGATGCAGAGGTCGTCGTCGGGGTAGCGCTTGATCCACGCCATCGGGTGACCGGCGCGGTCCTCGCGCATGTTTTCGCGCAGGTACCCGACTTCGGCGCGCCCGTCGGCAACGCCCCGCACGCGGCAGGCGAAGGTGCTGTACGGCATGTGCTTGACCAGGCCGAAGAGCTGCTGCTGTTCGGGTGGCGCGTCGATGAATTCGAGCGACTGCTTGAGGTCGCAAGCGACGACGACGCGATCGAAGTGTTGCTTGCCGGCGGCGGTGTGCACGATGGCGGTGCCGTCATCGCGCGACTCCAGGCGCCGCACCGGGGTCGACAGCTTGACGTCGAGGTCCTTGGCGACGCCTTCCCAGATGGGAGTCGTGCCGTGCTTCCACATGAGGAGCTCGCCGCTGCCGGCGCCGACGATGGTCTGCGGCCCGAGCATGCGCATGCCGAACACCGACGGTGTGTCGCCGGGGAAACCGTAGCCGTAACCAGTCAGATAGGTATCGAGCGCCGGCGCGAAGGCTTCGAAACCCTGGCGTGAGGCTACGATGCCGAGCGGCTCGGCGAGGTCTTCGTGGGGCACTTCGAGGCCGTCGCCGGCCTGATTACGAGCCTTGAAGTTCGTGACCATGTAGCGCAGCGCGCCGGCGTAGAACGCGGCCGTCTCCGAGAACGTGCGCGGTGGTCGGGCTTTGCCGGTCGAGAGGTCGTACTGCACCTGCTGCGGAAAGCTCGTGGTGTGCACGCCGTGCTCTAGGCCCAGCGCCACGATCCCGTCGTACATGCGTGGCACGCCCATGGTTGCGCCCATGTCGTGCTCGCGTCCGTTGAAGCGGACGGTGAAGCTCTTGCCTCCGACGCGGTCGTCGGCCTCGAGAACCGTGACGTTGGCGTAGCCCTGGCTGCGCAGATCGTGCGCAACCGAGAGGCCCGAAGGACCGGCGCCGACCACGCAGATCGCTGCGTTCTTCGCGAGCGGCTCGTCGCGTGGGGGTCGTGGCTTCGCGGCGGCATCGACCGCCTGGGTGTGCGCCTCGACCTCGTCGACACAGGCGCGGATCGCCGCCACCTGCTCGGGCGTCGCACGCAGGGCGTCGAGCTTGGCGCGGCTCGGCATCTCGCGCACCGGCTTGACGCTCGCGTCCGGTCCGCCTTTGCGGAAAACGAACTGGTCGACGTTCATGTGTCCGCTGCGGAAGCCACCGGCGATGCCCAGCAGATACATGTCCTGCATGCGCTTGAATCGGTCGTTGTAGCGCTCGCCGCGCAGCTCGGGCCAGGCGGCTTCGAAGTTCGCATGCCAGGCGAGCAACGTCTTGTCGTAGCTGTCGGTGATGCGCTGTACGTCCTCGGCCGCCCCGAACCAGTCCGCCGCCGCGGTGTCGATCTGCTCGCGCGAGGGACACAGACCGTCGCGGAAGATGTACTCGCCCATCCAGGCGTTGCAGCGCACCTTGCTCTTGGGCTCGAGGATGGCTTGCAGAGCGAAGCTGCCGCCGGGCTTCAGGCACGCCTGGGCGCATTCGAAGTAGCCGCGGAAGTTCTTGGGACCGACCGCTTCGATCATCTCGATGGAGACCACGTGATCGAAGTGGTCCTTGGGGAAGCGCTTCGCGAGGTCGCGATAGTCGCTGTAGATGAACGACACGCCGCCGATGTCCTTCGAGAGCGCGCGGGCGAGCTTGAGCTGCTCGTTCGAGATGGTGATGCCGACGACCTCGGCGCCGTAGTGCTTGGCGGCGTAGCGGGCAAAGCCGCCGAAGCCGCAGCCGATGTCGAGGACGCGGTCACCGGGCTTCAACCCCATCTTACGACACAAGAGATCGTGCTTGGCGTTCTGCGCGTCCTCGAGGGTGTAGCCGTCGGCATAGACGCCGCTGGTGTACGCCAGGGTCGGCCCGAGCATGCGCGCGTAGAGGGGGTTGCCAACGTCGTAGTGTTCCTTGGCGACGTTGGTCGAGCGCGTGATGGTCTGGCGGTTGAAGAAGATGGCGAGGGCGTCGCGGTAGAGGTGGCGTGCCGCGGCCTCGGCGAGGAGCAACGGCGTCCGCGTGATCACGTCGGCCGTGAACAGGCGCTCCTTGGCCTTGATGGCGGTGAGCCGCGCGGTCAGCTCGTCGAGCGACTTACAGTCCCAGAGGCCGTCCATGTATGTGACGCCGAGCTGCATGTCCGGGTCACGGAGGACCCGGGCGTAGAAGCTCGGGTCGTGGACGGTGACGTCCTGAGGTGCGTTGCCGCCGATGCGGACGCCGGCAGCGGCCAGGAGCTCGGTGACGGTGCGTTGTGCGGGCGAAATAGCGCCCTTACCGACGTGTCCGTTGCTCATGGTCCTAGTTTTTCGGCAACCCACCCGCCGGCGGTGCGTGGACCCGCCGCACCGCCGCGTACCTTTTGGCCGATAAATGGTCGTCTTGGTCGCTATCGAGCGAAATTCCCCCGTTCAGACCGCCGGATCGCCGCCGCCAGGGCCCGAAAGCGCCATTCTGGCACCGACCAAGGCCGCGCCCGCCGCGCTCCCTGATCTGCCCAAGCGCCCGGAATCGTGGGGCCCGTTCCTCTACAAGGAGGACCGTCTGCCCACCGCCGTGGTCGCGGCGGGGGTCGCCCTATCGCTCGCGCCCTTCCTGGTGCCGATGAGCGCCGGGACCATCGCCTGTCTCCTGCCGGTCGCTCTGGCGGCGCGGGTCATGGCCCCGGTGCATCAGCACCACCACGCCCACCTCAAGGTCTTCACCAACCGCTGGCTCAACAAGCTCTACGACACCGTGCTCATGCTCGGCGGCGGTAACGTCACGACCGGATGGGAGATGCAGCACTGCCGCGGCCATCACACCCAGTATCTCGACCACGAGAAGGACGTCGCCGGGTCCATGCGCTTCACGAAGAGTGGTCCGTTCCGGCGGATCATCTACACGGTGCTGGGTGATGCGAGCTCGCTGCGCGATGCCTGGAAGATCGCCGGCCAGAGCCGCGACCCCGGCAAAGTCCGCCGCCGGCTCGCCGGCGAGGTCGCCCTGCAGGTCGCGGTGAACGGTGCGCTGCTCGCCATCAATCCGCCCCTGGCGCTTGCGACCATCATCCTGCCCAACGTGCTCCTGCGCTGGATGGTCTTCTGGAAGTCATTCGACCAGCACGACGCCGCGCCGGGCAACGATGTTTACGACGGCTCGGTGAACGTCTCGGGGCGCATCCAGGAGCTCTTCCTGAACGTCGGCCACCACACGGCGCATCACAAGAAGCCGACACTCCACTGGTCACGGCTGCCGGAGCTGACCGACCAGATCAAAGACAAGATCCCCACGGTGCTCATGCGCTAGACATCACGCGCCTCACCGTCGCGCGATCGACGAGGCGGATGAACCCGACCCCCACGGCAATCAAGGCGAGCCACACCACGACGTCGCCAGCGCGCACATAGACGGTCAACGAGTCGCGCAAGCCGACATCACCGGTGAGCACGGTTTGCTCACCCAGGGACGTCTGGCCACGCACCCGGCCGCGCGGATCGATGATGGTCGAGATACCGGTGTTGGTCGCGCGGGCCACCCAGCGATCGGTTTCGACGGCACGCAACACGTACGCGTCGCGGTGCTGGTACGGCCCGCTCGAGGCGCCATACCAGGCGTCGTTGGTGATATTCACGAGCAGACGCGACCCGTGCAGCGCGAGATTGCGACTGATGGCGGGGAAGATTCCGTCATAGCACACAAGCGCGCCCGCCTGCATGGTGCCGATGGGATCGGTGCGGCGCCCGGCGCTCACCTCGCCCAGCTCGGGAACGATCGCGCTGACGGCCAAGAGACGCGCCAGCGGCACGTACTCTCCGAACGGCACCAAGGCGATCTTGTCGTGACGGCCGAGCACGGTGCCGTCCGGGCCGACCGCGAAAGCGGAGTTCGTCACGACGCTGCCGCCGTCCTCGAAGCGCAGGGTCGCCGCGCCCACGATCATGGGCACCGTGCCGGTCGCGAACGGGAACAAGGCGATGCGGGGATCGGGCCGGCCGGGCCACGCTGCCTCCGGCCAGACGACGAGCTGCGCGCCCTCGCCTTGCGCGCGCTTACTCAGCTCCTCGTAGGTCGCACGAATGGTCACGGCATTGTCGAGGTCGCGGTTCTTGATGTCCTGGGCGATGTTGCCCTGCAAGAGCCCCACGCGCAGCGTCTGCCCATCGGTGCCGGGATAGAACATGCGTATGCCGCCGGCGAGATGAATGAGCGCGACGAGGAGCCCTACCACCGCGCTCGACCAGGGTCGGCCGCGCATGTCGCCGATAGCCGCGCCACAGAGCGCCACCACCGCGGTGACGGCGTGGCTACCGCCCACGGCGGCAAGCTGCACCAGCGGCAGATCGCGCGCCATCGCCCAGCTCCACTCGCCCCAGGGAAACGCGGCGATGACCCAGCCGCGCAACCAATCCACCGTGAGCACCGCCGCCGCGAACGCGAGATACGGGTGCACCACGCGCACCGCTAACGCGGACAGTCGGGGAATGAGCGCCCAGTACGCGGCGCAATAGGCCACGAGCAACACCAAGGCAGGCAGCGCTTGCCAGGGCGGCATGCCGCCGTAGCGGATCATGGCGATCGACAACCACCAGAGAAGCACCGAGAAGAAGCCGAGCCCCGCGGCGAAAGGCTCTCGTCCGCGATAGAGGTAAGCGACGCCGGCCAGCAGGAAGACCTCGCGAGGCAGCCACTCGAAGAGCGGCCCATCGCCGAACCCGGGCACGGCGAATGGGAAGGCCAGGGCCGAGAGGGCTCCGACCATCAAACCGAAGAGAATGCGGGTCACTCCGGGGTGGGTACGCCATTGGCGTGCTCGCTTCCAGCCGTGTGTTACCTTCTTGTGTCCGGAGAGGGGCCGCTCCGGGATGAAAGGTACCTCTTCGATGCTACTCGCTTGCTTGCGTGGGCGTGCTTGTCGCGGTGGATTCTTGATAGCGGCGTTGACGGTGGCGGGATGTGACGGTGACGACGGGCGCAATGGCCGCGATGGCGTTGACGGCGTCGACGGCACCAACGGCACGCCTGGCCAGGACGGCAGCGCCGGTTCGAGCTGCACGACTTCACAGAACGCGGCCGGCGATACCGTCATCAGTTGCACCGACGGCACCAGCGTCACCATCGACGCCAGCGGCAACGTCGTACCGCCGCCGCCCGTGGGTCTCGATCACCAGGCACAACAGCTGGTGCTGTCGGTCGACGTTCAGGCCGCTTACAACGGCACGACCATGTTCTGGCGCACGCGCTTCAAAGGTAACGAGGGCAAGTACCAAGACTATTATCACTTCACGGGCGGTCGCTGGACGCTCGAAGGCCGCTCGCGGCGCGACACGGCGGCCAGCCTGCGCAACCCCACCGATCCGCGCCAAGGGGACATCGACCCCGCGGTCGCCAATACGCATGAGTCGCGGATCGCGCTCATGTTCCATGACCCGGCGAACCCCAAGGTCCAGCACTTCGAGAAGTACGGCTGCTTCATGACCTGCCATGACCGTCTGCGGCAGATGCCGCGCTGGACCAGCTCCGATGGCGACCGCACCAAATACATTCGCTTCGATGACTCGGCGAATTGGTGGGACAAGCCGGTGGAAGCGAGCATCACGGTCGCGGGCACGCCGGTGCTCGACCTCTGGCATTGGCGGGCGCACCGCGGCCATTTGATTGGCGCCGCCGACGACCAGACGGTGACCGCTGTCCGCGAGGCCGACAATGCGACGTCCGCGACGGCGGGCGCCGGCCGCAAGAGCGATGCGGGCACGGCCGTCGTAAGCACGCAGAACCGCGTCGATGGCGGCGCCGGCACGTGCGTGGGGAGCGGCACTCAGCTCTGCACCGAGTTCGTCCTCGATCCGCTGACGACCGGCGGCAAGTTCGTCTTCAAGTGGGAAGACTTCTTCAGAACGCCCTCGTTCTACATGACCACCGAAGCGGATGCGCAGACCGGGCCGCTGGCGCCGAATCCGACGCGTCTCGCCTGGGCTCAGGCGGTTGCCGGCGGCTACACGCCGAGTGAAGGCGACACCGTTCCCCGCCGCATCCTGCGCGCCGGCTCGGGCAGCGCCGCCGACATCAAGGACACCGGCACCACCTTCACGCGCCTGTCGCAATACGACGACTATGGCTTGTGGGACGTGCGCATGAGCCGCGCCTTGACCACCGCCAACGCCGACGACGTCGACTTCACCGACGGCAACACGTACCACGTCGGCATCTCGTCGCATCTCTGGGAGTACGGCGGTCGCGACCACTATGCATCGCTCCCCTACTCGGTCGAGCTCACGGGCGCGGACCCCAGCGGCTCTGTCGCCGACATCAAAGCGGTACTCTTCGTGGGTACGACGCCCGATTGGGCGACCGTGCCGACGTTCCGTGCTTACCTCGTGCAGCCGGGCATCATGTCCTGGGACTTCCTCGTCGGCAATCTCACCGCGGCGACGTACAACGACCCGCTCACGGGCGACCCCGTCGACAACACACACGAAGGGGCCGACGAAATGCGGGCAGCGACGCACACGTGCGCCGATTGCCACACGGTGACCGAGGCGCAAGACCGCGCCACGCCGAGCACGGGCGGTTCGCTGGAGAAGACCATGCCGCAGCGCAAAGGCATCTTCTCCCTGACGCCGTTGCCGCCACTGTAAGCGACGCTAGGCGCCGAGGACCTTTTTGATGCCGGCGAGCAAGGCGTCGGGCTTGTACGGCTTGACGATCCAGGCCGTCGCGCCGGCGGCCTTACCCCGCTGAGCCGACTCCATGGCCGCGTCGGTGGTGAGGACGAAGATCGGCGTCTTGGCGTGCGCGGGGATCTGACGCACCTGACGGATCATCTCGAGGCCGTCCATCATGGGCATGTTCATGTCGACGATGATGAGATCGATGGCGCTGCGTTGCGCGAGGGTCACGCCGCCGATGCCGTCTTGAGCCTCGACGACACCGAAGCCGCGGCCCTCCAGAAAAACGCGTAGCTGTTGGCGTACGGTCGCAGAGTCGTCGACCACCATGATCTGTTTCATGAGCTCCTCAGGGGCATGACACGAGGTTGGCGATCCATTCGCGAATGACATCGGCCGAGGGGTCCAACGTAAACGAGCCCAGCGGCGGCATCGTCGTCTCCAGCGGATCGGGCACTTCGGCGATCTCGTGCACCGTCGTCCAGAGCGGAGAGCCGTTCGGGTTGCGTGGTGTCACCTTGCTGCAAATCGCCGAATCGAGGAGCGACGTATCCCAGCGCATGTCGAGCACACTCGATACCACGGAGCCGCCCGGTTGATGGCAGTGCGCGCAATTGATGTGCAGATAACTGCGCATGCGCTCGTAGGTAGGCACGGCACTATCGGTGCTCGAAACCAGCGCGGGCAGCGTCGCTATCGCGGACTCCTCCGGCGGCGTGGTGAACAGGCCTATGTGCCCAATGGCGCGGATCTGGTTGTCGACCACGCCCGCGTAGTCGAAGTCCATGTTCATGGTCGGCGTGTGGAGGCCAATCACGGAGCCGGCCTCCGCGGGATGGCACCGCAAGCAGTTGACGCGCGAGGGGAACAGATGCCGATGCGTCCCGGCCGGTAGATCGTAGGAGCCGACCTCTTGCGTCGCGAGCAGATCGGCATCGCTGCCGTCTTCACGCCAGCGATAGGTGTAGCCCCGCCAACGGTCAGGGTCGCGCAGGAAAAAGCGTGTCTCGAGCAGCCGTGCGCTGGTGTCGTCGCCGGGCACGACGTTGACGTAGAACTCCTTCATGATGATGGTGCCGACCGGCATGATCCACGCGCCCGTCGTCGTGAAGCCGATGGTCGTGCCCGCCGGGATCGCGAAGTAGCGCTTCTTGTGCTCGCCGTCGGTCCACAGATGGATGCGCAGGTCATACGGGACGAATTCGGCGGCCGGCGTGTGCGCCGCGAGGTTGGCGTAGCAGTTGGTCTGCGAAACCAGCGGCGAGAGTAATGGCGGTTGTCCCGGTACCGGCGTCTGCACGACGCAGCTCACGGTGTCGACCCGCGCGGTTAGGCCATAAGGCTTGGGGCCGTCGTCATGTGTGTCCTGGTCGGTGTCGCCACCACCACCCGGGGAAGGGCTGCAGGCGGCAAGCAAGAGGACCAACGGGCAACACCAACGCTTCACACCATCTTTGTCGTCGTGCGGCGACTGTTGTGCAAGCTCGGCGAGCCGCATCGTGGTAATTTCAAGACACGTGTCACTTCCGAAGCAGGCGGTGCTGATCGGGCCCGCGAACGACGTTCGCAAGGCAGTCCAGGAGCGGCTGGCGGCGCTCGGGTTGCGGTGTGTCGTCGATGAAGGCGGCCGCGCCGAGAGCGTCCTCCGCACCACGCGACGGGTCGTCTTGGTGCTCATCGATGGCCGTAGCGCCATCGAGAATGTTGCCTGGGTGAAGTGGGCGAAAGACGCACATCCGCAAGCCGCAATCGCTTGGTTGCCGCCGGCGAAGAACGCTCCGGGAGAGTTGCGTGCGCTGGTCACCAAGGTCATCGACGAGACCCAACCGCAGCCCGTGCTCCGCGCCGCCGAGCTCACCCTCTCTTCCGCCCTCTTCCCACCCAAGCTCGTCGGAGTGTTGCGCGAGGCGGCCCAGGTAACGTTGCAGGAGCAGTTCAAGGTGACGCTGCCGCCAGCTCCGGCCGAGCTGCGTGGCGACTACGAGCCGCGTGACGAGGTCGCCGTCGCCGTCGCCTTCAACAGCGCGGCGCTGACTGGACATCTCACGCTGTTCGCTACCGCGGTCATGCTCGAAGAGCTGATGGTCGACGCCCATCGCACGCGCTCACCGGGTGAGGAGATCGCCGTCGAGCTCGCGAACCTCGTCGCCGGACACATGCGCAGCTTGTTGCTGCGCAGCCTCTCGGATTTCAGTTACAAAATCCCCGTGCGTTGGTCCGCCTCGAGCCGGGCGAGCATGGGGCCGCCGCCCGCGCTCGTGCTACCCGTGAGCCGCGGCACCCAGCGGCTCTGGCTCGAGCTGCGGCTCAATCACTTGGACGGGGAAGCGTTGAACCAGGTCAGCGAGCAAACGATTCTGCCAACGGGCTCTCTGAGCTTTCTCGAATGACCCGTTCCGGTCCTCTGCGTGTCGCGGGTCTGTTGCTGCTCGGTTCCACCCTCACGGGCAGCAAGTGCGTGAGCTACGACGAGCGGCTGACGGTGCCCAGCGATCCGAACAACGCCGGTGACGCCGACGGCGATGCCGACCCCGGCGACGGGACCGTGACGGAGTGCCTGCCGCCCGAGCCGGTTTACGACCTGAACGAGATGCGTCGCGCCGCCTGTGTCGGCCTGCGCTGCGCCTCACAGCGCGCCTCTGCATTCTGGTTCGACGCTTGGGAAGATCACGACGTCGTCCGTGTCGTCCGCTTTCGCGATGACGCTCCGGGGCCGCGCTTCGACGTCACCGACGAGCAAGGCGCGCCGTCGAGCCTCGCGTTCGTCCAGGGTACGCCGGTGACGCTGATCGTCCGCAACGAGGGTGATGCCGGGGTCAGCCGAGCTTATGACTTCACCGCGCCGCTCCTCTTCCACCACGTCGCCTGGCGCGACATCGCGACGAGCGACGGCACCTACGAAGCCGCGACCTTCGACGCGGTGTTGCCCGGCTACGCTAGTGGCCAGCGGCGCGAGGTCGTGATCGCGTTCGTCCCCATCGAGCGCGGCACCTTCGACGTCTACTCGTCGGGCGGCGTCGTCAACGGCACCGCCTATTCCGCTATCGCGTCCGGAACGGCGACGCCTGATCTCGCGACCGGCGACGCGGGCCAGGGCATGAAGACGACGCTCACGATCACGGGCGATTCCCCGTTGACTCTGTTTCGGGGCAGCGACGTCGACCGCGATGCGCGCCTCGACGACGATCCGCGCCGCGCCGCGAGCGACCCAGTATGGGACCCAGGCAACCTGCGCACGGTGACCATCGACGCGGTCGAGGCACAGAACCCCGATACCGGCGGAGACATCTTCACCTTTCAGTGGAGCTCACTCGCCTTCCCGGTGAACGTCGCTCACGTGATCGAGCTGCACAGTGTCGCGGCCAACCGCTACCAGCACAACTTCACCGCCCTGGGTCTCATGCGTGGCTCGGTGAACCGCGGCGTCAGCGACAGCCAAACCGAGGTGCGCGCGGCTTCGTACGACAGCATCAACATCGTCGCGGGCAAGACCATCCGCATCTACTTCGTGCCCACCGTCATCGCCCGCTACGAAGTTTTCTGCCAGCTGGGGATCGTCTTCAGCAGCAACGGTCAGCCCGACCTGCAATCGGGACACGCGGGCGCCGGCATGCACGATGTGGTCGAGGTCGTGCCGTGAGAGCGATCTGGGTCGTCGTCGCGGGCCTCATGGTGTCCTCGGCGGCACGCGCGTATCCCCCGTATCGCCGGCTCGCCATGGTGCACTACGGGGCACCCGTGGGCTGCGAGCTATGCCACGCGCGCGCCGACAGCACCGAGCGCAGCGCCTACGGACGGGCGTGGCACGACAAGGGCGAAAACGAGAGCGCCTTCGGACCGCTCGAGGGGGGCGACCTCGACGGCGACGGCACGCGCAACGTCGACGAGATTCGCGGCGGCTCCGACCCCAATGACCGGGAAAGCACGCCGTCGAGCCCGGGCAAATACGCCAAGCGGGCACAGGTCACGCACATTCCCGTCGAGCAGCTCCAACTCGTGGCCGAGGCCGTCGAGCGTTACGACGTCGTCGAGCCCACCTTGAGTCCCGCCCAACTCGCGAAGCTCGAAGCAGGCCTCGGCCGCACCGCCACAGCGGACGAGAGATTGCCTACCCTTTATCTCGCGGTGCGCGGGGGCAAGCCCGACGAGGTGTTGGTCTTCAGCCACGCCGGCGCCGGCAAGCTCGAGGTGTCGCTGTTGCTCGCGATTGGCACCGACGGCAGAGCACGGCGCATCGCCCTCTATCGCGCTGGTGGCGATGACGGCGCGCGTTTCCAAGCTTATCTGCGCTGTTTCAGCGGACGCGGAAAAGACGACATCGCGAGACGCGCCGCGCTCGAGTGCGCCGGCGCCTCCGCCAAGAACGCGACCGACAAACAGCTGAACGCGGTCATCGCGGAAT
Source organism: Myxococcota bacterium (assembly GCA_041288095.1). Lineage (GTDB taxonomy): Bacteria > Myxococcota > XYA12-FULL-58-9 > XYA12-FULL-58-9 > JALHOP01 > JALHOP01. The sequence continues at coordinate 94,842 of JBGGMJ010000211.1, forward strand.
CCGTGCGGGCGGCGCTATGGCTGGTGTTCACCGCCTTCGGAGCGAGCTGATGGTGCGACCTTGAACCCAGAAGGTCTCGACCTCAATCGGTACGCTCCTGTCGCGAGCGCCCCGCCACCGGCGAGCGTCGGCTGGGTCGTGGCGGCAATCGTCCTGTTCGTGCTGTTCATCGCGCTATCAGCGACATTGGCGGCGCGCTGGCTGCCGTCCGCTATCGAAGACGACGCCCTGCTCCCACGCGCGTCGCGTCCGGTGCGACTGCTCGTGCTCGTTACCTTGGTCGCGCTCCTCGGGGTCCAAGCGCTCGGGGCCATCGACGTCTTCGTCCAGACGCGCATCGTCTACGACGACGCCGGGGCCTACTTCGCGCACCTGTCGCTGGGACGTCTCGTCGGCACCAGCCATGCGCACCTATTCGGCTACGCCTTGCTCTACGGCATGGTGGCGCTCTTTGCCTGCATGAGCGCCGCGCCGCCGGCGTGGAAGCGCTGGCTGGTGGCGGCGTTGTGCTGGGCTGGCCCGTTCGACATCGCGTCGTGGTGGGGCATGAAGTATCTCACCGCGCGCTTCGAGCTGCTGTCGCATGCCACCGCGCTGGCGAGCGTCGGCGCTAGTCTCGCGACTCTGCTGCTCGTCGCATCCGCCGTTCGCAAGGCGCCCGCGTGAGCCGACAAACCACCAGCATTCGGCGGCGCCTGTTGCTCGCCGTTCTGCCGGTGATGACGGTGGCTCTGCTCGCGGCGCTGCTCGTCGCCACCGCCACCGCGCGGCGCGGCCTGTCATCGCTTTCGGATACGAACCTGACGCTCACCGCCGAAAGCCTGGCTGACGCCATCGGCCAGACCGTCGCGGACGCTTTGGCGGACACGGTGACCGCGGCGCGGCTCGATCTCGCTGCCGAAGCCGTCGAGACCGGTGACCCGAAGAACTTCGACTGGTACGCCGACGAGCTGGTGCTGGGGAAACGCAAGTACTCGGGGCTCGCGGTCGCCGACAACGCCGGCAAGGCGGTCGCGGCGAACGCCATCGACCGCACGGGCAAGCCCCTGACGCAGCTCATTCGCGGCGGCGTCCTCGAGGCCGCGGTGGTCGGCCGGCTCGCGGGCGCGGGCAAAGACGCCTCGGCGGCGTTCGGCCCCGGCGAGGCAAGCGCGTTCGCCGGCGGGCGCAGCGTCGGCTTCGTCGCGCCGGTGTTCGATATCGTCGACGAGCGCATCGGCACCGTGGTGCTCGGGCTCGCGCTCGACTACTTCGCGGCGCGGCTGGCCGCGGCGAGCGTGGTCAGCTCGAGCCGCGTGGATTCGCTCGCGGTGATCGTCGACGGCCAGGGCAGTCCGCTCGTTTGGCCGGAAGGTATCGCGGCGGAGGGCTGGCGGACGGGTGGCGAGAGCTGGCGCGCAGCCGATGGCTCGCTCTATCGGGCGGTGAGCCGCCCCGTCCCCCCGCCGGCGGACCGCTTCGGCTGGTCGATCGTCGCGCTCAAGACCGATGCGGCGCTCGCCGCGCCGGTGAACGCCATCACCAACCGTATCCTGCTCGGCACCGGCATCTCGCTGCTCGCCGCGCTGGCGCTGCTCATGTTCACCACCACGCGCATCGTCGAACCACTACGGCGGCTCACCCGCGCCGTCACCACCACCGAACGGGCCGGCGGCTTCGTCGCGTTACCGGTCGAGACGAACGACGAGACAGGCGCGTTGACGGCATCGGTGAACGCCATGATGGACACGATCCGATCCTACGAGAGCGACCTCGAGGCCAAAGTGCGCGCCCGCACCGCCGAGCTCGCCGCCGCCAAGCGTGAGCTCACCGACATCTTCGACAACATGGAGCAAGCCATCTTCACGGTGAACGCCGAGGGGACGGTAAACGCCCAGTACTCCGCGGCGTCGCGACGCATCTTCGGTCACGAAGACATCGCCAAGCGGCCGGCGCACGAGCTGCTGCAGTTCGCGGCGCCCTGGAACGGCGCCGACGAACGCATGCGGCTTTGGCTCGCCAGCATCATCGGTGCCGATGACCTTCAGTGGACGCTGGCCGCCGAGGACCCGCCCTCACGCGTCCGCTATCGCAAGCAGGACGACGAGACGCCGCGCAACGTCATCGATCTGCAGTATGTGCCCATTTACGACGCCGGCGCGGTGGCCAAGGTGATGATCATCGCCACCGACGTGACCCGCGTCGTCGACCTCGAGCACGAGCTGCGCGCGCAGGCCGAAGAGAACCGACTGACCGTGGAGCGCGTCAGCGAGATCATCAGCATCGACCCGCGGCTATTCACTACCTTCATGAACGAGGCGCGGGCGCTGACCGACGATGCCCAGACGAAGTTGGATGCGATTGGCGGGGGCGACGAGGCGGCGCTGCGCGAGCTGTTCCGCGCCATGCATACGCTCAAGGGTAACGCGCGTATCTTCCGCCTCACCAGCATCCAGAATGCCGCGCACGCCGTCGAAGACGAGCTCGACATCATGCGGGCGGGCAAGGCAAGCCAGGAGGCGCTGCCGCGCTTGCGCGAGAGTGTCGCGACGCTCACCAAGCTGGTCACGGAGTTCGAGAGACTCGCGACGCGCGTTGTCGGCACCCAGGGCGCCGGTGACGCCGTGGGGCAAGCCGTGGTGCGTGTGCGCGAGGCTCACGTGCTCGCGCTGCGCCGCGCCTTCAAGGATCTGCGCGAGCGGCTGCGCGCGACTGGCGGCGAAGGGGAAGCGCTGGCGCCGCTCGGCGAAGCCATCGTCGCTCTCGGCCGCGTACCTTTCGGCAGCGTCATTGCGCGCTATCAACGCGAGGTGCTCGACATCGCCCGCGAGCAGCAGAAACGCGTCCACGAGGTCGCGGTCATCGGCGAGGCTGTCGAGGTGGATGGACGCCTGGCGGACAAGCTCGGCATCGTTCTCATGCACGTCCTGCGCAACGCCATCGATCACGGCATCGAAGCGCCGGACCAGCGAGCGGCCGCCGGCAAGACGGCTCAGGGCACCATCAAGGTCGAGCTCGTCGTGACCGGCGACACGCTGCGGCTCAGCGTCACCGACGATGGCGGCGGCATCGACTACGCTCACGTACGCGATCTCGCATACGAGCGCGGCCTGCTCGGCGAAGACGCCATCGCGGACGATGCGGCGCTCACCGAGCTGCTCTTCACGCCCGGCTTCTCGACCGCCCGCGTCGTCACCGCCATCTCGGGTCGCGGCGTCGGCCTGGACGTGGTACGCACAGCGGTGCGAGACCTTCGGGGCGAAGTCCACATGACGTCGCGGCGCGGGCAAGGCGCGACGATCGAGGTCCACCTGCCGTTACGCGACCAAGAGGCGATTTGACGTGAGCGGTCCGCCGAAGCTGTTGGGTCTCGCCGCGCTGCTGTGCGCCGTCGTCTCGCCGAGTCGCGCTCGTGCTGAGCTCAAGACCCTCGGCGTCGGCGACAAGATGGCCATGGTGCGCGACCAGTTTCCGCCGGAGCAGCAGGCCCGCTACGATGTCTTCAAGGTGCGCTGCACCAAATGCCACGCCATGGCGCGCCCCATCGCCGCCTTGCGCACCGGTACTTCGCCCGTGACCGGCGGCGTGTTCGACCAGGACACCTTGAAGAAGTACGTCGTGAAGATGATGCGCAAACCCAACTCGGGCATCGCCAAGGACGAGGCACGCGAGATCCTCACCTTCCTCTCGTTCGCGTTGACGCTCACTGAAGACGAGCGGGCCCACATGCCGCCACAGCTGCCCCCATCCGAATCGGCGGAACCCCCAGCAAGCGAGCAGCGTGCCAGTGATTCTCCGACACCATCGCCAGAGCCGGCCCCGCACTGAAGTCTGCTATGATGAAGCCCGAGGTAGTCGCTTGATCGTGAAGAAGTACCTCCTCATCTTCGTTGGCTCGGGCCGCGACGAGCTCCTCCATCTGACACCGCATTTGAAGGCGTTGAACTTCGAAGTCGGTTGGATCGCGCAAAGCGAGCAAGCCAGGGAGGTACTCTCAAGCGCGGATTGCCTCTCGCTGGTGCTCATCGATGCGACCGACACGGCCGAGACCGAGCGCGGCGTCGTTAGCTTCATTCGCGAGCGGCAACCGCGGCTCCCGATCATCTGGATCCAGCGCAAGGGCGCGGTACCGATCTTCAGTGGTCCTCCTCCCGACGTGATCTTGCAGGGCCATGTCGAGCCGGATGTCCTGACCGCTGTAGCGGCCACGCTGCTGCGCGAGCGCTTCTACACGCGCGGCCTCGTCGACGACCTGGTGGCGAGCGTCGTCGGCATCGGTCGCGAGAGCTTCGGCACCGAGCTCACCCCGGCGGATCCAGTGCTGAAGTCGACCACCGAACAGATCTCGGGTCTGTCTACCCTGCTCTACTTCGCCGGCAGCGGTGTAGCCGGGCACGTCATCGCTGGTGCCGCGCCCGAGTACCTCATCACCCTGCACCAGCGTTTGCTGCCGAACATCGCGAAGCCCACTCTCGAACAGCTCGCGGATCTTCTGGGCGAGCTCGCAAACCAAGTCGTCGGCCGCCTCCGCTCGCAGCACGGGCTGGTCTTCGATGTCGGCGCACCCCTGCTCGTGCGCGGTGCCAATGTCGTCGTGCGCCAGGTCGCCGGCAGCCCGGCGCTGCTCGTCTCGTTCCACGATGGTCCGTCGCGCATCGACATCGAGCTGTGCCTGCACCGCTTCGATGAGCGATTGACAGTGCGGCAAGTCACCTCGTCGCTACCCCCCGGCGAGCTCGTTTTCTTGTGAGGAAGCTCGGCACGCTGTCGCTCACCGTAGCGCTTTGGCTCGGCACGACCGCCGGCAAGTGTGTCGGTTACGATGAACGCTTGGTGCCCCCGACGGCGCTGCCGGGGGGTGATGGCGGTGCCGTGGTCAGCGCGACGCCCTGCCCAGACCCGAGCGAAGCGATCCTCGCGGTCGAGGAGTTCGCATTCATCGTCCGGTGCGGCTGCCTCGAGCCGCCGGGCGTCTACACCGAAGACGACAAGCACTGCACCATTCCCGTTGGGACCACCGTGACCTGGATGTTCCAGGGCAGCCAGCAGCACAATGTCGCGAGTGAAGCCTTCGCCGACTCGCGGCCGCGCACCACCGGCCGATATTCGGTGCCGTTCGATACACCGGGCGTCTACGACTACTCGTGCTCGTTGCACATCGGGCAAATGAGCGGCTACTCGATCATCGTCCGCTAAAGCGACTAAATACCCACGAGGAGCTGCAACGACCCGAAGAGCGAGTCGTCATCGTCGGCGTAGCCCATCGCGAGGCGCGCCCGAACGTTCTCGAACGCCAACGCCAAGAGGCCGAGCTGATACTGGGTGAAGGCGCTACGAGCCGCGGCGGCGTCCTGATAGTCGATCTGGCCGGCCACGGTGAGCCAAGCGGTGACGCCGTACGAAAGCTCCGTGGTGTTGGTGATGCTGCGGTTGGTGAGGTCGACGCGCCGGTCGACGTCGGCGCCGAGCATCACGCCGTTGCGCAGTCTCAAAGCACGAAAACCGAAGCGGATGTCGCCGCCCACGCGCCGCAGCTCGTATCCAGGCACGCCGAAGTCACCACTCAGCCCGTAGTAACCCCACTGCGCCAGCTCGACGGAGATGTCGTCGACCCACGACGTTTCTTCGAGGTCGATGTCGGGCTCCTCGCCCAACCAATTGGCGCCGCCGAGCTTCAGGCTCGCATGATAGTAGGCGTCGAAGTTCGAGTCCGCCCCGGCGTTCTGCACCATGCCTACCGCGTAGAAGCCGCGTTTCCACAAGACGCCGTTCACCTCGAGACCGTTGCGCCCCTGGCCGAGCACGTGACCGTCGACCGGCGAGCCGCTGACCGCGAAGGTATCGAAATAGCTGTCGTTGGCGCGTAGGAGCGTCGTCGTCGGCTCGAAGCGACCGATGATGACGTTGAGCTCGCGGCGGTTGGCGAGACGCGTGAGGTGGACGAACAACCGGTTCGGCGCGCCGCTGCCTGTCCATTCCGTGAACAGGGCCGCGTGCTCACCAAGCGTCGTTCCCAACATCACCTTGAGCGACGGCGAGCCGAAGCCGATGGGATGCTCGAGCTCATCGTCGTTGCTGTAGCTTGCGCCGAAGGTGCCGATGAACGCGACGGGCACCACGAGCGGAAAGGTCGCGTCCATGAAGCCGATGCCGAGCATGGGCAGAGGCTCGGGCTTACGCGCGCGCGCATCGACGTCGAGCTCACCCGGCCAACGATAGCCGTTGCGACGGAAGATCTCGCCGAACTCGTTACGCACCGGGATGGTCGCGTGACACGTCGAGCACGGCACCTGGTAGGCGCGGGCGAACGCCGGCAAGGCCCGTGCTACCGACGGCACCGCTACGCTCGCGAGCACGATGAGCCCGAACCAGGCGAAACGCACGCCGCGAGGATACGTGAGAAGCGGCCGACGACCTAACGTTTCAACAAACGCAGGAGCCGCTCTTCTTCGCGCTTCATCTTGCGGGCCTGGGTGCCCCCATGAACGTGGTCGTGTCCGACGAGATGCAAGATGCCGTGGACGAGCAGCCGGTCGAGCTCGGCCTTCAAGTCGTTACCGAACTTCGGCGCCTGGCGCGCGGCGGTCTCGACGCTGATGATGACGTCACCCAGGACGCGCGTGCGCTCGAAGTCCGCCTGAGGGAACGAGAGGACATCGGTCGGCTTGTCCTTGTCGCGCCACTGCCGATTCAGCCCGTGGATGGTCGCGTCATCGGTGAGCACGAGCGAGAGCTCGGCGTCCTCGAAACCGATGCCGGCGAGAACCTGTTTGGCTTTTCGACTCAGGTCGCGGACCGACACCCGTCGGTCACGCGCCTGATTATCGATGATTACACTCAACTACTTCCGCTCGATGTACTCGGCTTCGTAGTAGTTGCCCTTCTTCTCGCCGATGCGGACAGCGACCTTGTCGCCTTCCTGCAGGTAGAACGCGCCCGCGTTGAGCATGGTCTGCGGGTCCTTGAGCTCGACGTTGCCGCCCGTGATCTTGAGCTTCGGCACGACGACGATCTTCTCGTTCGACTTCACATCCTTGCCGGCCCCTTCCTTGGCGGGCTTCTGCACGTTGAGGCGCAGCGCCACGACCGGGAAGCCCTTGGTGTTCACCTCGACGACCTTGGCCTCGAAGTTCTTGCCGTCGTTGAGCCGCTGCGTGCGGCCGACGTCGCCTTCTTTCTTGGCGCGAATCGAACCACCGGCTTCCGGCTGCGCCTCACCGACGGCGTTGCCCAACGCGGCGAGCTCCGCGAGTGGATCGGACCCTTGCGCAAGAACGCGCGCGGCTGCCAGCAGAATTACACCCATCACCAACACCTTGTTCATTGTCATTCTCCCTGAGGCACAGGCTGTTGTTCGCTCTTCGAGGAGTCAATGCGCGGTTTGCGCAAGACGCCGTACTTCGTGACTTTGAGCTCGCCGGATAGCAGCTTCGTGCCGGCGACCCAAACCTTGGCACCGGCCATGGGCATGAGCTTGCTCAAGGTCCGTGCACCGAGATTCAATGGAATGGCGTCGGCATCGCCGTCGCGCAAGGCCAAGCGGTCGCCTGTCCGCTCGAGCATACCGACGAAAGGCTTCACTCCACCGCCGACGTCGATGATGCGGTACTCGCGGACGTCCATGCCGTCCTTGGCGGGAAAGCCGACGATCTCGACTTTCAAGGATTGGAGCTGGGCCACTTCCTCGGCGAGCTCGCCGGTTACCGTCATGGTCTTGGCGTCGTCGAACACCTGGACGCCACGATCCTGCGCGGGGCCAACCACCCGTACCATGCCGACCATGGTGATCGGGTCATTGGCCGCCAGCGTCAACGCCAGAGCGAGGGTCAACATCACTGCACCTTGATGGCGTCGATGTTGATATCCGAGGCGTCGTCGGCCGTGAGGTTCACGGTCACCGAGCCGTCCCCGCCGGTCACCAGGTAGTAGCGGGCGCCCGAGGAAGCGATCGAATCGCTCACTTCGCTGAAGCCCGAGTCGTTGCTGTCGTCGACTCCACCCGGTCCGTTGAGCGGCACGTCCTCGCCGCGGGCGTTCACGTAGGTGTGGAACGGGCTGAAGCCCATCCATTGACCGTTGGCTTGGGTCGAGCTCGCCACCGCGAGGAAACGCGGCAAGGTCTCCGACGGCAGCGCCGTGACGTCCGGATTGCTGGTGGCGAACACAGCGCGCACCCAGTTGAGGATGCGTCCGTCATTGCGGGCATCCTGCATGAGCGCGTGTTGGAAGCCACGGCGCTCTTGCGTGTAGAGCGGCGCCAAGAGGTCGTGGGCCTGGGTGATGACCGCCGCCGCGTTGGCGCTGTTCTGTCCCGCGGCGCGCACCTTGGCGTCGATGAGGTAGCGCAGCAACGTGTAGGCGCGGCCACGCTGAGCCACGGTGTCGTTCGGACCGGCGAACGGCGCGCTGTCCCACTGCTCGAGCGCCAAGGCGTAAGCGTCGACGGTCGAGCCGCCCCAGCCGGTGAGGTCCTCCATCAAGTGGGAGACGCCCTCGTCGAGCCACAAGGTCTCGCGGAGCTGGGCCGCGTCGCCGAGCTTGCTGCGCAGCGCGAAGCTCACGAGGTGCTGGTACTCGTGGGCCAGCGTACCAATGATGAGCGCGTCGGTGTTGCTGCCGTCGGGGAGACGCGCCCAGAGGATGTCGGACTGATTGCCGGTGGCGCCGCTGACGCCCGAGGCGAGGTAGTCGCCGAACACGAACACGCCAACGACACTCGCCGGGAGCGTGCCGAAGTTGTTGGTGAAGGCGACCGTGATGCTCTCGCTGCCGTCGACGTCGAGCTCGTCGACGTGACCATCCTGGCCCATGACCTCGAGCACGGTGTCGGCGGCGACACCGAACTCCGAAGCGACCGCGGTCAGCGCGGCGCCGCTGATCGCGGACGGCCCCGTGGGTCCGAGTACGGTGATCTTCACACCACCCGGTGACGTGACGTTGCCGACGACGTCCATCTGACGGCTGGCACCCGCGAGGGTGAGCGTCACGTTATCGACGCAAGTGCTGGTGCCGGGGGTGCACGTCTGGTCCGTCGGGCAGTCGCAAGCGGCGCGAAGCTCCTGACGATTGACGAGCTGCAGCGATTGCCTACGCGCGGTAAGGTCGGCCGCCAGCCGATCGATGCCATCGCGGCGCTGCTTCTCGACCGCGAGGCGCGCGTTCCAGTACGCGTGGTCGATGTTCGTGCCCAGCGTCAGAGCCTGCCCCGCTCGGTTCACGCGCAAGCCCGAGGTCTGCGCGGCGGGCGCGATCTCGTAGAGCACATCGGCGGCCGGACTGGCTTCGCTGACACCGGGAGTGCTGTAGACGCTCAACAAGAAGACGTCGCTGGGCGAGGAGAAATTCAGCGTCGCTTCACGCTCTTGCTCCGGAAACTTCAGATCGCCGCCGCCATCTCCGCCGTCGGTACCGCACGCCGCGAGCAAAACGAACGACGCGGCCATGGCAATGTCTCTCAGATTGCGCTTCTCGAACATGAGTGCCCCCAGGGATGCATCAAAGACGCATGCAGGATGGGCACTTATTCAGTTCAGTAGAGCGGGCGCAATAGCTCGTAACGACCGTCGCGCGTCGCGTAGAAGTAAGGCTGTTTCCACGGGAAGCGGATGTCGTTCGACTTGAGCAAGCCGGCATCGACGAGGACCGCGAGCTCCTTGGGATAGTCGCCGGCCTCGGCGCGGTAGACCGCGAGGGCGCGCTCGATCTTCTGCATCTGCGTCGCCGAGACCACCGACTGCACGTCTTGCGCGACGTAGCCGGTGGATTCACGCAGCGAGACCCAGCCGCGCAAACGCAAGCCGTAGGTGCGCTGGCCGACCATGAAGAGGACGACGAGCCCGGCCGCCACCGCGGCGACCTTGAGCATCAGCGGCGCGACACCACCGACCCGACGCGCGGCGATGCCACCACCGAGCGGCGCCGCCGCCTGCACCGCGCGCTGTTGACGCGTGTCGGCCACTGTCTCGGTCTCGATGATGCCGGCGCTGATGAGTGCCGCCAGCGCTTTGCAGGTCTCGAACTCGCCGAGGCGCGACAGATCGATGATCTTCTGCACGTCGCGGCCCGGAACGATGAGCTGATAGACCGTGCGCTCCTTGCGGCCGATGTCCTTCAGGCGGCCGGTGCGCTCGCTCGACTGGCCGGACTCGAACTCCGCGAAAGCGTCATCGAAGTCGAGCTCCGCGTCAGCCTGCCCTTTTTCACCCGCGTCGAGCTTCTCGAGATCCTCGAGCTTGTGGAAGGTGATGGCGTAACCGGGGATCGACTTGCGGATGAGCGGCCACTCGTCGACCTGACGGAAGCCCTCCATGAGGACCGTCTCGCTGCGGATTGGCTCGACGTCCGTCGGCAAGCCGATCTCGGTCTGGTTGAACTCGTAGGTGCCGCTGGTCCACAGGAAGAGCTGATAGAGCGTCTCGTTGAGCTGCAGCTTGACGAACATCGCCAGGCTCGGAGGCTCGACCAGGCCCGAGTTGATGAGCACGTCACCCAGTCGGTCGCCGCTCTTCTTCTGGATGTCCAGCGCTTGGCCGAGCTGCTCGTGGGTAATGACCTCGGCGCGCACCAACAGGCCGCCCAGCATGTCGCGCTCGCGGCGCGTCGTCGAATGGGCGCTGACGACGTGGCCATCGCGGAAGCCAATCTTCACTTCGCGTCCGCGCTCGCGGACGATGAGAAAGCCGGTCTTTCCCTGGTGGCCGATGAGCTGGAAGATGTCGGCGATGCCGAAATCGCGGAGTGTGCCTCGCAGGGCCATTACAGGTCCTCCGTCTGGGCATCGATGAGGGACATCAAGTAGGCGACGCCCGCGGCGCCGGCGTAGATGATCAGCGCCAGCAGCGACGGACCACCAGCCAACGGCACCGGCGACGGCACGATGTCGAGGCCGATGAGCAGCATGAAGACGCTGGTCATGAAGACGACGAGGAAGGCGAGGCCCGAGAGCGCGCGCCCCACCATGAGCTGACCGGCGCCGGCGATGAACACGGACGCGACCCGGCGCATGCGCAACAGGCGGATGCTATGGCGGTGTACCTCGATCTCGTGGCGGATACGCTGGAGGGGCTCGATGGTGCTCTTGGTGAGATCCTGCTGCGCTTTCGCGGCCAGGGTGGTTGGAGCCTTGGTGCCCTTCTTGAAGATGCCGACGATGCCGACCAGGAAGCACAGCGCCACCGCGATGCCGATGTACCAGAGAGGAATGGTGCGTCCGGACAGCTCGCGCCATACGTCGTGCGCCGCGATCGAGACCAGGGGCGCGGGGGTATTGTGGCTCGCGAAGACACGACGCGGCACCTCGGCGGGCGCCATGTACGCGGGACCTTGCTGCTTGGCGTCGCGGTCGAAGAGCTCAACGATCTCGTAGTCGATCGCGGTCGCGGATCGATGCGCCTCGCCCGCCTTCTGGTGCTCGGTCATCGAGAAGTAGACGCGCGAGAGGTTGAACAACGCGGGCACGTGCTTGGGGTCGCGGCTCAGGGCCTTCTCGTAGGCGGCGATGGCGCCGGCGCGGTCGCCGGCGGCGAACTTCAGATTGCCGAGGATCGTGTAGACGCTCGGTTGCTCGATGCCGCGCTCGAGCGACTGCTCGATGAGGCGGGTCGCTTCGGGCAGACGTCCGGCATAGCGTTCACGCAGACCCAGCGCCAAGAGCTCCGCGCCGGTCGGCTTCGGCTGTGCCCGTACCCGCGCCGCGGCGGTCTCGGCGCCCATGTCGGTCGCGGCGAGATAGAGGTCTTGCGCCCGCGAGCCGGGGTAGCCGAGGTACTCCGTCGCTTTGGGCAAGAGCAGCGGCAGCACGGCGAGGAAGGCGATGATGATGCAGGCGCCGATGCGCTCGTTGCGATCATAATAGGCGATGGGCAACGCGATCCAAATGAGCACGGTCCACACCGGGCCCACCGCGACCAGCAACGGCGTCGCGATCACGGCGGTGACGATCAGCGCCGCTTGCAAGCGCGTCGCGCCGTTCGGCAGCACCTGCAAGACGCCGAAGATGAGCTCGCGGCCGTGTCGATAGAGCACGATGACCGCGAAAACGAAGGCACCAACGAGCACCGCGGCGATGGCGGCCAGAGCGAGGTTACCCAAGCGCAGGCGTAGCTCGATCGGATCAGTGAGGATGGCCGTCGCCGCATGCGCGAGGTCGGTCGCCGCCGCCAGCGGCTGGCCGCCGTCGAAGTTGGCGTGCGCCCGGGCGACCCAGGTCTCGGGACGCGACGGCGCGAGCTTGCTCGCGGCCTCGGACAGACGCAGCGCCCTCGCCACTTCACCGGTGTTGCCGATGGCGACGCTCTCACGCGCCACGGCCAAGCCGTAAGTCGTCAGATTCGGCCAACCGGCAGCCTGCTTGGCCTCAACCATGGAGTTGAGCAAGGCGTCGGCCGCCGCCCGGTCGAAGTCGGCGAGCGCGCGGCGGCGCAGCCCCCAGAGATCGGCGAAGGTCGACGGCGGTGCGCCACGTAGTTGTTCGGTGCTGGGCGCCGCGACGACGACCGGCGCGTCCGCGGCGGCCGCTGGAGCTGCCGGCGCCGCGGCTGCTGCCGGCGCGGGCGGCGGCGCATCCCCGGTCTGCGCTCGGGCGATGCTCGCAATAACGGTCAACGTAATGGCAACGACCGGCCGACCAGGGAGCCAACGCGACGCGCACCTTATCGACACCCCTTGGGGTTAACACCCAACCAGGAGCGCTTCAACAATTGTGCAGACCTTCTCTGCCACATGCTCGCGGTGCTAAAGGCGCGCCGTGACCAACGTACCCACATCCCCTGACGCCCGCTTCGAACGAGCCGCCGCCGCCGTGGAGCGCTTGTGCCGTATCATGGCCCAGCTGCGCGCCCCCGGGGGCTGCCCCTGGGACCGCGAGCAGACGCTCGCGTCGCTGAAGACCTATCTGCTCGAAGAAACCTACGAGACGCTCGACGCCATCGACGCAGGCGATCCCGGGGGGCACCGCGACGAGCTTGGAGACCTTCTCCTACAAATCGTCTTCCAATCCGAAATCACGCAGGAAGCGGGTGCGTTCGGCCTCGCGGAAGTCGCGACCGCTATCGCCGACAAGCTCGTTCGTAGGCACCCGCACGTCTTCGGCGACACCGAAGCGCGGACGGCGTCCGACGTGAGCAAGAACTGGGAACGCATCAAGGCGGAAGAGCGCGCGAAGAGCGGCAAGAAGGACGCAAAGGGCACGCTCCACGGGGTTCCCAAGGCGTTTCCCGCCCTGCTCCGCGCCCTGCGTACCGGCGAAAAAGCAGCGGCGGTGGGCTTTGACTGGACCCGCGCCGCGGACGTTCGCGCCAAGGTGTACGAGGAATGGTCCGAATTGGACCAAGCGCTGCTCCGTCGCGAGAAAGACGCCAATCCGACAAATCAGGCGCAAGTCGCCGAAGAGATTGGCGATTTACTCTTTTCGATTGCCAACCTGTCACGCCACCTCGGCGTCGATCCCGAAGATGCGCTGCGCCGGACGCTGGAAAAATTCCAGAAGAGATTCGAATACTTAGAGCAGGAATTGGCAAAAAAAGACAAGGTACCCAGCGAAGCAACTATTGACGAGCTAGAGCGATTATGGGAAGACGCCAAACTCTTTTTTCGCACCTGAGGCATTTCTCCCTGTGCACTCCGGTGTGGATATCTAGAGCCGGCGGCGATTCCTGGCCCCGAGCACCTCTCCCCAAGGTCCCGAGCTCTTCCTGATACCCCCCTGATATCAGCCGCTTGGGCGATCGCCAGCGGACTGTCCGACATAGCGTTCACGCGCCCCTCGCGAGTCCCGCGAATTCACAAGCACCAACAGGTTATCCACAGGGGCGGCGTCTGAGCCTATCGCGTTTTTCACGATTCCGGGTGTCCCCTGACACCGGGCTGTCAGGCGCGTCGCCGACGGCGAAACAGCCGATTTCTCAAGGCATTGAGCTCGGGGGCACGGAAAGCGGTCTGGCAAAGGGCGTAGGCGAGCCCTCCGGCCGTGCATGAGCCGGTGAGGACCACCACGTTCCAGATCGTGAAGCCCTGCCCCCACGATCCATGAACCGCCACCTGCCAAGCGACTGCCCCCATGAACGCGGCAGCGAGGGTGTCCCGCAGGGCGCGCCCGATGATGCTGCCCATGCCTAGGCGCCCGGCACGACGGGACAGGAACCAGAGCGCGACCGCGAGCTGCAGCCAAGCCGAGGCGCTGATGCTCATGGGCAAGCCGACGAAGCCGTAGTTCAGCGCGAAGTATGGGGCGAGCCCAAGGTTCGCCAAGAAGCCGACCGCGCCACACACGACCGGCGTGCGCGTGTCCTGCAAGGCGAAGAACACCTGCGAGGTGACGCGAATGTTCGCCACCGCGACGAGCCCCGCCGACAGCCAGATGAGGGCGTAGGCCGTATCGATCGACATCTGATGGGTGAACTGGCCGTGCTGCGAGATGGTCGCGGTGATCGGCAAGGCGAGCACGGCAAGGCCGACCGCCGACGGGATGGTAATGAAGTTGTTGAGCTGCACCGATTGGCGGAAGGTCGCCGCGAGCTTCTCCTTGCCGCCGCTGTTCAACGCTTCCGTGAGCGCTGGTAGCGACGCCGTGGCGATGGCGACCGCGAACACACCGAGCGGCAGCTGGAAAAAACGGTCGGCGCTGTAGAGATACGTGACCGCGCCCTCGCCGAGGTAGCTGGTGAAGTAGCGCAGCGCCGCGATGTTGAGCTGATAGATGGCGAGCGAGGCTACCGCCGGCCCCATGATCTTGAGGATGCGCCGGATCTCCGGCCCGAACACGAGGCGTGGCCGCACCCAGAGCTTCGCCTGCTTGAGCGCGACGATCTGCACGATGACCTGCGCGACGCCGCCAGTGAGCACGCCGAAAGCGACGCCGAGCATGGGTGGATCGACGAGCCGCGCCGCCGTCACGATGAAGCAGATGTGGACGCAGTTGAAAATCAGCTGCGAGGCGCTCGACGAGGCGAAGTAACCGCGCGCGTTCAAGGCGCCCATGGTGAGCGCGACGAAGCTCACCAGCGCCAGGTACATGAACATCCAGCGCACGAGCAGCACCGTCAGCTCGAACTTGCCCGGCACCAGCTTGAAGCCGGGCGCGAACAGATTGACGATCGGCGTCGCGCCCAGGATGCACAGCAGCGACACGCCGATGGCGAGCAGCGGAAAGACCGCGAGCGCTTGACCCATCAGGCGCCGCACCGCCTCGTCACCGCCCTCGCGCTCCGACTGCTTGAAGACCGGCAAGAACGCGACGGTCAGCGCGCCCTCGGCGACCAGGTTGCGAAAAGCGTTCGGAATGGTGAACGCCATCAGGAAGGCGTCGGCCATGTGGTTGGCGCCGAAGATGTGCAGAAAGATGGTGTCGCGGGCGAGCCCGGTGATGCGGCTCAACATCGTATAGAAGCTGACGATGCCGGCGTTACGGGCGAGCGAGCTCATGATGCCGCGCCGTTAAATCATATCGATCGGCTACGCCCTAGGCGTTAAGGTGCCGCCATGATCGTCTCGGCCTTGGCCCTGCTTTGTCTGACGGCCCCTTCCGCTCCAGCGGACACCGACTTCGCCTTGGCCTGGCGGAGCGGCGAAATCTCGCGCGACGCCTCGCACTTCGAGACCACGTGGACGCTGAAGGACACGACCCTTACCGTCCACGGAACGGGCTCCGGGCACTCCGCCCTGCCAACCGAGAAGGATACGGAGAAGGTGACGACGCTCGCCGCGGACGCTCTGAAGACGGTGGCGGAGCACCTGGCGGCGATTGACGCAGCCGCCAAGAAGCACCGGCGCAAGGACGTGAGCCGAGAGGGCCGCTTCACCCAGATTCGCTACGCCCATGGCAAGCAAACCCTCGAGCTCTTCTTCCCGTACTGGCTCGACGACGTCGAGCACCGGCCCAAAAACGAGTCCAAGGCCAGGCTCGAGGTGCTCGAGAAGCTCGAGGCCCTGCGGGCAAAGCTCTTCGCCATAGGGGGCTAGGGGCGAGTTTGGTTGACAGTCGCGCCCACCGTTTGGTAGACGCCCGCCCCTCGTAAGATGCCGAAAGCCCTGTGGGCTAACCCGGCCGTTTGGAGTCGAGATCGTGGCAACGCATAAGTCTGCAGAGAAGCGCGCGCGTCAGTCGGTGAAGCGGGCGGCCCGTAACGTCAGCCGTCGTAGCAAGGTGCGCGGCGCCATCCGGGCTTTTCGCGAGGTTCTGACCGCCGGTGACAAGAAGAAGGCCGAGAAGGCCCTCGCCGAAGCGACCCGCGAGATCCGCAAGGCCGCTTCGAAGGGCGTCGTTCACGCCCGTAACGCCAGCCGTCGCGTTTCGCGCATGGTGCTGGCGTTCAACAAGCTCGGCTAACAACGCCGCAAGCGTCGAGGGCGCCGCGGCCTACGCTGGCGCCCTATTCGTTTCTTCAGAGAGCCCGAATGAGCTAGGGCTTCTGCTTGGGCTCTTCCGACACCACGTCAGCCAGGGCTAGCAACGCCGTCCCGACGTTGCCATGGGCCTCCGCGTGCGACGCCAAGACGCCCGCGAGGTGAGCGCTAAATCGCTCGGCAGCGCCAGGTCCGTCGGTCACGACGATGTAATTGGCGAAGCGTGGGCCGACCTTGCCAGCGTCGAGGCTACGGAGGTGCGCCAGGGCTGCCTCCATCCCCGCGTTCGTGTCGGTTCCGTCTGACTGTGGAGCGGCGGCGGCAAGCGCGGCGCGAAGCATCTTGGCGGTGAATGGTACGTGGACCGCCTTGCCCTCCTCGAAGCCCAGGAGTGGTGCGTTGGGCTCATCCATCGAGCGAACGTCGAACATGGTGCGATTGAGCGGTGGGGTCGTCGTCATTGGTCTTCTCCAGACGCGAATTCCCGGCATTGTCGCGTCGTCTGTGACCAGTATCGGCCCATACACGTCCGCGTTGCGTCGATCGTCGCGAGCGCACAGCATGGGCGGGGTCTCGGGTGCTTAGCCCTCGTCGTCGTTGACGGCGGTCTCGAGGCCGGTGTCCGCGCCCGCCTCCAAGCGCCGCTGGACGCGCTCGCGCTGGCGCGCCTTGTAACGCGGGTGGGCGTTTTCGCCGGCGTTGTTCGCGCGTTCGGTCTCGACGTCGACGAGCTGAATCTCGGCCTGCACGTAGGCGATCGCGGGCGCCTCATCGGGAGCCAAGTCGTCGATGCGGATGGGGATGTCGGCGACGAAGTTCACGCAGCGGTACGTGGCGCCGGAGAACTCGTTCTGCGGCGTCGGTGATTGGCCGTCGACACCGACCTGTGCCGATGCCCCGCCCCAGCACGACTCGACCACGTCGAGCGGCAGCTCGAGGACGCGCGCGAGGTCCGCCGGCACGATGATGCCGTTGAGCGATTGCTCGGGCACCACGTAGTTGTACGGGAACAGCTCGCGGATCATCAGCAAGAGCGCCTGGACGATGTTCTCGCGGCTCTCGAAGACGACGCGATAGCGGAGTCGGTCGAAGATGTGCGTCGCCAAGGTGTCGCGCTTGGCGAGGAGCTTGGTGACCAGCGAGTTGCGCGTCTTCTTGCCGGCGGCGAACTCGCGCACACCCAGCTTCTGCGCCCGCAGGCGATCGACGAGCGCGAAGACCTTGGCGTTGAGCCGGTCGAGCAACTGAGCCTCGGAGATCGGCATATTGAAGGCGAGCTCGCGGCCGGCGATGTGCTGCAAGATGTGCATGACTTTGAGCGTCATGCAGGCCGGCCGGCGCAGGCGTTGCGGTCCGAACGACGCAACCAAGAAAAGATCGTGGATGTCGGCGGGCTCCTCGACATCGGCCGGGAGCTTGTAGCCGTGCACCTCGGTCAAATACGC
This sequence comes from Myxococcota bacterium, assembly GCA_041288095.1. Taxonomy (GTDB): domain Bacteria; phylum Myxococcota; class XYA12-FULL-58-9; order XYA12-FULL-58-9; family JALHOP01; genus JALHOP01. Next base: position 112,607 of record JBGGMJ010000211.1, read on the forward strand.
GACGGCGTCTTCGTGGAGCTCTTGCAAGCGGGCCATGTCGAGCGGGTTGTCGGTGTCGTAACCCGAAAGGCGCAGGAACTCGTCGACCGCTTCACGCGAACGAAACCAAGCACGGCCGCCATCGATCACGGATTCGCCGGTCAGGAGCACCCGCAGCGCGGCCAGGTCAGCGAGCCGCGGAATGGCAGAGGCGTCGCGCAACAAGTCGCGACGAATTCCGCCGAGAGGGCCCGCACCCTTCCCGTCCGCTTTAGCGGTTAGCGTATTGTTTGCGGGAGTTCCTAGCATGGCTTCGATCGAGGGCTCGGCATCGTCGTCATGACGCGCCGCTTCCAGGGGTTCCTTCGCCCGCGAGGTGCGCGGCGTGTGATCATCCAGCATCGAAGCCCCTCGCGATGTCCTGGGACTATAAGCAGCGCAACTTAGCGGTGCAATCGAAGAACGTTGGCGTGGCGCGTCAGAACGCAGGTTTTACGTACGTGTGGGCGCGCGTCAGCGGCTCTGTCACAAACGCCAAGGCGACGTCACGGGGGTGAGGCGAAGCGACTGTCGGTCGTGAACGACAGATCGGTCAGCGCCGTCATAAAAGCGACCACGGCGTCGACCTCGGCGGCCGTTGCCGTGAAGGGTCGGACGAGCCCTGATTTGATCGGGCTTGCGCGTCCGTCACCCGCGAACGGTCCGTCAGCGACCTCGCGGCCACCCGCGACGTAGTGCTCGACCACCGCGCGCAAGGTCGCGACCGTGCCATCGTGCATGTAGGGCGAGGTCAGGGCGACGTTGCGTAGGCTGGGCGGGCGGAACAGGCCGCGGTGCTCGGGGTTGCCCGTCAGATCGTAGAGCCCCTGATCGTGTGCCGGATAACTGCCGTCGCCGCCGACGTTGTAGAGCCCGTTGTTGAAGAACGCGAGACGCGGCTCGGTGTCGCGTGCGTCGCGGTAGCTGCCGGTGAACAGCGAGCCGTTGTGGCAATGGAAGCACTCGAAGCGCTCGCCGAAGAAGAGCTCGGCGCCGAGCTGCTGCTCTTCGGTCATCGCCGAGTCGTCGCCAGCGAGGTAACGGTCGAAGGCGGCGCCGCGACTCACCAGGGTGCGGCAGAAGCTCGCCAAGGCGAAGATGATGCGCTCGAGGGTGACCGTGCCATCGGCGAACGCCGCGGCGAATGCGGCGGCATAGACCGGGTCGGCACCCAGCTGCGAGAAAACGCTATCGCGTACACCGTCGGTCAAGCCGAGCTCGATGGGGTTGTCGCTGGTGAGGGGCACGTGAATCTGCTGCTCGAGCGTGAGCAGGCCGTCGCTTGCCCACGTCAAGCTCGCTGCATAGGCCACGTTCGCGAGCCCCTGACTGTTGCGCCGAAGCAGGACGCCGGTGGAGCCAACCGAGCGGGCTCTGCCGTCGCTGAAGGCGAGCGCTTGCACGTGGCAATCGGCGCAAGCTTGCGAGCCATTGGCCGACAGCCGCCGCTCGTAGAAGAGACGACGGCCAAGCGCGACCTTCGCCGCGGTCGGCGGATTCGCCGGCGGGATGTAGGGCACTTCCATGTCGTCCGCGAGACCGAGGACGGCGCGCAGCTCGGCCTTTCGCCCCGCGTCCTCGTCCACCGGTGGCGCGTCAGCGCCGTCGCCGCCGCAACCCGGCACCGCCAGCACCACGTACAGGGCGACGAGCTTCGTTGCAGCGCGGGTCACTAGCGCACCGAGAAGACCTGATTGGCGGACGCGTCGCTCGCCCCAGTCGCGATGTCGACGCCGAGGCTCGCAAAGACCGCGCCACAGTCGGGCTGCGACGGGGCCGAGTGACATTCGATGCCGGGCGCCTCACCGATGACGGTCATCGTCTCGTCACGAAGAGGCACGACGAAGTCGACGTCAGCGAGCAGCACATCGAGGTTCAGATCGATCACGCGGTTGCCGACGCCGTTTACCTCGAGCTCGACGCGCGGCGTGTTGATGAACCCGCACGTATCACGGTCGCTCAGCGCTTTCTGGCCAGCGCTGCCGCAGTCTCGGCTGCCAACGTGAACGTACCCTTCACCGCTGCCGTTTGGTGTCTCGACTTGAGCGTTCATCACCAAATGCCGATAGCCGCTGGCCCACGACCAATACATCTCCCGCAACGGCGACGGCGCGCCCTCCTCGCTCGTTGCCGCGATCACCTTGCGCATGAGCGCCTGCGGCACGCCGACGTCGAAGGAGATCTTGCGGACGCTATCGACCTTGGCGCGCGCGGTGAACGCATCGTTCACGCGGGTCGTGCCCTCCGGGAAAGCAATGGCGCCGGTGTCACACGCGCCGGTGCTCGTGTCGGTTAGATCGATGAGCGCCACGTGGCCCTCGAGCGCGTTGTACTGAAACTCGTTGATAATGATGTTGAGGTCGATGGGCTCGTCGTCCTCGCCCGTCAGAGTCATGTTGCTGACGTAGAAGCGCAGGTCCGCGAGCTGCGCCGTCGCATTGCCGGCGGAACCGAGCCCGGTGATGGAGGTGCCGCACGCGACCTCGGCGCCGTTCGAGACCGCCGCGAAGCGCAGCGCGAAGTCACGTGGGTCCTCGCCGCAGGCGGCGCAGGCGAGCAAGAGACAGGGAACGAAGCGCTTCATGGATTTCTCCTCGGAGGTCGCCGCGATAGCGTACACATGCGGGCGGCGCCAGCGGCGAAGCGTCGCAGGTCGAGCTAGCGGACGAGCTAGCGGACGAGCTCGTCGAGCATGGTCGACGCCGGCGTCGGCGCGCGGCGGGCGAGCTCGAGCTGCAGGCGGATGAAGAGCTGAACGGCGTCGCTCGTCGCCTGCGTGACGTTGCCCTGCTCGACCTGTTGGCGTGCCCGCTGGATCGATTCCTTCATGCCCGCGGCATTGCCGCCGAGCGCCATCACCTGGGACACGAGCTCTCGCACGTATTCGAGGAGCCGGCGGGTCCGCGCGTGACCACCCTGCTCGAGATCGGCGACGACCGTCATCGCGTCGTCGGCGTGCTCGACGAGGGACGTCACCAGGACGACGTCTTCGGGCACGGACGCGAGGTGCTCATCGAGGCTGCGGCGGAGCCGGCGGAGAGTCGCGAGCTCGAGACGGGCTTCGTCACGCGCCAACGACATGGAAAGGACGCTCACGACCCGCGCATCGACGACGTTGAGCACGCGATGCAAGGTCGCGGTTGCCATGGCGCTCGACGGTCCGGAAAGGCGGACGCCGACGTTCGACGTGGTTGGCGGGCCTACCGGCGTATGCTCGCCGCTCAAGCGCATGCCGATCTGCGTACGACCAGCTCGCATCACGCGCGCAGCCGGATTCGGTGTCTTCTCGCCGATGAGCCGGCGGACACGTTCCTGCACCTGACGCGGCTCGGTCTGACCCTGCTCGAGCTGACCGGCGAGCGTCTCGAGCTGATTGATGCGTTCGTCGAGGTCCGCGACCACTTGGTCCCGCCGGCCGCGAAGGTCGGCAAGCGCGGCGGCAATGTCTCGACTCGCTTGCTCGGACGGGGTGGTGCTCATCTCGGGTGCCCTACATCCCCCACTGGCGCTCGAAATACCAGCGTACCAAATCGGTCTAAGTTGTGAAAATCCCCCATCAAAGGGGGGGACCAGGCGCTCTCGTCACCTACCGGACGATCGCCGTCGCCCCCGGCCAGTCGCGACGCATCCTTCGCCACGCGAAAGAAGTTCACCCGCCAGCTCGTCCCCGCCGCCATCGGCATGCTCACACCGGGGATGCTCGCGAGGCCGACCCGCCACTCGCAGGACCACCCCTCGTCGGTGTCGGTCGCGTCGTCTATGCTCCCCTTGGTCACGCAAACGGCTTTGAAATCGGCGTCATAGCCGACCTGCATGTTGCGGCGCGCGCCGCCGCTGAAGGATGCATCGAAGGTGACGCCGCGCGGGCTCGATTGCAGCTCGACGTAGCCGCCGGGCTCGCCGGCGGCAATGAACATCTCGACGGTCTCTTCGCGATAGATCGGCTCATCGTGCTTCGTCATGGTGGCGCGGATGTCGGGATCGCGGGTGGTGAAGGCGACATAGAGCGCCTCGTCGTCCCAAGCGGCGACGATGTTGGTCTGCACGCGAGCCGGACCGTCACCGCGGCTCTTGGTGAGCCCTTCGATGCCGGCCAAGCCCTTCCAGCTTTCGTCCTCGAGCAGGCCGTCGATGAACGGCGGCTTGGCGATGCGCTGAGCCTCGTAGATCGGCTTGGGGAGCGCGCTGCCGGCCACGGCGATGCGCCCCGCGCGCACGCGGCGCGTGCCGTCATCACGGACGGCATCATCCACCGGCAGCCGCTGCTCGCCCGCGAACAAGCCGACGCGGAGCTCGAGCTGCGCGCCGGGGAGATAGTCGGGCAGCTTCACCTCGCTGTGCGTGACGATCACCTCGCCGGGACGCCACGCGGAGGTCGGAGGCCGCGGCGTGTGATCGCCGTTCTTTACCCAACCGGCGGCGCCTTCGAGCAGGAAGTGGACGAAGACTTGATAGTCGCGCTCCAGCACACGGTCGCAGGCCCAGTAATGCACGACACCGAGCTTCGCGCCCGGCGTACCGAGAGCCGGCATCGCGACGTATCCGAGATAGCGGACAGCACCACCGCCCAGCGTAACGTCGACGGTCTGCCCGTCACGCTCGAGCAGCTTCAAGGCCGCGGCGGCGTCACCCTTGAACCGCCCGCTCTGCTGACAGGCGCACACGAGGAGCAACATGACGGTTACGGCGGACTTCACGCCGCAGGTTTGGTCATGGACGGCGCGGCGACGCAACCGCCAGAGCGTCGTTTTTCGCGGGAGGAGCCTTGGTGGCGACGGTGGCGGGCGCTTTGCCTCGTCCGGACTTCGCGGCGAGCTTGCGCGCTGCTTTCGCGGGCGGTGCCTTGGCGATGTTGGCGGGTGCCTTGGCCGGTGCCGCCTTCTCGAGGCTCGCTTCCACCGCCTGCGTGATCGCTCGGGCGAGACGCTTCTGATAGCCGGCGCTCACCAAGAGCTTTTCCTCTGCTTGGTTCGAAATGAACCCGGCCTCGATGAGCACGGCGGGCATGCGCGCGCCCAGGAGCACGTAGAACAGCGAGCTCTTCACGCCGTGGTCCTTGGCCGCGGCGTCGGCGGCGTGGGCGCTCTCGTAGACGTTCTTCTGGACCTTCTGCGCCAGCCTCTTGGCCTCGCGCACCGCGGCTTTGGTCGCGACGTCGGCGAGCGCGAGCTCGGTGTCGCTGACGCGGTCCTCGCTGACGCGGTTCTCACGAGCCGCGAGCCGCAGCGCGTAGCGGTTGCTCGTGGTGTCGAGATAGTAGGTCTCGACCCCGCGCGCCGTGCCGCTCTTGGTCGCGTTCAAGTGGATCGACACGAAGAAGTCCGCCTCGGCCTTGTTTGCGATAGCGGTGCGTTCCTCCAGCGAGACGAAGGTGTCGTCGCTTCTGGTCAACACGACCTCGAGGCCCGCGGCCCGAAGCTGCTCGGCGGTCTGCCTGGCGATGGCGAGCGCCACGTCCTTCTCGCGCGCCCCACCCGGCCCGCTGGCTCCGACGTCCTTGCCGCCGTGACCCGGATCGATGACGACGACCGACTTGGCGCGCTGGGGCGCCTTGGTCTCGGCCACCGCTGGAGGCTTGGCGGCGGCGCCCGGCGTTGGCTCGTCACCGCTGACGTCGACGACGACGCGATACGGGTTCTCGAGGATCATGATGCGCTGCTTGGCGGCGCGCGCCAGCGAGAGGGTCAGGCGCACCGTGTTGTCGTTGCGCGCTTCGGCACTGACCTTGGTGACCAGCGTATCCTCGGCCATCGGGAGTTGCAGGTCCGCGGGCAGCCGTGCCGGGCTCACGTCGACGATGAGAGAGCGCGGAGCTCCCGGCGTCGCGCCCGGAACCCAACCGCTGCGCGCTTGGGCTGCTCCCGCGAGGGTGATCGCGAGACGCGAATAGGTCGGCGTGCTCCAGCGCTTCACCTCGACGACGTCGTGCCGGTCGGCTTCGTTCTCGCGGCGGCCGAAAACCTGGGCGGCCGTCTCTTCTTTCGCGGCCGGCGTGACGCCCAGCGCGGCGAGCTTGCCCATGAGGTCGCGCGCTTTTGCCGCCATGTCCCCCGCGGCGTGACCTTCGATGATCTGCGTGACGGCACGGGCCGCCTTGGCGTCGTCGCGCCGTCGCGCATGGTAGATGACCGCCGCTGCGTACAAGGCGTCGTCGGCCAGGCTGCTCGTCGGATGCTCGCTCGCGACCCGTTCGTAGTTCGCGAGCGCCTGATCGACGTCCGACCCCAGGTGCGAGATCGCCGACAGGTCGTTCCACAGCTCGGCCGCAGTGTAGAGCGCCCGCGCCCCCTCGTCGCTCTTCGGATAGTCCTCAGCGACGCTCGTGAACGCCGCGATGGCGCGCAGCCAGTTGTGCCGGAGCTGCTGCCCGGCGGCGTTGGCCTTGAGCCGGTAGTAACTTGCCCGCGCCGCCTCGTAGCCGGCACGCGCGTCACTCGGCGCTTGCGCGGACAAGGCTACGGCGAGGACGAGGCCCAACATCCCGCGACCTTACGGTGGCCGATCGGAACCCGCAAAAAACGTGCTCAGGCGTCGAGCAGCCGCCGCAAGCGCTCCAGGTGCGCCAGGGCCTGCATGGGCGTCGTCGCCATGGGATCGATGTCGCGCAGCTCGGCTTCGACCGCCGAGGGGCTCGGCCGCGGCGCCGCGAACAAGGCGAGCTGTGGCCCGCTATCGTGCCGCTCGCGCCGGCTGTACGCCAACACCGGCATGCCTTTGCTGTCGAGCTCGCCGCTCTCGAGATTCGTGAGGATTTCGCGTGCCCGCGCCAGCACCGGCTCGGGCACCCCAGCGAGCTGCGCCACCTGAATGCCGTAGCTACGGTTGGCCGCGCCGTCGACCAATCGTCGCAAGAACACGATGGTTCCCTGACTCTCTTTGACCGCGACTGAGACGTTGACGATGCGTGGACGCTCGCGCGTGAGGTCGGTGAGCTCGTGGTAGTGCGTCGCGAACATGGCGCGACACCCGAGGACGTCATGCACGTGCTCGGCCACCGCCCAGGCGATCGACACGCCGTCGAAGGTGCTGGTGCAACGCCCGATCTCATCGAGCAGCACCAACGAGCGCGCCGATGCTTGCTTCAGGATGGTGGCGGTCTCGAGCATCTCGACCATGAACGTCGACTGGCCGCGCCCGAGATTGTCGGAGGCGCCCACGCGCGTGAAGACCCGGTCACAAAGGCCGATGAGCGCACGCTGCGCCGGCACGAATGAACCGACATGCGCGAGCACCGCCGTTAGCCCCACCTGACGCATGATGGTCGACTTGCCGGCCATGTTTGGCCCGGTGACCACTAGAAGCTGACGCGTCGCCGCGTCGAGCTTCACGTCGTTGGCGATGAAGCGCTCACCGTTCGGCAAGAGCCGCTCGATGACCGGATGCCGGCTCTGGGTGAGCTCGAGCACCGGCGCCTCGGTGAGCTCCGGCTGGACATAGCGGCACTCGTCGGCCACCTGGGCGAGCGACGCCAAGGCGTCGGTCTCGGCGACCAGGCGCGAGACGGCGCGCAGGCGCGCCGTGAAGCCGCCAACCTCGGCGGCCAACGACTCGAACAAGAGCTGCTCGCGGGTGCGCCGGCGCTCGTCCGCCCCCAAGACGCGGTCTTCATAGGTCTTGAGCTCGGGGGTGATGAAGCGCTCGGCCCCGACCAGGGTTTGCTTGCGCACGTAGTCGGCGGGCGCCTGCGCGAGGTTCGCCTTGGTGATCTCGATGTAGTAACCGAAGACTCTGTTGTAGCGGACTTTCAGGTTCGTGATGCCAGTGCGGGCACGCTCGCGCTTCTCGAGCTCGTCGAGAAAGCCGTGACCCTCGGTCGAAGCATCGATGAGCAGGTCGAGATCGGCGTCGAAGCCCTTGGCGAAGATGCCACCCTCGTTGGTCGCGAACGGTGGGTCGTCGACCAGCGCCCGCGCCAGCAGGTGCTGCAGATCGCTGACGACGTCGGCATCGGCCCAAGCCGCGCCCAGATAGGATGCGAGCTTCGCCACCACGTTCTTCACGTCGGGCAGGCGTGCGAGCGACAGGCGCAGAAGCCCGAGGTCTTTCGGCGTAGCCCGGCCGACGGCGACACGGCCCACCAGGCGCTCGATGTCGCGCACGCCTTCGAGCGCGGCTTGCGCCTTTTCACGCACCGCCCGTTCGCTCTTGAACGCCGCGACCGCGCCCTGGCGGCGCTCGATGGCCGACCGCTCACGCAGCGGGAAGAGCAGCCATTGATGGAGGGTGCGCGAGCCCAATGCCGTGCGGCAGCGATCGAGATGCCAGAGCAACGAGCCGCGACGCTCCGCGTCCCGCTGTGTGCGCGTCAGCTCGAGATTGCGCCGCGTGGCTTCGTCGAGCACGACATAATCGGCGATGCGATAGGTACGCGGCGGCATGATGTGCTTCAGCGGACGACGCTGGGTGCGCTCGGCGTAGCGCACCGCCATGCACACAGCGAGCTCTTCCTCGGCGAGGGCGGATGGCATTTCGCCGAAGATGCCCTGCCACGAGCCCTTCTCAGGCAACGCCTCGGCCTCACGCACCGGCAAGCTACTTGCGACCAGCGCCGCAATCGCCGCCGCCCCATCGGGCACGGTCACGAGCTCGCGCGCGCCCATGCGGCTGAGCTCGTCACCCAGCTGCGAGCGCGGCACGCGCGTCATCAAGACCTCGCCGGCCAAGAGATCGAGCAGCGCCAGCACCGCATCGTCGCCCGCGAGCACGACCGACGCGAGATATGCCGCCGCGCCAGGGTCGAGCGCTTCGAGCTCGCACACCGTACCCGGCGTAACCACGCGGGTGATGGCGCGCTTGACGATACCCTTGGCGAGCTTGGGATCTTCGAGCTGATCACAAATGGCGACGGAGAACCCGCGCTCGACCAAACGCGCGATGTAGCCCTGCGCCGCGTGGTGCGGCACCCCAGCCATGGGCACGGGATCACCCGCGCTCTTGTCGCGGGAGGTGAGCGTGAGATCGAGCTCACGGGCCGCGATCTTCGCGTCGTCGAAAAACGTCTCGTAGAAGTCGCCCATCCTGAAGAAAAGGATGGCGTCGCGAGGCGCGTCGGCCTTCGCGTCCAAGAACTGGCGCAACATGGGGGTGATCTTGCGCTCGCCCACGCCGCCGTCAGCGGCACCGCTCAACCCGTCAGTCGCGCCCATTGTAGCCAGACCCTAGCAGCAGGGTCTGACAACTACAGGCGGCACTAGCGTCAGCCCTCTTTGGCTTGCGACCCGTCGGTCGCCAAGCGACCCGCGTTCACCCGCTCGCGCAGCTCGTGCCCGACGGTGAAGAATGGCACGCGCTTCTCGGGCACGGCGATCGCGTGTCCGGTCTTCGGATTGCGACCGGTCCGCGATCGTCGATGACGGACCGAGAAGCTCCCGAAGCCACGGATCTCGATGCGATCCCCGGCACGCAGTGCCTGCGTCATGGCGTCGAAGATCGTGTTCACCACGATTTCGACATCGGTAGCGCGAAGATGCGAAAAACGCTGAGCGACCGCCTGAATGAGGCCACTCTTGGTCATGCCCTGATTGCTGTCCACTACACGTCTCCGTGAGGACAACTACGCCCTATTGCCCGGAACCCGCAGGCCCCCGTCGCAAAAAGTCTCTGCGACGACGACCGTTGAGTGATGCTCGACTCGGACGTTAAACCCTCTCGCACCCCCTGTGCAAGCTCAGAGAAGCGAATGCACGGTTTCGCCCGACGGATTGAGCAGAGTTTCCCCCGCTCCGGAGTCCAGGTATGAGGTGCCGCTCGCGATCGTCCGCCCGCGTCCGCCGGCGCTCTACGGGTTTTTGCCTCACATGCGTTTCATCCTCGTTGCTCTTTGCCTCGTGGTTCCGTCGCTGGCCTTGGCCGCCGATGAGAGTCACCAAATTTGGAGCTCGATCACCGTCCACAAGAAGCTGACCGACGCATGGTCCTTCTACTTCGACGGCAACCTCCGTCTCTACGACGACCACCACGGCTCGCAGATCCTCCTGCGCCCAGGCGTGATGCGGCGGCTCACAGAGGACCTCTCGGTGTATCTCGCCTACGCCTGGACGCCGAGCTGGGACGACGCGACCGGCGACATGACCGACGAGCATCGCATTTGGCAGCAGCTCGCTTGGAACATCGGCGGCATCGGCGCGTTCAGCTTCTACTCGCGGTCACGTCTAGAGGAGCGCTTTCGCCCCGCGACGAGCGACGACTTAGGTGTCCGCTTTCGCGAGCTCCTGCGCGTCATCTGGAAAGCGAACGACCTCTTCGGCATCTCGGTCTGGGACGAATTTTTCATCGACCTCAACGCGGCCGACGATGAGAACGGCGAGCGTTGGCAGCGCTTCGGGCTCGATCAGAATCGCTTGTTCATCGGCCCCACCGCCTATTTCCCCTGCAACGTGCGCATCGAAATCGGCTACCTGAACCAGTACATCGACGTCAGCGTGCCGAATGAGATGCGGCACGTCGCGGCGCTCAACGGCTTCGTGGATTTTTGACCGACGCTACCCGTGCGGTCCGAAGACGAGCTCGCGATGCGCGGAGGCGCCGGCCATGACGCCGTCCGCGGTCGCGAACGTCGCGTTGTGCATGTCGCGAGTGATGTCGCCGGCGGCGAACACCCCCGGCACGGTAGTCGCCCGCATGCCGTCGGTGCGCAGGTATCCGCCGAATCTCCCCTCATCGAAGGCGCAGCCGAGTTGCTCGCCAAGAGAGCTGTTCGGCTTCACCTGGGTCGCCACGTACAACGAGCTCATGGGCAGCGCGCGGCCGTCAGCGAGGTGCACGGTGGCTTCGCCCGCGATAGCGGTCACCGGCGCTCGCTCGATCACCACATTGCGCCGGCGCAGCTCGTCGACGATCTCGTGGTCGAAGTCCGTGCCGTTCGCGAACAACGTCGTCGGTCCCCACTCGGTGATGAGCATCGCCTGGTGCGCCGACATTGGTGACACGGCGAGCACGGCCTGCGGCCCGGTAAGCTCGTAACCGTGGCAATACGGGCAGTGAACCACGGTCTTGCCCCAGCGCTCGGCGAGCCCGGGAATCGCCGGCAAGATGTCACTCACGCCATAGGCGAGAACGACCTTTCGCGCCGCCAGCGTGCCGTGCTCGAGCGTGTCGATCGCGAAGGCGTTGTCGCCACCACGCGCGGCGACGGCTGCGTCCCGCAGCAGGCGAACGGTCGGATACGCAAGCACCTTGTCGCGGCCCGTCGCGAGCATGCTGTCGGGCGTCGCGCCATCCTGACCGAAGAAGCCGTGCGAGTGGCTGGCGAAGCGATTGCGCGGCGTGCGCGTGTCCAGAATCACGACGTCACGACGCCCGCGCGCGAGCATCATCGCGGCGGAGAGTCCCGCATAGCTACCTCCGACGATGACGACGTCACATTGCATGGTCATGCGTGCCTCCGTGAGCTTTCATGCGGCGGTGGAAGTCGCGCGCGAGCCGGTCGAGGGTGACGGCGCCAAAACGATCGAGCAGCAGTTGCTCGGCGTCGCGGAATGCCTCCGCCAAAGCGGCATTGACCGCCTGTTCGACCAGACAACCCGGCGACTCGCTGCGATTGCCCATGGCAAACGGTTCGGGCGAGCCCAACGCTTCGTAGATGTCCCGCATGGTGATGCTGGCTAGCGGCGCGGCGATGACCCAACCACCGCCATGGCCGCGCCCGGCGGCGACCAAGCCGGCGTTGCGCAGGGGCCCCATGTTGCGGCGCACCACCACGGGATTGGTGCGCATCGCCTTCGCCAAAGCCTCGGAGGTCATGGGCTCGCCCGCCTCCGCCATGTGGAGCAGGACGTGCAGAACCCCCGAAAGCCGGCTGTCGCGCTTCATGTAACTATCAATGTTACATGATGACGGTTCCGTCAATGCCCAAAAGAAAAACGGCGCGCTCCGAGTCTCCTCGAGAGCGCGCCGTCATTCAGACTGGCTATACGACTAAGGCTTACTCGCCCTTTTCGCCCTTGATGGCGCTCTGGAGCTTCGAGCCCAGAACGTCGCCAAGCGACGAGCGTCCGGACTGGTTGTCCATGTACGCGCGGTAGTCGCTGGTGCCTTCTCGGGCCGCCTTGATCGACAGCGAGATGCGGCGCTCGGCTGGGTCGACGTCGAGGACCATCACGTCCACGGTGTCGCCAAGCTTCACCACGTCGCCGGCCTTCTCGACGCGCTCGTCAGCAAGCTCGCTGACGTGCACGAGACCGTCGATGCCCTCTTCGATCTCCACGAAGGCGCCGTACTCGGTCACCTTCATGACCTTGCCCTTGACCTTCGTGCCACGCGGGAAGCGGCGCGGCAGAGTATCCCACGGATCGTCCGTGAGCTGCTTGATACCGAGGCTGAAGCGCTCGTTCTCGACGTCGATGTTCAAGACGACGGCTTCGACTTCGTCGCCCTTCTTGTACATCTCGGAGGGGTGCTTCACGCGGTGCGTCCAGCTCAAGTCGCTGACGTGCACCAGACCATCGATGCCTTCCTCGACACCCACGAAGATGCCGAAGTCGGTGATGTTGCGCACCGCGCCCTTGATGACCGCGCCGACGGGATACTTCTCGCCGAGCAGCGTCCACGGATTCGCTTCGGTCTGCTTCATGCCGAGCGAGATCCGCTTCTGCGGAATGTCGATGTCCAAGACCACCGCGTTGACGGGGTCGCCGACGTTGACGAGCTTCGACGGGTGCTTGACGCGCTTCGTCCAGCTCATCTCGCTGACGTGGACCAGACCCTCGACACCCGGCTCGATCTCGATGAACGCGCCGTAGTCGGTGAGGCTGACGACCTTGCCGGTGACCTTCTTGCCGACCGGGAACTTGTCGCCCGCGTTCGCCCACGGATCTTCGGTGATCTGCTTGTAGCCAAGCGAAACGCGCTCGGTCTCGGGGTCGAACTTGAGGACCTTCACCTTCACTTCGTCGCCGATGTTGAACATCTCGGACGGGTGATTGATGCGGCCCCAGCTCATGTCGGTGATGTGCAACAGGCCATCGATACCGCCGAGGTCGACGAAGGCGCCGTACTCGGTGAGGTTCTTGATGACGCCGGTGAGCACTTCGCCCTCGGCCAGCTTCTTCAGCGTCTCCTTCTTGAGCTCCTCGCGCTCCTGCTCGAGCAGGACGCGACGGCTAAGAACGATGTTGCCGCGCTTCTTGTTGAACTTGATGACCTTGAACTTGAACTTCTGGCCAATCAGCTTGTCCAGGTTGCGGATCGGACGGAGGTCGACCTGGCTGCCGGGCAAGAACGCCTTGACGCCGATGTCGACGGAGAGACCGCCCTTCACGCGAGCGACGACGATACCGTCGACCAGCTCGTCACGCTCCGCCGCGGCGGAGATGTCGTCCCAAACGCGGAGCTTGTCGGCCTTCTCTTTGCTGACGATGACGAGACCGCTGTCGTCTTCGCGGCTCTCGACGTACACGTCGATGGTGTCACCGACCGAGACGGAGAGCTTGTTCTCGATGAACGAGAACTCGCTGGTCGAGACCGAAGCCTCGCTCTTGTAACCGATGTCGACGAGAACGAAGTCCTTACCGACCTCGATGACGCGACCCTTGACGATTTCGCCTTCTTTGACTGCGTCCTGCTTCTGCAGGCTCTCCTCGAACATCTCGGCGAACGTCAGGCCGTCTTCGCGGAGGACTTCTTGGGTGGAGCTCATCACTCTTTTTTAACTCTACTTACCCGGGCCTAATTGCGGCGCGGGGCAAAGGACTTGGCTCAAGCTCCCAGATGCACCATGCATCGGTAGCGCGGGCACACGTCCGCTCGAAGGCGCCCCTCCTACAGATCAGGCGCGCAAATGTCTAGCGGAACCGGGTGCTGGCTGCTGCCCTACCGGCGCTTACTGGGAAGTCGGTACCTTGGGTCCGTGCTGTTCCCACCAGGCGTCACGGGCGGCGGCGACCTGGGGGCGCAGGTCGCGGGTCGCGAGCGGTCCCCAGTAGTCCGAGGAGGCGCGCACGCGCTCGACCAAGGGCTCGTAGACCGACCAGGGCATGGTCAAGACGAGGGGGTGCATCGCGGTGCCGCTCGTGGGCGCGACGAGCGCTTGGTAGAGCCGCACCCGCTGATCGTGGAGCATCCCACGCGCGAAGAGCTCGCCGGTGAGGTGCTGGGCGAGCGGCGACGGGACCGTGCGCATCGGCGCGGCCCAGGGGGTGTCATGGAGGCGGCGCAGGAAGGCAATGGCGGCCTCGGGTCGGCTCGCGGAGATGTTCTCGTGGAGCTGCGCCAGCGTCGCCTCGCGCAAGGCGGGGATGCCCGCGGTCAGCGTCACGATGGCCGCGGCGTCGTCTGGCATGCTGGTCACCGCGTAGCGTACGTCGTTGGGAGCCAAGCGCTCGGGTGGCGTGCGCCGCACGTAGTCGCCGCGCAAGAGGTGCCACGCAGCGTTGTAGCTCACCTGGTCGCCGGCGTTCGCCCCCAACGTGAAGGGGCTGAGCTGGGCTCCGCCGGTGAGGGCCGCGAGCGTCGCCGGGTCGAGTTGCTTGTAGCGGTCGTTCTCTCCGGCATAGCGCACGGCGTTCGCGAGCACCGGCTCGCTATCGCGGCGCTCGCGCAGGCTCCGTATCAGCTCGGCGGCGGGCGCGCCGCGGTTCGCGGTCACGAAGTCGACGACCTGAGCGCCCGTGAGGTTGGGATCGGCGAGGAGCGACTGGACCGTGACCACGGGGCGAGGCGGCTCCGGAGGCTCGACGCGCGCTGGACCCTCGCCCTGCCTCGGCTCCTGTGTCGCGCCTCCCGCTTGATTGTAGCGACCCTCGTTGATCGCCTGGCGAATCGCGTCACGACGCTCGCGCCGTTGACGCATCATCTCGAGACCTTCGACGGTCGTGCGGGCGCGCGGGCGTTGCAGGCCGGTCTGTAGCGGTTCGCGGCCGTTGGCGAAATGATGGGCGAGTCCGCCGGTGACCTCGGTGCCGACGACGCCGTTGTCGACGCGGGCGCCGATACCGATCTCGGTCTGTACGGTGTCGCGGGCCAGCGCCTGCGTGAAGGCGCGGTTCAGAGGTCTTGCGTCCTCACGGCGGCGCGCGGCGCGCACCAAGAAGTCGAACGCCATGACCTCGTCGCCCGTCGCGCCTGGTCCGAGAAAGCGGACAGCGCCACCACGACCACCGCC
>JBGGMJ010000212.1:0-74414 GCA_041288095.1 Myxococcota bacterium
GACGCAGTAGGTACGAAGGCTCGTACATGCCTCGCTGAGATGGAGCTTTCTGCGCGCAACCTCCGCGAGATGCGCGATGACGTGGACACATTCGCCATGCTCCCGCGCGGCGCAAGCCTTCAGGGACACCAAGAGCTCATCAGACGCTAAAGCGGACAAGTCGTTCATGACTCATCCTAACACGGGAAATTTTTGCCCCTTTGCAGCCCCGTGGCGCCCCGCAAACGGCCGCGGATGCGAAAATCACGGAAGCCGCCGCGAAAACGTAACAGCGCGCACACCAACGCACGCCAAGGCCATTTCAGAGCACGTCGGAATCGCTAAGGCGCCAACACCGAAACACGACGTCAACACAAAAGTGAAACGAAAGTGAAACCGCCGTCGTTTTTTCACACGCCCGCGTACGCAAAATACGCGTTAACGCGCATTTCCAGGTCGTCCGCTATAGCGGCACGGTCCATTGCAAAGCACAACCCTCCGGCCCCGCGCAGCAAGCAGACTCCAAGGCAAACGCCCGCCCCCGGGTCTCCTCCACCCCCTCGGTGCAGATCCACCGAGGCCCCAAACAGCAGACGCTAAAACGGCTCGCAAGTGACGACGAAACGACGCACGAAACGACTCGCAAGTGACTAGCTGCGCGCCAACCCGCCAGTCCAGCTCTTGATGCCAACATGGAAGTGCATGCGGTGTCCGCCGATCTGGATCATGTTGAGCCCAAGCCCGCGGCCGTAGGTCACGAGGTCGGCGTTCGACGAATAGATGAACGCGATGCTGCTGGCGAAGGGCCGCATCGCGAGTAGCTCTTGCTTGCGATGCTCGATCCAATCGGCACGCGTCTGCCCTTCCGCTTCGTCGGGATGCGTGAAGTCGAGCTCCATGCCTACCTGGTGGCCCGAGTGAAACGGATGCGGGCCGCCCTCGCGCTTGCTGTTGTCGTTGGCAAGTACCTCGGAGTCGGGTCGGATGGTTCGCAGATTGCGAGCGAAGTCGATGACGAATTGGCGGGCGCGCTGCGTGCCCCAGCTCGTCACCGACGAACCGGGCGTGTGGTAGTTGCGCAGACCAATCGTGGGATCGGACTGCAGCTCACCCCAGCGCGGGCCATCGACCAGATGAGGCGTCTCCTCGGGCGTCCCGAAGAGCGAGCGCGTCATCATCGCGCCCGAGACCAGGGTGGCCGAGCCACCGGCGCGCTCGTGCAGTCCGCGATAGGAGGCATTGTAGAGCTGCACCGCGGCCTGCGTCGTGGCGTCGTACGTGCGCAGCCGGCGCTCATCGATGAAGAACCCACGCGCCAGCAACGCCCGCTGCACGCGCTCGACATCCTCGGGCCGGTTGCGATGACCGGTGGGGCGGAGGACCCAGCGTTTGCGCACCCTCACCAACTTCTGCTCGGGAGCGACGGTGCTCTCGACGGTGGTTTGAGCGGGTGTGGCCCGGAGCGCCGGGTCGGCTTTCGGGGCGCGCGCTGCATTCCGTAATAGCGTACGCACCGCGGCGCGATCCGCGGCCCGGCTCGAATGCGCTTGCTCGGACGTTAGTTTGCCGGCGCGGACAGCACGCTCGATGAAATCCCTGTAGCCCTCGAACGCGTCCGCGTCCCAAGCTCCGGCGGCTCCGCGCGCGCCGGTGGCGAAGCCGAGAGCGCGAAGGTCGCGGCGGACGGAGGTGGCGTCGGCGGTCGAGAGCTGACCGGGGCTGGCAATGCGGCTCCGCTCCAACGGAGTGGCGACGACGCCGGGGCCCGCGAGGCCCGGGCCCGCGACCGGGGGCTCCGGCTGTTCTCTGGTCGACTCGAGCTCGCGCCGCCGGTACTCGTCGCACGCGGCTTGCCAGAGCTGGAATTGATAGCGGAGGTCCGGCTCTTCGACGTTCGGCTGGTCGACGAAGCGTCGTGCCCAGTCGGCATCGATGCCGGCCGCTTCGAGCTCGGCGGCGCGCCGCGTCTTCTGAGCCTCGGCGCGGTTGACGCCGGGTGGGATCCCCTCGATGTCGATGCCGTCGAGGAAGCGGTGCATCTCGGCGCGAAGCTCGCGGCAGGCGGCGCTACCGCAGGCCATGCGCGGCGCGGCGGCCGGACGCGCCACCGCGGCGGCTAGTGGGCTTTGGACCTCGACCCTGGTGGGGGTTGGCCGTGGCGGCTCGACGTGGTCGACGCCCGTGTTGAACGGCGAGCCGACGTGCGAGCCGACGTCGGTACCCACCCCGCCGAGCGGATCCAGGTGCAGCGCCGCGCTATCGCGCGTCGTTCTTGGACTCGTAATGTCGAGAATGGGGTCGGCCAAAGACACGCCTCCCGAGAGGGAGACTCATCGGCCGGAAGGCGCCTCGAGTTGCGTGCGACGTTTCTCCAGTAGTTCCGCGAGCTCCTGGGTCTCGACCCAGCGGGCCCCGTTGAACATGAACAGAGTCATGGTCCGGCACATGGCCTCGAGGTCCGCGCCAGCGTCCGCCATTTGCTCGATCAGCATGGGGAAGATCGCTGGGCCACGGCCGGTGCAGATGGAGAATTCGATGCCGTTGTCGAGCAGCCGCAGCAACAGAGCCATGGCATCGCCGTCGATGCCCTCACCGTGCATGGTCAGCGTGCCGTCGAAGTCGAACATCAGCGCCCGCGTCGTAGGCCGCCGTCCGGCCGCGCGGGCCGCCAAGATGTCGTCGACGATGCCGTTCGCGATCTCGACCGTGCCAGCGGCGAAGCGACCGCGCCCTCGGTTATCGACCTGCGGACAGGCCGGCTCGTCTTTGCCGACGTTGTACGAGTTTGGCCCGACGAGGTGTCTGTCGTTGCCCTCGGGACCGGCCTTATCACCGAACTTCGCGATGGCGGCGGCCGGCACGGCGAGATGCGCTGCGTATTCGACCAGCGCGTGCCCCTTGTCGACGTTGCCCTCGCCGATGAGCACCGCTCCGCCGGCGTCACAGACGTTGACGCCTAGGGCGGCAAGCTTGCCTTGGAGGTGCGCCAGGAGCCCCGTCTTGCCCTCCGAGCCGGGCGGGATGAGGAAGCTGTACTGGAACACCCGCTCGGGATGCCGGCTCGAGCCGAAAGCCTCGCGCAACAGCCCTGGGCGTTCGGACTCGCGGTGGATGATCTTGGTGTCGAGCCAAGGATACTGGCCGGCCGCCGATTGGACGGCGCCCACCACCGCGTCGCACTGCTCGGGAGACAGCGCATGGCGGATAGCTCGGGCTTGGGCGTCGACGCGCATCGTGCCCGAATATCGGCTGGTTGGCCGCGTCGGGTGCGCGCGACCCTCAGGGAATGGTGAGGCTGTCGACGTGCATGTTGCCGGGCGCAGCTATGCCGGCGAACGACTGGGCGAAGACGATGACCGCGACCGAGCTCAGGTCGAAGCCGACAGCCATGCTTGCGACCGTCGAGAAGGTGTCGCAGGCGCCGCCCGCCGTTTCCCATGAGAGCGTGCCGCCGCTCTCGCGGAAGCGCCAGCAGCGGTGCTGGCTCGCGTTGTAAGGGATGTCCGCCAGCACGTTCGAGCCATTCTGTGCCACCAGCGCGATCAGTCTGTTATTACGGACAAGAAAGAACGCCTCATTGGTCCCGCTCAAGACCCGCAGGACGCTCTCCGTCGAGGTGCTGGGCGCGAGGACCTGGGTGACGCGAGCCGTGAGCGAACGGTTACGCAGATCGTAGCTGTTGCTCGAGTAGAGGCCGGCGCCACCCGCGACCATGGGCGCCGGCGACAGCACGATGTCCCCGGCCAATTCGGCGAGCGTCGAGCCGCCGGAGGTGAAGCTGCGATCCCAGAGGGGCCCGATGACGCCGTCATTGAAGTCGTCGCCGAGCCCGTCGATGGGACAGTTCGAGAGCGCTCCGGCCCCCGGCCCATTGAAATTGTCGACGCGGGCCTGCCCAGGCGACGGCGCCTCCCCACCATCGGCAACGAGCGCGATGTGCGCGAGGTCGGCCGGGAAGGTGAGTGAAAATGTCGCGAGCTGGTTCCAAGTCGCGCCGTCGGCGCTGACCTCGGCGGCGCCGTTCTGGGCGTCGAAGACCAACCGCCACCAACGGTGCGCGTCCGCGTCATACGGGACGCTCGTCAGCGCGGTGTAGTCGCCCGCAAAGGTGCCTTGCTCGACGACGAGCGAACCCTGGCTTTGGCGCAGGTTCAGATACCCAACGCCATAGCGGATGAGACTCAGCATGAAAAACGCGGTGGTCGTGGTATCGACCATCTCGACGACCTCGAACGTGACTTGGCCGCCGGCCACCGCGAGCGCCTCGGCCGAGACGTAGCCGGCCGAGCCGTTACCGCCGGTGGGCATCAGGTTGAGCACGCCGCCGGTCTCGGTGATGACGGCGCTCGTCGCTTGCGGCGCCCAGCCGGGCCCGCGCACCGGATCATCGAAATCGTCGTTGAGACTCGTGAGCGACCCGCACGCCGTGCCGCAGCCCTCGTCGACCAGGCCGTCGCAGTCATCGTCCGTCCCGTTGCCGCAGGTCTCACCGGCGAGACAGGGGTCGGCCTCGAGCGCGAGAGATGTGCTCTCGAAGCCACTACGGCTCATGCACCCCGCGAGGTGTGCGGCCGCTAACACGACGATCGCCGTCAGGTGTCCCGCTGGGCTGCGGGTAAACACAACTTTCCTCCTCGCCGTCCGATATCTCGCGAGTCCTACCCTACCCTAACTCCAGGTTAGTCCGAACCTGGAGCCTCAGAGAACATCATGAAAATGTCTGGTCCCGACCGCTCCGGAATCCCCGGAGGCGGCAGCAGTGTTCCGTCTTCCACGCTCGTCCACCTCAACGGCGTGTCCGTCGATCCGCTCAAGGTCTCGGGCAAGCCAGGCTTCGCGCCGCCAGACGCTGCTTCGGGTCAGCACATCGTCCAGCTCACTCAGGCCACCGCGCCCGAATTCAAGGCGCAGATCGAGAAGGCCGGCGGCCGCATCGTCGGCTACTTCCCGGACAACGCCTACCTCGTGCGCATGCGCGGCGACACCGTCAAAGCGGTGAAGGCCCTGCCCTTCGTTCGCGCCACCATGGCCATGCCGCCCCAGTACAAGCTGGACGGCGAGTTCCGCGCCCGCATCGGCATCGTGCCGGACACCAATCCGAAGTCGGTCGTCATCTCGACCACCGGCAACCAGTCGCTCGCCAAGGTCGCGACCGACATGCGGCAGCTGGGCTTCACCAACATCCGCATGGGCCACGACACCGTCGTCGCCGAGGGTACGCGCGGCATGATCGACCAGGCGTCGCTGCACGACGACGTCCTCTGGATCGGTCCGAACACCGAGGCCGGTTTCGACCTCGACAACATCCGCAAGCTCGGTGGCGCGGACTACGTCTCCGGCCTTGCCAACACCAGCGGCTTCCAGGGCCAGGGCATGAAGGCGCACATTCTCGAAGGCATCGAGAAGGGTCACCCCGGCTTCGCGGCTAGCGAGCACCGCCAAGCTCCCATCGTCGTCGGCGGCGCCGGCGCCGAAGAGAGTTCGAGCCACGGCACCAACACCGCCGGCGAAGTCTTCGGCAACGGCGCTGGCAAGCCCGAGTGGAAGGGCAGCGTCCCGCATGCCCAGGCGCTCTACACCAACGCCAGCTACGTCATGAACGCTCCTCCCGGCAGCCGCGAAGCGAACAGCCGCTGGGCCGTCACCAAGGAGCTCGTCGAGAAGCACGACATCGACGGCCAGACGGCGTCGTGGGGCTACGCCACCAACTCGAAGTACGACGAGCGCTCGCGCGAGCTCGACGGCATCATGGCGGACTTCGACCTCGTGGTGACGCAGAGCCAGAGCAACACCGGCAGTCCGCAATCGCGGCCGCAGGCATGGGCGAAGAACGTCATCCCGGTGACGGCCCTCTATCACTTCGACAACGCGAAGTTCGAGGATGATCGCTGGAACGGCGGCTCGAGCACGCGCGACGGCGCCGACAAGCGCATTGGCCGCACGCTGCGCGGCTTCTACGACAAGATCGGCACCACCGCCGTCGGCGGTAAGTACACGGCCGAGTTCGGCGGCACCTCCGGGGCGACGCCGATGACGCAGGGTCTCCTGCAGTCGATGATGCAGATGTACAAGGAAGGCGTCTTCCAGAGCGCCCTCTTGAACCCGTCGTCGTTCCAGATGGGCAAGCGGGCTCGCGCCGCGACGACGGCCGCCTTGGCCATCGCCACCGCGCGTCAGATGCCGTTCGCCAGCCGCACCGCGGAGAACAACCGCTACCAGCAGGGCTGGGGCATGGTCGACCTGCAGAAGGTCTACGACATGCGCGGCAAGATGCTCATCGTCAACGAGGACATCGCCTTGAAGCCGCAACAGACCGCGAGCTTCACGGTCGACGTCGCCGAGGGCGAGCCCGAGCTGAAGATCTCGATGGTCTACAAGGACCCGCCGGGTCTGGTCTCCGCCGGCAAGGCGCAGGTCAACGACGTCGACATCAAGGTCACCGCGCCGGACGGCACTGTGTACTGGGGTAACAACGGCCTCCTCGACGGCATGTACAGCAAGTCGGGCGGTGAGCCGGATCGTCTCGACACCGTCGAGAACGTCTTCGTCGAGAAGCCCAAGGCCGGTCAGTGGAAGATCGAAGTCATCGCGACCGCGATCAACCAGCCCATCAAGGAAGGCGGCGCTCTCGAAGTGCCCTTCGCCCTGGTCGCCGCCGGCGGACGCAAGGTCTAAGGAACATGAAAGTCACTCGGCAGGAAGACAAGCGCACAGTGTCCGCTTCGGCGGATACAACCAAGAAGTCCACCGCAGCGAAGGTGGTCAAGGGATTCGGATCGTTGGATGCCGTCGCGCTCGCGGCGGCCAAGAACGACTTCGTGCCCACCGACCTCCGGCGCGCTCCTCCCGCCGAGCTGCACAAGCGGCTGAACGTCGTCGCCCTGCGCGCGGCGTTGAAAGCAGAATCTGGTGTCGACGCGCCATCCATCGACCCGCGTTACTTCGACGTGACGCGGGCGGTGGAGCGCATCGACCAAATGGTCGCGAAGTATCCCGCCATCGCGAGCAAGGTCGATTTGTCGGCGCTTCCGGGCGCGGCCAAGACGCACGAAGGGCGCTCGATTTTCGCGCTCAAGCTCAGCGGCAAGCCGGTCGCGGGTGGCAAGCCCGCGGTGGTCATCGTGGCGCAGCACCACGCGCGCGAGCTCAACGCCGGTTACATCGCGCAGGCCGCGATGGAGCGCATTGCCTCGGGCTACGGCAAGGACCCCGCCCTCACCAAGCTCCTCGACGAGCGTGAGGTCTACGTCGTGCCGATCGTCAACGTCGACGGCGTCAACACGGTCTTCAGCGAGGAGCGCTACTGGCGCAAGAACAGGTCGACCAACAGCGACGGATCACGCGGTGTCGACATCAACCGCAACTATCCCTTTCTCTTCGGCGCTTGTGGCACCTCGGAGCAGGGCTCGTCGGAGGTCTACAAGGGTCCGTCGGCGGCTAGCGAGCCGGAAGTCCGCACCATGATGGCGGTGCAACGCGAGCTACGGCCCGAGCTCTACATCGACTTCCACAACCACGGCAACGAGGTGCTCGAGCTCTATCCACCGTGCGCTAAAGTGGACAGCGCCGTGAAAGCGATGGACGCGCACTATATCGAGCGCTTGGCCAAGCCCATGGGCTTCCACTCGCGCGCCCCTTCGGGCTCGGGCGAAGCGCCGCACTGGCACTGGAGCGAAGGTAGCCTCTCCTACCTCATCGAGGTCGGTAGCGCCTTCCAGCCGCGCGTCGAGGAGACCATCGAGGACGAGAAGAAGGTGTGGCAGGGATTGTCCGCCGCGCTCACCACCTGGGCTCCCGCCGCCCGTGGTCGCATCAGCAGCGCCGATGGCACGCCCATCCACGCCAAGCTCACGGTGAAGCAGCCGCTCTTCAACCACGGAGAGCACTCGGCGTCGCGCGCCTCCGACGGCCGCTTCAGCCTGTGGCTGCCAAAGGGCACCTGGGACGTCGAGGTGAGCGCCAAAGGCCACGTGTCCAAGGTGGTTCAAGTGAAGGTCGAGGCCTACGATCAAGCCATGACGCTCGACGTCAAGCTCGACCGAGCCGCCGACAAGGTCGCCTGATCGCCCTGACCTGCCGGCACTGCACTCTTTTAGGCGCAAGGTAGGCTCAGCGTTGCCGATACGCTTCGCCGTGTCGGCCTTGCCTGGTCTCCCGGCTCCTCAGCGGTCCCCGTCCGCGGTGCACCTCGCCGAGGCGCGCCCGGCCGAAACCAAGCTCGCGTACCTGCCGCCGGCCAAACTAGACCTCCTCGAGGACCGCGCGGCCCACGACAAAGAGGTCACCGCCTCGCGTCGCCAGGCCTTTCGTCGCTCGGCGGTCGTTTGGCTAGGCGCCATGGTGGCGAGCGGGCTCGCCGGCTACGGCTTGGGTCTCGCCTTCGGCGGCATCTCCGGCTGGCTCAACGCCACCGGCGTCATCAACGACCCCAAGTTCCACGAAACGCTGAAGCGGATCTTCGACCCGACGTTGTTCGCGGTAGTCGGCATGTTCACGGCAGGCGTCGCCTCGTTCTTCAACGAGAACATCACTGGTCCGTTGCGGCCGTTGACCACGCGTTGGGTGATGAGCCGCAGCCCCGAGAAGGTGAAGCTCGACCCGGAGGTGCAGCGCGAGCTCATTCATAGCTGGCAGGCCGAGCAGACCGTGGATGCGCGCGTCCTCGCCGGCCGCTGGAACGTCACCGAGATGTGCATGGCGTGGAAGCTCACCTTCCGCGAGGTAGCGCGCGCCATGCGCGCCGGCGACATCGAGGGCGCGGCGGCCTTCCTCGGCGGCGACCTCATCTCCTCAGAGACGCTGTGGTTCTGGGTCGTGCCGTCGAGCGACGCCATCTTCGATCTGGTGCGCAAGCCGATCTCGCCCTACCTGCGGAACGTGAGCGAAGCCGATCTGGCGCGTCTGAAGGAAGCGACCCTCGCCTATGTCCGTCAAAACAGACGAGAGATCGCGGACCCGGCGCGCCTCGGCATCGACGGCGCTTTGAGCGAATACTACGCGCCGGTCATCGATCAGCTTTTGAAGCGGGCACCCCGTGCGCCTTGAGTGGCGGCCGCACGCCGCCGGCTCGACGATGTTGCCGCTGGTCGCGCTGCCGGCGAGCGAAGCTCCGGCGGTCGACGCCAAGCCACCGAAGAACCGCGCCGGCTTCTGGCGCTCGTTCGGCGCCTGGGCTGGGGTAGGCCTCTTCAGCGGCTTGCTCAACGTCGGCCTCAAGGCGGCGCTCGCGCCGCACATCCGCACTTCCTTCGACCCGCTGATCTGGCGTGTGAACAACACCGCGCAAGAGAGCCTCGGCGCCCGCTTCAATGACTCGTGGAGCAGCCCAGTGAAGGCTGCCGTCGCCCGGTGGATCGCTCCGCAAAACAAGACGGACACGACGCTCCAGGTGTTCGACGCCAAGCTCGCGGAGGAGTGCGTCGCATCATTTGTCCGCCGCAGTCAGGTCGACGACCGCGTGCGCGGCCAGACCGACGGCTTCTTCACCGGCTACCTGCGGATGACGCAGCTCGTCTGCGATGGCGTACGCGCTCGGCTCGAGGCCGGCGACATGCACGGAGCCGCCCGCCGGCTGGGCGCTACCATCGTCCGCGACCGGGTGTTGCGCTACGAGCTGACGCCGAGCCTCGAGAGCGTCCACGAGCTCGCCTACGCGCGGCTGCATCCCTATTTCGCGAAGCTCACCGTCCCCGAGCGCCAACGACTCGTCGCGATGACGCTCGCCGAGGCCGGGAAGCTCGCGACCGAGAGCGAGCGTGCCGCGGTCATCGAGCATGCACGGTCGATAGCGGAGGGCCTGACGCGTACCGCGACCTCCCACGCGCCCAAGCTTGCCGTCGGCAGCGGACCGCTGGTCGACATCGCCCGGCACGCAAACCGCGAGGAGCTCGCGGCGATGCTCGCCGGCAAAGGCGATAAGGCCGAGGCTTTGCGCGCCTATGTCGACGACCTGTTCATCAAAGGGGGTCCCGCCGGCGTTCTTGGCAAGCTCGGCGCCCAACGCGCCCGTGTCCGCTTGAGCAGAGCGGTCACGACCTCGCTCGTGGCTTTCGAGGAGAAGGTCGGCCGCCCCGCCACCCTGCAAGAGATCTGGAGCCTGGTCACCATCGCCATCGAGACAGGCGCGAGCTCGCGCATCGAATGGCAGGCCACCGCGGCCTCCGTCGCGGCCTTCGTCGCCGTCGGGGCGCTCGCGGCGATCCCCAAGTCCGCAATGACCAACCTCGACCCGGCGGTCGCCGCCGCCATCGACCCGGTCGTCTTTACCGTCGTCGGCTTCTTCATGGGCGCCACGGGCAAGTTCTTCAAGGAGCGCCTCGACGCCTATGGCCGCGCCGTGAGCTACAGCACACCGGACAAGCTGAGTCTCGGGAAAGCCGTCGAGCGCGACCTGCTCGATCACTTCCTGCGCGTCCTCACCAACGACGGCCGCATCCAACCGGCCCGCCTCGCCCTCAACCAGCTCGAGCGCTTCCTGCACCTCTCGGTCATCGATGCCGAGGAGTCGTGGCGCGCGGGCGACGAGGACGGTGCCGCCGAGTTTCTCTCGGGTGCGATGCAATACCTACGGCAAACACACTTCGCGTTCTCACCGCTAACGCGAGGCTTCGAGCTCGTCTGCATGAAGCTCGGCCCGCACTTCGACGGGCTCGCGGACGTGCACGGGCTCCAAGAACGCGTGCTCGCGCATCTCCGCGCCACCGGCGCGGCCGAGGACGAGATCCGGCGTTATTATCTGCCCTTCATCACGGTGCTGCTGACGCGAAACGTCGAGGCAACCTCGGCCCTGGTCGCGCCGATAATAGACAACGACGATGACGATAAGCGGGGTACCGTCCGAGCTCAGACCACCTAGCGGCACCCGTGCCGGCATCCAGGCCACTGTCGAGGGTCTGGAGCGTGGTCGCGTTACCCAGCAGCAACGCCCCCTCCCGGAGATCGCCCAGCGCCTGCTCGTCGATGCCCTGAACGAGCGCGCCGCTCGAGACGGTGCGCTCACCGACAAGGCAATCAGCGACGCCTGGCAAACCATTCGCCACTCCTTCCGCTTGGACCCGCGGCGCAAGGAGAGGACGCCAATCGGCCTGCAATCGTTCGGCTTCCTCGCGGCCCGCTATCTGGGCACGGGTGGCCCGGTCACCGCCGAGCGCTTGCGCGCCATCGATCGCCAGAATCAGGAGCCCATGCGCTTGGCCGCGGCGCCTCGGCTTTCATGGGGTATCGGCGAGTCGAAGCACATCATCGACATCGCACGCGACGCGCTCGGGGCCAGTCGCGCTCTCGATTTTCTGACGCTTTGGGAGAGCTGGACCGGCACCTCCGTCGGTGACCGCGTGAGCCCGGACACCTCGACCCGTACGCAACAGCGGACATTCACGCGCATCGCTTGGAAGGACAAGCTCGACACCAAGGATATGCTCCGCGTCTTGCGCGGCGAGGTCCTCGTCATGGAGAACCCCCGCACCAAACAGCTCGACTTCGTGGCCCGCGAGCACAACACGCTCGACATCTTGCTGGCGGCGTGGTCACTCGGGCGCTCGATGCCGGACAAGATCCTGCATTTCGACCGACACTCCGACTACACGAACGACGTCGACGGAGCCGCCTTGGGGCCAAGGCACCTCGCAGGCTTGCCGCAAGCAGCGGTCTGGTGGTCGCTCCTCGACGTCATCAAACGGCCAGACGGAGAAACGCCGCTCGCCGACCCCAATCGGGACGTGGCCTTCGTCACCCACTTGAGCCCCGAGGAGCGGGAGAGGAAGCTCACCGGCGCGCGCAACTCACCCCTGAAGCCCCGCGACACCAGATGGACCCGCGTCGCCGAGCACATCGGGTCCGCTCCAGCGGACTTCGTGTCCTACGACCTCGATCTCGTCATGCCGTCCGACCAGATGCGCGTCGGCCAGGAGATGTTACGCGACCCCCGCTTCCAGGAAGCCATGCTGGCCGCGACGACACGGCTCTTCGTGGTCTCGCCGCAGTTCTCCGGAGGCGGCGATGAAGTTGACGCCCAGCACGCCACGCACTCGCCCGCGACTTACACCCGCGTCCTCAACGTCATCCGCCGCGCCGGCGTCAGCGCGGATCGATCTTCGTCGTAGCGTCGAACGGAAAAGGAACGACGCCGAACCCCGTGTCGACGTCCGTGTGCCCGCGCAAACGGACCGGTACCGCCTGCTTGCTCTGCAAGGTCTTCATCAGGGCGAGTCCCACCTGCAATGTCGACACGTCGGCGCTGAGCGTGCGCACCGAGGAACCGAAGATCTTCCCCGCCGCCGGCATGGTGCCCTTCAGCACTTCCTGGCCGGCAAGCGAGACGTCGTGGTTGAGCGCGCCAATGGCGAGAGGATGGCCGCCGTTGCTCTTCATCTCGACGTCCACATCGACGTGAATGCTGGTGAACGACGCGTTGCCCACGCGAACGGCGACCGGCGTGATGCTCGGCGGCCGCAAGACCGGCAGCGCCCCGTCACGCTCGAACGGCAGCGCGATCGGTTGATCGGCGACCTTGATGTAGGCTGTGCCGGCGATCTTCCACGGCAGCTCGTCAGGAATGCCCTTCTTCGCGGTGAGCCGGTTCGCGATTTCGCTCCAGCGGACGACTGCGGGAATGATCAGTGTCGTCGTCTTGCCAGGCCCGAGGTCGAGCGCCTTGTCGACCTTGCCGTCGGCGAGGGTGACACCGTCGACCACGAGCTTCATGTCGTAGCCGTCGAGGCGTCCGCCGATGCGGTTCGGGTTCTTCACCGCGAAGGCGATGTCACAGTGCAAGGCGTCGAAGTCCACGGCGCGGTAGTTGACGGTGTCGAACTGCACCTCGGGCGGCTGAATGCCCGTGACCGCCGAGAGGCCTTGGAGAGCGGCGCAACCGGCGCCGATGAGACAAGCCGTCGACAGCAATAGCGAGAAGCGTTTCATGGACGCTGACATCGCCGGTCCCACGACTCGGGTCAAACGCCGCTGACTAGCGTGCCTCGGGCCCGCGTAAGGATTGCGCTTGCGGCCAGGTCTCGATCCAGCGCGACAGCGGCTTCCAGATGGCCTCCTGCGCGCGTAGCCGGCCGCTCGCGACGTGATGCTCCGGCCCGAAGGTGACGACGGGTTGGCCGTCACGCAGCACCGGACGGCCACGACGGTCTCGGCGAATGGTGTACTCGACGACGCCGTTCCTCGGATCACGTCTGTCACGCTCGAACTGTGCCTCGAGACGGCGCGCCGCGGCTCGCGAATGGATCGCCTCCATGATCTCCCCGTTAACCTCGGCCGACAGCAAATCCATGTTCGACGAGCCGATGAGCCCAACTTCACCGTCGGCAACCAACGTCTTGGCGTGCATACGCTGATCACCGGTCAACACGAAGACGCGCAGATTGGGCACACGCGCCAGGAGCCGAGGCCACTCGCGCATGAAGAAGGCGGCGTACAAGGGGTTGTCGGCGGTGGTCGGGCTGTCGGTCAGGATGGTGATGCGCACGCCGCGGCGCCCCGCCGCGGCGAGGGCGCGCCGTACCCGTTCGCTGAGGACGATGTAGGGATTGGTGATGACGACACGGTCGCGCGCCGCGGCGAGGAGGCGCTCGATGCTGGGCTCGATCTGATCGAAGGCATGCGGGGCCGCGGCGTTCGAAGTACGGTCGAGCGCCTTCACGCGGGCGTCTTCCATGTTCGCGTCGATGCGGAAGCCACGGTTCGCGCCGGCGAGGTCGGCGTTGGCGGCGAGCTCGAGGGCGCGGCCATGGAGGTTGCCGAGGGCGAGCTCACCCACGTCCACGCGACGGCGGCGCAGATCTGCCCGCGCGGCCCGCACCATCTCGGCGGCGTAGTGCTCACGCACCGCCGGCTCCGTGCGCAACCGCTGCCGCATCGCCTGCGATAGCGGAGCGCGGTTCAGCCAGTGGTCCATCATGGCGGCGGCGCCCAGCAGCTCGGCCTCGCGCGACACCAAGTTGCCGTACATGTCGGGTGTGATCCGATGGTTCAGATCGTCTCGCTCCATCTCGACAGTGACGGCCCGGCGCAGTTGCGCGGCCGCTTCGGCGCCATCGACCACCACGTCGCTATCGCGGAACGGCATGCCCAAGTCGCGGCGCGAGCTGTAGTACTGGTGCCCGATGTTGCGGCCACCGGTGATACCGTAACGCTCGGTGACGAGGATCTTGTCGTGGTTGGCGGCGGCGAGCGCCAAGTCGCGCTCGGCGATGACTCGTGGAACCTTGCGGTAGTACGGATTGTAGACCGAGACGTTGGCGCCGGCCGCGACCAACTCTTGCAAGTAGTCCTGGCCGCGCAGACTCGAGGTGAAGCCGGTGCGGCCGAAGCTATCTCCGGCCGCGTCGACGACGGCGTTCACCGGGATGTCGTTGCGGCGGTGACGCAGCAGCTGCCCCAGAAAGGCGTGCCCGAAGACGTCGCGGTCGAGGATGAAGTAGCTCACGTCGACGCGGCTTCGAGCCGAGCCCAGCACGTGCCAAGTCGCGAGCCAGGCCTCGTTGTTGTCGTGCAGAGCGCGGACCCTGGCATCCACGCCTCGTCCCGGGAGGGCATCGAACGCGCGCGCAATCGAGCTGCGCGGGCGTGGTGCGTCGCGGCCCGGCTCCACCGGCGGCGCAAGCCCGGTCACCGCCGCGGGAGCCACCCCGCGGGCGGCACGTTCGGTCTCACGGGGCGGGGCCGGCGCGCGCGCGTCTGGCGGCACCGGAGTCGGGATCGGGGCCGTAAGGGGAGTTTCCACCGTTTCGGCGGCGCGCGGGGGTGCCTTCGCCGGGACCTGGAGTCTCGGCGCAGAGGTGCCTTCCGGATGGCGATACAATCCGGACCACAGCGGGCGCTCTTGTGACACGAACCGTCATCGGCAGAAGTCGGTCCCTAGTTGTCGAGACCGACCCGGGAGACGTGCCAATTGGTCACTCGAAGGTGACACCCTTCATACGAACGTCGTCACAGATGGTGTTGTAGTCCGAGGTCAGCTCGGTCCCCGCCGCGAGATCGAAGCCCGCGTGATCGTGGCCGAACGCGATGGCATCGGAGATCGTCGACGGCTCGTCCGAGTGGTTGAAATGCCTCGCGTTGTCGCCGCACAGCACCCAGAGCTTCGAAGAGTCGCTGTAGGTCGAATACATGCGCAGGAAGCGCTGGGTGCGCTCGGGAAGACTCTTGAACTCGTCCTCCGAGTAGATGCGATCGATGCGCGAATCGAAGCGCCAAACGAGCTGGCCTTTGCGCACTGGCTCGAGGAGGAACACCCCGATGCCATGAATCGGGCTCATCCTGAGCTCGGTGTCGACCATCATCATGCGAACAACCTCACCCTCCGAAAACCCCCCGCGGAAACGCGGGGACAGTATTCCGACGCGGACATAGCGGCAACTGTTACCTCCAGCTCACGCGTGCGCAATGCCGGTGTGACCCGCGGCTCACACTCGGTCCCTAGATCCGCCGATTCTCGGGCAAGTACGCGCGGCACGGCCGTTGCTCTAGTCCTCCTGTCATGCCGGGAGGCTCCATGCGCACCGTCGTCCTCGCAACCTTCATTGGGATCGGTCTCGCCGCGACCGCCTGCAGCGGTCTCATCGGCGATTCGCACCAGTCGCCGGGCGACGACGACGACCTCGACGGCGACGAGCTGCCCTTAGGCTGCGACATCAACATCACCCTCGCGCGCAACGGCTGCACCCAATCCGGGTGTCACGGCCGCAGATACGAAGGCAACCTCGACCTTGCGTCCGCCGGTCTCGCCGAGCGCTTGATCAACGTCCGCTCACAGACCACCGCCTGCGCCGGCGAGCTGCTCATCGACCCCGCGGCGCCCGAAAACAGCCTCATCCTGAAGGCCACCAATCCAGCGGCCCATCTCATCGCCGGCTCCGTGTGCACCGAGCGCATGCCGATGGACGGCGAGCCGATGTCCGCCGAAGACCTCGCCTGTCTCAACAGCTGGGTCCTGGAGGTCATCGAGGACTGGGGGGGTGAGCCCATCGAGCCGTTCGTGCCGTCACCGCCGGAATCGTACGCGGCGATGGTCAAGACCCTGCTCAGCGGCGAAGTGCTCACCGCCAGCGAGATTGCCGACATCAACGCCAATCCGGAGAACCTCCGCCCGGCGGTCGCTGGTTGGTTGAACACCGCGGGCTTCGACGCCATGCTCGGCGAATTCCTGTCCAACTCCTTGCAGTCACGCCTCGAGACGCGGCGCCTCCAGGAATTCTTCGGCGTCCGCGGCAATCGCATTGTGCGCGCCAACGGGACCAAGCTCGTGGCCGCCGTCGACACCTCCGTGGTCACCACGGCGCGCGACCTCATCGACGGTGGCAAACCGTTCAACGAAATCCTGACGACCAACCGCTGGTACGTTAACACCGCGCTCCTGACCGTCATCGCGTACCTCGACCGCACGCTAGCCGACCGCACCCTCGTGGCCAACCGCCATACGGTGACGCGCGGCACCGCGGTGCTGCCAATCGCAACCTCCGTCGCCACCAAGAACTGGGTCTTTCCGCAGCAACCCACCGATTGCAACGTCACGGTGCTCAACGAAGAGGCTCTGCTCGCGGCGTTCATGGGCACCTTGAGCTGCAACCCCATCATCAACTTGGACGAAACCAACGCTCCGCTAAAAGCGACGGACTTCACCGATTGGCGGTACGTCACCTTCACGACCGGCACCAACCCCGTCCCTTGGTATGACGTCCCGAGGGTGCGCGCGGCGACGACCTGGGTCGTGCGCAACCCGCGCGTCGGCTTCTTCACCCAGCCCGGCTTCCTCGCCAACTGGATGACCAACGACGACAACAGCTACCGCGTTCTCATCAACCAGACTCTCATCGCGGCTCTCGATGCGACATTCTCCGCCGCCGATCCGACCCCAGAGTTGCTCGCCTCACAGGTCGATGACGAGCACGCCGTCCCCGGCACTCAGTGCTACGGCTGCCACCGCCTCATGGACCCGATGCGCGGCTATTTCTCCTCGACCACGGACACGAGCTACGCCTACCAGAACACGCCTACCCCGGCTGCCTTCGCGTTCTTCGGCAAGCGCAAGAACGGCGGAGGTATCGAGAGCTTCGCCGACAGCATCGCGACGCATCCGCGGTTCGCGCTCGCCTGGACGCAAAAACTCTGCATGTTCGCGACGACGAAGCGCTGCGATGAATCGGATCCCGAGGTGAAGCGCGTCGCCGAGGTTTTCAAGAACAGCGGCTTCGACTTCAAGGACCTGGTCGTCGAGCTCTTCACCTCTCCCATCGTCACACGGACGGAGCCCATTCAAACCTTCGAGGTCGCGGCGCCGTTCGTCAGCGTTACGCGCCGTGCCCAGCTCTGTCTGCTCCTGAAGACCCGCACTGGGGTGCCCACGATCTGCGCCAACGCCAACGTCAACAGGGCGCTCACCCAGGTCTCGGTCGACACGTTCGCGCGCGGCGAGGTCGACTTCGTGCTCGCGGGAGATACGTCATCGTTCCACATGGCCGCGGCGCAGCGGCTTTGCATGGCACTCGCGCCGCTCGCGGTCACGGCCAGCTCGCGCTTCAATCCAACCGACGGCGCGGTCATCGAGAAGGTGGTCACGGACTTCATGGGGCTACCGGTGGGACACAGCCGCCATGACCTCTCGGTGACCGCGCTCGAGGATCACGTGGCGGCCGCCGTCACCGCCGGCGCCAACAACACAGAGGCCGTGCGTTCGGCGTTCGTCGCCGCCTGCCTGTCGACCGATGTTTTAGCTCTAGGAATGTGAGGCGAGCATGCACCGTCGTGATTTGCTGAAGAGTGCTCTGGCTGGATCGGGTCTCTGGGCGCTGCGCGCCGCGGCGGTGGGCTTGCCCCTATCGTTCGTGCGGCAACCGACCGCTTTCGCGGCCGATGCCTGCGCGCCAGCGATGCTCACGGACCCCAGGGCGCCCGACTTTCTCATCATGTCGCTCGGGCCCGGCGGCGACCCGTTGAACGCCAACTGCCCAGGGGCGTACGTGACCGGCGCCAACAACAACACCAACATCGAGATGCAGGCCACCGACTTCAACCTCGGGAGCTTTGCGACCCGCGCCGCCGCGCCGTGGGCGACCCTGCCGACCGCGATGGCGGCACGCACCGCGTTCGTTCACAACCGCACCGGTGCCATCGGTCACAACCAGTTCGGCGCGGTGACCCGCTTGTTCGGCGCCGTGAAGAACGGCGACGGTCGCGGCGAGGAGTGTCTGCCCTCGGCCCTCGCGCTCGAGACCGCGGCCGCGCTCGGCAGCATCCAAGCCGAGCCGGTGGCGCTGTCGACCGCGCCACTCACGGTGCGCGGCGTGCCCGTGCAGATGTTCAAGCCGAGCGGCTTGCTCTCACTCTTCCAACCGCAAGAGTCGACCATCGGAGATCTCGCCGGCCTGCGCGACCAGACCGTCGACATCCTCCACGCGCGGCTCAAGGCTGGTGGGACCCCCGCGCAGAAGAGGTTCCTCGACCGTTACGTGCTCGGCCGCACCCAGGCACGCGCGCTCGGCGACTGCCTGGGCTCGCTGCTAGCGGAGCTACCGGTGGTCGCGGGTCAGAGCGACGGCGCGGCCGATCAGGTGCTGACCGCTATCGCGCTCTTCAAGCTCAACGTCACACCGGCGGTCACCATCACCATCCCGTACGGGGGCGACAATCACAACGACCCGGATCTCGCGAACGAGATGAATCAAACCATCGCCGGCGTAAACGCGCTCAAATACATGTGGGCGAAGATCACCGAGTACGGCATGGCGGACAGAGTCACCTACGCCAACCTCAATACGTTCGGCCGCACCTTGAAGCGGGTGGGCGATGGCCGGTCGCACAATCAAGAACATCACGTCATGACGATCATCGGTCGCCGGGCCAACGGGGGTGTCTACGGTGGCATCGCGCAGGGGACGCGCGACTTCGGCGCCACCGCCATCGACTCGGCGAGCGGCGCTTCGAGACCCACGGCCGACATACCGGCGGAGGAAACGCTGCAGGGGGCGGCGAAGACTCTGGCGGCGGCCGTGGGCCTCTCGAGCGAGCGCATCGGCGTCCGCATCAACGGCGGTCGCGTCATCACGGCGGCGGTCACCACGACTTGACGCGCATCAGGCTTTCGCGAGCCCGTGCTTTTTCAGGAGCTCGTGCAAATGACGTCGCGACAAGCCCGCTTCGCGCGCCGCCGCCGAGATGTTGCCGTCGTGCTTCGCCATGAGGTCGCGCACGTAGCCCGCTTCGAAGGCGTCGACGAGCTTCTCCTTGGCTTCCTTGTACGGCAGCCCGTCGTCGCTCTCGGGCTTGCCACGGGTGTTCGTGGGCTCCCCTGCTTCACCGAGCACGACGATGCGATGGACGGCATTGCGGAGCTCGCGGACGTTACCGGGCCAGGGGTTCGCCGCGAGGCTGCGCATGGTCGTCTCGGAGAGCGC
Source organism: Myxococcota bacterium (assembly GCA_041288095.1). Lineage (GTDB taxonomy): Bacteria > Myxococcota > XYA12-FULL-58-9 > XYA12-FULL-58-9 > JALHOP01 > JALHOP01. Next base: position 19,380 of record JBGGMJ010000212.1, read on the forward strand.
GCTCGGGGCGCCGAACGTCGCCGCGAAATGGCGGGCCAGAGCGGGCACGTCGTCGGCCCGCTCGCGCAGCGGCGGAATGGTGAGCGGCACGATAGCGAGGCGATAGTAGAGGTCGGCGCGGAAGGTACCGCGCTGGATGCTGTCGTGCAGATCACGGTGCGTGGCGGCGATGACGCGCACATCCACGGCGCGGTAGTCGTTGCTGCCGACGCGCTTCACCTCGCCGCGCTCGAGCACACGCAAGAGGCGTGTCTGAGTGTCGGGAGGCAGCTCGCCGATTTCGTCGAGGAACAAAGTGCCACCGTCAGCGTCCTCGAAGACACCCCGGCGGTCGGCATGGGCGCCGGTGAAAGCTCCCTTCAAGTGACCAAAGAGCTCGCTCTCTACCAGCTCGCGCGGCACCGAAGCGCAGTCGAAGACGACGAACGGTTTGTTCGCGCGCTGGCCATGCTCGTGAATGGCGCGGGCCACCAGCTCCTTACCGGTGCCGGTCTCGGCGAGAACGAGGACGGTGACATCACTGGACTCGATGCGCCGCAGCAGCGCGAACATGTGGCGCATGCTCTCGCTCGTGCCGATGAGCCCGCCGTAGCTCTTGGCGGCGAGGTCCGCCGCGGCGGTCAACGGCAGGAGCTCGAGGGTCGTGTTGCCCAGCTGCACGTGCGCGCCATAAGGCAAGACGGCCTCGACGACCCGGTTCCCCATGACGAAGGAGCCGTTGCTGCTCCCGAGGTCCTTGACGCCGATGCCGTGCGGCACGACGCGAATTTCGAGGTGCCGCCGCGATACGCGTTTGTCCACGAGGTGGAGGTCGCAGCTCGAGGAGGAACCCACGAGGGCGGTGCCGCGCGGCAGCTCGAGGTGCTTGCCGAGGTCCTTTGGGTCGCCATGCAGGACCCGCAGGTGGCAGCCAACAGGGGCTGTATTGGGCTCGGTATCCTGGCGCTCGGTCACCCAATCGCTTGTTTGGTCACGGCCAGGGGACATGCGAGGCGTAGTCTATATCGTCATGGTAGCCTTGAGCTACGGTGGCAGCGTCCCTGACTACAGTCGGCCGATACGAGCTCGTGCGACGCCTTGCGGGGGGTGGCATGGGCGAGGTCTTCGCCGCGCGCATCCTCGGCGCCGAGGGCTTCGTCAAAGACGTCGCCTTGAAGCGCATCTACCCGCACCTCGCCGGTAGCCAAAAGCACCGCCAGCTGTTCGTCCGCGAAGCGAAAATCGTTGCTCAGCTCAGCCACCCGAACATCGTGCAAGTGCTCGAGCTCGGTAACGACGGCGACGATCTCTTCATGGCGATGGAGTTCGTCTCCGGCATCACCCTGTCCCAGGTGCTGCGCCGTTTCAACGATGAAGGCCGCAAGCTGCCCTTCCAGATCGTGGTCGCCATCGCCAACGATTTGCTCGAAGCCCTGGCCTACGCCCACGACTACAACGATGCGAGTCTCGGCATCCGGGGTATCATCCACGCGGACGTGTCGCCGCAGAACGTCATGCTCACGCAGCAGGGTCGGGCCAAGCTCTGCGATTTCGGGGTCGCGAAGCTCTTGCGCTTCGCGAACCAAGAAGCGACGCAGCGCGAGCGTTGGGGCAAGGTCGCGTACATGGCGCCCGAAGCCGTCAACGACACGGGCCTCGACGCGCGCTCCGACATCTATGCCGTCGCCATCATGATGTTCGAGGCGATCAGCGGTCAGCGCGTGTTCTCGGCGAACAACGCAGGAGAGCTCGCACGCGCGGTCGTGCGGGGCGAACGGCCGTCATTCTATGCGGTGGCCACCGACACCCCCGTCGAGATCGCGGCGGTGATCGAGCGCGGCTGTGCCGTCGATCCAGCCATGCGTTTCCACAGCGCCGCCGCGATGCGCCGTGCCCTCCTCGACGCCGCGGGCACCGAATCGATCGAGGACTCGCGCCAGTGGCTCAGCGGCATGGTCGCCGACTCCGTGAGCAAGGATACCTCGCACGAGGGCACGCACAGCAGCCAGCCGACCGCGCTCACGTCGAGCGACACCTCGGTCGACCGTCCGTCACAGCGGACTTGGAAGCGTGCCGCGCTGGGAGCGACGGCGGGTGCCTTGCTGGCGACCATCGTCACCATGGTCGGACTCATGATGATGCAAGGCGGCAACGCCCCCGACCCGGAAGCTCCGATCCTCGAGCGCGTGCCGCCCGAGCCACTGCCCGTGCCCGACAATCCGCTAGCCGACGCCACGCCGGTCGACCAGGTACCTCGCGATGAAGGCGATGCGCACCGTCCTGCCCCGCGCCGGGCAGCGAAGACCACGCCGAAGACGAGCACGCAGAAGCCCGCGCTGCTGACGCTGAACTCGGTGCCGTGGGCGTACGTCGTGCTCGATGGCCAGCGTCTTCCAAAGCCCACACCACTGTTCGACTACGCGCTCGAGCCGGGCCAGCACACCATCCAACTGCGCGCCGCCAACGGTAAGACGCAGAGCTTGTCGCTCAATCTCCAGCCCGGCGAGGTCGTTCGCCGCGTGGTGCGTCTCGAATGAGCGCGCGCGCTCTCATCACGCTCGCGGTGGTGCTCACCGCCTGCAGCGCCGACGGCCTGGTACCCGACACCTGCCAAGAAGACGACGAGTGTCCCTTCGAGCAGTGCTGCGTTCAGGGCGCCTGTGTCGACCCCGGCCCGGTGGGCAGCTGCGCCACGGCCGCCATCGCGAACAGCAGCCTGGTGGTCACTCCTTCGACCGTCGTCGCCGGCTCGGACGCCGACGTACGCATCACCGTGCGCGACATTCATGGTCGTCCGATCGCGGGTGCGACCGCCGAGGTGTTGATTTCTAGCGATTGTCTCGGCTGTGACAGCATCGTCAGCGGCAGCTGGCGTACCGACGCCGCGGGCAACATCGCCGCGGTGTTCCGCTCGACGGGCGCCGGCGCCAAGGAGCTCAGGCTTTTCGTCGGCAGCGCCGCATCTCCGACGACCATCATCAACGTGATTCCGGACGTCGCGGTCAGCGTCGGCTTCACGGGCGCCATAGCGGACACCCGCGTCGACTCGCCTCTCGGTGGCGTGGCGGTGACGCGCCTCGACGTCTACGGCAACCCCGGAGCGCTACCCGAGGTCGACCGCGGGCCAACGGCGGTCGAGATTCAGCTGGATGCGAACCCCGCGGGTCTCGTCCTGGTGGACGCCGGCCGCGCCGCCCTCGCACCGGAGAGCCGCCGCTTCGTCTTGTCGCAGCCCAGTGTGCCGGTCGAGGGCCTGTACGTGAACCAGGTCTCGCACGGCCTGCGCCTCACGGCGTTCGACGCGAGCACCGAGCCGGCACTCGCTGCCTCGCAATCGAATGCCTTCGACATCACCGCGCCGCACGTGACCTCCGACATCGCCGCCGTGCTCAGCGGCTCGCCGGCGTCGCCGGTCACCCTCGAGTGGGCCGTGACTCCCGACGTGCCCGTCTCACTGCGCGAGAGCGGTGCCGCGCCCAGCCGCGTCACATCGCCGCATCTCTTCTATCCGACCTTCTCCGGAGAGCTCGCCAGCGTGACACACGTCCGCATCCAGCCCGAGATGGTGGCGCCCGCGCTCGATGTCGAGGTGACGAAGCTGGGGACCGCCCGCACCTCGTTCATTCCTTCGCAACGCGCCGGCTCGCAGGTGAACATCACCGATATCAAGCGCCTCGGCGGTGGCGATCTCGTGGTCGCCGGCACCTTCACTTTCGACATGATCCTGGGCGAGCGGTCCGACGGCAGTCTCGCGCTGGTCAGCGCCGTCATCACGACCGGCCTCGAAGGCTTCATCGCGCGTCTCGATCCAACGGGGCGAGAGCTGCGCTGGGTCGTCATCTACTACGCGCAAGCCACGAACAACCGCGGTGTCAACGTCAGCATCAGAGACATCGACGTAGGTGGCGGCACCATCACCGCCCTCGCCGAGTTCAGTGGCGCCGCCGCCGGCTGGCGCTTCGACGGCCCCCCGAACGCCGCTTTCCCCGACGGCCGGCCACGACAATGCACCATGGGCACTCCCTCGACCGACACCGCTATAACGACAGCCGTCGCGCGCATCGATCCCGCCACGGGAGACGTCGATTGGTGCGCGGGCCTGCACGACCCCGACGCCGCGACCGGCACGGTGTCGGACGTCCGCGCCGGCGCCGCCGCGGTCATCGGCAACGCGCACTACGTCGCGGTGCGCGTCACCGACACGTTCCGTGTTTATCGCGGAACCGTCGCCGACGGAGCACAGCCGGTGAAGCTCGTGGATGGGGCCGGCGCCGGGAACCCCGTGGTGCTGGTCGTGCCCACCACCGAGAGCGGCTGCACGCCCGGGGTGACTTCGCTCGTGCCCTTGAGTAACGGCGCGCTCGACGGCGAGTGGAACGTCGCGACGACGGGCATCTCGTTCGACCCGACCGTCCTCTTCAGGGACGCCGACGGCCAAGGCTTCGTGCTCGGCGGTCAGGCCTGCAGCAACGGCGTCAACGACATCCAGATTGGCGGCACGACCAGCGTCGACACCGCTGGCATCGACAGCACGCTATTGCGGGTCGACACACCACTCGACCACGAAATCTCGCCAGGGGGAACGATGCGCCTCGTCTGGCACAGTGACGCCGACAGCACCGACCGCTTGTTCGACGCGGACCGTTTCCTCGATGACATCGTCATCCTCGGCGACTTCACGAGCACCCTGCCATTCGGCGGCGGCACGCTCGGCTTGGTGAGCTCCTCCACGACCGCGTACGTCGCTCGTCTCGACCGCCTCGCCGGCGAGATCGCCTGGTACAGCAGGATTGGCTCATCGACCACGGCCGCCTCGGGCCAGGGAATCTCGGTGAGCGGCGACCGGATCGTCATTGCCGTGCAATCGTCGGATGACCTGACCATCGTCGACTCATTGCACACGGCGTTCGACATGAACGACGCGCAGCCGGACCCGGTCGGTCTCCTGGCCGAGCTCGACAACGACGGAGAGGTGCGCTGGTCCAGCCCCTTCCTGGGCACCACGCGAACCAGCCGCCCGCTTGCGCTTCCAGGCGGCTCGGTCTTGCTCGGCGCCAATGGCTTGCAAGGCTCGATCGTCCTCGGGCCTCTCGATGCGCAGCCGGCGCGTCAGGCCAATCAGCGCGGCGGCCGTCAAGAGCCGGTGCTCGTGATCTACACGCCCTATGATTTCGCCGTGCGCGATATCCTGCGGCAGCCCTAGGGCAGGGTCGCGTTCACGGCGACCTTGTCGGTGTCGCTGGTCGCCGCCACGATGCCGACCACGGCGCCCGTCACGACGACGCCTGCGGCTGTCCAGAACCACCAACGCTTCCACACCGGCGGCGGCGGCTGTGCTTGCTCCTCGAGACGGTGCAGCTCGACGAGCTCGGAGCGAATGCGCTCGTTCCCGAGGCTCGGGTTCGAGGCTTCGAGGGTCACGGGGCCGCGGATGTCCTTGAACGGCTTGCGGCTCACCATCGCCTGCATGACGGCGCCTTCGCGATCGACGAGCACGACATCGTCGGCTTCCTGCAACGTCATCACCAAGCGCACGTCGCCGAGCTGGCCTTCGCGCCAGGAAGCGCGGAGGCGTTCGGCGGTGGTCGGCACCAGGCTCAGGTCGACGTTCGTGGTCTCGCGCGCCTTGGCGGTGATGACGACGTCACGGCGGATGCCGTTCGCTTCGGCGCTCACGAAGTGACGGCCGGGAGGGACGCGCATGTCGCACGGACCGTTGCACGTCCGCTTGTCGACCCGGACCACGGCCTTCGCTTCGACGCGGATGGTCGCCGTAGGCTCGGCGCCGCCGCAGGTTCGTCGCAGCTCCTCGACGACATGCGGAGGATAGACGGTGGCTTTGGGGTGCCACTTCGGGTCGAGGGCGCACACGGCTTCCAGATAACCGCGCGCCGCCGTCGTATCGTGGCGTTCGATGGCCACCCAAGCGAGGAGCATCTGGGCTTCGACGGCGGTGGGCAAATCGCGCTCGGTGCGCGGCGACGCCTCGATGTCGCCCATCAGCGTGCGCAACACCTGCACCGCGCGGTCGACGTCCAGCGCGTCGAAGGCGGCGCGGCCGGCGGCGAGCGTGGCTCGACGCTGGGTACCTTCGTCGGGGTTGCATGGAGGCGCGTCACCGATGAGGCGCCATGACGCGACACCCATGTTCGAGAGCTCGGGTACCAAGCGGCTGGTGACCCCAGCGAGCTCGCTGTCGACGCACGTCTGTACCACCGCGACGGTGCCGGGCTCGTCGGCGGCCGACGCGGATGCAGCCGCGAGCATGAGAACCGCAAGAAAAAGCGTGCTAGAACGCACGCCATGGTTCTAGACCCACGGCGGGCGGGGCGCCATCTTCTCCTCTTGGCGTTATGCGGCGCCGCTTGCGGCGGCGATGTGAGCTTGCGTCTCGGTTTCGTGCTGCCGGAGGGCAGCACCGCCCTCTCCGGCACCGCCACCGTCGACCTGTGGGCGACACGCTCGAGCACGCGGATCGCCTTCGTCACGGCGGTCTATGCGCCCGGTGTCGTGCTCGCCCTCGACGACATCGACAAGGAAGGCCCCGACTTGAGCTTGTTTCTCACGGCACGCAACGCCGAGGGCGCGGCGACCGCCTACGGCGAGCTGGGCCCGGCGGCAACGTCCTCGATAGCGGACGCAGGCGAGGTCTGTTGCTTGACGATGTGCGTTTGCACCGATGCTTACCGCCAAGCCGAGACCTGCGATTGTGGCTCGACCGGCTGCGAGACGTGCGACTGAGCTCCGCCGATGGCCGCGGCGTCTTCGGCCTGCTCGAAGGAACCGCGTCCTAGCGCGACTCGTTCGACGCCTCCGCCTCGGCGGACACAGGCTCCCGCGTGAAGTCGGTCGTGTCCATCGGCAAGCCATAGGCCGCGTCGATCCACGCGTCATCGGCGCTCGCCATGGTGCGCCGCTCGTCCTTGATGGGCACGGCTTCGCTGGCCAGAAGACGCTGCCGCTCCCAGTGGGCCCGCGCGTCGTCTTCGACGGCCACGCGTTCCTCGGGTGTCAGAATAGGCTCGTACGCCCGCCGAGCTTGCTCCGCCACCATGACCGCGACAGCGCACAGGAAAAACACCACCACGCCCAGAAAGGCGACGTTCTTACGCATGACACTCCCCCGCCCCCAAAAGGTGCTAACGTCCGCGGCCGGCCGCAACCGGGGCCACGACACCCGGACCACGCATGATCGTTCATCTCATCGACGGCACGTACGAGCTCTTCAGGCACTTCTACGGCTTGCGCAGCTTCAACAAGGGCAAGGACCAGCCCTTCGGCGCGGTGGTCGGCGTGCTCAACACGGTGCTCGGGATGATCGAGCAGGGTGAGCCTTACGTCGGTGTCGCGACCGACCACGTCATCGAGTCGTTTCGAAATGACCTTTGGCCCGGCTACAAGACGGGCGCCGGCATCGACCGCGCCCTCTGGTCACAGTTTCATCCGCTGGAAGACGCGCTGGCGGACATGGGCGTTGCTGTGTGGCCGATGAAAGAGCTCGAGGCCGACGACGCTCTCGCTTCGGCGGCGCACGTGGCGAGTCTCGATGCCCGCGTCGAGAAGGTGTGCATCTGGACTCCCGACAAGGACCTGGCGCAGTGCGTTCGCGATAGCAGAGTCGTGCAGGTCGACCGCAAGTCGAAGGAGATTCGTGACGCTGACGGTGTCCGAGCCAAGTTCGGCGTCGACCCCGAGCGCATCCCCGATTACCTCGCCCTCGTAGGCGACACCGCGGATGGCTATCCGGGCATTGCCGGCATCGGCGCCAAGACAGCGGCGCGGCTGGTCGCCAAGCACGGCGCCATCGAGGATTTCCCGCCCGAGGTGTTGAAGGACCGCAGCGCCGACGCCTTGCTGTTCAAGAAGCTCGCGACCCTGCGCGAGGATGCGAAGTTGTTCGAAAGCGTCGACCAGCTCCGCTGGCGCGGACCGACCGAGGCGTTCCCGAAGGCGGCCATGAAGCTCGGCTCCGAGGCGTTGCTGACACGCGCGCGCAAGGCCGCCGCGATGCTAGACTCGAAACCATGATCGCCCTCGCACTCATCGTGGTCGCCGCGACCGATCCCGCTTTCGCCGCGAGTGACGCCACCGCCAAGGCCATCGACAGCATGGAGGGCAAGCTCGTGGTCTACGGCGTCAGCGCTGGGCAGGAGCATTCGCTAGAGGGCAGCTCGGGCGAAGCCTTCGCTGACAAGGACGGCCGCGTCCGCAAGATCGCGATGACCTTCTACGGCGAGACCTACCGGGCCCTGCTCGCCGTGTATGTCCGCGACGGCGTCCCGTTCCTCGCCGAGCGGCGGACTGGACTCTATCGCGGAGGGCTCACCGACCCCGCGATCGGTCACACTGACGTCGAGCGCGTGTATCTCGACGGCGACAAGGTGCTTGGCGCGGTCGACGGTGAAGGCAAGCCGCTGGCGCCGGCCGGCAGTGAGACCCTGGTGAAGCTGGTACAAGGAGTCGCCAAGCCCATCATCGAGTGCATCGCCAAGGCGAAGGGCGCCGCGGCTAGCTGCGAGTCCGTGGCGGAGCTACGCGACACTCAGCCTTTCGACAGCGATCCGCGAATCGCGCTCATCAAGCGTGAATTCGAACGCACGCAAAAGGAGCGCCCATCTTACAAGAAGCGCGACGTCAGCAACGCCAACTGGGAGATGACAGGCAGCGCCTACGCCAACGCGGCAGGTGAGCTGCGCTTCGCTTCAATCAGAGCCGGTGGCGCACGCGTCGACTTCTATTACGCGGGGAAAGACCTATTGTTCAGCCTGCGCAAGGACAGCGCCGGCGAGGTCCGCGTCTACTATGACGCCGACAAGCCGATTCGCATCCTCGACACCAAGAACAAGCGTGTGCGCGTCAACCAGACGAGCTACGCGACGCACGTCCAGCCCATCATCGAATATGCGACGTTGCTGCGCGAACCCACCCCTTGATATGTCGGTCCCAACAGGAGCTCACATGAGGACGCGACGCGATTTCATCACCACGACCGGGGCCGCTGTCGCCGCCGCTTCTTTTCTTGCCGCCGGCGATGCAAAAGCCGCGGCTGCCGCGACGCCGCCGGGGAAGGACGCAAAGGACCTCCACACCGACGTGGTCGAGTCCGCTTCAGCGTGCATCCGCGCCGGCGAGCTATGCGTCGCCCATTGCACCGAAGAGCTCGCCAAGGGCAACACGTCGATGGCGAGCTGCAACAAGCGCGTCCACGAGATGCTGGCGATGACCCGAGCGATGCAGACGCTCGCCGCCAGCAAGTCCGAGTTCGCCAAGCGTCACGCGGCCGTGTGCGCCGACGTGTGCAAAGCCTGCGCTGCCGCCTGCCTCGAGCACAAAGAGCACTGGGGCCACGGTATGCACATGGCTTGCAAAGCTTGTTACGACGCGTGCGTCGCCTGCGAGCAGAGCTGCCGCAAGCTCGCGGCCTAGCAACTTACGGAAGCACTTCGATAAGTTACCGGCGTACCCAGGCCTCGCAGATCGCCTGGGCTTCCCAGCGACGCGACGCGCGCCGCACGTCGTGCAGCTCACCCGCGTAGATGGCCACGGCGTACCAACAGCAGCGCCCGTTGGCCTTGGCGGCGCGATGTACCTCGAAGCGCACGCAGGCGTCCGCGTAGATGACCGTGACGTCGCAAGGCGCCGGTCGCCCCGCTCCGCCGACGAGCAGCTTCAACGTCGCCCGCAACCGTGGACGCGGTGCCCGAGCCTCTTGTCTGCGTGCCAGAGCTGATTGTCGCGCCATCGAGCCCCCCTCGATCATAGTGTAAGCAAGGGGTCCGACAGTTTTTCCGTGGGAGCGCCGGTGCGTCACATCTTGCTGGTCATCGCGTACATTTCGCTCGCCGCCTGCGACAGCGCCTACTACGGATTCTGGGACAAGCTCGGCGTCCAGAAGCGCGACATCATGGTCAAGCGTGTCGAGTCCGCCCGCGACGCCGAGAAGGACGCGCAGGAGCAGTTCAAGAGCGCGCTCGATCACTTCCGCGCGGTCGTGAACATCGAGGGTGGCGAGCTCGAGAAGCGCTACGACGCGCTGCAAGGCCAATACGACAAAAGCGAAGAGCGCGCCAAAGCGGTCACCAAGCGCGTCGACGACGTGCACAACGTCGCCGAGGACCTGTTCAAGGAGTGGCAGGACGAGCTCGGCCAGTACCAAAGCGGCGAGCTAAGGGCCGCGAGCGCCAAACAGATGAAGGCGACGCGCCAGCGCTACGACGTCTTCATGAAGCAGATGCGCGAAGCCGAAAAAGTGATGCACCCCGTGCTCGCCAAGTTCCACGACCAGGTGCTGTTCCTGAAGCACAACCTGAACGCTCAAGCGGTCGGGTCGCTCAGGAACGAGCATCAGCGCATCGAGACCGACGTCGCCAAGCTCATCGAAGAGATGGAGGCGGCCATCAAGCACGCCGACGGGTTCGTGGAGACCTTGAAGGCGGACAGCCCGCCGAACGCCTAGCCCAATGCGCGCGCCTCAGCGCCCCGCGCCCGACAGATCGATCTTGAGAACGTCGCTCGCGAACTTGCCCATGCGGGCAACGACCTTGTCCATGGCGGGCTTGGCGCTCTTGCCGAGACGGTTTGCTTCCTCTTCGAGCTTCTCGCGACAGCTCAGGTCGTAACAGACGTGGACGCCGGCGAGCTTCTTGGCGTTCACCTTGGCGGTGAGCATCCCGGCTCGCACCGACGGGCCGGCGCTGTGGCACCAGTCGCACATGTTGGGGACCTGGGGCCCCGCGCCGTTCGTGGCGAAGACGATGCCGGTAGGAGCGTCCCCCGCCGCCGCGAACACCAGGAAGACCTTGCCACCCGAAGGGTGCACCCAGGCCGTATAGCCGCGCACGATCAGCGGAAAAGCCATGCCGGAGGCGAGCTCCACCTGCGACCTGTCCTTGGGACGGAAGGCCGCGAGCAAGTCGTCCTCGGAGTCCAACTTGAACATGTCTCTATCGTGTCATTTGGCGGCGCGCCTCGCCAGCGAGCGTTGGGTCAGCGCGATTTCTTGCCGCCGCTCGGCTTGGCGAGGCCGGCGAGACCGGCCTGCAGAGCGTCGGGGGCGCCGGTCAGGCTCTTCTGATCCATGTCCTTGATCTTCGGAAGCGGCCGTCCGGTTTTGCGGACGACTTCCTCGCGCCGCGTCTCGCTGACACGCGCATAGTGCGATTGGACGACCACCGCCGAGCTGCGCGAGTCCTCGGCGGCCATGCGCACGAGCTCGAGGCCCTTCTTGGTCGCCTCGTCCATGGCTTCGGCGTCGCCTTGGTTCGGCACCAGCTTCTCGAGCACCGTGGCGAGCGTCCCCCACTGACCGCTGCGGATGACGCGCGCGAGCTGCGACGGCACCTGTTTGAGCACGGCCAAGTCGTTGACCCGGCCCTTGACGCCGGTGACGCCCTGCCAAGCACGGATGGCTCTTCGGCCGAGCTCGCGCGGCAGGCCCTCGCCGTCGATGATCTCTTGCAGCGCCTCGAGGTCTTCCTCGCTCAGAGGCGGCGGCGCTTTTGGATTGGCGGGTGTCTTCACCAGGGCAACGACCCTAGCTCAATCCAGGCGGTAGTGGAACGTCACTCCCACCGCGTCGGTCGTCAGGCTCGCTCCCGCGGTGCTTTGCCCATTGGTGGCCCTAGGGGTGATGGCCGCGGTGATGCGTCGCTCGGCGCCAACCTGGAGGCGATCGAGCCGCCCGTTGACCCCGAAGGTCGCCGCCGACACCGTCGCTCGCCAGTGGCCCGGCGCGACCATCGTCGCCTGGACGTCGGTCCACCTGTCGACGTTCCACACCCAGGTGGTCACGTCGGTCACGGCCACTCCGTGGTCGTCGCTCGTGGCGGTGCCGTACCAATCGAGGTCGAAGTCGGCCAGCGAAAAGCCCGCGGTCTCGATGCTCTCGCCGATCGGCATGGAGAGGATGTGCGCCGGCCGATCGGCGGCACCCGAGTAAGTGACGGTGTAGGAGCCGTCACCGGGGAGGATGACGGTCTGCGCCAAGCCATCGTCGTAACCCGCGACCAGGCCAGCGAGCGGTTGCACCGCCGGCATGGGCTCGCTAGGCAGCGACAACGGCGGCTGCGCCTGCCAGCCCGCGGCCCCATGATATTGGAACGTGGTGCGCGGCGTGAGGCTCCCCATCGAGCCAGGCGTGCCACCACCGACCCAGCTGAAGGCGTTGCGGTGGCTGTCGAAGATGGCCGCCGAATAGACGATGAAGCTGGTGCCCGGCAAGGCGTCGCTCAGCGTGAAACCACCACCGCTAAAGCGGTGCAGGAACGCCGGCGACAGTGGCGTCGTGCTACCGACGATGCTGTAGAGCTCACCTGGCGCGCCGCCGTAGACCATGACGCTGCCGATGTGCGAGCCGCAGCTCGCGCAGACCGAGGTCCACGAGGTGCCGTTGAAACGCCACACGCCGAGGATGTCGGCGTTCGAGCCGTCACGACCTCCCGCGAAGGTAGCGTTCACGCCGTCGGAAGCGATGCTGTAAGACGAGGCGGGAAGAGGTAGACCGCACGACGCCGCGCCAACACATCGAAACTGCCAGCCGGCCGGCTCGAGAGTGCGCGTGCTGCTGCCGTCGAAGAACACCAGGCGAGCGCCCGCGGCGTAGCTCGAACGCACCAGGGCACCGACAGCGCCGACCGTCGGGTAATCGGGCTCCGTCCACTCGACTCCGTTCCAGCGGACATCGCCATCGGCGCTCTCACCGAAGAGACTCGCGTGGACGGGATCGTAACCGAGCGCCACCAGGTCGCGCTGGCCGACACCGCGCCGCCGCCTCCAGGTTTGGCCGTCCCAATCCCATTGCGAGTCCGTCTCGGAAGGTGGTGTTCCTGGACCGCAGATGGGCTGGTGACCACCGAACATCGTGACCTGACGGCGGCGCGGGTCATACGCCATCCCGCGCAACATCGCGCCGGGCAGGCCCGACGGGTCGCTGCGCAACGTCCAGGCACTACCGTCCCAGGTCCAGGTGTCGAAGCGGAACGACGAGCTGCAGACGACCGCGGTGCCGCCATAGAGGACGACCTCGTCATGCGCTCCGTCGTAGGTCATCGAGGCCCCCGCGCGTGGCGGCGGCGTCGAGGCGCAGCCGACACAGCGACGGAGCCAACGCGTACCGTCCCACGACCAGGTCTGCGACTCCGTCGTGCTGGCCGTGAGCAGGAGCACTTCGTTCAGGTGTGGATCGAAAGTCGCCGTGGGCAAAATGCCGGGGTCCGGTCCGTTGCCGGCCACCGGATCGTTGCACGCCGCGTCGGTGCACTTCGCGGTCCAGGCATTGCCGTCCCACTCCCACACGTAGAGCGCCTTGTCGGGCTCACTCGGCTCCACGACCTGACCACCAACGAGGACGACGACGCGGCGGTTGGGGTCGCTCGCCAAGGCGAAGCGCTGCCGCCGGCGCGGACTCGCGTCGACACAGGAGGTCGCGGTGCAAACACGTCGCCACTGCGCGCCGTTCCACAGCCAGGTCCTGTTGTATTGGCCGGCCCCACCGAGGCCGCCGCCGTAGTACAGGATCGCATCGCTGGCGAGGTCATACGCGAGCCTTACACCGTTCATGTCGAGCGCCGGAGCCGGCGACGGATTGATGGTGCGCAAGCCGACGTTATCGAGCAGCGCCATCTCCCCGGTCAGCGCCACGAGCTGTCCGAGGCGGGGGTGCGTCGCCGCCGGTGGTTCGAGCGCGCTGACGGCCGGGGCCGCCGGGATGTCGCTGGTCAACCAGGTGAAGCCGCCGGTGGTCGCAACGACCGCCGCGTCGATGGTCGCGACATCGGCCCCATCGGCAGGCGAGTCGACGATATCGCCCAGCAGCGGGGGAAACGTGTCGGTGAGCGTGAAGGCGTTGGGGTTCCCCTCTTCGCCCGCGAAGGCGATGTCGAGCACGCCATCGCGGACACGGGAGACCTGCAAGCCCGCGGTCGAGACGTCGAGATCCGAGGCGTTCCCGGCATCATCGACCGCGGCGATATAAACACGTTGGCGGTCGAGGCTGCCGAGGTCGAGCGCAAACGCTCCTGTCGCATCGGCGGTGCCGACCGCCAAAGCGTACGACGAGAAGCGGCAGGTCGCGCTCGCGCAAGCGGGCAAGCTGGCCTGAGGATAGGCAACGACGCGCGCGCCGGCTTCGACACCGGAGGCGACACCGACCACCGCGGTCGAGGGCAGCGCCGGCGTCGTCGACACCCTGGCCCACGGAGCGCGCCTAAGGCTGATGACGCCGGGCTGGTCGACCGCCGGAGGCGCCGGCGGCACGCTGTCGATCACGAAGCCGCGCGGGGTCGCATCACCGGCGAGAGCGAGGGTCACGTCCGAGACGTTACCGGCCGCGTCGGTGAGCGTGGCGATGACGTCGTAGGTGCCGTCGACGAGATCGCCGGCGACCCAGACGCGATCGAACGCGAAGACGGTCGCTGACAGTTGCTCCATTGGCAAAGTCAGCGCGCTGCCAAATGCCAAGGTGGGCGCTTGCGGCAAGCGCTCGTCGACCGCGAAGCTCACCTGGACGCGCGTGCCGCCGCTGATGGCGCTCACCTCCGCGAGGGGATTGGTGGCGCGGTCGGGCGTGAGCTCGAGCAGCGTGCTGCCGTCGATGATCGTCGCCGGTGTGAAATCGATGACGATGCTGGGCAGGATGACGGTGTTGGTGTTGCCGACGAGGTCGAGGATCTCGGCCGTGGTCGTCTGCGCGCCCTCGGTTTCGTCGCCAGCGGTGGTGTACGCGAAAACGTACAAAGGGGTATCAGCAGCGGTCGCCGCGACCCGCGTGAAGGCGCGCACCGCGCCGTTGCTCGTGAACCTGACCACCGGGTCGATGAGCAATGGCTCGCTCACCGTCATCGTCAGGGTGATCGTGCGCCCCGCCCCCACGGCATCGGCATCGTATGCGGCGTCGACGACCACGGGCGCGGTGGAGTCGTCGCTCGACGACGGCACGCAGAGCCTTGCGTTGTTGCAGTGGAAGCCGTCCGGACAGGCGCCGTTCTCGCAGGTCACGAGGACGTTCTCGGGCAACGCCAGGTCGACCGAGCAAGCGCAGAGCAATACGGCAGCGACGAGGACGACGCGGCGGGCCATGGGGTCCCGCGAGTCTACCCGACACCCGCGATGGAAGCGACGCGCTCTCACCAGGAGCCGATAAGGGCCCGCTATGAAAGTCTGGCTGGGCCCTACCCCCACCTCATTCCGCGCCCAAAGCCCGGCGAACGCACGTCCCGCCGAGCCATCGATCCGGCGTCAATCCGCGCGCGCGTGGCCTGATGGGCCGACGAAGCCGGCTCAGGCCTTTGCACGCCGCCGGCCTGACGGGGCGAGCTACCTCGACGCCGCCAAAGTCGCCGAGCTCTTCGGCGAGCTGGCGCCGCGTCTACCGGCGGAGCTCGCGAAGTCTCTCGAAACACCGCGTATCGATCCACGTTGGTGGGCATGTCCGGCGCCGAAGACCATCGCCACGGTCATAGGCACGGACGCATTCAGCAGCGGCAAGTCGCCGTGGCTCCTCGCCTCGCGGGCGGCGTTACCCGAGGGATTGCCGGACGACCTGCGGAGCTACCTCACCCCCGTGCCCGAGGGGCAGCATTGGCGGTCGGGTTACTTTCCCGTTTTAGCGGACGGGAGGCAAAGCATGGGCGCCTTCGTCGCGCTCCTGCCGCCGAGCTTCGACGCGGCGAACCCCGCGAAGTCGATCGAGCGTATCGTGCTCACCATCGGCAGCGGCGACAACCGCGCACGCAGCGCCCTCGGTGAGCTTGCCGGCTACGCGGCGCCCGGCACCCTCTTCGTCTCGGTCGATATGCAGGCGCTCTCGGTCGGCATGAAGTCCCCCGAGAGCCCAGGTCAGATCGCCTTGCAGCAAGGCGTCGCCTACGTGCGACGCACCTTGGGTCTTACGGACGCGGTCCCGCAGTACCTCGCCGGCTTCTCGGCGGGCGGCGCCGCCGCCTTGGTCCAAGCCTTCCAGAGCTTCCCTGGCCTCAAGGGCGCCGCCGCCCTCGCGCCGGTGATCATGCAGTGGAACGTTCACACGCGAAAGTCGCCGGTGCCCGTGACCATCCCCGAGGAAGCGCCCGGCGATCACTTTGCCCGCACCGCCGCGAACGGCCAGCCGGCAATCGAACGCACCTTCACGGTCGCGAGCAATGTCGTTCGCGCTTACACCAGCGAAGAAGACTTCGCGGAGCTCAGCCCACAGCGTCATCTCGCGCGTGGCGAGATGCCGAAGGTGCCGCTCCTCATCACCGGCGGCACCGCCGACCTCATCGCCCAGCCGGTGGTGTCCTCCGCCGCGGAGCTTGCTTCGTTCAACAAGGGGCTCACGATTCCCGTGGTCTTTGGTCCCTCCGACGACCAGGCCGGCCGCGTCATCAACATCGAAGGTTTCGCGCGCGCCTTGAGCACACAACCAGGCGTCGCGGTGGTCACGTTGCGCGATGTCGGCCACCAGATCGCGGCGCCCGTGAAGCGCCCAGACGGCGCCAGCTGGAACATGGATATGCGCGACCTGATGCTGCGCTTCTTCAAAGGCCTCGAGGCCGCGCGAAGCAACACCAGCACCGTATAGCCGATACACGGGACCCACCCTCTCTGGGCCCCAATCCATGACATCCACCACCGATTCGACTCGCCGCGGCACCGGCGTTCGAGGCACTCCCTCGGGCGCAGCCCCCGTTCCCACCAAGCAACCCGACCCGAAGAGCATCACTCCGATGCAAGCCGGCAAGGGCTTCAGGGTGGTCTCGGACCCCTCGACCTGGTTGCCCGTCAAAACGGACATCCTCGACAGCAAGGGCGAGGTCGTCGGCCACCGCCAGATCCGTGACCGCTCGCTGCTCGGCCGAGAAGCCGGCTTCGACCGCATCATCGATTTCGCGCCGGGCACGCCGGTGCAGCGCATCTACCTCGACGAGACCCCACGCACCGACGCCATCGAGACGCCGAGCTGGCCGGGCTCCGAGGTCCGGACACTGGTCGCGCAAGGCCCGTCGAAGAACCGCATCGATCTAACCATCGTCGGCGACGGCTACACCGAAGCCGAGAAGGACAAGTTCTTCCTCGACGCCAAGCGCATCACCGAGGAGCTCTTCGGCCACGACACCTTCAAGTCGTACTTGCCACTGTTCAACGTCCACGCCGTATTCGTGCCCTCGAAACAGAGCGGCATCGGCGACGGACGCTCGAAAGACACCGCGCTCGGCTGCTACCGCCATCCGCAGCATCGCCAGGCGGTCATGCCCGGCAACTCGTCCGCCGCGAAGCGCGCCACGCAGCTGGCGCCCGACGTCGACTATCCGATCATCGTCGCCAACGATAAGTTCTACGGCGGCCTCGGCGGCACCTTCGCAGTCACGACCTCGGCGCCGCTCAACATCACGACGGTGTTGCGTCACGAGCTGGGGCACAACTTCGGCCGCGTCGGTGAAGAGTACGACGGCGGCCAGGTTTATGACGGCGCGAACCACAGCTCGTCGTCGTCGAACGTGCCGTGGCAGCACTTCGTCAAAGGCCAGACACCGGTGCACAGCGCCAAGCTCCTGCACATCTCGGCCCCCTGGAAGAACCTCGGCGGCGGCGAGTGGCAGACCAGCGTCACCGTGCCGGACAACGCCAAGAGCACGCTGCTCGACTTCTCGAGCTTGGGCTTCGACAAGAAGGAAGACGTCGAGCTCCTCGTCGACGGCAAGTCAGTGCCCTACGACGGCAAGTTCAACTACGACCGCAACTTCTACAAGGTGAAGCTCGAGCTCGCGCCCGGCCGCCACACCATCACGTTCAAGGACCGGGCTGGCGACGGCAACAACATCCTGTCGCGCCTCGCGGTGTACGGCTTGCCGGAGACCTTCCCGAGCGACCGCGCCACCGTCGGCGCCTTCCAGAGCTATCGCGAAGGCGGCGGCAGCGGCGGCTTCCGTCCCACCGAGTCGGATTGCTTGATGCGCGACATGCAGCTCACGCATTTCTGCCCGGCCTGCCAGGAGAACATGTGGCGTAACTTCCTGAAGGAAGTGAGCCTCATCGACGGCGTCGAACGCAATAACGGAATGGTGACCGCGAAGCTCGTGCCTTTGGGTGACGAGCGCTTGAAGGTCGAGTGGATCGATCCGACCGGAAAGTCACGGCCGGAGCTCGCGGGCAAACGCGAGTGGCAGCCGGTGGCAGGCGACGTCGGCAAGTGGAAGCTGCAGGTGCGGTTCGTGTCCGAGGAAGTGAAAGATCCGAAGCAGGCTGCTTGGACCGTTCACGAGGCGCCGTTCGAGATCGCGTAGACTAGACGGCGGGTGGCGGATCGGGATCGAGGTGCCGCGCTCGCGCCTCCTTCGCCTTCTCGACTAGCTTCAAATGGTACTGGTGCTGAATCGCCAGCGACACGCCCACTAGCGCCGCGTTCGCCAGCGTGCCCGCGACCGGAAACACGATGCGGGCAAAATCCGAAACCGTATGCGCGACAGCGACCAGCTTCATCGAAGCTGGCGTCGTCTTGCTCGCCAGCACTTTCTCCATCCACCGCAATGACGATAGCGCGATCAACCCACCCACGACCGGGATCGCGTACGAGCATCCGAGCACGATGTACTGAGCCACCTGCCCCGTGACGCCGGTGCCCATCATCCCGGCGATCGCCGCCGCGGTCCCGCTGCCGACGAGGAACACCAAGTCCGACGCGTGAACCTTCGCCTCGACCGTGTACGAAACCGCTTCGTGCGCCTTGCGGTCGACGGCATCCCCGGTAGCCGCAAGCCCAAAGAGCCGCAGATCGATCGGCAGGCCGCCCCCGGTCACCCGCGTGTTCAACGCCGGCCCCTGGAGCTCGATGCGCAGCCACTTCAGCAGCCACCTGCGCCACAAGACGCTCTCGAGGTTCGTATTGCCGTCGAAGTCGACGACCTGAATCAGCTCGATGCCCGTGTTGGGGCGGATGGTGTGCAGCTCGGAAAATGTGATCCCGACAGTCACTCCGCCAAGCCGGGCGCTGCCGTCCAAGAACGGCCTCTCGTGCGTTACCCGGCTCGATGAGAAAGGGCCCGGGGCGTGCTTGTGCGGCTGGACCAAGCCGACGAGCGAATCCATGCAAGCCGCGACCTTACGCTGGAACGCAGGGAAGATCGGGTCGCGCTTGGGGATAAGCACGATGTCGAGTATCCGCAGGAAAATATCGGGAGTTGCGTACGCCGCTACCGAACCCGCGGCACTAGCCCTCCAACCAGGTAAACTCCGCCGTCCGCGCCATCGTCAGCCATTCCCGCTGCAGCTCCTCCGGTGGCACGCGGGGCTTACGCGCCGCCAGATCGAGCCACAAGATGACGCTCTCGACGACGGCGCAGACCGTCTTGTCGCTATCGCGCACGATCGTGTTGCGAACGCGCATCTTGCGCGCATCACGCGTCGACGCCGCGAGCTCGATGCGGACCTCGAAAGGCTCGAGTAGCCGCAGCTCCTTCTTGTAGGTCAGCTTGTCCTCGACCACGACCGGCCCGAAGCCTTGCGCGCGGAAGGTGTCGATGGTGAAGCCGCGGTCCGCGAGAAACGACATGCGGCAGTCCTCGGCGGCTCCCAGATACGCGGCGTTGCGCATGTGCTGGTTGAAGTCCATGTCCGGCCAGCGGGCAAAGAGGCGCAAAGAGAATGGGTTCGCTTCACTCATGCACCCGCATTTAGCAAACCCGTGGGGGGTCGAGCACGCCGCCGTGTCGGAGCGAGTCACCCGCGCCTTTTGACGAAACTTTGGCGGGCCATAGCCGACGTACTCCGGCGAGGAGATCGCCCCATGGACACCCGCCTCCGCCGCTCCCATACCCACCGCCACTACCTCTCTTCCGCGCCGCACCAAGGCGGTATCCAGCAGGCGGCGACCCGGCACTTCTACGATCACACAGCGGCCAAGCAGGCCTCGCATAGCCGCCATTTCCCCGACGCGACCTTTGGCCATCTCAGCAAGCGGCCGATTCCCGGCGTCAGCGCCGCTCTCGCCCAGAACCCGGCGAGCGAGCTGGCTCTGCACGGCGCGAGCCTGGCGTTCGCTCCCGAGCCGCCGAAGAAGCCGGCCATCGGCAAATGGGGCTTCGATACCGACGGCATGGACCTCGCCGTCAAAGCCGGCGACGACTTCAACCGTCACGCCAACGGCATTGCCCTCGACAAGACCGAGATCCCGGCCGACGCCAACTCGATGGGCGCCTTCATCCGCTTGCGCGACCTGTCGACCCAGCGCACCCGCGACATCGTCGAGTCCCTCGCAAAAGCCGAGAGCTCCGAGGGCAGCGGCGAGCGCAAGGTACGCGACCTCTACGGCAGCTTCATGGACGTCAAAACCATCGAGGCCGCCGGTGTGAAGCCCTTGGCGCCCGAGCTCGAGCTCATCGCCGGCATCAAGAGCTCGCAAGACATCGCCCGCGTCATGGCGCAGCTGTCACGCACCGGCGCCACCCCCTTCGGCTTGTCCATCGGCCCCGACAGCAAGAAGCCTACCGAATACATCGCCGGCTTCTCGCAAGGTGGCCTGGGCCTCCCCGACCGCGACTTCTACCTCGAGAAAGACCCGCGCAGCGTCGAGCTCCAGGGCAAATACAAGCAGCACATCGCCAACATGTTGAAGCTCGCCGGGGTCGCTGACGCCGACACCCGCGCGCAGAAGATCTACGACCTCGAGCACAAGATGGCCGAGGTCCACTGGTCGAACGTCGACTCGCGCGACGCCGAGAAGACCTACAACAAATGGACGCGCGCCGACTTCGACAAGCTCGCGCCCGGCGTCGACTGGAACGCCTACCTGGGTGGCATCGGCGTCGGCAAAGAGAGCCACTTCATCGTCGGCCAACCGTCCGCGATCGCGGGCATGGCGAAGCTCGTTGCCGCCGAGTCGGTCGACACCTGGCGCGACTACCTCACCTTCCACCTCATCAAGGGTGGCGCGCCGCTGCTCCCCAAGGCCTTCGTCGACGAAGACTTCGCCTTCTCCGGGAAGATCCTCGCCGGCAAGCCCGAGCAAGGCGAGCGCTGGAAGCGCGGCGTGGCGTTGACCTCGAACGCTCTCGCTGACGTGATCGCGCAGCACTACGTCGCCAAGCACTTCACGCCCGAGACCAAGGCGCGCATGGAGAAGATCGTCAAGGACGTGGTCGCCGCCATGGACGCGCGCCTCGACGAGGTGCCGTGGATGGCCAAGGAGACCCGGAAGAAAGCCAAGGAGAAGCTCGCGTCCTTCAAGGCGATGATCGGCTACCCCGACACCTGGCGCGACTACGGCAAGCTCACCATCGAGCCGGGCCAGGCCTACGCCAACATGCAGCGTGTCGCCGAGGGCGAGCACCAGCGCAACCTCGACAAGCTCGGCCAGCCGATCAATCGCGGCGAGTGGTTCATGACGCCGATGACCGTGAACGCCTACGCGGATCCGAGCGTCAACGTCATCTGCTTCCCCGCGGCGATCTTGCAGCCGCCGTTCTTCGATCCCAACGCCGACGACGCGGTGAACTACGGCGCCATCGGCGCGGTCATCGGTCACGAGATCGGCCACCACTTCGACGATCAAGGGCGCAAGTACGACGCCGAGGGCCGTCTGACCGACTGGTGGCTGCCGTCGGACGTGAAGAACTTCAAGGCGATCACCGACAAGGTGGTGGCGCAGTACGGCGCCTTCGAGCCGTTGCCCGGCGTCAAAGTCAACGGCGAGCTGACCCTGGGCGAGAACATCGGCGACCTCACTGGTCTCGATCTCGCCTACGATGCGTATCGCGCGTCGCTCAACGGGAAACCGGCCCCGATCATCGACGGCACCACCGGCGGCCAGCGCTTCTTCCTGGGCTTCGCGCAGGTATGGCGCACCAAATACCGCGAGAAGGCGCTACGCAACCTCCTCGCCACCGACCCGCACTCGCCGGGCATGGTGCGCGCCGGCAGCGTCCGCAACAGCGACGCCTGGTACGGTGCCTTCGGCGTCGAGCCGGGTGACAAGATGTACCTGCCGCCCGAGCAGCGCCTGCACGTCTGGTGACGCACAGCAGCGTGTGCCGTGAGGGCACAGCGTCTCCGAGCGTGTGTCGCCGATAAGCTCGGCTCACACCGCCGCGTAAATTGGAGACCTCTATGACCTCGGAAATCAACTTCACTGGCCGCAGCGCACCGCGTGGCATCGTCGCCCCCGGACCGCGCGTCCAGCTCGGCATCAAGCAGGGCGATAGCTTTCAGATTCGCCCCGGCGAGCCGCTCTACGTGTTCGTCCCACTGACCGTTGGCACGAATTTCAGCTTTGCACAGATGGAGAAGAGCGCTTTCTCCATCGGTCCGTCGCAGATGCCGCCAGGAGTCGGCACCCCCCGGATCGCGGGCGAGTGGTTCCAGATTTCAATGACGCCCGGCGTCCGCGAAGGCACGCGCGAAGAAGTGCGCCTGCAGACGAAGGCCACCCCGGAGGCCGTCGCGCACACGGCGCTGACGTTCACGCTGGTCACCGGCGGTCGCCGCTTCTACTAGAGCGTTAGACCCTGGGCGCGGCGAGCTGTAGGGCCGCGCCATTCGCCGGGCGACCATAACGCTGGGCGAAAGCGAGCGCGCGCGTGAGGTCTGGGGTGCGCAACGAGCCCTGCTGACCCGGCGCGTTCTCCGGACAACCGGCGTTGATCCAGCGCGCGATCTCGTCGATCTGATCATCCGGCAGGTACGGACCACCCGACGGCATACGCGCGAACATGTCACCGTCGGCGCGCAGGTAGCGAATGATGTAGGTCTCTTCGGCGCGTCCGTTTCCGCGGAGGCTCTCGTCGATGAGCGGGAAGCGCATGTCGCCGAGCTCGACCGCGGCGCTCAGCAGCTCGTCGCGGGTGCCCCACTTGAAGCTCGGGCCGTGCACTTCGAGGTGCGGTTCGCGCTGCTGGTCGGTGTGCCAGGCGGAGATGGCGCCATCGAGGATCTGCTTGACGCGCGCGAAGCCGGGGACCGGGCCGGGCGGCGTGGCTGTCGCGGGAGCCGCCTGCGCGACTTGGACGCCGGTGCTTTGAATGCGGTCGATAGGCTGCATGAACGGACTCCAGATGAAGGCCGAAAAACGGTAAAAATGTAGGGAGCGCCTAATCATCGGCGCATGGGCCCGCCTGGTGCGCGGGAACCGCGATCCGTGCCACCTAGGTTACAGCTCCAGCGTCGGTCACAATTCCGCGACGAACCGGCAACGTTTGCCGATGAATTGACCCGCTAGCGGCTTCCCCATCCAGTCGCCGGTCCTCACCCACAACTCAAGGCCACGCCGCATCAAGCGATGAGCTCGAGAGGTTCACGTGTCTTCACAGCTTCAAGTCAATTTCGACAATCCAGATGTTCAGGCCCGTGTCACCGCCATGCGCGGCGAAGCCCTGGAATCCGGTGTCACGGAAGGGGAATTTGACGAGGCGCTGGGTCGCGCCAATCAGGTCGACGGTGACCGCGACCTCTTCAGCGATACCGACCTCGGCCACCTCGAGGAGGCGCTTCAAAACACCCGCCAGGCCATCGCGCTCCGGCCACCGCGCAGGGGGTTCGCGCCCCAAGCGCCGCGCCAAAGCCTCACCGAGAAGCTCGAGGAGAACCTCGAGACCAACCGCCGCACCGCCGCCACCGCTCAGCAAGCCGGCAACGGCCTGTCGGTCGATCTCGTTCGCGGCGCGGCTCCCGCCGAGCCCGTTCGTACCCCGCCGCCGGCGGCTACCGAGCATCGCCTGCTCTCGGCCAACGGCGTCACCCGCACGACCTACTGGGGTCGCGTGTCGCCCGACGGCACCGTGTTCGCCATCGGCAGCAACCGCGGCGTCAGCGCCTTCGACATTCGCGAAGGTCAAAGCAACGCGGTGCACTTCCGCCAGGGCTCGTTCGACCCGACGTTCACCAACGACGCGCTCATCTTCCAGGGCGGCGGTACGTGGCGCGCCTCGATGGATTGGCTGCGCAACAACCCCCCGGAGGAAGTGAACGGCGAGGTCCCGGGGCACGTGCAGCGCATCGGCTCGCTCGCCCTCTATCAGGACGTCGCCGCCGACGGCGCCCGCGGCATCGCGCTCGACGGCCACATGTGGACCCCCGACTCTGGCCCCAGCAAGCGTGACCCGCGAATCACCGGCTCGAAGACCGCGAGCGTCCGCTTCCATCACCTGGACTCGTTGGCCGGCGCCACCGCGCCGCAAAACGTGCAGACGGTCTCGACGCCATTCCACAGCGGCTTCCAGCTTTCGAACGACGGTAGTCACGTCGTGTCGATGATCGCGAACCCCGACGCACCGACCCAGCAGGTCGGCTACGCCATTTACCGCGTGTCGCGCCGCGATAGCGGAGAGGTCGATCTCACGCCGGTGCGCGCCGTCTCGGGCCTGCGCGGCGGCAAGCCGAAGATGGGCGGTGACTTCGTCGCCTTCCACCACGCCGTGACCGCCGAGGACTTCGCCTCGTACGGGTTCGCTTCCGCGGACGACCCGGCGTTCCAGGAGCTGCTGCGCCAGGGCACGGCCGACATCTACGTTTACAACATGCGGGACAACACCGTGCGCCGGGCCACCAACGCCGGCGCCGGCAACCTCGCCTGGTTCCCGTCGTTCAGCCAGGACGCGCAAGGCAACTACCGCGTCCACTACTTACAACTCAACGCCGACGGCTCGCGCCGCATCATGTCGGCCCCGGTGAACTAATGACCACCATGCAACCCGTAGGCAGCAACACCGTCGTCGCCCGCATCAACGAGGAGCCACCCGTCGGTGGCACCGGGCCGTACAACCCGAACCCGCCGTTCGCACCCGGCCAGATCGCGAGCGCTCCGGCGCCGAAGTGGACGCCGATCATGCAGCGCCCCGCCGCGGAGCTCGGGCTGCAAGCACCGGCTCAGCGCAGCGTGCGCGATAGCGTACAGACCATCGCCGCGGCCGCCGCGGGCCCGAGCGACGCTTTGCCGATCAACGTGCAGAGCAGCCGGCCCTACCCCGAGCTCGGCGTCAGCGTGCAGACGCTCGCCAGCGGTCTGAACTCGGTGTGGAGCATGGCGTACGCCCCGAACGGCGACGTCTACTTCACCGAGCGTCCGGGCCGCGTGCGCCTGATCCGCGACGGCGTCGTCCAGCCGGAGCCGGTGATGAGCCTCCAGGTCGGCGGTGGCGAAGGTGGCCTCTTGGGCATGGCCCTCGACCCGAACTTCGCGCAGAACCGCAATGCTTACCTGTACTACACGGCTTCGGGAAACCGTGAGAACCGCGTGGTCCGCGTCACTCTCGGCGCCGATGGCCGCAGCGCTGGCCCCGAGACCGTGCTGGTGTCCGGCATTCCCGCCGCGGGCAACCACAACGGCGGTCGCATCGCCTTCGGTCCCGACGGCAAGCTCTACATCACCACTGGTGATGCGGGCCGCGCTCAGAATTCGCAGTCGCTTGGCTCGCTCGCCGGCAAGATCTTGCGCGTCAACAGCGATGGCACCGCCCCCAGCGACAACCCGTTCGTAGGCCGCGAAGGCGCCGACGCGCGCATCTGGAGCTACGGCCATCGCAATCCGCAGGGGCTCGGCTGGAACAGCCGTGGCGATCTGGTGGCGAGCGAGTTCGGATCGTCGGCGAACGACGAGATCAATCTGATCCGGCCCGGCAGCAACTACGGCTGGCCGAACGCCGAAGGCGATAGCCACGCTCCGCCCTTCACGCCGCCGCTCGCGCACGCCGGCCGCGGTCCGAGCTGGGCGCCATCGGGCAGCACCTTTTTGACCAGCGACAAGATTCCGCAATGGCGGAACAACTATTTCATGTCGATGCTCGGCTTCAGCGCCGGCGCCGCTCGCGGCGTGCAGCGCTTCGAGATCGACGAGAACAACGTCGTGCGTCGCCAGCAGAACCTGTTCCGCGACGACTTCGGTCGCGTGCGCAGCGTGAGCCAGGGTCCCGACGGCTATCTCTACATGACGACAAGCAATCTCGACGGCCGTGGCCCACGGCTGCCGGAAGGCGATCGGATCCTCCGCATCGTCCCGCTCGAGCGCGCTTCGAACTAATCCATTCAGTATAATCCACTAGGAGTGTCCCGTGTCCGCCATCGATCAATTGACCTTCGACAGCAGCGTAGTTCGTGACCGTGTTCGCGCCATGCGCAATGAAGCAGTAACCGCCGGCGTCGAGCCCGGTGAGTTCGACGAGGCCCTCGGCCGCGCCAACGTCATCGACGGCGACCGCGACCGTTTCAGCGAGATCGACCTCGGTACGCTCGAGCAAGCCGTCGGCGATCGCCGCCGCGACATGTCGCTGCGCCCCGGCTTCGGCCCCGGCCTGTCGTTGCCGTCGACCGCGCAAATCATCGACCGCAACCTCGAGCAGACCCGCCGCGACGCGGCGCTCGCGACCACCCTCCCCGGCCTCACCGCCGACATCGTCGCGACGGCTCAGCCGGCGCAGCCGACCTTCGGCGCCGCGCAGGCAGGCACCGAGCTGCGTAACCTCGCGGCCAACGGCATCACCAGCACCTCGTACTGGGGTCGCGTGTCGCCGAACGGCGAGATGTTCGCCATCGGCAGCAACCGCGGCGTGTCGCTCGTCGACCTGCGCCCCGGCCAGAGCAACGCCGTCCACTTCCGTCAGGGCTCGTATGACCCGACGTTCGGCGACGACGCGCTCTACTTCCAAGGTGGCGGCACCTGGCGCGTCGGCATGGACTGGCTGCGCAACAACCCGCCCGAGAACGTGACCGGCGAAGTCCCCGGTGGCGTGCAGCGCGTCACTTCGCTCGCGCTCTACCAAGACGTCATGGGCAGCGACCGTAATGGCTACGCTCTCGACGGCCACCTCTGGGCCGGCGATGCGGCGCCCAGCACGCGTGACCCGCGCGTCAGTGGCTCGGCCACCGCGAGCGTCCGCGTGCACTCGTTGAACGGTCTCGCGACCGGCACCGATCGCAACACGCAGACCATCGCGACGCCGTTCCACAGCGGCTGGCAGATGTCGCACGACGGCCGGCACATGGTGTCGCAGATCGTCGATCCGGCGAACCCGAACACCCAGCGGGGCTACGCCATCTACGGTGTCAGCCGTAGCGACAGCGGCGCGGTCGAGCTGAGCCCGGTGCGTCTCGTGTCGGGTCTGCAAGGCGGCAAGCCGAAGATGGGCGGCGACTACCTCGCCTACCACCACGCGGTCACGGCGGCGGACTTCGCGCACTACGGGTTCGCTTCGGCCGAAGACCCGGCGTTCCAGGACCTCCTGCGCCGCGGCACCGCCGACATCTATCTGTACAACATCCGTGACAACACGGTCCGTCGCGCCACCAACGCCGGCCCGGGCAATCTCGCCTGGTTCCCGTCGTTCGCGACCAACGCCGACGGCACGCTGCGCGTGGTCTACCTGCAGCGCAACACCGACGGCAGCAACCGCGTGATGTCGATCAACGCGGACGCCCCGGCGCCAGCGTCGGCTCCGGCCCAGTAAGATGATGGTCGAGGCGGTCAACCGTCTCTTTGCTCGCCTCGGCCTTTCCAGTGCGCCGAGCGAACCGGCTTTGCCGCCGTTTCGTCCGGAAGATATTTGCACCTCCGATCCGGAGCGCCGCGTCCCACCGAGCTTCCTCGGTGAGGCGCGGCCTTCGGCCGTCGCCCACCATCACGGCATCGCACCGGCGCCACGCGTAGCGGCTCCGCTATCGCGTCCCACCACCTGGACGCCCCAGCAGTACGAGCGCTTCGCGGCACGGGTCCGCGAGTATCTCGCGCAAAACGACACCCTCCTGCCGCATCATGCCGCTTGGCACGAGGTGAACGGCCCCGGCGGCTCGCGCGGCCCCGGCTCGGGCACCGCTTTCTTGCAGATGCATCACGAGATGATCGTCGACATGGAGCGCTTCATCCGCGCCTCGGGGCGCGACCTCGATCTGGTGCCGCTGGTCGAATGGCGGCCGACGCAGGAGGTGCCGCCGCAGCTCGGTAACGTCGAACGCTACTCGACCACCCCGAACGTGCGCACGCCGTCGTGGCTCACGAGCGAGGGTGGCACGGAGCGCGCGCCGATCTTCGGTTACACCCGCCTCGCCGACTTCAAGAGCCTCGACGAGCTCGGTCGCGCCTTTGGCAGCGGCCCGCCGGACAATCTCGGCTACCACGGCGCCGGCCACGCTGGAGTCGGCGGCGTCATGTGGAGTCGCCGCGCGCCCGTCGATCCGGTCTTCTGGCTGTGGCACCGCCACATCGACAACATCGTCGAGACCTGGCTTGCGACCGAAAACGGCCGCGCCTGGGCGGCGACCGACGAAGGCCGCGCCTGGCGTGAGGCGACTGGCCACCATCACCACGCGGCGCCGGGCGACAAGGTTCACGAGCGCACCGAAGCGCTGCTGCGTATGCGCGCCGCCAACGCCGCCGACTACGAGAGCTACATGTCGGGCTCGTCCTTCGACCCGCCCGTGAACGCCTGGCCCGCCGACGCGCTGCCGATCAACGTCCAGAGCTCCGAGCGCATGAACCATCTCGGCGTCACGGTGCAGACGCTCGCAAGCGATCTGCGCGTGCCGTGGGGCATGGCCTTCGCGCCGAACGGCGACGTCTACTTCACCGAGCGCGGTGGCCGCGTTCGCGTCATCCGCGACGGCGTCGTGCAGTCACAGCCCGTCCTCACCATCCCGGTCGGGGGCGGCGAAGGTGGCCTGCTCGGCATCGCGCTCGATCCGGATTTCGCGCGCAACAACCTCGCCTATCTTTACTACACGACACCCGGCTCGACCGAGAACCGCGTCGTGCGCGTGCCGCTCGCGGGCCCCAACGTCGGCCAGCAGTCGGTCATCGTCTCGGGCATCCCGGCCTCCGGCATCCATAACGGCGGACGCATCGCCTTCGGCCCCGACGGCAAGCTCTACATCACCACCGGCGACGCGGCGCGCTCGAACAGCGCCCAGGACCTGCGCTCGCTCGGCGGCAAGATCTTGCGCGTCAACAGAGACGGCTCCGCTCCCGCGGACAACCCCTTCGTGGGTCGTGCCGATGCCGACGCGCGCATCTGGACCTACGGCCACCGCAACCCGCAGGGTCTATCCTGGAACAGCCGTGGCGAGCTGATCGCCAGCGAGCTCGGCGGCGCCTCGCAGGACGAGATCAATCTCATTCGTCCCGGCAGCAACTATGGCTGGCCCGAGGCCCAGGGCGACTCGCACCGCCCGCCGTTCACGGCACCGCTGGCTCATGCCGGCCGCAACCCGAGCTGGGCCCCATCGGGCGGCACGTTCCTCACCAGCGGCAAGATCCCGCAGTGGCAGGACCGCTATTTCATGGCGATGCTCGGCTTTGGCCCTGGCGCCGCGCGCGGCCTGCGGATGTTCGAGCTCGACGAGAACAACCAGGTGCGCAACCAGACCGTGTTGTTCCGTGACGTCTACGGCCGCGTTCGCAACGTCATGCAGGGCCCCGACGGTTATCTCTACGTAACCACCAGCAACCATGATGGTCGCGGCGAGCCCGGACGCGGCGATGATCAGATCCTGCGCATCGTCCCGAGCACGGCGCGCTGACCGTCAACGAAGCCGCTCGAGCTTCTCCTTGAACGCGACGCAGGGATCCGGTCGCGGGACCGGCGCCGTCGTCCAGACGACGTCGTAGCCCGCGGTCATCGCGCCATCCTCGACGAAGCCAATCGAGAGGACCTGGTCCGGCGACACGCCCGGCGCATGAGCGGCATGGAACGCCGCACCGTGAGCGCGGCTCGCATGCTCGCCACCGGCGATGAGCACGGCGCCGTCGCGCGTCGCCGAGGCCAACATGCGCTGCGCGAGATGCGCATCGCGGAGCTCTTGCGCCGAGGCCATGACCTTCACGGACGCGTCGTCGGCGTAGCCACAGTGGCCCTTGCGCACGTTGTCCTCGATCACGGACCGCCCCGCCGCGTCGAGCGAGGCGGTGAAGCCGAAGGCAGCGGGCGTCTCGCCCTTCTTGCTCGCGGCCATCAACGCCTCGCGACCGATGTTGCCGCCAACGATGGGCAGACGACCGGTCATGGCGATGCGCACCAGCGGCTCGTACATCGCGTAGCTAGGCCAGCCTCGCTGCTCCCAACCGACCGCTTCACCGAAGGTCGCGGGGTCGCGCTGCTGGAGGATGACGGGCGTCTGATCGACCTCGAGCATCTCGAAGACGAGCGCCGGTCTGCGGCCCGCCGCGACCAGGGCCTGCAAGACCTCGGCCTGCAAGGCGTGGTGCCGGGGGTTGTCGTGCAGCTCGCCGAGAAAGACGAAGCGCGCCTGGCGCGCTGCCGCGAACACGGACTCCGGCCCCGTGGCTGCTCCGCGCATCACGATGCTCTCGCCCGGCGGCGCGGCGGCGACCGAAGCTTTCCGCTGTGGCGTACACGCCCCGAGCAGCACCACCAAGAGCGCAAGAGCTCGCATCAGAATGACCACTCGAGACCAATGCCCGAAACGAACGTGTTCATCCCTCCGACGGCGCCGGCGATACGCAGGGTCGCAGCGACGTGTTTGCTCAGGGGCAAGCCGACGAGCGCGTGTCCCGCTCCGTTCAAGCCACGCCGGGCACCGTCGACATTCTGAGCGACCGTGTAGCCGACACCGAGCCCGCCCTCGAGGATGACCGGACCGTGCCAACGATAAACCACCAAGGCGTCGGCGAGACCGCCTCGCCCACCCTTCGACGTGTTGATCATGGCGCCGTCGAGCCGCAGACCAAAGCGGTGCGTGCGTCCCCACATGATGCCGGTGCCGATGCCGAACGCGACCCCCGAAAATCCCGAGCTGCAGTCATTTTCGACCAGGCGGCCATCCACCGTGAGCACGACGGTCTGGCAGGGAATCGTCGTCCCGATGACGCCGTAACCTGCCCCGACGCCGAAGACGAAATGCGCCTGAGGGCCGCGGCCATCGATGTGTCCGGCCACCGCCAAGCCAGCGATGAGCAACGCAGGTGAAACGATGGCAAAACCTCAGGTGTTGGTCTGACACACACCGCCCAGCGCCGCCACCTCGCCACCCGCTGGAACCGGCGAAGTCTCGAGCATTTAGCCAAGCCCCCTCGCGCCCACCTAAAAAAAGCTGCGAACACACATCGCAAACGTCTCCAAGTCGGTGATAACTTTCGGGTCCGGTCCCCCGACCCCCCCAAATGGTTATCCCCCAGGAGAGTTTGTCAATGCGGGTAGCAGCCCAAGCTGTCGTAGCAGCAGTGTGTCTAGTCATGTCCTCGGCGTGCGGTTTGTTCGCTGGCGCGGTCAGTAACGCCACGGCTCAGGACATCAGCGCCGACTTGTTTCCCCCAGCCGAGCTCGGTGGCGAGCCGGTTCAGCCGCTGCAGTTCCAAGCACTCGCTTCGGACGGCACGCCGACCTACGGCTTGCCCGACGAGGCCGACACCAGCGCTTGGGGTCCGGTGATCTACGCGCACATCCGCGCGCTCGACTCGGGTGATAGCGAAGGCGTCTTCGAAGTTCAGGTGGCGTCCTTCACCCAGGAGACGGCGCAGAACCTGCTCTTCACCGTCGCCGTCAGCTCGCGCGACGGTCGCGTCTTCGCGATGGAAGGCCAGACCGGCGAGACCAATCCGACGAGCTGCTCGTTCGTCGTCGCCTCGGGCAGCAACGGCTCGACCCTCGGCAGCCGCATCACCACCTGTCTCGTCGACTGGGTGCGCGGCAACGGCATTCCGGCGCAGCTCGACTACGACGTCGCGGTCACTACCACCAGCCAGCCTGGTCAGCAGGTCTCGGGCCTGCCGTTCGCGCACGAGCACACGGAGACCTTGGTCGCCAAGCGCCAGCTCGAGCAGGAATGCTTCGAGCGCAACCTGAGCTTGGGGGCCGGCGTCCTCGACAACATCGACTACATCGAGCTCCGGGATCTGAGCGTCGAAGGCAACGCGACGGTGAGCGTCAACGTTCAGGTGCAGGCTTGGGCGCAAGTGTTGCCGGCCATCCCGCTGACTCCGGGCACCAGCGTCACCATGAACGCCGCGGTTCCCGCGAACACGCCGCGCTCGTACCGCTTCGACGGCAAGAACGAGACCGCCAACGACTTCAACGCGCAATTCACGCCGGCGATGGGCGGCTGGATGTACAAGACCCTCGACCTCGCGATCGAAGGCGCGGTGTTGGCCCGCGAAGGCGCCCCGCACAAGGCGGTGGTCGGCTGTTACACGGTCTACGGCGACGCGCCGCGCACCGGCACCATCACGTTCGTCATCAAGGGCGAAGCTGCGTTCACCACCGAGGCTCACTGAGCCTCGTCCGCTAAAAACGACACCATTTCTGGAGATTAACGTGATGCGAATGATTCGTGCGGCTTTGGCTATTTCGACGATGATGTGGGCGGGAGTCGCCCAAGCTCAGGACACCAGCGACGTGCCGCCGGCCGAGACACCGGCCACCACGTCGTCGGCGACGGTGGAGACGGCGGAGAGCGCACCGGTGACCCCGGCGGCGGACCCGGCGCCCGCGGAGAGCCAACCCATGAGCACCACCATGACGGTGGAGCAAGCACCGATGCCCAGCCGTGGCATCGAGCGCGGCAATTGGTACGTGGGCATCGGTCTCGGCGTCGGTGGCTCGAGCCTCGCCGATGACGCCATCGGCGGCGGTCTCGCCGGCATGACGAGCTTCCGAGCCGGCGCCATCATCGCCGACCGCTTGCTCGTCGGCGGCCAGATGTCGCTCGCCGGCCAGTTCAACAAGTGGGCGGCGATGGAGCCGACCGGCTCGGCGCTGTCGTCTGTCATGGCGGAGGGCATGTACTTCCCGATGGCGGACTTGCCGCTCAACGTCGCGGCTGGTTTTGGCTGGGGCTCGGCCCTCAAGGTCGGCCGCCTCGCCGACAACGGAGACAGCCCTCGGGTCGTCACCCAGAGCGGCAACGGTGTCGCCTGGATGACCGCTGTTGGCTGGGACTTCTTCGCGGGCGAAGGGTTCAACCTAGGCCTGCAGGCGCGCTACGACGGCACGCACTCCGGCAACATCGGCGCGAGCCACGCAGGCACCATGAATCTCTGGTTCAACTTCTACTAGAATGTAATGACCGGCGCCGCCCGCGACTTTTTGGGTCGCGGGCGGCTCGGACAGCCTCCCTTTCCGCCGCCGGTCTTGTAAAAAGACCGCCATGACTTCGTCCCCAGTTCGGCTCGATACCGTCGAGCGGCTGGCCGTCCATGCACCTCCCACAGCGCGCGCCCACTTGCCGGCTCTCACAGCGGCGCGCTTCATCGCCGCGTTCCAGGTGCTGCTCTTCCACTGCACCAACTGGTCGACGTGGTTGCCTTCGCCGGTGCGAACGTTCGCCTCGACCGGCTACATCGCCGTCGCCTTCTTCTTCATCCTCTCCGGTTTCATCCTGACCTACACCTACTGGTCACCGATGCGCGCCGGCCTGCGCCTCGGGGTGTTCTACAAGGCGCGCTTCGCCCGCATCTACCCGATGTACATGGCCGCCCTGCTGCTGGCGTTGCCGTTTTACGCGAAAGCGGTCATGCACGGGCACGGTGGCGCGGCGCGCGGCATCCGCGACGCGTTGCTCACCGTGAGTCTCCTACAGGCACACGTACCGAGCGCGGCGCTCACCTGGAATCCGCCGGCGTGGTCCTTGTCGACGGAAGCGTTCTTCTATTTCTGCTTCCCGTTCGTCTTGCCGGTGCTGCTGCGCGGCTCGATGCTGCGCGCCTGGCTCACCGCTGTCGTCGCGGTCATCGTCGCGGTGGCCCTGCCGATAGCGTACCTCGCGATCAATCCCGACGGCATCGGCAGCCCCGATTTCGAGGCGAGCGCGACCTGGCTCAACCTGCTGCGCTATCACCCGCTCGCGCGTTTCGCCGAGTTCCTCTTGGGCATGTGCGTGGCTCGCGCCTATCTCGACCAACCATCGCTGCGCACACCACGCGCGGCCATGCTGCTGACGGCAACCTCACTCGCGACGCTGGCTGGGCTGCTCGCTTTCGCGGACCATATTCCCTACGTACTCTTGCACAACGGACTACTCGCGCCGGCGTTCGCCGCCCTGGTGCTCGGGCTCGCGACGACCACCGCCATCTCGAAGCCTTTACAACGTCGTTGGCTCGTCACGCTCGGCGAGGCCAGCTACGGGCTATACATCCTGCACATCCCGCTCTTCATGGCCGCGGGCGCGGTGGCTCGCAAGATCACCGAAGACGGCGACAAGAGCGGCTGGTTCACGCTGGCATTCATCGCCTTCGCGATAGCGATCTCGGCCGTCGCCTACCGCATGGTCGAAGTGCCGGCGCGCCGCTTTCTGCTCAAGCGTTCCGTCAGGTAGGCTGGGCGTCGCGCTCGCGAACGCGCACCCGATGCACGGCGTCTGCTAGTGCTCGTGCGTCTTCCTCGCGGATCCGCGCGGCGAAAACGGCGCGCAGACGAACGACGCTGATGGCGTTGTAGCCGCCCTGGCCGTTGCTCAAATACGTGCGCAAGACCGCCAGTTGCTCGTCACGCGTAAGCTCGGAGAGGCGACGTAGCCTGCCGTCGGCGCTCAAGAGGGCTTGGTAGGCGGCCGGGTGCTGCTCGCGCAGGTCGTGAGTAAGGAAGAGCTCATCGGCCGCGACCGCATAGCCTATGCGCTCGAACAGACGGTCCCCGGCGTAAGCACCGTCGCCGAGTATCGCACGCACCTGCTCGGTCATGTACCCCAGCGCGAGGCGAGGGTTGACCATCTGGTCCAAGGCGATGGCGCTCGCCGAAAAAGGCTGCGATTGCGTCGTGAGGTCCAGCATCGCGAAGCGCCAAGAAGGCGAATAGCGCTGCACCGCGAGCACGGACTCCAGAGCCAGCTCGCCTTCGCGGACATTGCGGCGCTGTCCCAGGGAAGCCGCATAGAAGCCGCTCTGGGTCCGAACGATGTCACGGAAGTGCGCGTAGGCGACGTGTTGATAGACCTCGATCGGATAATCACCGGCGGCGCGCTCACGTAGGAAGCGAGCGTGCGTCGCGGGCGCCGATGCGACCTGCGCGAGTAACCGATCATAGGCGGTGTCCAGGTCGGCGCGGTGCGCTTCGCGCAGGCCACGCAGCTGAATCGCGTCGGTGTTTGTGAGCGGATTGACGCGGCCTTCCGTGCCTGGCCGAACACCGAACTTCCAGGTCTCGGCGAACCGCAGCACCCGCTGGCGCAGGAAGACATCGTCGATGACGACGCCATCGGGCCCCATCGCGAAGTGGCCAGGGAACTCACGCTGGAAGAATCCCGCGTAGTAGCTGTCGACGCCGTTCATCACCGGCGTCGTGTAGATCCAGCGAACGTCGCGCGGCGGCAGATTGAAGAACGACACGCGGTCGCTCTCACTTTGCTCGCGGGCGGTGGCTTGCAGATCGAACGTGTGGGGCGAGTTCGGGAAGATGATTGGCCGCACTGTCATGCCGTGGCGCGTTCGCAGGTCGCCCAAGAACTGGGCGTCCGAGAGAGCCGCCGCTAAAGCGTACACACCCGCCTCATCGGTAACGCGCTCCGGGACCGGAGTCGCCGCGCTGCCGTTGCCGAAGTGGTGGCGAAACGCGTCCAGCCTCTCCTGCAGCGCCGGGTAGTAGGCGCCCTGCTCGTAGGGCCGCGAGACGTAGTGGTCGTAGACCATGAAAACGAGGTCGCGATAGGCGCGCAGCGGCGAGCCGCGCTCGTTCATACGGGCGTTGTCAGCGGCCCAGGGGCGGTAGTCCAGCAGATAGGCCGGGCTGCGCAGGAGCTCGGGATCCATGCTCAGCGCCGGGGCGCTCTCGCCCGGGCCCCCCGGCACGGCAAGCTCGAGCTGCGGGTTCGGCACCCCCTGCACTCTGAGGATGTGCGGTCTCGAGCTCATGCCGGTGCGAGGTGCAAGGACGGGTGCCGAGCGCGCTGGCGCGGCATATTCAGGCGCGACAGGGGCGGCGCGGCCAACGGCTTCGATTGCAGGAACTGTCATGAAACGTAGCCCTCGCCCTTTTCCTCGTTGGAGGCTCTTCGCTTCCATCATCGGCCATCCGTGGCCCGGGTTGCGGGAAACGTCGCGCGGCCCTAGCTAATGGCCATGGACCGAGCTCCCCGACTCATCGCCCTTACGGCTCTCGCAACAGTAACGCTCTTGTCAGCGCATCTCGACGCGGCCGCTCAGCGCACCATCAAGACGAAAGACGGCCCCATCCACGCCACCCGCGTTGCCGGAGGGCTCGCCCACCCATGGGGCATCGCTTTCCTTCCGGACGGTCGGATGCTGGTCACCGAACGCCCGGGTCGCCTACGCCTCATCGATGGAAACGGCGCCGTGAGTCCGCCTTTGCGCGGCACTCCCAACGTGGTGGTCACGGATCAGGGCGGCCTGCTCGACGTCGCGCTGAGCCCGTCCTTCAAAGCGGACCGCTTCGTGTACCTGACGTATGCCGAGCCCGGCGAAGGCGGCGCTTCGACCGCGGTGGCCCGCGGCACTCTGTCCGCCAAAGAAAACTCCATCGAGGGTCTCGCGGTCATCTTCCGTCAGACACCTAAGGTCGAGGGCCCGAACCATTGGGGCTCGCGCATGGTCTTCGCGAAGGACGGCAAGCTCTTCGTCACCTTGGGTGAGCGCTTCAAGTTCGACCCCGCGCAAGACACACGGACGACCTTCGGCGCCATCGTGCGCATCGCCGCGGACGGTAGCGCTCCCATAGACAACCCCTTCTTCGGTAAGAAGGACACACGCCCGGAGATCTGGAGCCACGGGCATCGCAACGTCCAAGGGGCGGCGATTCACCCCACGACCGGCGTCCTTTGGGCCCACGAGTTCGGTCCGCGCGGTGGTGACGAGCTCAACATCATCAAAGCCGGCAAGAACTACGGCTGGCCACTCGTCAGTTGGGGAAAACACTATGACCTCCGCGACATCCCCGATCCGCCGACCCGCCCCGACCTCGAACCGCCCGTGAAGTACTGGGACCCGGTCATCTCGCCATCCGGGATGACCTTCTACACCGGCGATCTCTTTCCGAAATGGCGCGGCAATCTCCTCATTGGCGGCTTGTCCGCCGAAGCGGTGGTGCGCCTCGGCCTCGACGGCGACAAGGTCGTCGCCGAGGAGCGCATCGGCATGGGCGAGCGCGTCAGAGCGGTCGCGCAGGCTCCGGACGGGTCCATCGTCGTCCTCACCGACGATGACGACGACGGCGCAGTCATTCGTCTCACCCCGTAGCCGCCGCTCATTCCGCAGTTGCGTCCGCAGCGCCGGAGTGTAACCCTCCCAACAACGAGGAGGGGTCCCATGGCTATCGTCGAACGCCGTGACACCGACGAGATGGTCGGTCACATCATGCAGCAGGAAGCGCAGCGTAAACTGTGGTTCATGCTGACGCTCGTTGGCTTCATCGTGACGACCGTCATCCTCTTCATGACCGCCGCGCCCGGTGGCGCCGACCTCGTCTTTTCCCTCGTCCTGAACGGCGGCTTCGCCGTTGCCATGATCCTCTTCTATCGATCGCGCGTACGCGGCAAGGACCGCATCGGGATGGTCATGCCGACGATGCTCGCGGTGCTGAGCACCGTCCTCGTCTGGGTTCTATCGCGCAAGTTCTAGCTACGGCGCGATGTAGAAGGCTTGCACGACGCCGAGCGTGTCGAGCGCCACGTCGACGAAGCCCGGCCGCGTGACGAAGCGCGGTCCGGTGCCAGTCGCGAGGTCCCCGTCCGCGTCAGCGGGCACCGTCTCCCAGGTCGTGATCGGCCGAATGACCGGCCGGCCGTTGCGCAGCGGCAGCACCTCGTCACCGCGCGCGTCCTGGAAAAGCGGATCGTCCGGCCAGTCGCTGGCGCGGACCCAATCCGTGGCACGGACGTAGACGACGACGGGGCGAGCGCCCCCGCCGGTGATCGGCACCGCCGACAAGGCAGGCATGACCGGCATGGTCACGACGACACCGCGCGGCGTCGCCGGATCGTCGAGCGACAAGCCACGGGCCACCGGGGTGCCGAGCTTGTGAACGATCCGGTAACGGACATCGTCCTGCGTGTCGGCGCCCAAGGCCACGTCGCCCGAGAACGCGATGGCTCGCGATAGCGGACGGAGCTTCGCGTTCGTGGCCTGCGGCAATAGCGAAGCTCGCGCCTCGCTCATGAAGTCGCGCTGCTCGCCGGGCTGCCTGGGCTCGAGGTCGCCGTAGAAGCGGGTCATCAAGCGCTGGACCTTGGGCGTGCCGAAACGGTCGGCGGCGAAGTCGGCGCCGGGCCCCAAGACGTTGCCGGGCGGCAGCGCGCGCGACCACGCGCCGAACGAGCTGATGCGATTGCCCAGAGCGACGCCCACCGTCTCCTGGAGCTCACTCGCGATGAACAGGTCGTTCACACCGTCGCGGTTCGAGTCGGCGAGACGAATCATGCGCCCTTCGCTCAGCGTGCCGACGTCACCCCAAGCCGAAAAGAACCCGGTTGCCTTGCCCTGGTCGGCAAGTCCGCTCGCCACCCAAACCCGGCGCGCGGCACCGGCACCAACCAGCGCGACGATATCGGAGATGCCGTCGTGATTGACGTCGGCGGCATGAATCGAGTTGGGCTGTCCGCCCCCGAGGACCGGTGACGTGCCCGGTATCGCCGAGAGCGCGCACGGCCCGAAGGTGATCCCGTACGTACGAATCTGGGTGTTGCCGCCGGCGGAGAGACCGAACGCCAGGTCCTGGAGGCCGTCGTCGTTGAAGTCCGCGACCGCTATGGCGGTGTGGACGGCGTTGACCACCAAGGGCGCGGCGCAGGCTCGCGAGAAAGTCCCGGTCGGCGCGCCGCCGCTCACGTTGGCTGTCAGAATCTCGATGTTGCTGTTGGCGCCGTTGTTGGCCGTCACCACCAGGTCGAGCACACCGTCGTTGTTGATGTCCGCGGGCACGACTGCCATGAGCGACGCCAGGCCGGTGGTGATTGTCTCGTCGGCGTAGGAGCCCTGCCAGACGCCCCCGACGATCACGGGATGATGGATACGGACATCGGGACCGCTGATCTCGATGAGCTCCGCCGGCCCGTCGCGGTTCAAGTCGAACGCATCCATGCGGAAGCTGAACAAGAAGTCGACCGCGGCGCTCGTGAGCACGGCGCGCGGCTGCAACCCGAAGGTTCCGGCACCTTGGCCGAGCTCGCCGAGCAGCACCCACTCGCGCTGCTGCAGGTCACCGTCATGCGTCACCCCGTCGAGGAGACCGTCGCCATTCAAGTCGGCGATGAAGGGGGCGCGCAGCCCTCCTGAAATGTTCGCGTCGAAGAAACCGACGCCGGCTAGGCGCAAGCCGCCCGTCGCGTGCGTGAGGTCGGCGGTCGCCTGGAACACGAACGCGGCGTCGCTCTGCCTGTCGAGCCAAAGCGCGTCGAGCAAGCCGTCGCTGTCGACATCGGCGACCTCGAAGGCGTTGACGATGGCGCTGCCCGAAACCGTGTTGGGCGTGCCGAAAGCTCCGCTCCCCGCCGCTGGTGCCGGCTGCGGCGACAGATAGAGCACGTCGTCGCAGCCGCGACGCGCCACTACGATCTCGGAGCGTCCGTCCCCGGTCACATCCGCTGTTGCGTGCGACAACGGCGACGTGGTGAGGCAGCTGCTCACATCGATGGTCGATAGACGCTGCATTACCGGCGACGCGCCCGGAATCAATCGATCGATGCCGAGCACCTCCTGGTCGGTGGACGTCACGAGGTCTTGACGCCCGTCGCCGTTGACGTCGCCAAAGCGGACGGTACGCGGACGGCCTTCGATGGCGGTGCCATTCACGCGCGCGAAGTCGCGCGTCGAGCTTCCCAAGAGCAGACCCGTGCGGCCGTTCTGCGCGAGCTCTGTCGCAGTGGCACCAAGGTCCGCGAAAGCATCCCCGTTGGCGTTGCCGCTGGCGAGCACCACGCCCTCTTCCTGGTCCACGACGGCATCGTCATCGACGGTGTAACGCAAGGCCGTGACCTGCACCGGCGTGCCGAGTCGTGGTCCTCCCGCGACCGAGGCTTGTCCGAACCAGACCATGATCGGCGCGAGCAGAGTCGGCGCCGCCGATGCCGTTGCGAGATCCGCGAAGCCGTCGCCGTCGAAGTCGCCGGCGGCGAGCTCGAAGATGTCGGTGGGCAGCCCGTAGGCGTTGGTGTCGAGCGTGAACGCTCCGGCGCCGTTGCCCAGGTAGAGACGCACCTCCTCGAAGTCGTTGATGACGAAGTCGATGTCGCCGTCGCCGTCGAAGTCGCCGGCGGTGATGTCTCTGTCCGGCGACGCGGGGCTGGTGACGTTGGTCCCCGCGAGGAGCGTCGAGGCCGGGGTGACGGCGCCGGGCACGCCGCGAAACGGACGAACCGTGGTACCGTCGACGCGGATCAAGAGGTCATCGGCTCCGTCGGCGTTGAAGCGCGTGACCGCCATCCTCGGCCTGTCGTTCGCAACGGCGATGACACCAAACCCGCCCAGCCCGGTCGACGAACCGAGCCGAAGCACCAGTTGCGTGCCGTTGAAGTAGGCGGCGTCCGCGAACCCGTCGGCGTTGAAGTCGCCCATCGCGACGGGGTCGATGACGCCCGCGAGCCCCTGGATGTCCTGCGTGAAGCCGGCGAGATTTCCAACAACCATCCCCATCCGGCCGGACACCGCGCCCAGTGTCGCCGGCAGCGGTGGATTCAAGCCGTCGCTTGCTTGAATGCGCAAGCGCACCAGATCGGGCTGGGCGTTGCCGATGTCGGCCACCGAGTCCCAGCGGAAGATGTGCACGATGCCCCGTCCCTCGGCGGTAGTTAGATCGTAGCGGCCGTGGCTCAGCTCGTCGGGATATTCGCTGCAAGGCGCCCAGAGGAGCTCATCGTCCATCGCGTATTCGACGGTGATGTCGACCAAGTCGGCCTCGGCGTCCGACACTCGATACTCGACGCTGATCGCGCCCGAGATGCCGTCGATCAAGCCACCTTGCGCGAAGATGCCCTGCACGATCGGAGCCGTCTGGTTGTCGACCGACAGGGTCACGACCGACCATGCTCCGTAATCGCGGACGCCGTCGATCTCGTCGTAGGCACGCATGCGCAAACCCACCGCTGTCTCCGTGCGCGCGCCGATGCCGCCGACGAGGAGAGGTGCCTCGCTATCCCACACCAAGACGTTCTCGCGCCCGTCGCTCTCGAGGTCCGCGACGACACCGACGCGCAACCGCGCATCCCGCCAGACATCTAGGTCGTCGAGACGGTACTGGATTTCCACGTTCGCGGGATCGAACGCGGTGTCGGTCACACGGAACTCTACCGGGATGTCGCCGCGGAACGTGCGGGTGTCGAGCAGGACCTCGGTGGCTGGCGCGTCGTTGCCCGCGCCCACGATGCTGGTCGTGAAAGTCTGTCCGGCGAGAGCGGGCGAGCCGTCGTCCGTAGGGGTCGCGCGCGCCGCGAAGGTCGGCGTGTAGGCCACGACGTCGAC
The DNA here is from genome assembly GCA_041288095.1 of Myxococcota bacterium. GTDB lineage: Bacteria > Myxococcota > XYA12-FULL-58-9 > XYA12-FULL-58-9 > JALHOP01 > JALHOP01. Next base: position 60,664 of record JBGGMJ010000212.1, read on the forward strand.
GTCGCCGACCTCGTCACCATCGGTGTCTGCTTGCCGCACCGTGAGGCCACAGCCCCCGGTGGCCTCGTTCACGAGATCGAGCAGGACGCGATAGTCCACGCCGTCGCTCGACGCGGAAAGGTCGTTGACCCCGTTCGCCGTGGAAGCAAGGCACCAAATGCTCTGATCGCGTGAGTATTCGACGGCGAGGGACACGCGGTCGTCGCCGAAAGGCGCGGCGTTGGCGTCCCGCACCGTGATATCGAGCTCGACCTCGCGCGTCACGCGCTCGATGTCCGCGATAGCGACACCGGGCGCGAGGTTCCCTTGACCCTCGGCGCAGCTATTGGTCACCGGATTGCAGCGCGACCCTTCGGGACAATCGTCATCATCGGCACAGGTGACGATGACGCCTTCGGGAATTCCCAGGTCGACGGAGCACGACGCCAAGAGCAAAGCGGGTAAGCAATGACGGAAGCGCATTCTCCCGCCTTTTTACCCTCAAACCGGGGAGCAGGCCTATGACCGCGTGAACACCACGTGGGTCGCCTTTTCGGTGGCAGCGTGCTCGCTCACGCGATAGCCGAGCTTCGGCAGATCGATACCTCGCAAGAGGTGCTCACCCTTGCCCAAGACGACCGGTGACACGACGAGGTGGAGCTCATCGATGGCGCCCGCCTCCAGGTAATGGCGAACGGTCGCGACTCCTCCACCGACGCGAATGTCTTTCGCGCCCGCCGCCTCCTTCGCTCGCCGCATGGCCTCATCCGGTCCGCCCGTCACGAAGTGGAACGTCGTGCCACCCTTCATCTCGAACGACTTGCGCGCATGGTGCGTGAGCACGAAGACCGGCACGTGGTACGGCGGTTCCTCGCCCCACCAACCTTGCCACGACTCATCGGGCCACGGTCCGCGCACGGGGCCGAACATGTTGCGGCCGAGGATCCAAGCGCCGAGGCCCGCCATGCTGCGCTTCGCAAAGTCGTCGTCGACCCCGGTCGTTCCCTCGTCGCGCCCACCAAACATGGTGTGGAAGGTCCGGGTCGTGACCATCCAGCCATGGAGCTGTTCGCCGCGCTCTCCCATTGGCTTGTCCAAGGTCTGGCTCGAGCCGGCGCCATAGCCGTCGAGCGAGATGGTGAAAGCGTTCACACGTACTTTGCTCATGCGGACTCCTCGTAGTGCCAGCGTGGCTCAGGGCCCCGCGAAACGGGCCCCCTTACCCCGCGATAACCGGTTCCATGAACCAGGCAATCGCGACTCCAACCGGCCAGGGTATCGCCCTCGCGGGGCTAGCGACCGAACATCTGCCAGCGACCGTACCGCCGGGTCCCGGCGAGCCGCTTCCTCCGCCAAAACCTTCGTGGCTGCAAGACGTCATGGCGAGCGACGCCGGCGTCGGCCTCAAGCGTTGGATGAACGGCATTGGCGCGGGCCTCGGGTACATCGCACCGGCCGCCATGGTCCTCGGTAGCGCCTACTACACGAGCCACATGCCCGGCAGCTACAGCGACGTCGCCACGGCAGCCGCGGTCGTAAGCATCGGTGGCAGTGTCTTACAGGCCGTCTATCAGGGTTGGGACGGCGACGGCGCCATCGATACCTATCGCAAAGCGCAACACCCGAACCCGCGTTGGGCGAGCTTCCGCGATGTCATGGGCTACTTCGCGCTCCCGGCGATTGTCGCGAGCACCCTCGTCGGCGCCTTCGTCAGTCCAGGCCTAGGCATCGCCGCGGGTACCATCACGGCGCTCGGCGGCATGAGTCTCGCCCTGACGACGCACTTCTACAGGATAGAGAAGTACGGCAGCCGCGACCTCTAGACGGGCGGCGGATTGCGCTCGGCGAAGTCCGTGCGTTGGTGCCAGTACGGGTAGATCGGTGTCACGGCGCTCGCTTCGTCGAGACGCTTCACCTGCTCGGCGCTGAGCGACCAGCCGATGCATGCGAGGTTCTGCTCGAGCTGTTCCGCGGTGCGTGCGCCGATGATCACCGACGACACGGTGGGGCGCTGTAACACCCAGTTGAGCGCGACCTGCGCGACCGACTTGCCGGTCTCCTTGGCGAGCACATCGAGCACGTCGACGATCTTGTAGACGTGCTCGTTGGGCACTGGGGGCCCCACCGTCTTGTGCAAGCGACTCTCCGCCGGCAGCGGCTGGCCACGGCGCAGTTTGCCGCCCAGCCTTCCCCAACCGAGCGGGCTCCACACCATCGTGCCGACCCCTTGGTCGAGCCCGAGCGGCATGAGCTCCCATTCGAATTCGCGGCTGATGAGCGAGTAGTAAGCTTGGTGCGCCGCGTAGCGCGGCCAGCCATATCTGTCCGCGATAGCAAGCGACTTCATGAGGTGCCAGCCCGAGAAGTTCGAGCACGCGACGTAGCGGACCTTGCCGCTGGTCACCAGCGCGTCGAGCGCCTTCAAGACCTCTTCGATGGGCGTCTGCGCATCGAAGCCGTGGAGGTGGTAGATGTCGATGAAGTCGGTGCCGAGCCGCTTGAGCGAAGCCTCGCAGGCGCTGACGAGATGGTAGCGCGATGAGCCCAAGTCATTCGGGCCATCACCCATCTTGAAAGTCGCTTTGGTCGAGATGATGGCGTTCGGGCGGCGCTTGCCGAGGGCCTTGCCCAAGATCTCCTCCGCGAGCCCGCGCGAGTAGACGTCGGCGGTGTCGAAGAAGTTGCAGCCTACCTCGAAGCACATGTCGATGAGGCGCGTGGCCTCGGCGACATCGCTAGCGCCCCACGCCTTGAAGAACTCGTTACCACCACCGAAGGTCGCGGTGCCGAAGCAGAGCGCCGGCACCTTGAGACCCGAATTGCCTAACCGACGAAAATCCATGGCGCCGTGAAAGCGCGGTTTGCGATCGCGCGCAAGAGGTCGCGGAGCAGGCATGCGACGTGCGCGCGACGCCCGCGCCAAGGAGGGCAAATCGCACATGCGCGACAGCGGAGTGTGGCGCTCCGCATCACCGCGACCGCCGGAATGGCCAATCTCGAGCAGTCGCGCGCGGCGCGGTGCTTGCACACGCCCTTCGCAAACTGGAGGGTTTTACATGGGAGCTTTTGATCCACTGTTTCGCGGTAGGCGTCGTAGCTTCGGCCGTCGGGCCGCGCCCGGCATGATGATGGGCGGCGGCAAGATTGGCAGCTTGGTCGGCCTCGCTGGTCTGGGGTACGCCGCGTATCGGTTCTTGCAGACCGAGCGTGGCCGCGCCGTGCAGAGCAACGTCGTCGAGCACGTCCGCAACTTCGGAGAGCGCGTCCGCGCGCAATCCGAGGACCTCGGCACGCGCTGGTCCAAGTCGAAGTCAGGCGCGAGCGACCTCGGCGAAACACAGCTCTAGGACCGCTAGGGCGGACAGCGGCCGTGCCCACACGGCCGCCTGTCCAGAGCCCCACCGCCTTGACCATTGTCGGCGCGCCAGGTCGTCCCCATCTTGGCGCCCGTAGTACGAAACTCAACGGGGGAATAATCAATGTTGCGACACACTGCATCCGTTCTAGCGATCACCGCCGGCCTATGCGCGGGCGCCTGCGACCAAAACAAGAAGGACACCGACGCTCGGCCGACGACGTCGGCGTCGACCACCACCACCGGAGCGCGCACGACGAGCGACAGCAATGCGCTCGCCATGATCAACGCCTTGAACCAGGGCGAAATCGACCAGGCGAACGCGGCGATCCCGAAGCTCGCGCATGATGACGCGAAGGACTTCGCGGACATGATGCTCAAGCATCACAGCGAGGCCCTCGCCAAGGTCTCGACCATCGTGATCGAGCAGAAGATGACGATGTTGGACAACGCGACCTCGACGGCCATGAAGCGCGACAGCGCCGACCTCGTCGGTAAGATGTCGACAGCCACCGCCGGCCCGGTCTTCGACCGCATGTACATGCAGGCGCAGGTCGACGGTCACACCAAGGCGCTGCGGATGATCGACAATGACATCCTGCCGAACATCGACAACATGACCTTGAAGAACACGGTGACGGAGATGCGCCGCCAAGTGCAGGAGCACCTCGCCAAAGCTCAGGGCATTCTCGGAACCATGCCGGCGACCTGACCTTATTCGCCAGACTCGCCCGGCTCACTCCCGGCGAAACGTACACTGTCGACGAGCGCGAGAGCCTTCGCCTCGTCGGCGGTGTCGTCGAAGTAGATGCTCATCTGCAGGTGGCCCACATCGCTGACCGCGAAAGCGTTCAAGCTCTCGACGTTACCTTCGGGCCCGACGTCCCGCAGACGGTAGGCGAAGTACGCAATATCGCCGTCGTCCTTGTTGAGCACGACCCTACCGTCGGGATCCATTTCGCGCTTCAAACCCTTGAGCCGGCGTTGCCGCGACTGCTCCTCTTCGCCCTCGCCCCAGGCCGAGATCCACATGGTGAAGCCCGGGCGCCAGAACACCAGGTTCTCGTCTTCCATGCGGCGCGCCATCGGCTCGGGCAGCGTCAAGGCCCACTCCGCCGTGAGCTCCTGAAAACCTTCGAGGACCGGGTACCCGGAGGGTGGCCATTGTTTTGCCATGCGTTGGAGTTAGCACGACGCGTGGACTCCGTGTAGCACTGGTGTGCGATGACCAACACCAGCTCGACGGCCACGACCCACCTCATCTTGTCGCTCGCTCTACCCTTTGGCGCGGCCATGGTCTTCGCGGTCTTGGTGTACCTCGTGCCGGTGCAACCCATGGCGCCGGAGATGGTCTTCATGTTCCTCGGTGGCGCCGCCGTCCTCGGTATCGTTGGTCCCGCGATGGGGCGATTGATGCGCGCCAAGATCGGGCAACCCGAGACCCTCCAAGCCTACCTGCGGCAGTCGCTGACGCCGACCCTGGTCAGCTTGGCGATCCGCGAAGCGGGCGTGATCATGGCCGCGCTCTATGTCCACTTTGGCGGAGTGGCCATCCGTGGCATCGCCGTCGCCGGCGTCATCATCCTCACCATGTTGATCGACGTGCGCACACCCGGACGGGTTCGGGCCGAATACGAGCTGCTCACCGGACGTCGCGCTTAAGGAGCTTTGCCGGCCCGCGCCCGCTCGACCAGCGACCGCAACAGAACGCCGCTCCCCGACAGCTCCGACTCGAACCACATAAGGGCGTCATCGATGCTGGCGTGCGTCGAGCGCACGACACCGGCGCGTGCCGGAGCGAGGAGCTGAATCGCCATGTTGACGCCGCGTGCGATCGTGGACTCGGAGACGAAGGCGAAGCGCATTCGCGAGAAGCGATCGGCTCCGCCCGCGATGGCCCGCCGGTGGTTGTTACTCGGCGGACCGCTGTTGCCGACGTACATGAGGACGTGGGCGTCACGGTCGGTGCGCCGTTGCGCCAGGTCGCCGAACTCGTGGATGACGGAGACCAGCTTGGCGTAGTCCACTTGCTCGGCGCGGCCCAACAGCATCGCGACCAGCGACAGACCCGGTTCGTCGTAGGCGTAGCCCAACATCAGCGTTGGGGCACTCTCGCACGATGAATGACACCAGCCAAGTGCCGCAGATCGTCTTCACGGATGCGCGTCGTGAGCACCGAGCGCATGCGCACGACGCCGGTCGGGCTCGTCGTGCCGTCGGCGTTCACCATGTAGCGGCGAAGGAGGCGGACCTGATCGGCGCGCGGTAGGTCGGCGACGCGACGCAGCGAACCGTCGCTCTGCAGCAGCTCGCGATGGATCTCGGGCTGGTACTCGCGAAGGTAGCGTGGCTCGAACAGCTCGTCCGCCAGAACGGCGTAGCTCATCCGCTCGTAGAGAGCTTCGCTCGCGTAGACGTCGTCACCCAGGATCGCCTTGAGCTGCTCGGCGACGTAGGTGAAAGCGAGCACCGGATCGGCCATCTGGTCGATGACGGCGGCGCGCGCGAAGATCGGCTGCGATTGCGAGGCCAGCTCGGTGAGCAAGAAACGCCACGCTGGCGTGTAACGTTGCAGCGTCAGCATCGATTCGAGGGCCATCTGCCGCGCGCTAGAGTCCGGCCGCTCCGCCAAAGCAAGCACGTAGAAGCTGCTCTGCAGACGCGCCATCTCTCGCAAGTGCGGGTAGGCGACGTGCTGGTAAACCTCGGCTGGATAGTCGCCGGCCGCGCGCTCTCGCTCGAAGCGCGCCCGCACCTCGGCGTCTCCAGCGACGCGCGGGAGGAGGCGCTCGTAGGCGGCGTCGAATTCGCCGCGCAGCTCTTCGCGCATGCGGCGGTACTGAAGATCGTTCGCATCCGAGATGGGATGCTCGAGCGGTTCGCCGCTGTTCATGTCAATCGAGCGTTTCCAGGTGTGCGCGAACGCCATGGCGCGGTCACGTAACAACCAATCGTCGACGACGACTCCTTCGCGGCCCATCGCGAAAACCCCGGGGAAGCTGCCGCGCTCGATGCTCGCCCGATACGAATCGAGTCCGCGCTGGACCGGCGTCGCGAAAGTCGTGTGCACTTCGCGCGGCCGCATGTCCCAGACGGCGACGGTGCGCCGATCCGTCTCGACGCGCCGGCTCATCAGGAGGTCGAAGGTGCGCTGGGAGTTCAAGAAGGTGACCGGCTGGACGTCGAAGCCGTAACGCGCTCGCATCGCTTCGATGACGGCCGGGCTCGTGAGCACATCCGCGATAGCCTGCATCTCGAGGTCGTCGTTCACGCGCTCGGGCAAGGTGCAAACCGGCGCGTCCCCAGCGCACAGATGACGTCGCAGCTCGGCGAGCTTGGTGTTGAAGTCCGCGAGGCCTCTCTCGCCACGCGGTCCTTCGAGGGTCCGCTCGTAGAGGGCGATGGTCAGCTCGCGAAAGGCACGCGCCGCGGTCCCGCGCTCGGTGACGGCGTCGAAGTCGCGGACCCAATCGGTGTAGTTGACCAGCAGCGCTGGGCTGTGTGCCATCGACGGATCGGGCACGAACGGCTGGGGCTCGGGGAGCGTGAGCCCGGCATTGGGGGCGCCGCCAACGGCCAGGGCGTGCGCGCGTGTCGACATGCCGACACGCGGCGAGCCGCCCGGAACGGTCGACATGGGGACGTCGACACGCACCGCCGCGCCGGACGGGCGGCCAAGGGACTCAATCGAGGGAATTGGCATGCGTCGGACCCAGGGTCCTGGGCCCGAGCTGAGCTTCGGCGGGAGGAGCCGGAAGGTTGCGCCTCTGTGGAAGGGTCAGGGAGCGGCCGGCACGACTTGACTCGTGTGGCGCGTCACGGGCAACGCAGCATCATGAGCGACTCGTTCCCGTTCAACCCCGCCATGGTCACCATGCTGATCGTCGCCGTGGTCATCGGCTTCATCGTTTTGGGTCACTTCCTGGAGAAGAGACGCACCGAGGCGTTGCGGGCGTTCGCGACCAGCCGTCGCTTCGAGTTCGCTGAAACGGACACCGGCATGCTCGGCGGCGTTCCCTTCAAGACCCTGTCGCGCGGGCGGAGCCAACGCATCGACAACGTGATCCGCGGGACACTCAACGGCATCGAGCTCGTCCTCTGCGATTTTCGCTACGTGAGCGGGAGCGGCAAGAACCGGCGCACCAACCGCCGCTCGCTCTGCCTCTTGCGGACTCCCGGCCATGCGGCACCGCCCTTCTTCGCCCGCCGGCAGATCGCCCTCTTCGACGGCCTGGGAAAGCTGTTCGGAGGACAGGACATCAACTTCCCTGAAGATCAGGCCTTCTCCGAAGCTTACGTGCTGCAAACGTCCGGCGACGAAGGCGAGCTGCGGCGTTTCATGAACGCCAAAACGCGTGGCGCGTTCATCCGTTTGAAGGACCAGCGTTTCACCGTGGAGAACATCGGCGACCAGGTGCTCGTCGAGAATAGCCGGCGGCTCAAGGTTCACCAGCTCGACCTTTTCCTGACGAACGCCATGACCCTGCGAGCAGCTTGGTCGTAGCCCTGGCACAGCGCCTGCAGCCCTCGGAGCAACGCGCTCTGAGCAGCCACATTGGCCCCGTTCTGGGCCACCCGGCGCCAGGGCCTCGACGAAAGGCCACACGATGTTCGGCTACTCCTTCATTTCTCCTCGGAGCACCCTGCTGGGGGTGGGGCTCTTGGCGCTGACCTCGGCGGCGATCACCATCCCTCGCCTCGTGAGATCTCGCCGGAGCGCCGCCGCTTCGACCCGGAAGGTCCCGGTAACGCAAAAGAAGACGGCGGCAGGCACGGCCAAGAAGAACGCGCGTCGCAAGGCCGCGCGTAGCCGCTCGCAGAAGCAAGTCGCCGCGAGCTGACTCGGGAACGCCGTCGTTGCATCGGTTCGATGTCGGTGCCTAGAAACCGCTGGTGACCGACTCGACGGCGTCCGACGAGAACCTGACCGACCGCCTGCGGCTCTTCGGCGTCGTGGCGCTCGACGTGTCGCTGCTCGGCTGCGTCGTGCATATCGTGTCGGTCCTCGCCCTGGCGAGCCCCGCTCAGCTCCTGGGCCCCGCGCTCTACGTCCAGGCCGCCGGGTGCTTCTTTCCCCTGGCCACATGGCTGCTCTGCCGCAAGCCCCGCGGCACCGGCTTCCTGCGCATTCTCGAAGCGGTCAGCCTCGTGGGCTCGAGCCTCGCGCTGATGTTCATGGGCCAGTTCCTCGCGCGCGACAACATGCCCGACCTGACGGGCGCCGCCGCCGGCGCGATTACCGCCGCCCGCGAGACCACGCAGGACCGCTTTTCCGTTATAGCGGTTTACGCCACGGCCATGATCTTCGTGCTGCGATCGGCCCTCGTCCCGAGTCGCAGCCAGCGGACGGCCATCCTCGGGGTGATCATCGGCATCACCATCCTCCTCGGGCCGCTGTTCCCGTTCCACGACGCGGCGTTCGAGCGCAACGTCCGCATGGGTATCGCCACCTGCGCACTCTGGGCACTCTCGGTGGCGGTGTGCGCGACGCTGTCGTCGGTCATCCACGGCCTGCGCAGAGAAATAGTGCAGGCGCGCAAGCTCGGCCAGTACACCCTCGGCGACAAGCTCGGCGAGGGTGGCATGGGCACGGTCTACCGCGCCTCACACGCGCTTCTCCGCCGTCCCACCGCCATCAAGCTTCTCCAGGAAGGGCGATCGGGGAGCGACGCCGTCAAACGCTTCGAGCGCGAGGTTCAGCTCACCTCGCAGCTCACGCATCCGCACACCATCACCATCTACGACTACGGCCGCACGCCCGATGGCGTTTTCTACTACGCCATGGAGCTCCTGGAAGGCACGACGCTTCAGCGGATCGTCGAGACGGAGGGCGCCCAGCCCGCCGCGCGCGTCGCTCGCATCTTGGCGATGGTCGCCGGCGCTCTCGCTGAAGCACACGCTCGCGGTCTCATCCACCGCGACATCAAACCGGCCAACATCATCCTCGGTGAGCGCGGCGGCATCGCCGACTTCGCGAAGGTGCTCGACTTCGGTCTGGTGCGCGAGGTGAACGACGCGGCTTCGCCGGAGCTGACCATGGTCGGCAGCGTCGTCGGCACGCCGATGTACCTTGCCCCGGAGCTCATTCAGGGCGAGCCCGCTACCGCGCAGTCGGACCTCTACGCTCTCGGCGCGGTGGGCTACTTCATGGTCGCGGGCAACACCGTCTTCGAAGGCAAGACCGTCGTCGAGATCTGCGCGCACCACCTGCACACTCCGCCGACACCGCCGTCGGCGAAGCTAGGCAAGCCCGTTCACTCCGGCCTCGAAGCCCTCCTCATGCAGTGCCTCGGCAAGGATCCCGGCGCGCGGCCCGCGAGCGCCCAGGCATTCGCGGAGTCTCTCACCGCGCTGGAGCTCTAGATGCGCTTGCGTCCCCCCGTTATCGCGTTCGTCCTTTTGCTCGCCTCGTGCCGCAGCACGTTGTCGACCTGGCCGGAGTACGGCGGCCCGCTGGGCGTCGAGCCGGGTGGCCACTTCTTCATGGCCCACCACTACTCGGAGGCCGCCCAGATCACGAAGGCGAACGTCGCGCGCTTGCAGCAGGTCGCCTCGTTCGAGTGGACGCAGAAGGTCCCCGACGCCTTCAACGGCAAGGAGTACGCGACCTCGGTGACGCCGATTCACGTGATCATCGACGGCGAAGACTTCCTCTACGGCTGTAGCGCCTTCAATCAGGTCTGGAAGCTCCGGGGCAGCAAGTCGCCGGCGGGGAACCCGCTCCAGGAGCTCGCGACGTTCGACCCGGAGCTTCCCGCGAAGACCGACGGCGAGAACTACAAGTGTCGCGGCGTGAGCTACTGGTTGGACGCGGAGAAAGCTCCCCAAGCCGCGTGCCGTCACAAGATCTACTCGGCGACGATCGACGGCCGTCTCTTTGCTCTCGACGCCAAGACGCTCCGCGCCTGCGACGAATTCGGCACGGCCGGCGTGGTCGATCTCAAGCAAGACCTGCGCGCCGAGGCCGAGCCCGAAGCACTCGAGTACTACGTCGCGACCGCGCCGCTGGTATATCCGCTCGAGCAGTCAGCGATGCTGGTCATCGGAGGTGGTGTCCGCGATAGCTACAAGCTCGACGTCGCGAGCGGCGCGGTCCGTGGCTACGACGCGACGACAGGCAAGCGCCTGTGGGTCTGGGACGCAGCCGGAGACGGCTTCACCCAAGGCACGCCCAATGCTTGGACCGCGCTCGCGATGGACCCGATGCTTGGCCACGTCTATCTACCGACCGGCAACGCCTCTCCGGACTATCACAGCGCCTCGCGACGCGCCGGCGCCGACGACTACGCGAGCAGCATCGTCGCGCTCGACATGCGATCGATCGACTTCGGGGCCAAAGACGCACGGCCACGCGTCGCCTGGCACAAGAAGCTCGTGTATCGCGACGTCTGGGATTTCGACATCCCCGCGCAGCCCATCCTCACGACGATCCGCGGCATCCCCGCCCTCGTCCAGGGCACGAAGATGGGGTTCGTCTTCTTCGTCGACCGGCGGACCGGCGAATGGCTGCCGGGCTACGAGCCCAGCATGGTCGACGTGACGGCGCGCTCGCACAAGAACGGCGACGCGACCGCACCCAGCATCGCGGCTCCCGACGAGCAGGTGGCGCGCGCCCAGCCCTTCCCTCCCGCGCCGTGGCGGTTGCATCCCGACGCCGCGTCCATCGACGACGTCACCTGGGATCACCCGTCGTGTCAGGCGCAGAAGAAGGACTTCTATTACAACGGCGTCTTCACGCCCGCTACGGCGGACAAGGGCATGAAAGGCAGCCTGCATTTCCCCGGTGCCGGTGGCGGCCTCGAATGGGGTGGGATGAGCTTCGACCCGGTGCGACGCCTGCTTTACGTCAATCAGTCGCATTGGTCGTTCTACGCCCGGCTGCTCGCGCGCGAAGACTACGAGAGAGAGTCGGTGGACGAGCGCGGCAAAGGGAAGTCGGGCTACCGGCCGATGCGCGGGTCCGCGTGGGGCACCTACCGCTCCCTCTTCATCGTGAAGGGCAACGAGCGCATCAAGACGCTGCTGTTCTGCACCAAGCCGCCATGGGGGAGCCTCATTGCCGTCGATATCGACACCGGCAAGGTGCATTGGGGCAAGAAGCCCAACGGCGGGCTCGAGCCCTTCGGCAACTTCCGGCGACACGCGAGCCTCATGTCGAACGCGCCCATCGAGTCGTTGCTCGAGGGTGACGACTTTCTCGCGGCCAAGCTCGCGGACCCCACCTACGAGCCGGGCACCACCAACATCGGTGGCTCGGTGGCGACGGCGACCGGTTTGTTGTTCATCGGCGCGACGGGGGACGGACTGTTCCGCGTCATCGACAGCGACACCGGTCGCGTGCTCAAGGAGCTCGAGCTGCCCGACGGCTTGTCCGCGATGGCGAACCCGATCACCTACATCGGCGTCGACGGCAAACAATACGTCGTCGTCGCGGCTGGCGGAAACCCTTACGTGCCGGGTCGGCGCGGCAAGAAGGTCGTCGCCTTCGCGTTGCCGTAGTCGACGCAATCGCGAACCAGCGCAAAGGCGCCCGACACCACCAGCGGCTCACACATCGCGACGGCTTTCTCGACGGAGCTGCCCTCGGCGAAGAGATACTCGCAATCCGTTGCCCGCGGCGCTTCCATGTTGCCGCGGCAGGAAGGCGTCAGAGCCTCGATGGGAATGTGCTTACCGGAGAAGACGGCGCCGTCATAACCACCGCGCGTCGCCAAATAGTAGCCGTGAATGTGCAGGAGCTGCGGCGCCCAAGCCTCGGCGAAGCGACCATCGCGCGAAGCAACCGCGAGCCGAGCCCCCTCGGGGATCGCCGCGAGCACCGGCTCCGCATGACGCACTTCGCGATCATAGTCGGAGAAGAACGCGAGCATCGCGGCGACATGTGTGCCGACGAGCAGAGGCTGAGCGAGCTCACGCCACCGAGGCGCGCCGTCGCGGTCCAGGGTCAAGAGCGCGAGCACTCCGATCTCCGCGACGAAAAACAGCCGCACATTGAAGGCCCAGATGAAGTCGCCACCCGCCTCCATCGCCATCGGCGTCGCGACGTACGCTAGAACGGTCAGCGCCGCGAACGCACGCATCATGCGCACGACAGGTGCCCGCACGCCGCCACGACGCTCCTGCATGATCGCCAGCAACGCCGCGCCGCCCACGAACGCAACGTGGGACGCGAGCCCCGCGCCGCGGTCGAAGACGCCGAACTGCGCGACCACGTGGCGCCAGAAGATCGACAAGTCTTCGTACTGCACGCTGAACGGATGGGTCTCGTGCCGCGCGATCAAGCGAGTGACCAATATCGGCAAGAGAGGCACGACGCTCGCGGCGCCGACCATGAGACTCGCGCGAACGACACGGCGGTCACGCGTCATCCACATCGACACGAGGGCACAAGCCCATGGAATGGCCAGGGCGATGTGCGTAAGCATGAGCAGGAGGCCGGCGCCGGCAGCCGCGATCGCGGACCGCTTCTGACCGCGCGCCAACGCCACGAGCTCGGCCAGCCCGAAGAGATAGACGGGGACGCCGACGAGCGTCGGCAGGAAGCCCCAGAAGAAGATCATCCCGTAGGTGAGGAACACCGCCGCGGCACCAGCCCACCAGGGGGCCGCCAAAACGCGAAACAGCCGGTCGGCGGCGAGGACGGTGGCGACCGCGACGAAGCTACAGAAGAGCTTCGCGGCGATGAACGGACCACACAGCGCGACGAGCGGCGCCAACACGACGTAGACGAGGTAATAGGGAAACGGCTGAATGTTGACGGCGTAGTATTGCGTCGCAATCGGGTCGCCCATGACGAGCTTCGCGAGGATGTTCGCGATCGCCAGGTGGCTCGGCAGGTCGGTGCCGGGCACATAGCGCACCGTCCAAAGGGGCAGCACCGTCGCGACCAGGGTAGCCAGCACCATCAGCAAGCGAGCCCGCTCGGGAGACAGCGCGAAGGTAGGCGCCAGGTCACGAGCGCGGGCGAAGGTCGACATCGGGCAGCGCTTGTAGCAAATGAGACCCCATGGTGGACAAGGCCGAGATCAAAAAGCGCATTCTCGAAGCGCTTGACGCCACGCGAGCAGCGCTCATGGACGCCCAAAAGTCGTCCCAGGAAGCGGCGACCCACGAGGAATCACGCGCCGAGAGCGACAAAGACATGCGCTCGACCGAGATGTCGTACATCGCGCGCGGTCAAGCCATGCGGGTACAGGCCATCGAAGCCGAGCGCGCCCGGGTCGCGGCGATGCCGATCATCGCGTTCACGGGTGACGCCGCCGTCGCCGCTTCGGCGCTGGTACGCATTACCGATGCCCATGGTGAACGCCGCGTCTTCATCGCGCCCGGCGGTGGTGGACAGCGCATCACCTTCGGAGCCGAGACCATCGACATCGTCACCCCCTCCTCGCCGCTGGGCGAAGCGCTCGTCGGCGCC